>CAYMUT010000034.1:0-53656 GCA_964393625.1 uncultured Pseudomonadales bacterium
ACCTGCGGGTCGGCAAGCGCCAGACGGGCAACGATATCCTCGCGGGTACGCGGGTCAGCCGTGGCGGTCAAGGCAATACGCGGCACCCCCGGAAACACCGTGGCAAGCCCATCAAGCTGCAGGTAGTCCTGGCGGAAATCATGCCCCCAGGATGATACGCAGTGGGCCTCGTCTATAGCGACCAGCGAGATCGAACAATCTGCCAGCCAGGCCAGGGTATCACTCTGCAGCAGACGTTCAGGCGCAATGTACAACAGATCGACGGCTGCGCTGCACACCCGATCGATGACATCTGCCTGCTCCGCCGGATGCAGGGTGGAGTTCAGAAACGCTGCACGAACGCCCAGCTGCTGCATGGCCTGCACCTGGTCCTGCATCAGGGCGATCAGCGGCGACACCACGATGCCCACGCCATCGCGCAGCATGGCCGGTATCTGATAACACAGCGACTTGCCCCCGCCGGTCGGCATCAGCACCAACGCATCCCGGCCGATACAGACCTGTTCTATAATCTGATCCTGACGGCCGCGAAAGGAATCGTAGCCATAGACATCATTGAGCAGTTGTAGAGCTCGGTGCTGATATTCCGACGGCGCCGGATCGCTGGTCTGCATGTGCGTCATGATGCCGGGAAGTCTACGCGCCGAGCGCGCCCACGTGAACGCCAAACTCTGGTTGTTCGCCTGCAAAAGCGACATTATCCGGCTAAGCCCGCCACCCCGAGTGCCAACAGAGCTGCATCATGAAACTGTCGATCACCGTGCTCACCATGATTCTGGGAATGGCCGCGACCTACCCAATGCACGCCGACCCGCCACTCCCCCGTAGCTCGGAAGATGCCGAGCGCGATCTGACCAGCAGGCCTGCTGCAGTACTCGACTTTTTCCAGGTACAACCCGGCTGGAAGGTCCTGGACCTGTTTGCCGGCAATGGCTACTACTCAGAGCTGCTGGCACAGCGGGTGGGCCCGGCAGGCAAGGTTTATCTGCACAACAATCAGGCGTACCTGGGGCTGGCCCGCAATCTGCGGGCGCGGTTAAACAACAACCGCCTGCCCAATGTCGAGGTGTACGTACGGGAAGTGGATGACATCAACCTGCCTTCTGACAGCCTGGACATGGTAATGCTGGTGATGGCCTACCATGACGCCTATTTCACTCAGAATGGCTGGTCGGTAACCGCAGATAGCCTGCTCAAAACCCTATACCGTATCCTGAAACCCGGGGGAACCCTGGCGATTATCGACCATCACGCCATGGCCGGATCCGGCTCCGCTCACGCCCAGGACCTGCACCGCATAGACGCCGACTTCGCGAAAAAAGACATCGGCGGGCGCGGCTTCGAGTTCGTGGCTGCCAGCGATGTGCTGACGAACCCGGCAGATCAGCTGAACAGAAGCGTTTTCGACCCTGAACTGCGGGGCAAGACCAGCCGGTTTGTTTTCAGATTCCGCAAGCGGGCGCGATAGAACCACGATCAGCTGTTGTCAGAACTGCACTGCACCGTCGACAACGCAACCTGCACGCCGGTCTGCTCAGAGCTCAGGTAGCAACGCCGGCCATCGGTCAGCAGGTGAAAACGCAGTGGCTGGGACGACTCTCTTGCATCAATCACACCGTGCTGCAGACTGCGCCGCGGCGCACTGTCGAGCAGCAGAATATGCGACCGGGCAAACGCGGCCGCACTGATTCGAATTACATCCCTGCCCGTTTCAGCCGCGATAATCTGCACGATCTCGTTAATGCCTTCGTCGGACAACGCCTGCGCGCGAGCCGGCTGCAACGCCCCCGATTGAGTTTGACACCCGGACACACACAGCATCATCAGCGCACCGACTTTCGCCGTTTGCATCATCTAACGATCATGCCCGGCATCCTCACGGGTTGACGAATTGGCAAACCGCCGGAAGCCGCGGGCTTGGCCAGCTGCAGTTCTTCGGCGGCGCTGGAAACGGCAACCGGCAAGACACAATCGCCATTCTCCATGTGGTGCAGCGCTGTAGCCAGCAGGGTCTCGTCAACATCTCCAAGCGCCCGGGAAAAGTCATCCGACGCATCACAACCGGCCACCTCGTATTCCTCCAGCGGAGTTTCAGTTGGAACAAAGCCGTCGGCATAATCGCCAAAACCAGCGGCATTCAATCCGCGAAACTGAATGCTGAAATAGGTTGTACCGCAGTTGTCTTCGGGATAAAAACCATAGGGTTTACCACAGGTCGCTCCACCGATCAGCACCACCTCGAAGCCGATACCACGCAAACCGTTGATGATGGATTCGCTGGCTGAACACGTGCCACCGGTCGAAAGCACATACACTCGCGGCACAGTCAGGCTGGGCAAAGAGTTTCCAGCGGTCAGGGAAAATCCCTGAGTGGTTTCGTGGAAGAACTCTGATGACAGCGCAGCACCGGTAACCGGATTCGTGGTGGTGTGCTTATCGTTGAACTGGATTTCACCGAACACCCTGCCGGAAGCTGCGGACGGGCCGGCGATCATGAAGGCCAGTTCGTTGGCGATATCCAGATAGCCGCCGCCGTTGTAACGCAGGTCCAGAACCAGATCGACAATGCCCGCCGCCGCAAAGGTTTCAATCTCCTCAACCAGTGCAGCCTCCGCCGGCGCGATGTGATCGTTGAACAGCATGTAACCCACATCCCCGCGCGCAGTCTCGATCACCCGTGCTGTGGGAACCGGATCCTGGGTGATTTCCGCCGACACCATGGTCACCGAGCGGCGATTCGCGCCATCAAAATCTTCCACGACAAAATCATGACTTTCGCCCGTGGTGCCGGGAAACAGTCCGGCATTCAGCACGTCGACATCTGCCTGGCTCCCACCATTGACCAGATCAGCCCCATCAATCTCGACAATGGCAGTGCCGCGCGTCAGACCTGCAGCCTCTGCAGGCGACCCGGACTCCACGAAGGCCACCACAGCCCGGCGCGGCGGTGAAGCCGATATCAACTCAACCTTGGCGCCGTACCCGGCAGAAATACCCGATTGCGACAGCTGTTGCCAGACCTCGGTATCGTAGGTGAAATGAAATTGATCCTTGGGGTTGCCCGACGGCGTGGTGGCCTCGGTCTTCATCAACTCGAAGTAGTCGGGCGTGCTGTAGTCACGTGGGTCGCGGTCTGTAATTTCGTCGTACCACAGGTACAGATCGTGGCTCCAGGCGCGCAGCCAGTCGTTTTCGTCTTCGGTAGCGCCCTGTGTGTCGTTAAAACCTGCGCCGCGCGGAACCTCGCATTGCGCCGCATATGTAGAGGGAGTGCTGAAGATGCCCTCTTCGAAATCCGTGCTGGATGCCGGCGGTGGATTACCTCCACCGGGGGACGGGTTGTTCGAATTATTGCCGCCACCGCCGCCACCGCCGCCGCAGCCACCCAGTATCAAGCCGCCTGACACCGCCAACGCACCCAAAAACTTGCTTCCGCGGCCCACGCAATTCCCCTTTCCACTCAAGAACAACAAGCGCCTTTATACCCCCCCGGCAGGCCAATGTGAACAACGCTCATCACACGTTCCTGACGCCATCAGCAGACGCGAAAGTTCGCGCAATTACTCAGATTGGCCTACATTTTACCGTAATCGATGCTCAACCAGCGTTCGATGCGCACGGCTACGGTTACGTTTTCGCCATCGGCGTTGGCCGCTGCATAGGCCTGCCCCTGTTCTTCGCCGAGGTAGCGTATCGCCATGGCCGCCAGTGCATCCGCCGTACTCGGCGCAATCGAGGCGACGACCCCTTCCACGCTGACGTATCGGTAAGGCAGATTTTCCTGCTGTGCCACTAAGGACAGTCGGTCACCCTCGCTCAGCAGTCGCCCCTTGCGCGACTGCGGCCCAATCAGCACGGTGAGTTCACCACCCGGCTCATAGCCGTACCAGATCGGCGCCGCCAGCGGCCCGCGACCGGGTTCGTTCAGCGCAATCACGCCGATATGCGGCTCGGCCAGAAACGACTCGCGTTCAGCCTGAGTCATCTGCAATCCACTCATTGTACCCTCTCCTGTCGGTTGTCGGACTTACAAATCTGTTGCTGCGGACCTGCCAAGAAACGGACCGTCCACACAGAGCCGCCGGCCGTCGGGTGCAGCGCAGGCCCCGCAGATCCCCACACCACACTTGGTCAGATAATCGATGGCGCTGAAAATCTGATGCTCAGCGCAAAACTCCCGCTGCACCGCCTCGGCCGCATGCACCATGGGCTCGGGGCCGCAATTGTAGAACACCAGCTTGTCGAGCTGCTCTCTCGACAGGCCCCGCAGATGCTCGGCCAGCAACTCTGTAACAAGGCCGTGAAAACCCTCACTGCCATCATCTGTGGCGATGTGCAGCCGCGCGCAGGCCACACACTCCTCTTTGAAGTACAAGCGATCCGCAGAGCGCGCACCGACGAACACATCCGCGTCACCGAAATCTCTGGCCAGCTGATATACCGCGGCCAGACCTGTTCCCCCGGCAACCGCCACGATCTGCGCATCTTCCGGCGGCCTGGCGGCAATGCCGTGGGGTCCGCGTACAAAGGCCTGTGTACCTGGAGCAAGATCCATCAATGCGCAGGTGAATTCGCCTACATCGATGACCACCAGGGAAAACGGGTCATCAGTCAGTGCCGAAAACGGCTTTTCGCCCAGGCCCGGAATCCACAGAAAAATAAACTCGCCCGCCTCAATCTCTACAGACTGGTCAAAGGTCAGAATGCATATATCTTCGGCGACCCGCTCATTGCGCACCAGCGTCACGGGCCGGAATTTCATATCCACGTCATAGTAGACCAGCGATTCACTGCGGCTTCCCGAACCGTTAAATTCTGTCCCCAGCACCGCGAAGTATTCACGGATTTCCTCAGACGTCATACCCACCAGCGCGGAACCGATACCGTATATGTCTGCCCCTGCCGCAGCATACGCGCGCGCATCATCCGCACAGCTGATACCGCCACAACCAATGATCGGCACGTCCACCGCCTCAGCAATCTCGCGCACGCACTTCAGCCCGATGGGTAACACACCTTTGCCCGACATACCGCCGAGTTCGTTGCTCAACACCGGCTCACCATGCGCGCTGACATAGCCCGGCCCTACTGTGTTAATAGCGCACAGCCCATCCGCGCCGCCGGCCACTGCGGCAGCGGCGATTTCAGCAATGTTGCTGGCATTGGGCGTGAGCTTGGGAATCACCGGCACCGCAACCGCAGCTTTGACCGCCGCGGTAATTTCCCTGACCAGTTCGGGATCCTGCCCCATGGCCATGCCATAGCCCTGCGCGTGAGGGCAGGACAGATTAAGTTCGAGCCCGTCCGCATAGGGCGCCAGCAGTTTCGCAACATCGACAAATTCCTCCACGCTGCCGCCGAATATGGAGATCAACAAGAACTTGTCTTCTGCAACCTGCAGTTCGGCAAACAACTCTGCCGAGCGCTGCGCACCGGGATTGGTCAGACCCACGGCATTGACGAAACACCCGGGCGCATACTGACTCAACACCGGTTCGCGATACCCAAGCCGAGGCTGCAGACCGATACTTTTGGTGGTGAGTACGCCCACTTCCGGAACGTTTTCGAACATGTATTGAATGATGGATACCGCAGTGGTGACGATACCCGAAGGTACGGTGAATGGGCCGGAGATCTGTTTGTGGAAGAATTTCGTTGTCAAAGAAGGCGTCAGATATTGCGTTGGCTCCGGATTCTACCGCAGATATCCGCCTGGGAATAATTCACCGCAAGCGGCGAGACTCGCGTAGACAAAAAGAGCCGCCGAAGGATACGCCCCTGCGGCGGCTTTATGCGCTGATATAAACGGGCTCTATGTGCGCGGGTGATCCAGAACCAGCTTATCGTCGATGCCCGTATAAGCCTGACCTTCGTACTTGCGGGCCTCGTTGCGGCCAACCACCATGTGATGCACCTCATCAGGACCATCCGCCAGACGCAGGTTGCGCTGCCGTGCATACATTCGCGCCAGCGGTGTCCATTGAGAAACCCCTGTGGCGCCGTGGATCTGAATAGCCTGATCGATGATGTTGCACATTTTCTCGGGCACCATGGCTTTCACGGCGCTCACGTAAATGCGGGCTTCTTTGTTGCCCAGCACGTCCATTGCCTTGGCGGCCTGCAGCACCATCAGACGACAGGCATCGATTTCGATGCGCGCGCGGGATACCAGCTCCAGGTTCTTGCCCAGCTGTAGAATCGGTCGGCCAAACGCCTGGCGCCCAAGACCGCGGCGCACCATCAGTTCGAGGGCTCTTTCGCCGGCGCCGATGGAGCGCATGCAATGGTGAATGCGGCCCGGACCCAGGCGCACCTGAGAGATTTCGAAGCCACGTCCTTCGCCAAGCAGGATGTTCTCTTTCGGCACCCTTGCGTTGTCGAAAACAATATGCATGTGCCCGTGAGGCGCATCGTCTTCACCAAACGACTCCATGCCTTCGAGCACGCTGACACCGGGGGTATCGATGGGCACCAGTATCTGCGACTGCTGCTTATGCGGTGGCGCCTCAGGACTGGTCTTTACCATGGTAATCATCACTTTGCAGCGCGGATCGCCGGCGCCCGAGATGTAGTACTTTTCGCCGTTGATGACCCATTCGTCGCCTTCCAGCACCGCGCTGGTGCTGACGTTTTTCGCATCAGACGAAGCCACCGCCGGTTCGGTCATCGCATAGGCCGACCGGATCTCGCCATTCAGCAGCGGTTTGAGCCACTGCTCTTGCTGCTCCGGCGTACCAACACGCTCCAGCACCTCCATATTCCCTGTGTCCGGCGCAGAACAGTTGAGGGTTTCTGACGAGAGCGGGTACTTACCCAATTCGTTGGCGATATAGGCGTAGTCGAGATTAGACAAACCCTCGCCGGTTTCCGCGTCGGGCAGGAAGAAATTCCACAGGCCCGCCTCCTTGGCCTTGGCTTTGGCGCCATCCAGCAGTTCAAGCTGGCGGGGATGCCAGGTCCAGCGATCGTCCTTCTCTTTGTCCAGCGCGTAAAACTCTTCGCTGATGGGTTCTACATTATCGTGAATGTGTTTCTTCACCGCATCGAACAGCGGCTCGGCCTCTTCCGACATTGTCAATTCGAACAGATCAGGGTTTTGCAGAGCAGTTTCAGCCATTTTTGATTCCTGAATATTAAGTGAGCGAAACCCGACAGGCGGGTCCAGTGCGCCAAATTAACATGCCCTTCGCCATTTTCTAACCTGATGTTCTTCGAATACTGGCATTCATAGACCTCATGCAGAGTTGCGCGGCGCCGCCTGCCACCTTCGGTCCGGCGAACCCGTAGAACCTAATTCGCGAGCGACGCAGATACTGCGTATCCGCGGCTCGCAGAAAGCTGTTCGGCATTCACGTTCAGGATGATCTGCGTAGCCTTACCCGCACCCAGCCTCGCAACGTTTACGGTACGGCTGCGTACGCCTCCCGGCAACTGCAGTTCCACTCGAATGACCACGTCGGCCAGTGCTACCGCCGACCTGTTATGCACCTGGACCGCAACCCGCTTCTGAGCATCGGCGGCCAGCCGTACAGGTAGATACTTGCCTGGATTATCAGGCAACTCCATACGCACAAGGCTGGCCCTGGCAGCCACACTCGATGCACCCTGTCCCTGGGCCGCCTGCTCGTAGTAGGTACGCGCCAGTTCCATATTGCCATCTGCTTCCGCCAGTTCGCCGAGATTCTGGTAGGCAACGCTGGTGGGCAGCAGTCTCAGCGACGCGGTCAGATCCGGGCGCGCCATCCCGGACTGGCCCAGCGCCCGCCGCGCCAGTCCGCGATTGAGGTAATAGAAGAAATAGCCGTCGTCGCGTGCGATGGCGCGATCGAAATTGGTGACAGCGTCGGTGTATCGCTCCTGCTGATATCGAATGGCACCGCGCAGACCATGAAACTGAGCTTCCCCAGGCACCACCGCCAGCGCACGTCCAAGCCTCGTCAGGGCGCTGGTGTAGTCATCCTCCTGATACAGCACATTCGCCTCATCAAACGCCTCATAAGCCGGCGCCGCCTCATGCACCCGACGCAGCGCCGCCGCATATGCCGGCTCATTGAGCTCGCCGCTGGTGAATCCCTCGGCCCGCAACTGGCGCAGTAACTGCCGATTGTTGGCCACCCGCTCGACAGAGGGCGGGTGGGAAGCGAACAGCCCCTGCAGCCAATCATTACGCCGTTCAGCAGCCAGACGCATAAACGTCTCCTGCAGGGTCACCGCGGCATAGGCGTCGTAGCCGGCTTTGGCCATGAATTGTGTGCCATAGAAATCCGCTTCACGCTCGGCATCGCGGGAGTACCTCTGATTCAGCAGCGTGGCCAACACCTGTGTGCCGACCAAGGCTTCCCTGGCGTATTCGCTGCCGCTGGCGCCAATGGCGACACCAATCATCACCGCCTGGGCAGCATACTCCCGCTCGATGCGCTTGGCTCCATGACGCAGCGCGGCATGGGCGATTTCGTGGCCCAGCACTGCCGCCAGTTCGGCTTCATTGCGCAGAGAAGTCAGCAGCCCCCGATTGATCGCGATCTTGCCGCCGGGCAGCGCCCAGGCATTGGGAGTGGAATTGTTCAGTACCACGAATTCATAGGGCAGATCCACGCCGCTGGCTGCAGCAAGGCGCCGTCCTACACGGTTTACGTATGCGCCGAGCCCAGGGTCGGTACGATAAGCGCCACCCTGCATCTGCTGAGCCGGCACGTACTGTTCCCGGCCTATGGCGATTTCCTGGGTACTGCTCACAAGGCCCAGTTCCCGCTCGCCGGTCACCGGGTTGACCACACAACCGGCACTCAACACGACAAGTACGGTCAAGAGGCAGTTTCGCATACTCAATTGATCGCTCCTGGTTTGATCAGACGTGCACTAGGGCATCCGATCTTCGGATCGTCCCATTTCACAATCCATTTTAACTCCATATTCAGTACAGCAACCCCGCAGCATTACACAATAATCTATCGGCTGTGTTTACAGAGAACGTATCAGCGTGAACAGCCGAGTACCAGACACCACAGCGACGGCAAAAGCTAACGCCGCAGCTAACGAAGAGCATCTGACCACCGGCGAGACGTTTCTGGTACTGGCCGCGCTGAGTGCCGTTGCATTGAGCCTGCTTTCCTTCACCTGGTTATAGAGGCTGTATATCGATTTCTTTTCAATGACCCCAACTCTCCAATGAGTCACTCGTGATTTGATATCGCAGCCCTGCTTTTCGCAGGGTTTTTTTTGTCCGCAACATTCTTCAATCATCCGCGACTGCAGCTTTTCACGATTAAGCCTTCCCCTTCCGCGCCTGCGCAGATTTAATACCCTCTGGGTAAATGGGAGGAACCAAAACCATGACCGCACCCCTCGCCGGAATCAAAGTCGTAGAGGTCGCCAGCTGGCTGGCCGCGCCCAGCTGCGCGGCTCTTATGGCAGACATGGGCGCACAAGTAATCAAGGTGGAGCCTCCCGGCGGCGATACCTATCGGCGCATGTATGCGGCCATGCTGGGCGAGGATTTCGTGCACCCCTGCTACCAGTTCGACAATCGCGGCAAGCGCGGCGTGTGCGTAAACCTGGAAGACCCGCAGGGACTGGAACTGGTCTATGAACTCGCCGCAGACTGCGATGTATTCGTTACCAATCTGACCCAGGAGCGTCTGCAGCGTTATGCACTGACCGATGCAGACGTTCACCGGCTGTCACCGCAGGCTGTTTTCGCGGTGCTTTCGGGTTACGGCACTACCGGTCCGGACAGCGATCGCCAGGCATTCGACCAGACCGCTTTCTGGGCGCGGTCCGGCGCCATGTCAGTATTCGGCGAACGTGACGGCGCACCGGCGCTGTCGCGCGGCGGCTATGGCGATCGTACCACCGCACTCAATCTGCTCAGCGCCATTCTGGCCGCCATGCGGGTCAAAGATCAGACCGGCGAAGGCCAGTACGTCGAAGTCACTCTGCAACGCACCGGCATCTGGGCGCTGGCCAGCGATGTGACCACTACGCTGTTTGAGCGCGTACAACCGCCGAAAACCAGCCAACAGGAGCCACCTAACCCGATCTGGAACTACTACAAAACCAAGGATGAACGCTGGTTGGCCCTGGTCATGCCCATGGCGACACCTTACTGGGATGCGTTCTGCGCAATGATGGAGCGCCCTGACTGGGCCACCGATGAACGTTATCAGACGCTGCTCGGCCTGGCGGAGCATGGACCCGGACTGATACCGGAGCTGGAGGCCCGCTTCGGCGCCCATGACCTGGAATTCTGGCGTACCAAGCTCGACGCCGCCGGGCTGATCTGGGAACCTGTCGCTGAATTACCCGAAGTGGTGGAGGACCCGGCGCTACGCGAGCGCGGCGCTTTCTCGGTCATCGTGCACGAGCGTGGCGGCGCCATGGAAATCGTTTCCGCGCCGTTTCATATTCGCGGCGCCGACGTAGCCGTACGCGGACCTGCGCCGGATGCCGGCCAGCACACCCGGGAAGTGTTCATCGAAGCTGGCGTCGCGCCGGACAAGGTAGATGCTCTGCTCTCCAGCGGCGCCATCGCATGATGCAAAAAAACCAAGAGGCACATTATCCATGAAATATCTGCACACCATGGTCCGCGTAACAGACGTAGACGCTTCACTGAAATTTTATTGCGACGCTTTAGGTCTTGAAGAACTGCGACGCTACGACAGTGAAGAAGGCCGCTTCACATTGGTGTTCCTGGCTGCACCAGGCGACAGCAGCGCTCAGGTGGAACTCACCTACAACTGGGACCCTGAAGAACTCGATGGCGGCCGCAACTTCGGACACCTCGCCTATGCAGTCGACGATATCTACGCCGCTTGCGAACGGCTGCAGCAGGCCGGCGTCACCATTAACCGCCCGCCACGTGATGGCCGTATGGCGTTCGTCCGCTCACCGGACGGTGTATCCATCGAACTCCTGCAGGCCGGCGAGGCGCAGGCCCCGGCGGAACCATGGCAAAGCATGGAGAACATCGGCGCCTGGTAAAAGCCATACAACCGGTGCATGCTAAGGCGCAAACGCAAACTAAAATCACACCAGATCGGGAGAAACTATGAAACTCTACAACTCCATGGGGCCCAATCCCCATATTGTTCGCATGTTCGCAGCCGAAGCTCAGGTCGAACTTGAGTTGCAGGACGTTGACCTGATGGGTGGCGCGAACCGCCAGGAGGACTACCTCAAAGTGAATCCGGCCGGCCAGTTGCCCTGTCTGGAGCTTGCCGACGGGTCGCACGTCGCTGAGGTGACCGCCATCTGCGAATATCTCGACGAAGTCTCCTCGGCTACGTCGCTGATTGGTGGCACCCCCGAGGAGCGCGCCAACACCCGCATGTGGACCCGCCGTGTCGATCTCAACATCTGTGAGCCCCTGGCCAACGGCTTTCGCTACGCCGAAGGTCTGCCGATCTTCAAAGAGCGCATGATTACTATTCCGGAAGCGGCCGAGGGACTCAAAAGCATCGTCCGGGAAAAACTGCAGTGGCTCAACGGTCTGATGGATGACGGCCGCCAGTTCGTCGCCGGCGACAAAATCAGTCTGGCCGACGTTCTGCTGTACTGCATCCTGGCGTTCGGCAATCAGGTCGGACAGCCGTTTGACGAGAGCCTGGGCAACATTAAGCCCTGGTTCGACCGCATGGCAGCCAGGCAGAGCGCAAGCGCCTAACACGGCCACTAACCGACCCATGCAGCGGCGCTGTTCCTACTGGCGCCGCTCGCGTATTCAATTCGCCAAAAATGCGCCGCAATTCCGGCGTACCGCACCCGCCTTCAGCTAAACTTCACCAGCCCGTTACCCGGTTGTGCACCACGACACCAGACTGCTCACCAGGCGATGCGCGCGAATATTTTATGTTACTTTTGGTAGCATAATGCGGGCAACCCGTGTAACCTTTCCGCTCGGACAGGCAATCCGGTTATGAGAAAAACCTATACAACAGCGACGGCCATCGCGCTACTTCTGGCAGCATGGCTGGGTTCGGGGCTTCTGAGCGAAGATAGATCAGGAAACCCGGAATCCCTGGCGCAACAGAACCGCGAACAGGACCGTATTCGTGAAGATATCGCACCCACCCGGGTGCGCGTTGCCGTATTGGAGGCACAGCCGCACCAGCGCAAGCTCAAGGTTCGCGGCAAAACCGAAAACAAACGTACCGTCGATGTGAAAGGTGAGCTGGCCGGCTCGGTGATCAGCCGTCCGGTTGAGCGCGGCAGCGTGGTGGAGCAAGGCGCGCTGCTGTGCGAGATCTCCATCGAAGACCGCCATGTTGCCCTCATCGAAGCCCGTGAAGCATTAAATCAGTCCCGCATCGAATATCAGGGCGCCCTGCGTCTGAAGGAAAAGGGCTACAACTCGGCCACCGCGATTGCTGCCGCCAAAGCGCGCCTCGCGGCATCCCATGCTAATCTGAGCAGGCGTGAACTGAACCTGCAAAAAACCCATGTACGCGCGCCTTTTGCGGGTATCGTGGAAGACGTGCACCAGGAAGTGGGCGACTATGTCACTCCCGGCGCAAACTGCGCCACTGTAATCGACATGAACCCGATGCTGCTTGTCGGCCGTGTCTCCGAACAGGACGTCATCGAACTCAGCCTCGGCCAGATCGCCACCGGCGAACTGCGAAACGGTAAATCCGTGAGCGGGCCGGTCACCTTCATCGGCCAGCAGAGTGACCCCACTACCCGCACCTATGCTGTGGAGATTCAGCTACCCAACCCCGACGGGGAACTACGTTCCGGCATCACCACCGACATCCGCATACCGGTGGAAAGTGTGCTGGCACAGAAAATCAGCCCCGCTCTGTTCAGCCTGGATGACAACGGTGAGATTGGCGTGCGCACCATCAACGCAGACAACGTGGTGGAGTTTCACAACGTCGAAATTCTCGCCGACGCGGAGGATGGCGTATGGGTGTCGGGCCTGCCTAACCGCGCTTCAGTCATTGTGGTGGGACAGGAACTCGTTGCTCCCGGCGAGCGGGTAGACCCGGTTTTCCTCAGTGCGCCCACCCTGCCGGCTGCCAGCCCCAGAACCGATGCCGCGCCGACCGCCGAAAGCAACATCGCCGTCCGGGCTGAAGCCCATGATGCGCAGCCCGTCAAGGTCGGCGCAGCCAGTCAGGTCAGCGCCCTGACTCCATAATCAACGATCCTCTCAGCTGGTGGTTGGAGATCAACCCCGGGGAGCATGAAACACCGTGTACGCCTTTATCGAAGCCGCCATAACCCGATCGCGAACGACGCTGCTGATCATGGGCATGATCGTCTTCGCCGGCATCATGGCGCGGGCGGTGATTCCAGTGGCGAACGACCCTGATATCGACGTTCCGTTCTTCATCGTCACCGTGATACATGAAGGGATTTCGCCGGAAGACGCGGAGCGTCTGCTGGCAATGCCTCTGGAGATCGAGATTCGCGATGTCGAGGGGATTGAGGAGATGATGGCGTTCGCCGCGGAAGGCGCGGCAACCCTGATGGTGGAATTCGACGCCGACCACGATCTCGACAAGGCGCTCATAGACATCCGCGAAGCTGTTGATCGCGCCAAGGCGGAATTCCCCAGCACCGCAGAGGAACCCTTCATCACCGAAGCCTCGGTAGACGACTTCCCGATCATTCAGGTCAACGTCGTAGGCGATGTGCCGGAACGGATGCTTTACAACATCGCCCTGGACCTCAGAGACAATATAGAAGCCCAGCCCGATATCCTATCAGCGGAGATGTTCGGCCACCGCGAAGAAATGCTCGAGGCCGTAATCGACCCCAATCAGCTCGAGGCCTATGCCATTTCTTCCGAAGAGCTGATCAACACCATCATGCGTAACAATCGTCTCATTCCCGCCGGCAGCCTGGACACCGGTGAGGGACGATTCTCCGTCAAAGTTCCCAGTATCATCGAGCAGGCATCCGATGTGTTCGAACTGCCGGTGCGCGCCGACGGCAACACGGTAGTGACCCTGCAAGACGTCGCCACCGTGCGTAGAACTTTCAAAGACCGTACCAGCTACGCACGGGTCAATGGTCAGCGCACGATCGCCCTGCAGGTGAAAAAGCGCGCGGACGCCAACATTCTGAATGCCATCAGCGCAGCCAAGGAAGTGGTCGAAGCCGCACGGCCGAATCTGCCTGCCTACGTAGAGATCGTGTACTCCACCGACCAGGCACCATTCGCTCAGGGTCAGGTTACCGAATTGCAGGGCAATATCTTTACCGCCCTTGGTCTGGTGATGGTCGTGGTAGTCGCCGCCATGGGCTTTCGCAGCGGCGTCATCGTCGGGCTGGGCATCCCGGTTTCGTTCCTGTTCGCAATGTTGTTCATCTACTTGCTCGGTTATACGTTCAACTTCATGGTCATGTTCGGCATGCTGCTCGGACTGGGCATGCTCATCGACGGCGCTATCGTCGTAACGGAATATGCCGATCGCAAGATGGTCGAAGGTTATCAGCGCCGCGCGGCCTATACCCTGGCGGCGAAGCGCATGTTCTGGCCCGTGACTGCATCTATTGCCACCACTCTGGCCGCGTTCCTGCCACTGATGTTCTGGCCGGGCGTTCCGGGCAAATTCATGCGCTATCTGCCGGTGACGGTGTTCACCGTGCTGACCGGCTCCCTGCTCTATGCACTGATTTTCGGACCGGTACTGGGCTCGCTGTTCGGCAAAGCCGGTAGCCGCGACGAAGCGTCCATGAATACGCTCAAACAACTCGAAGAAGGTGACCCGCGCACCCTCAATTCCATTACCGGCATTTATGCACGGCTGCTTGCCCAGGCAACTCGTTATGCCACGGTAACCATGATCGTCACAGTTACCATTCTGATCTCTACGTTCTGGGCCTACGGTCAGTTCGGCGGCGGCATGATCTTCTTTTCCGACTCAGAACCCAAGTTCGCCAATATCTCGGTACGCGCGCGCGGCAACCTCAGTGTGGATGAGATAAACGAGCTGGTGTACGAGGTGGAAAACGAGGTGCTTGAGGTCAAGGGCATCGCCAGCATCACCTCGGTAACCCTGCTGCCCGGCCGGCCCAGCCAGCGCGGCGGCATGGACCGCATTGGCCAGATGTTCCTGGAACTCCACGACGAGAACCAGCGCGATGTCATCGGCACCGAGATATTCGAGGAGATACGCACGCGCACCAGTGACTTCCCCGGGGTACAGATCGAGATCGAAAAGATGGAACAGGGCCCGCCAGTCGGCAAGCCCATCCAGATCCAGCTGTCGTCACACAACAAGTCAATTCTGGAACCCGCAGTGGCACGCATCGTCGATCACATCAAAGCCAGCATGCCGGATGTTCGCGATATCGACGATTCCCGCTCGCTACCCGGTGTGGAATGGAAACTGGAGGTTGATCGAGCCCAGGCGGCCCTGTTCGGTGCGGATGTCAGCCAGGTCGGCATCGCCGTGCAGCTCATCACCAACGGGGTAAAGGTAGGCGAATACCGCCCCGACCGCGCCGACGACGCAGTAGATATCCGCGTTCGATACCCAGCGGAAGCCCGCGGCATCAATGCCCTGGACGAACTGAAAATCGCGACACCCAGTGGTCTTGTCCCCGTCTCCAATTTTGTGACCAAGAAACCCACGCCGAACGTCGACACCATCAAGCGCATCAACGGCATCGTCGTTGAACAGATATTCGCCAACGTAGCGCCAGGGGTGCTGGCCGACGACATCGTCGGCGAGTTGCAGGAATGGATAGACACTCAGGACTGGCATGCGGATCTGAAGATCGTATTCCGCGGCGCCAACGAAGACCAGGCAGACTCCGTGGCATTCGTCATGGTTGCCTTCGTGCTTTCCCTGCTGCTGATGTTCGTGCTGCTGGTAACCCAGTTCAACAGCTTTTATCAGGCGCTGCTCATCCTGTTTGCAGTAGTCTTATCCACTGCCGGAGTGCTGTTGGGACTGCTCATAACCGGCTTGCCCTTCAGTGCGGTACTGACAGGCGTGGGGGTCGTGGCGCTGGCCGGCATCGTGGTGAATAACAATATTGTACTGATCGACACCTACAACCATCTGCGCCGACAGCACCCGGAACTGGACTATGTGCAACTGATAGTCCGCACCGGCGCACAACGCCTGCGTCCGGTCATGCTGACCACCATTACCACCGTATTCGGCCTGCTGCCCCTGGCGAGCAATCTGAGTATTGATCTGATCAACCGCACCATTGTCTATGGCGGTATGCTGTCAACATTCTGGGTGCCGCTGTCTCAGGCGATCGTCTCGGGTCTGACCTTTTCCACGATGCTGACACTGGTTACGACGCCCGCCATGCTGGCCTTACCGCACCAGTTTAAGCGCATCTTCAGCAAGCCGGCGGAAGCACTTCGCAGGCGCGCCGGTAGGGAACCCGCGACTTCCTGAGAAACAACTGCGCAATTTATGTGCTTAGGCTTTGTCATCTGGCCCAACTGTCGCTAATCTAGTGCTTCTGTTAAAGGATTTAACGTTGAACCGCTTTGCACTGGATTCACTCTCTCGCTGATATCACGCTCGCTGACCTGGATAAAGTGGGCAGCAAAGCTGCACACCTCGGCGCCATGATCCGGGCAGGCTTTCCCGTACCTCCCGGTTTTGTCATAGATATCAACGCCTTCATCAGCCACTTCGGCAAAGCCACCGACCCCCTGGTCAAACCAAACGTCCCGATGCTGCAGATGGAACTCTCGGCCGATGTCGCTGCTGCGCTTGTCGATCATTTCGGCGAAGAGACCAAACTTGCAGTGCGCAGTTCCTCCACCCAGGAAGATGGCAGCCAGGCCAGCTTTGCCGGCCAGCACTCTACGTACTATTTCGTCACACCCAACCGCATAGACCAGGCCATCATCGACTGCTGGATGTCGTTGTGGTCCAACGCCGCACTAAAATACCGGCGCTCCGGCTGGACCGATATAGCAACCGGCGAACCCGCACGCATGGCGGTGATCGTACAGCAGATGCTGCCGGCAACCCGCTCGGGCGTTACCTTCAGCCGGGACCCCATAGACCCATCCAGCAGCGATGTTGTCATTGAAGCCACCTGGGGGCTGGGCGCGGCCCTGGTCGATGGCCGCGTCACACCGGACCACATCCGGGTTGACGAAAGCGGCCGACTGGCTTCATACGAGATCAGTGACAAGCAATATCAGGTAACCTCGAAAGTCAGCGATATTCTAGCCGGCGAGCGTCTGCAGGAAATTGCCGCAGGGCAACGCCGCGCTCAGGTTCTAGACGATGTTGAAGCCGGGCACATCGCCAACCTCGCACAGCAGTTGGAAGCCCTGTTCGACGAGCCTCAGGATGTTGAATGGGCCTATGTCGAAGATGACCTGTACCTGCTGCAATCACGTCCCATAACCACTCGTCCAGCGAAATTACCGACCGATCGACCACTGGTGGTATTCAAACCCCTGGTAGAGAACTTCACTGAACCCCTGACGCCGATCAGCGAAGACCTGTTCGCCAGCGTGGTGCCGAAGATGGGCGCGTTCTATCAGGGCCGGCTGTATACCGATATCGCACCGCTGCACGCCATGAACATTTTCGCGCTATCAGATGCCGAAATGGTCGATGCCCTGTTACTCAAATCCATTCCCGAAAAACCCCGCATTTCCTGGTTGAAAGCCTTTGCTGCGCTCGCCTTACTGGCGGTGAGTTACGCCGCAGACGGGGCAAACTGGAAACGCGCCGCCGATTTGTCGGAACAGGGTATGTCCCGTTTCAAAGCGCTGGTACGCAAGGTCATGGCGGACCCGGCCTACGATGCACGCAAAGCCCTGCGGCGGCTTATGTGGGGTAACGGGCTGTTCGATCCCATTGCGCACCGCATGATGTTCGTCAACGTATCCGCTGGCCGCTACTTCCTGCTGATCGGTTTGTTGCGCGTCATGGTAGAGCGCTTCGCGCCTGAATACCCGACGGAACACCTGAGCCGCACATACCACGGTCACACCGGACTCAAGTCGATGAACCTGGTCAGTGCCCTGGAACACCTTTCCGAGCAGCTGCGCAGCGCACTGGACGCAGATGACGACGACGCGGAATTAATCAGCCAGGTGCTCGATGGACAGGCTACGGCACTACCGCCACATCACCCGTTTACCGAAGCCTTCCAGACGTTTCTCAACGAGTACGGACACCGCGGACCACGCGAAATGGAACTGGCTGCTCCGAACTGGCGGGAAACCCCCAACGCACTATTGCAGATGCTGCACACCGGCTCGGTAACCCACAGCGCCGCCTTCGCCCACGGCACCCATCTCGCCGCCATGGACGAATTACACAGCCACCTGAAACCCTGGCAACGCCGCGTTGTCGACGGGCTGATCGCAAGGATCAGCCGATTCATCGCACTTCGAGAGAATTCCAGGCACTTTCATATCATGGGCTTTGATGCAGTTCGACAGAAAGTACTGCAAATGCAGGACCAGTTGCTGGAACATGAGCTCCTAAAAACACGAGGCGACGTGTTTTTCCTGCGCTACGCCGAGGCAACAGACCTGCAGAAGGGCAACCTTGATGCGACGGCAGCCCACGAGATCATCCGTCGTCGCCGACGCGACTGGCAGCGCCAGTGCCGGGCACCTGTCCGATACACAATCAACATAACCGCACCCGAGACAGACCCGGACGACCTGCAGGACGACGAAGGTAAGCTACACGGGCAATGTGCCTGTCCCGGCCAGGCCGAAGGCGCGGCGCGTCTCATTTACAACCTCAGCCAGGCCCAGGCGTTGCAATCCGGCGAAATTCTGATCGCCCCCTACACCGACCCGGCGTGGACTCCATTGTTCTCCCGGGCCGGTGGCGTAGTGGTGGGCACCGGCAGTTTCTTGTCACACGCGGGCACCGTTGCCAGGGAATTGCATGTGCCGTGTATCGTAGATGCCGTGGGGTGTATGCAAAGCCTGCGCGATGGCCAGGCGCTGCGGCTGGACGCGGCCATCGGCACCGTGGAGATTCTGTCATGACGCTGTCCACACAGGTCCTGGTGTTCTTAGCAGCGATACCCCTTGCGGTATGGATGCTGGCCACCTTCTGCGCGCTGCTGGACGAGCCCGGCACCAGGAGCAACACGCTGATGCGCCTGATCACTGCCGCATGTGGCGTGCTCATTTTCACCTTGTTGACCAACCGCAGCCTGCTCGAGCCGGTGTTGTGGGCAAGCGCACTGGTAGTAGTGCTGCATATTGTGGCGAACTGGGGATTCCGCCTGTTGCTGTTAGGAGTGCCGATCTATACAGACGAGCCGCCACAGAGGGAAGGTCTTACCGCTGAGTTCCCCCCCGGCGCGGACGAAAAAGAACGCGCATACATCGCCGAAGAGCAGCATTCGTCGGAACAGGAGAAACAATAAGGACCCCGGCGACGGGATTGGGGGAGGGAGGGGAAGCCAGTCGCCGGGGTACTTTGAAACCATGGACAATGATCCGTGCCAGGCTTCAACTTAGGTATAGCAAACCTCCGGGTGTTCGCCAGGAAATCGCCCCAAATATTCGACAAATACTTGCCAAACTCCGGGGAAAAACTCCAAAATAAACCCCTAACCAATTGTTTTTATTGGTTTTTACAAACTTACCAGAACGCCTAATGCCCCGTGAGCATATCGACTATGCGCTTTCGCGATCCGCGATCGCCCGTGCGAATGCGACAATTCGCTCCGCTTCCGCGGCGTGCAGATTCTCTACCAGTTTGCCGTCCAGGACCGCAACACCCTTACCTTCCGCGAGGGCGGCCTGCCAGACCGACAACAGCCGCTGAGCATGTTCTATGTCTGCCTCAGCGTAGCCGAATGCTTCGTTGGCAGGCGCAATCTGGCTCGGATGAATCAGCGTCTTGCCATCGAATCCCATGGCCCTGCCCTCTGCACAGACCTGACGGAACGATGCCTCATTCTGAAAATCCAGATGTACCCCATCGAAAATCTCTTTGCCGAAGCGCCGCGCAACCAGCACGCAGTGCTGAAGCGCGTAGGCCAGATTAGCGCGCCCGGGTTCATGGGTTGCACGCAATTCCTTGACCAGGTCGCTGGTCCCCATGATCAGTGCCGCCACCCGCGCTTGACCAGCAAACTCAGCCAGGTCCATGACCCCGGCCGGGGTCTCGATCATCAACCACAGCGGCTTGTCGGCTCCACCCGATGCATCCACTACAGCGACAATCTCCTCCAGCTGGGCGGCGCTTTCGACCTTGGGAAACAGCAATGCCGCTACCGGTTGCCGGGCAAAGGCGGCCACATCATCAAAGCCCCACTCAGTGTCCAGCCCGTTGCAGCGCACCACCAGCTCGCGATGACCGTAACCGCCGCCCTCCAGTGCGGCGAGCACCTGCTCACGGGCACTTACCTTGGCATCGGGTGACACTGCGTCCTCAAGATCAAAAATGACCGTATCGCAGTCCAGCGATCTGGCCTTTTCCATAGCACGCGCATTGGCGCCGGGCATATACAGTACAGAGCGTCTGGGGCGCATCAGATATCCTCAATTAAGTCATTCAGGCACACATCATAGCTGGGCGGGCGCGTGACGGCATGCAACCGCACCTAAGGTGTTGCGTACCCGCCTAATCTCCCCCGGGCCTGTGGTAGCATTGCCCGTCCAGACACCTGGGGGAACTCAACTTGGCCGATACATTCGACCTCAACGGACGAGTGGTCGCCATTACCGGCGCGTCGTCCGGATTTGGCTATCATTTCGCCGGCATACTTGCCAGCGCCGGAGCAACAGTAGTACTCGGCGCCCGCCGGGAAGAAAAACTTGCCGAGCGTGTGGCGGAAATAGAAGCCGCCGGCGGTACAGCCCTTGCGGTCAAGCTGGACGTACGCGATCGCGCAAGCATCGAGAACTTCATCGACACCGCCTTCGATAAATTCGGCCGGCTGGACGTACTCATCAATAATGCAGGCGTTGAAGCCGGGGCCAAGACATACACCATGATCGACGAAGACGACTGGGACTTCGTGATCGACACCAATCTCAAAAGCGTCTGGCTCACCTCCAAATGTTACACCGACCGCGTACAGAAGCATGGGCAAGGCAACGGCAATATCATCATGATTTCTTCCATCACCGATACCCGCACCATTAAGGGCCAGTTTCCTTACGCGGTTTCCAAGGGTGGTCTGACCCGCATGACGGAAGTCATGGCGCTGGAGGCCGCTCGATACAACATTCGCGTCAACGCCCTGGCGCCCGGTTACATTCTGACCGATGTCAGTCGGATTCTGCTGGAGAGCGACGCAGCCCCGGAGTTCGTCAAAGGCATTCCCATGCGCCGTTTCGGCGAATTCGAAGATCTCGATGGTCCCATTCTACTGCTGGCCAGCGACGCGTCCCGCTATATGACGGGGTCTGTCCTGACCGTCGATGGCGGCCATATCTGCGCGTCACTCTAACTGATACTTTCCGAGGAACTCACACATGTCGGACATACGCCCATTCACCATAGAAATATCGGACGAAGTCATCGACGACCTTCGTCAACGCCTGGCCATCACCCGCTGGCCTGAAGCTGAAACGCCCGACGACTGGAGCCAGGGTATTCCGCTGGCCTATACGCGCGAGGTGGTTGAATACTGGCAGACCGAGTACGACATGCAGCGTCTCGCCAACCGTCTGAACACCTTCGACAACTTTATAACCGAGATCGATGGGCTGGACATTCACTTCTTACACATCCGCTCGGCCCGGCAGGACGCACGGCCACTGTTGCTGACCCACGGCTGGCCAGGGTCTGTGGTGGAGTTCCTTAAAGTTATCGAACCCTTGAGTGCGCCGGCGGATTCAGCGAGCCCCGCGTTTCACCTGGTCATCCCCTCTCTCGCCGGCTACGGATTCTCCGGCAAACCCACCCAGACCGGCTGGAGCACCGCCAGGATGGGCGAGGCCTGGGGCAAGCTGATGGCTCGCCTGGGCTACGACCGCTATCTGGCCCAGGGCGGCGACTGGGGCGCAATCGTTACCACCCAGGTGGCCCTGCAAGACCCACAGCACTGCACCTGCATTCACCTGAATATGGTTGTTGCACCACCCGATCCCAACGCCGATGACCTCACCGAACTGGAAGTTTCGGCCCTGCAGGGCTGGCAGTACTATCAGGATTGGGATTCCGGCTACTCGAAACAACAGGCGACACGCCCGCAGACCCTGGGCTACGGACTGGTGGATTCGCCGGCCGGTCAGGCCGCCTGGATACTGGAAAAGTTCTGGGCCTGGACCGATTGCAACGGTCACCCGGAAAACGTGCTCACCCGCGACGAACTGCTCGATAACGTGATGGTCTACTGGATTAACGCCGCCGGCGCTTCATCGGCGCGGCTATACTGGGAGAGCTTTGGCGCGGGCCTGGGTGATTCTGCAGTCGAGGTCCCTATGGGCGGTACCATTTTCCCCAAGGAGATCTTCCGCACCAGTCAGCGCTTCGCCGAGCGCGTCTATAAGAATATCGTGTACTGGTCGGTGCGCGACAGTGGCGGGCACTTCGCAGCCTTCGAGCAACCGGACGTTTACGTCGACGAATTGCGCGCCTGCTTCAGCAAGGTGGATCGATGACACAACCGCTCTGGACACCAGCGCCCGAGGCGGTTGCCAATTCGCAGCTTACCGCATTCAGCAGTTTCGCAAGCCAGGCTACCGGCAGGGCGTTCCCGGACTACGCGGCACTGCACAAGTGGAGCATCGAAGACCCGGGCGCCTTCTGGAGGCTGTTCTGGGAGTTTTCCGGCATTGCAGCCTCTGCAAGAGGCGACCATGCGGTGCTCGATCTAGACACCTTCCCCGGGGCTCAGTGGTTTCCCGATGCACGGATGAATTTTGCTGAAAACCTGCTTGCAGAGCGCTCAAACAAAACCGCATTCGTCAGCATCCTGGAGAACGGCGAGCGACGCGAGTGCAGCTACGCCCAGCTTTTCGACCAGACCGAACGAATCGCCAGCCGACTCAAGCAGCTCGACATTCAGCCAGGCCAGCGGGTTGCCGGATGGCTGCCCAATATTCCAGAAACTGCCGTGGCGATGCTGGCCGCATCGAGTATCGGTGCAGTGTGGTCGTCCTGCTCACCGGATTTCGGCATTGCCGGCGCACTCGACCGATTCGGTCAGATCGAACCGGGCGTGCTGTTTGCCTGCGATGGCTACTACTACGGCGGCAAGATCATAGACGTCACTGACAAAGTGCGTGAAGTCGCACGACAGGTGCCCTCGATCAAACAAATCATATGGGTAGAAGTGCTGGGCGAGCGCATCAAGCTTCAGGAAAATGAAGCGATGTGGTCCGACTGGCTCAGCGGCATGCCCGCGCCACTGAAATTCGCCCAGTTGCCTTTCGATCATCCGCTGTACATCTTGTATTCCAGCGGCACCACCGGCAAACCGAAGTGCATTGTGCACGGGCAGGGCGGCACCCTGCTGCAGCACAAGAAAGAGCATCAGCTGCACATTGACCTGCGCAATGAAGACACGCTGTTTTTCTTCACCACCTGCGGCTGGATGATGTGGAACTGGCTTGTCAGCGCTCTGGCAGTGCGTTGCACCGTGGTATTGTTCGATGGCTCGCCGTTTCACCCGCAGCCCTCGACAATGTTCGACATTTGTCAGGCCGAGGGTGTCACCGTGTTCGGCATCAGCGCAAAATTCTTAAGCGGCACTCAGAAAGAAGGCGTGCTACCCGCAGAGAGTCACGACTTGAGCGCCATGCGCATGCTCATCAGCACAGGCTCGCCCCTGACCCATGAAGGTTTCAAATACGTCTACGAAGGCATCCAGCCCGATTGCCACCTGGTCAGCATGTCCGGAGGCACAGACCTGATTTCCTGTTTCATGATCGGCAATCCCAATCTGCCGGTTTACGAGGGCGAGTTGCAATGCGCCGGTCTCGGCATGGCCGTGGAAATCTGGGACGATGCTGGCAATGACATGGCCAGCAACAGCGGCGAACTGGTCTGCACCCGGGCGTTTCCTAGCGCGCCGGTAGGGTTCTGGAACGACCCCGACCAGCAGAAGTACCGCGCAGCCTATTTCGACCGCTTCGAAAATATCTGGGTACACGGGGACTACGCCGAGCGTACTGAGCACGGCGGCTTCATCATCCACGGCCGCAGCGACGCCGTGCTCAATCCGGGCGGCGTACGCATCGGCACGGCGGAGATCTACCGTCAGGTGGAGCAGTTCGACGACATTGTCGATGCCGTCTGCGTGGGCCAGCGATGGCAGGAAGATGTACGTGTCATACTGTTCGTGGTCACCCGCGACGGTGCGCCCCTCACCGACACCCTGGTGGGCGACATCAAATTGCGCATTCGCAACTTCGCATCGCCGCGCCATACTCCTGCAAAGATCATCCAGGTAGCAGACATCCCGCGAACCATGAGTGGCAAAATAGCCGAACTTGCGGTGCGCGACGTGATTCATGAGCGGCCTGTGAGCAACACCAGTGCACTGGCTAACCCGGAAGCACTGGGTAATTTCCGATCGCTGACAGAACTGCAGGCGTAGGCGCAACGGCTTTAGTGCACTGGCTACGCCTGCCTTAAGCCAACCCTACTGCTTGGGCATTTCGAAAGGCTCCGGGTGCAGAAACCGGCGCAGCACATTGCCTGTCAGAGTTGCGATGTTGTTATCGTAGTCATTGTGGGCCAGTGCACCCGCGTAGGAAATCGAACCCGTACTGAACACCGCACCGCCGCCGGGAAGTTCGAAAAACACCATATCCGCACGCACCTTGGGATCATTACCCGGCGGGGCCATCATGTGGAACTCTTCTTTGACCCGCAGCATGCCGGGCCGGTGATTTTCCGATGTTGCAATGACCACCGCGTGGGCCGGCGAGCCTAACGATTCATCCCACCGGTCAATTTCTTCTCCAGCCGCACCACCGCCCTGGTTGCCGAAGTCGCCTAATATCTCGCTGTCTGTAGCGCCTTCCAGAGCGAATGCCACCCGCGCGTCGAGAGCGCCTGGTCGCACCCGGTAGTAGGTGCCCCCATCGAACCCTTGCGCGGCGAAACCGATGCCAACGAGCTCATTGGGCGGCCTGCCCAGGCGACGCCACAACCCACCGTATTCACCGGTGAACTGATGGGAATACTCACCGGGTTGTGCGATCCACGCCCGGGTTCCATCTTCGGCGCGGCGCACTTCTATGATCGCCGGATTTTCCGGATGATGGGCAATTCGCCAGTAGAAACCATTACCACCCATATACATCAGGCGACCGCCCTGACTCATCCAGCCGGCCAGAGCATCACGCATGCTGGTCGAATAGTATTCCGGATGCGTCCCGGTAATGACGGTGCGATAGCCCGCCAGGGCCTGGGGTCCTTCAAGGTGAAGGTCTTCGTCGGTGAGCACATCGAAGGATTGCTCAATCGCATCGAGCCAGGCGGTTATGTGAGTATCCGCATTGAACGCCCACGTCCCGTTTCGAGGTTTCATGTTGAGCACCGGCCGCAGACGCGAAGAGAAATGCACCCCGCTGCCGTCACGGTGATATTCGTACAACGAATACCCCACCTCTTCATGGGCATACAGAAACGCATCGTTAGCATGGCGGATCTTCGGGTCGCCCACCAGGTCATTGGTGAAATTCACTCGTTGATTGGCATAAGCAAGATAGGTGGCGGTAGGCACCAAATACAGAAGATCCGAACCCCGCTGGCCCGCAGGGGGACGCACGAAAAAAGGCATGTAATCATCCGATTCACCCTGCTCCACCTTGAGCGCGTACTGACCACCCGGTAGATCCGCGGGCACTTCCCAGCAAACAGTGTCCTGCCAACCTGCATCGGTCAGGTCGTCTTCATGAAAGTGTATTGCGCCATAATGATGCGGCCTATGCAGATAGCTGTGTGCCGAGCCGTCCCAGGCAACACCGCAAACACCTCTGGTGGGCGTCTGTACAAGCTCTCCATCCCGCGCATAACCGCTGGTATCGACCATGCGTTGGCTGTTCACGGCCAGAGAGAAATCCCAGGCGGCGACGGTATCGTCGCCCTGGGTTACGGTGGGGGCCTCCAGCCTGCCATTGAAATGTTCTACCCCCGGTGCGAACGCCGCCAGGTACCAGTCGCCGGGCAGTAGATCGCTGGCCAACTCATCAAAGGCAGCCCAGGATTGATCCTGCTCACCTACGCCATGCCCTGATCGCTTTACGGAAAGTGCAAGGGCCTGGCCGAACTGCAGCTGTACCCGATACCAGCGGCGCAACTGAACGTTACAGTTTATCTCTACCTGCCCATGCGCGGTGGCCGCACTGAAGCCCCGCTGGGACACACGTAGCTGCACACTGTTCAAATTAGCCAGGCATTGAGCCTGCTCACGAAGCAACGTAGGGTAAACCCATATGTCGAAACTGCCAAAGCCCACCGCCGGCATGTCACGCACCACACCATAGGAACCCATGAGCAGCGGTTGATATCCCACCTCGACCTGGTCGGGCAGACCGGCATCCACCGGACGCTCGATCAGACCGGTGCCGTGGGGCCGGTCATCCCCGCTGATGAGCTCGACTAACGAAACCCGCGCTGAGCCCGGCGTATAGCTCGAGACTTTGAATCTAACCTGCTCACCGGGTCGGACGGATAACGGGTCACAATAACCAACGACGTCTTTGCAGAAGCCACCGGGTAACGATTGACTCATGCCGCAAGGCTCTCGCCTTCCAACGTGATGCGATGCATCAAGCGACGCTGGCCGTGGTAATCGTTCAACGCCCTATGCCAGCTGGCCCGGTTATCCCAGAACGCCAGCGTCCCAGCACGCCACTGCAGACGATAACAATGCTCGGGCTGGCCGATATGCTTGTATAGGTATGCCAGAAGCGACGCCGATTCATCGTCGGTCCACCCTTCAAAGCGCAGCGTAAACCCCGGATTAACGTACAGTGACTTACGCCCCGAAAGCGGATGAGTGATTACCACGGGATGCACCGAATCCTGCACGGCAGCCTGCTCGTTACCCAGCCGACCCGCCAGCTCGGCAGGGCGATTGGCACGTTCCCCGAATACATGACGCGAAGAATGCACGCCACGCAGACCCAGCAGAGTCTGCTGTAGACCTTCAGACAGGCTGTCATAGGCCGCGCAGGTGCTCGCAAAAAGGGTATCGCCCCCGACCGGTGGCGTTTGCAGCGCATACAACATAGAGCCTAACGCTGGGATCTGATCGTATGAATGATCGGTATGCCAGCCACCGCCGATATTGAATTTCTGCTCAGGCTCTTTGAGCACTTCAGCGATCTGAGGATATTCCTCAACCGCGGCAAAGAAGCGGTTTACGTTGATCTTTCCCCAGCGCTCCGCCAACGCGATATGCTGTTCGGGCTCGAGGTTCTGATCACGAAAAACCAGCAGGGAGTGACGCGCAAAGGCATCTCGTAATTCGGCCAGGGTGTCGTCATCAAAATCGGCGAGATCCACCCCGCTTACAACGGCGCCCACCGGCCCCGCACAGGTAACCTCGATATTCTTGTATTGCATGCTGACCCCTCCTGCGACCCCCGATACACAACGATAATACCATGCACGCGGACTAGTGCACCGGTTCCGACGCAGCCCGGATTCGTGGTGGGGGCGCCAGGAAGATCATTACACCGGACAGAACATTGAGACCGGCCACAATCATCAGACCACCGTCGTAAACGCCTGCCTGATCACGATAGACAGACACCAACCAGGGCGCTATGGCGCCAAGAACCAGTGCAAAAGGCAGCCCGGCACCTCGTATCGCACCGATGTGCCTGCGCCCGAAAAACGAGGCCCAGATGACTTCCTGCATGGGAATCATACCGCCCCAACCCAATCCCAGTACTGCATAAGCGGCGAGTATCCAGATCAACTGATGCGCATCCACAGCAGCAACGATCAGAAACAAGGCAAATCCGGTAACGCTGGCGGATATTGCCGCCAGCGGTTGCGCAGGACTTCGATCGATCAGGACGCCCCATACCGGCTTCGACAGCATCGCCGGCACTGAAGCAACGAGCATCGCCAGAGCAGCTTGGTTGCGGGTCAGTCCATTGTCGGTGAGGTACGGAATCGTATGCAGCAGCAACACGACGATATTGATAGTGAAAAACCCGAAGGCGACGACCAATGCATAGAAAGACACTGTGCGCAGCGCTTCGGCCCGGGTGTACGCGTTGGCGTCCTCGATCTGGGCCGCCCGGTTCACGCCGGCCGCCACCTGATCGTCGGTCAATCCATCCGGGTGCAGGCCGTGATCTTCCGGCGAGCGGCGCATCATCATCGCCACCGGATACATCAACAAAGCTGTGCCCGCACCAAGCCATATCCACGCCGGCCGCCAACCGATAGTATCGATGAGCCAGGTTGCTACAGGTGTGAGTAACACGCCGCCGAAAGACACCCCCATGGCCGCGAATGCTATGGCTTTGCCGCGGTTGACGACAAACCATTTCGACAAGGTCACGTTGACTACGAGGTTGCCGACCATAGCGCAACCGACGGTCAGCATTACGCCATTGAGTAGCCACCACACCCACAGATCCTGCACCAGGCTGTGCAATGCCGTCGTCAGCGCCAACACCGTGGCGCCGACCAGCATGATCGGCCGCCCACCGTAACGATCGACCCGGGCACCGACGATCACCCCTACCCCGGCCATGACCAGCTGGCCAATGGTGCGGGTGAGTGTGAAATCACCCCGGCTCCAACCCAGATCATCGATCATCGGATCCATGAATGAGCCCAGCACATAACTGTACATGCCGATAGAGACGAATTGCGCAACAAACGCCGCCCCCACGAGCCAGTAGCCGTAGTAGATCTTTCTGTTCAACGAGTACTTCAAACCGATCTGAAGGGTGCATTAGACCACGAATCCGGAATACCCATCACCACTTGTTCACGGCGCAGGGCTCAGGAAGTCACTGGCGTAGCCTACTGACCCGCCCGGCTCCCCCGGGGCTGGACAGAGCCCTGCTCTCCCGGCAGGATTCGGTCTGCCTGATAAACCGTCGATCAGCCGGGAGAGCTCTACGTGAAACTTTACATGGTGCCGCTGGCACCCAATCCGACCAAAGTCATGCTGTATATCGCCGAACGAGAAGAACTCGGCACCCAGATGAATATCGAACAGATCGTTGTCAATACGGTCAAAGGTCGCCACAAAGAACCCGAGCATCTGGCACGCAACCCGTTTGGCACGGTACCGGCTCTGGAACTGGAGGACGGTTCCTACATCATGGAATCTCTGGCGATCATCCAGTACCTGGAAGACAAATTCCCGGAAGGCGCTCTGATCTGCGGCAGCCCCGAGGAAAAGGGCCACGCCCGCGACGTAGAACGAATCGTCGACCTCCGTCTGGCGGGTGCCATGGGCGGCTTTGCCCACGCCACCAATTCTCCGCTGGGATATCCCAAGGATCCGGATAAAGCAGCACAGCTCCTGCACAGCATGCAGACCCCGCTGGACTACCTGGAGAATCTGCTCAGCGATAATCGTCCGCTGCTTCTCGGTGAGCGTCCATCAATCGCTGACTGCACCCTTCAAGCGTCGCTGCAATTCATTCGATTTGTCGAGGCAAACGTGTTCGGCGAACGTCCCCTCCTGCGAGCCTGGGATGAGCGCTATCGGGCCCGACCGGCGGCGAAAGCGGTATTGAAGTGGTAGATATCCGGCGTGGATAGGCCGGCTTATACTCACACAAGATGCTGACAAGGCTTTTTGGCGGACCGAAAGGTCGGCGCGCTGAACAAGGGGCATAGCCCCTCGGCCTGTGATTCCCGATAAGTGACCTATACTGATCCAATTGATGAAAGATCATGGGCCCGAATTGAAAACGGCATCTGCAAAAGCCAGGTATCTCTATGTCGCGACGGAATTTGCAAACGAGTTGTCATGCCGTTCTCTGGTACTTCCCTCGATGCCCAGCGTAGCGAAAAATGTCATCACGCTAGCAGACAACGACGATGTCAGCGCCCAGGGCCTGGTCGACATCATTCACCAGGACCAGAAGTTCGCCGCGCATCTTCTCAGAGCAGTAAACGCACCGACATTTCGTGGCATTGACGAAATTAACGACCTACAACAGGCAATCGCGCGACTGGGTTTATCAGAAGTTCGTGAAATCGCAATGGCTATCGCAATCGGCAACATTTTCATCGGCACCCCACCGTATGTCTATCTTGTCAATCGCGCCCGCAAGCACGGCCTCAGAACCGCGCTTTGGGCCAAGGCAATAGCGGACAAAACAAGACTCGACCCGGAAACCGCGTACCTGTGTGGGCTGCTTCACAATATCGGCATGCCGCTGGTGGTCAAGCAAGTTTGGGAACTGGACAACTCGTTAACCGAGTTCGATATCCTGCAACTGTTGAACAGATTCGAAACTCTGACGGGCCAGCTAATCAGTGAGAGCTGGCGGCTTCCGCCAACCATCTGCATGGTTATTCGTCACCATCAGGATTTCGCCTCTGCTCCACAATCCGTTGATTATGCCGCCGCCGTAAACATGGCGAGCCTCATCGGGCATGCGCAGATGAATCAGGCCCTTGACCCGGATCTGCTGCAAGCGTTCCCTGCCGTCGGGTATCTGGAACTGGGCGCTGCAGACCTGCATGAATTGGTCGAGCACGAACAGCAGATCGATGAAGAGGTAGACGGCCTCACGTAGCGCTACTCCAGCAGTTCACTCACGTCGTGGCGCTTGACCTTACCGCGACGCTGGTTCACATATTCCTGCAGTTGCCGCCGTGCGGCATCAAATGCGTCGCGCACCGCCACATAAACGTCCTCGTGGGCATGATTCTGACCCGGGTCACGGGTAACGATTATCTGACTCTCAGGCACCTCTATTTCGATGCGTATGTGGTACAGATTACCCTGGTGGTGGCGTCGGGACGACGACTCGACCTGCACGCGGCAGCTGATGATTTTATCTGCGAAGCGATCCAGCTTCACGGCTTTGGCGCGAATGTCTTCCTCCAGCGCATCCGACTGGGGTATGTCGCGCCAGGTAATCTGCAGTGGAATGATCATGTTCTAAGCTCCTCTCATCTCGATTTGATTGCCTGTACAGCCCGCAACCAGGCAACCAGCTATCACAGCAATCAGTGCGCTGTTCCCGGCACTCATCCTTCAGCCCTTCTACTGTCCACTTCGCATCACCCGCACTGGGCATTGCCTACCGAAAAACTCTATCAGGCTGTCGCATGCCCGGGCATACGTAGTTTGCACAAGAAGGTTACGTGCCATAATCCGCATTCCACTTCCCACAATGGCCGCCCACAATGCTCACCCTCTACCCCGCAAAATCAATCCTCACCATGAACCCCTCGGCACCCGAGGCCAATGCGGTGCTGGTGCGGGACGGCCGCATCGTGGAAGTGGGTGATAGAGCGAAAATGGGGCCGTGGTTGGACAGTTACGAACATCAAGTCGATGATCGCTTCGCAGAAAAGATCATCTGCCCGGGGTTCATCGATCCACACCTGCACCCCTCCATGGCTGCGGTACTGCTGCCTATGGAATTCATCACCGCCATGCGCTGGAAACTGCCCTGGGGCGAGGTGGAACCCATCACGGACCAGCAGGCGTTCGACGCACGCATGGTGGAACTGCACAAGTCGAAACCTGAGGGTGAACCTTTGTTTATCTGGGGTTATCACCAGCTGTGGCACGGCGAGATGAATCGCGCGCGTATCAACGCAGTGAGCGGCGAGCGGCCCATGGTGGTTTGGCATCGATCCTTTCACGAGCTCTACATGAACGATGGCGCGCTGGCCATGACCAGCACCAGCGAAAATGAAATCAGGCCCGGCAGTCAGATCAACTTTGCCGACGGGCACTTCTATGAAAACGGCCTGGCATTCGCGATCAATCGTCTGAACCCGTGGATACTGGCCCCGGAAAAATTCGCCGCAGGTCTGGAGCGCCTTAAGCAGGTGGTACACCACGGCGGGCACACGTCAATTGGTGATATGGCGACAGGCTTGTTTGATTTCGAATCTGAAGCTGCCGCGCTGGCGCAGATGCTGGAGGGTGACGATGTACCGTTCCGAACGCGGCTGGTAGCCCACGGACTGCGCATGACAGCGGGCGGCAGAACACCCCAGGAGAGTGTTGAAATGGCAGACGCCCTGCCCGAGCGCAACTCCCACCGACTGCGCTTCGGCAAGCATATCAAGCTGTTCAGTGATGGCGCATTCTTTTCGCAACTGGCGCAAATGCAGGAGCCGGGCTATATCGACGGCCATCATGGCGAGTGGCTGATGCCGCCGGAGACCCTGGAAAGCTTCGTGCGCCCTTACTGGCACGCTGGATACCAGATTCACGTTCACGTCACCGGTGACCTGGGACTGGAGCTGGCGCTGGATTGCCTGGAAAATATGCAGTGGGAACGTCCGCGATTCAATCACGGCTACACCCTGGAGCATTTCGGCTTCAGCACACCGGAACAGATAAGACGCATCAAAACGCTGGGCGCCCAGGTATCGGCCAACGTCTACTACCTGCACGAACTGTCGGACATCTACGCCAACAAAGGCATCGGCTATGAACGCGCATCACAGATGTCCCGACTGCGCTCCTGTTTCGATGCCGGTATCAACACCACACTGCACTCCGACTTCACCATGGCACCGGCCGAGCCGCTGAACAGTGCCTGGGTGGCAGTGAACCGCCTCAACCACGCCGGCGAGGTCATGTGCGAACAGGAGCGGCTCACACCACATCAGGCCCTGCAGGCCATAACCATCAACGCAGCCCATGTGCTGGGTCTGGCGGATGAAACAGGCAGCATCAGAGCCGGGAAATATGCCGATTTCACCGTGCTCGACGAAAACCCATTGACCTGTGATCCCAACGATATTTGCGATCTGCCCATACACGCCACCGTTTTCGAGGGTCGGGTTTTCGAACTGTGACAGACACCGATGTACCGATTACCGTCATTGCAGGCTATCTGGGTGCCGGCAAAACCACGTTGATCAATCGCCTGCTCAGCGAGAGGGAAAATGCCGAGGGGCTTGCAGTGCTGGTCAATGACTTCGGCGACATCAATATCGATGAAGCGCTGATCCGCGCGAAATCACCGGATGGTCAGATCATTGGCTTGAGCAACGGCTGCGTTTGCTGTTCGATCCGCAGCGATCTTGCAGACAGCTTCGAACGCCTGCGCGAGTTCGACCTGAACGAAATCATCATGGAAGCCAGTGGCGTCGCTTCCCCCGGCAAGCTCCGCGCACAGTGCCACTATCCGGGGTATTTTCCCCAGCGTATCGTCGTACTGGTAGATGCAGTCGCCTTTACGCGCCAATGCGCGGACAAGTATGTGGGAAGTCTTGTAAGGCAGCAGGTCGCCCAGGCAGATGAAATCATCATTACCAAGACGGATCTGAACCCTGAGTTTTCATTACCTGAAGACATAGACAGCAAACGCATCGAGGCAGAAAGTGTCATCGCCGAGTTCACCAGTCTGACGCTGCTGCAGACCCAGCCAATAGACCCGGCAACCCTGAGCTTCATGCTACAGGCGTTACCCGATTGGGTGGCGCGGGTTAAGGGCTTCGTCGCAACCAGCGATGGCGAGACGCTGCTGGCCCAGCGAGCCGGCGGAACGACACACCTGGAACCTGCAGCGCAATCAGAAAATCAAGGGCCGTTTGAAAGAGACAGCAATCGCATGGTGTTCATCGCCCCCGCCGCCAAGCGCGAGCAACTTGAATCATTGCTCGAGTCAGACTGGGCGACGGCATTCGCCAGGCACGCCGGCAGCCGGCGTCAGGGTTATAATTGAACATATGCGCATTCTCGAAGTCCGGGAAAAATCGATTCAACTGTCAGGCAACGTCAGCAATGCGGTCGTCAGTTTTGAGGATCACACCGTGTCGCTGGTTGCCCTGGTCAGTGACCAGCAGAGCAACGGCCGGCCGCTGATCGGCTACGGCTTTAATTCCATTGGCCGCTTCGGACAGTCCGGCATCATTCGTGAGCGCATGACGCCAAGGCTCATCGGCGCAGACCCTGAACAACTACTCGCTGACGACGGATTGTTTTCCCCGGAGTCGATAACCCGAATCGCCATGCAAAACGAAAAACCGGGGGGACATGGCGATCGTGCTGGTGCTATGGCGGCAATTGAACTGGCAGTCTGGGATCTGAACGCAAAGCTCAACGATGAACCCGCCTGCGAGACCATCGCCCGAGGCTTTCACCGTCAGATAGACGACTACCGCGCCCAGGTGTATGCAGCCGGGGGTTATTATTATGCGGAAGACTCCCTGGATCGCCTGAAGACAGAGCTGACCGGATATCAGGAACAGGGCTATAAGGCTTGCAAAATGAAGATCGGGGGCGCTTCCCTCGATGACGATCTGCAACGAATCGATGCCGCCATTGAGATCGCCGGCGGCGGACAGAACATTGCCGTGGATGCCAATGGAAGATTCGATCAACATCAGGCCCTGACCTACGCCAGGGAACTGGCGCCGCGCCGGCTGCGCTGGTACGAAGAACCGGGCGATCCGTTGGATTTCGCCCTGAACTGCGCAGTTACCTCAAACTATGAAGGTGCTGTCGCTACCGGAGAAAACCTGTTCAGTCATCAGGACGTTCGCAATCTGGCACGCTATGGCGGCATGCGGGCCGGAGTCGACCTGTTCCAGATGGATGCCGGCCTCAGCTACGGCCTGACCGAATACGCCCGCATGATCGAGACGTTGGAATCTCACGGATTCGACCGCCGGCAATGCCACCCCCACGGTGGCCACCTGATCAACCTGCACATTGTCATCGCACTCTCTCTGGGAGGCTGCGAGGCCTATCCTGGCGTATTTCAGCCATTTGGAGGCTATTCTTCCGCATGCCACGTCGACAACGGTTTTGTCGCCTGCAGTGACGCACCCGGATTCGGTCTGGAGCAGAAGAGCGAACTCGCTCCACATCTGCGTCAACTGGCAGACGCAAGCTGATATGAAAATCGCGGTACTTGGCTGTGGCGCCATGGGGTCCATTTACGCGGCGTTACTGGCCTCCGCCGGACATGAACTCACCGCAATCGATACCAATGCCGATCATATGGCTGCCATCAATCGTTCGGGGCTGCGCGTCAGCGGCGCCAGCGGTGACCGTACTGTGAGCATTCGCGCCTGCACCACGCCCCCGACAGAGTCATTTGATCTGCTAATCATCGCCGTCAAGGGTGCCTTTGTTGCTGCGGCCGCAGACAATGCAACACCCATGATGGCTGAACATACCAGCATACTGACTATTCAGAATGGTCTCGGCAGCGCCGACCAGGTTGCCGAGCGGCTCGGTGCCGATCGCCTGATCGTTGGCGTCGCCCAGGGTTTCGGGGCGTCGTTGCCTGCACCGGGGCATGCCCACCACAATGACATGAAGGCCATTCGCATGGGCAGCTACGCTGGCCTGCCACATTCGCAGACCCAGCGCGTTGCATCTATCTGGAGCGAGGCAGGGTTCGACGCTGGTGCCGTCACCGACATTCTGGCCATGCAATGGAACAAACTGATCTGCAATGTCGCCTATAGCGCCTTGTCGGCACTGACCGGCAAAACCGTCGGCGAAATCATGATTGACGAACATGTTGGAGACGTCAGCCGCATGGCTGCCACCGAAGCCTGGCAGATCGCTCGTGCCCTGAACGTTGAACTGGAGAGCGACGATCCGGCTCAGTATGTCAGGGATTTCGCAGCCCGCATGCCGGAAGCCAAACCCTCGGTACTCCTGGACATCGAAGCAGGCAGACCCAGCGAGGTGGGCATGATCAACGGCGCTGTTGCAGTGCAGGCCGGCAGAATCGGTCTCACGGCGCCGATCAACGATACACTTACGAGGCTGGTGCTGGACCTTGAAGCAAGAAACCACAGGACCTGACAATACCAATGAATGACATTGACGCACTATTAACAGCAGATGCGCAGCGCAGGCAGGCCATGGTAGATGCCAATGAAGAGCGTCTGGTAGAGCTGCTCGACGAAAGCCTCGACTGGACCCATTCATCGGGCATTACCGACACCCGTCAGGCGCTGATCGAATCCATTACGTCACAGACGGTTGTTTACCAATCCCTTGATTTACTTGAACATCGCGCCCATCAGGAGGGCAACGTCTTCATCCTCAGCGGTACCATTAAGGGTGACGTGGTAAAAGGAAAGACGCCGAAGGTGCTGCATAACCGCTTTCTCAGCGTATGGCTCAAGGGTGAATCCGGTTTTCGCATGCTGGCCTGGCAATCTACAGGGCTTTGAGGAGCTGATTTGAGTAACACATCAGAACACGTCGTTGTGGTCGATTTTTCAGTGTCTCCTGATGAAGAGGAGCAGGCGCTGCATGAAATTGCTGAATATATAGATTCGTTCTTGAGCAAGCAGTCCGGGTTTATTGTCAGCACCCTGCACAAGGGCCTGGAACCCGGCAGCATACTGCACTACGCCCGCTGGCACAGTGAAGCACACTTCAATCGTGCTGCGCAGGCTGCACAGTCTCACCCTGACCTGCCGCGCATGCGCAGTTTCAACCCTCGCGGGCGCGGTTTTACCCCCTGGCGTTCATTTGGCGATCTCGACTTGATCGAGCGCAACGCCATCGCTCCAGGCGCCTAGGCGACTAGGCGCCTAGGCGACCCCAAGCTACAAACCCGTCGCCTCAGCCGCATCTTTCGCCGCAAGATCCGCCCGAATCTCCGCATGCCGCTCTTCGTTAATCGGATAGCGCCACAAGATCAACGCCCCGGTGATAAAGAATATCGACGGGAACGTGGAAAACAGAAACCTCAGCCCGAACAGCTCAGACTCGCCGTTGACTCCGCCCGCATTGAACCCCCACAGCGCCAGACCGAACATCGCAATGGCGCCACCAACAGAGGCTGTCGCTTTCTGCGCAAACGACCAAGCCGAAAAGAACAGCGCAGCGCGGTTCTCACCACTCTCCAGCGTATCCAGATCAATCACATCAGCTTTCATGGAATTGGGCAGGGTCTGACTGAAACCACCCGCAGCAAAACCGGTCGCCAGCGTGATGGGCAACATCCACAAGAAGTCGCCCTCGCCCAGCAACAGATAGAAGGGATGCGCAAAGGCGATGGTGAAATAAGAAGCAATGTAGGCCTTGTGTTTGCCGACGCGGTAGGCCAGCCGCACCCAGAATGGTATAGCGACAATGCTGGCCAAATAGAAACAGATCAACATGTACACCGACTCATTCTCGGAGCCAAGCACCTCAGCGACAAAGAAGATATACAGCGGCGTAGTGATATTGAGGCCGATGGAGCCGATCATGAACGCCACAACCAGGCGCAGAAACGGGCCGTTCTTCAGCATCAGCTTCAGCCCCGGCAACACCGGCACGGTAGACCTGACCTGCTGCGCCGGTTCGGGTGTAAAACACACGGTCAGCAGCACACAGATCGGCATAATGATGAGCATGGTGGTGCCAACCAGTTCGAGCACCACCGCACTGCCGCCGAGAGCAAAGAAAAACAGCGCCGCGGCAGGTACGGCCTGGGCCGTCAATTGCCCGAGCGATCCCATGCCGGCCCGCCACCCGGTAATGCGTGAGCGCTCATGATAGTCAATCGACAGCTCCGCACCCCACGCGTAGTAAGGAATCAGCATCATCGTCGTGCCCACACCCATCAGGATCATCCAGGTGAGCATGTACCAGCCATCGGCGCCCTCGGGCGGCATGTACAGTTTGTAGATCGACACCATCAGAATCGGCACCGCCAGAACCACCCAGGGGCGGCGCCGGCCGAAGCGGGAGCGGGTGCGATCACTGATGAACCCCATCAGTGGGTCAGTGAACACATCGATTATGCGATTAACCAGAATGAAAGTGCCCACCAGAGCCAGGGGCACACCCACTTCACTCGCGTAGAAGCGCGGAATGAACACGATCGCGGGAAAAATCGACATCATCACCGGCATATCGGTGAGGCTGTAAAGCATCAATGTCGACGTTTTCAGCCTACGTTGCTGCTCCAAATTACGAGCCAACCTGCAACGCTGCGATCACCTGCTCGACAATGGCGTCGGCTTTGGCCCGCATTTCTTCATCTGTAGCATCCTGAATCGGATGATCGACAAAAATCCGCTGCGCATCGGCCATACCCAATGCCTCAGCTTGTGTCTGCGCCGCATCGACGAATTCCGTAGACGCAATGGAAACAGCCGGCGTACCCTGAATCTCGAACCATACCGTGTCATGCAAACTGCACGTAGTACAGGAGCCTCAGTCAGCCAGCGCCTCGACGACGAAATCGTTTTCCGCGTTGATCTGCTGACGCAGTTCTTGCGGAGCCGGCTTGGTGAACGTCGGTTTAGCGTAGCGATTGAACGTCACGTCCGGCAGGCGCTCGACCATCAGTTCTTCCAGGCGGTCGATCAGCACATTGCCGCGCGGCTTGGAGATATCCAGAAACGCCACGTTGCCGCTGATACCGGCCGGTCGGGTTGTGATGGTACGCGCAACGGGAACGCGCTCATCAGTCGGGTCTAATATGGTAGTCATCTCTTCTGCACCTCTGCTATCTCTGACAATTGATTGAATTCTTACGGACTCACATCTCTTCGATCTTGCGCGACACAGGCATGGAACCGATCTCCCCGGTCGCCCAGCCGTGGAACGCGCCGGTAAATTTGCCGGCTTCAGAACCCGCCACCACGATATGTATATCATCATTGCTGCGAAATTTCGGCAGCATTTTATTGCGGGTCGCTTCATCCATACCCGCGATTACGTCCGCTTTGAAACCGGCACCGGAGATCTCGTCTGCCGCCAGTTCATGAATCGGGCGTGCGGTAACCTCCTGAATACGCGCACGGATGTCTTGCTTGGTGTAACCGTCGCGCATCAGCGTATCGACATGCTCCGGCACGACGACCAGCAGACAGTCCGTACCGAAATGGGCCTTGGTGTTGAATGCAGAGTCCAGGCACAAGCCCATGGTGCCGGCAAGCTGGCTGGCGCTGCGCGAGTCCTGGTCGACGATCAGCGTCGGACCACTTGTCATAGTGAAAATGGTCACCACCGAGTCATTCTCATCAAAGCCGCGCTCCACATGCAGTGGCGACCACGGATTACGTTCTTCCCATTCCGCAAAACACATGGTGATCTTCATGGGATTGCCCAGGGTCGACCGCTCGGTGCCACCGGGTTTCGCGCCACCGACATTGCGAATGATCAGCCTTACCGCCCGGCCGATGGTGGCGTTGGCGCGATTACCCTGACCCAATGCGCCGAGTTTCATATTCATGCTCAACCGCTCACGTACAGGGCCATTCACGACAATCACGGGGCTGGCCCCCATGGTGGTCGCCATGACACCATGGATGTTGTACGCGTCGGTGCAGATTGCCTGCACAATGGTGTTGATGACCGGCATGTACTCGGGTTTGCAACCTGCCATGACGGCATTGATGGCGACCTTCTCTACCGTCACTTCAGCCATATTCGGCGGCATCACTGCCAGCACTTCCTGCGCATCACGCCGGGTGCCGGCGAGCATCCGCATGACCCGTTCAGGGGTTGGCGGAACCAGGGGCAGGCCGTCCGAGAAGCCCTGGTCGAACATGAATTCCATTTCGTCATCATGCACACCAATATCGATGCGACGCGCGCGCAGCGGACTGTTCTCCGCTTCCGCCTGCAGGCGCGGTGCGATCATCGGGTCCACCGACAGTGACCCGCAGCCCGGACGCCAGTCGGGCAGATCTGCCCAGCCCGGCTCGGCCTGGCGCCCGGACTGCTCGCCCAGTCGAGCCGCCAGCATCTGCCATTCTTCTTTCACGAAGCCGATCAGCGTATCAGTCAATTCGCCTTGAGCATCGTACGCAAACAGCGTGGGCACGATATCGATGCCGGCCGCAAAGGAGACTTTCAGCGCCGAGTCGTCCAGCAGGTTGAACGGCGGTGACAACTCAGATTCCAGTGCAGCATTGCCCTGGCTCGTCTGGCCGACCACGTGAACATCCATCGCGCCTGAAAAAGCCTTATGGAATGCGGCAAGCACCGGCATCACCTCGCGGCAGGTCGGGCAGTCTTCCTTTATGAAACAGACGATTGCAGGCCCGTCAGCTGCGAAACTGACTTGCTCACCGCTGCCGTCCGCCAGTGAAAACGGCGGCGCCAACATGCCGGATTGCGTCATTTGAAATCCCCCCGAACTTGAGTTCCCTAGTCTATACCGAGTAGAGTTTTGCTTTTAAGGGCATCATGAGAAAAAACGTGGCCGATTTAAGCGATTTCAGAGCAGAAGTAGCGTCCTGGATGGAAGAAAACTGTCCGGCAGGTGCCCGTGGCCCTGGCGACATACCCAACGGTTCGAGCAAGATAACCCTCGGCCCGGACAGCGCATTGTGGCTGGAACGCATGGCTGAGCGCGGTTGGACGGTCCCGACCTGGCCGAAAGAGTATGGCGGCGGCGGCCTGAGCACGAACGAGGCCAAGGTGCTCTATGAGGAGATGTCCAAAATCAAAGCACGCTCACCTTTAGTCGGCATGGGCACCGCCATGATCGGCCCGACCCTGCTCGAATACGGCACCGAAGAGCAGAAGCAGCGCCACGTTCCGAAAATCGCCCGAGGCAAAGTGCAGTGGTGCCAGGGCTATTCCGAACCCAACGCCGGTTCCGACCTGGCGGCGCTGACCACCCGCGCTGTAGACAATGGCGACCACTTCGTCATCAATGGTCAGAAGATCTGGACTTCCGGCGCGGCAACCGCCGACTGGATGTTCATTCTGGTGCGCACTGACCCGGACGCGCCCAAGCACGAAGGCATCAGCTTCATGCTGCTGACCATGGACCAGCCGGGTGTGACGACAAAACCAATTCGCCTCATTTCCGGCTCATCACCCTTCTGCGAAACCTTTTTCGACGATGCCGTAGCCCAGAAACAAGACCTGGTCGGCGACCTCAACAAAGGATGGACAGTAGGCAAGCGCCTGCTGCAGTTCGAGCGTTCCGGCATCGGCGGTCTCACCGGCGGCGCACGGGTGGCAGATCCGGGCCGCTCACTGATCAAGGTCGCCAAAAAGTACATCGGCGAAACCGAAAAAGGCATCATCGCCGATGACGACCTGCGCAACGACGTGCTGAACCTCAACATGCAGCGCAACGCGCTGAATCTGACTGCCAAGCGCGTCAACGAAGAAACTCGATCCGGCACACCCGGCGAGGCCACCAGCATCTTCAAGATCGTCGGGGCAACGCTACAGCGCGATACTGCCGACCTGAAGCGTGAGATGATGGGTTTCAAAGGGCTCGGCGCTCACCAGGAGATCGGTTTCAATGCCGACGAACTCAAAGCCACCGAAGAGTTTCTGCATCTGCGCACCACAACCATTTACGGTGGCAGCAGTGAAGTTCAGGCCAACATCGTCGCCAAGCGGGTGCTGGGGTTACCTGAATAGTCTCGACCAATGGCCTGATCAACCTAAGGGGATAGGAGCAACATGGCAACAGTTGAAGGGTTTCAGACAATCGGCGTTGACAGCCTAACGCCGCACATCGGTGCCGCGATAGACGGCGTAGATCTCGCTGCGCAGCTGACCAACGAACAGTTCAGCGAGATCTACCAGGCCTGGCTGGACTGGAAGGTTCTGGTGTTCCGCGATCAGCAGATCGACGCCGAACAGCACAAGGCAATTGGCCGTAAATTCGGTTCTCTACACGTGCACCCCATGCAGCACAGCTATGGCGGCGACCCGGAAATTCTACGCGTCAAAACCACCAGAGACTCGCGCTACACTGCGGGTAACGGCTGGCACACCGACGTCACCTGCGACGAAATTCCTCCGCTGGGCTCCATGCTGTACATCAAGGAGACGCCGGAACACGGCGGCGGCGATACGCTTTTCGCCGATATGTATCTGGCTTACGAACTGCTCAGCGACACCATGAAGGACATGCTCGAGGGCAGAGTTGCTGTGCACGACGGCGCAATTCCGTACACCAGTGGCTATAAGGTGGCGCCGCCGGAGGGCGAGAAATACCCGCGCAACGAGCACCCCGTAATAGCGACGCACCCGGAAACCGGTAAGAAGCTGCTTTACGTCAACAGCGGCTTCACCTCGCATATCAAGGGTATGCACCACTGGGAGAGCCGCGCGCTGCTCGACGCGCTGATCAACCACATCGCCACTACGCCCCGCCTGACCTGCAGGGTTCAGTGGGAGCCGAATACCCTGGCATTCTGGGACAATCGCTGCACCCAGCACCACGCCATCTGGGATTACTGGCCGGATTCGCGTTACGGCGAACGGGTGTCCATTCTTGGCACGGAGCGTCCTGCCGCCTGATCAGGTAGCAGGCTCCTCGCCCGACGCCCGCTCTCTCAATTGCACCTGAATTTCATTCAGGCGCCCACGGTTCAAGCTGTAACCGAACAGACACAGTACGCCGGGAATCGCCAGCAAGCTCGCCAACGGGCCGGACCATATGCCCAGCTGCAGGATCGTATCAGCAGGTATATCTGCCGCAGTACGCACAGCGCTACCGGTAGGCCATTGTATGTATTCCAGCACAACCCCGGCCAGAAACGAGCCAAGCGCAGCCGAACACTTGTTGGCGAACGCCGAGGCGCCAAAGAACACCCCTTCCTGACGTCGTCCGGTGGCAAGCTCATTCTCATCTGCAATATCCGCCATGGCGGTGCCAATGCCGACAATGACCTGAGCCACCGCAGCACCCGCAAAGATGGTGATGAGCGTCAGGAACAGCGCCACCGCCCAGGTGCCTGGCTGCGGTGCCAGCCCCATGAGAAACAGCACCACCGGCAGCGCGTGAATCGCCATCCAGGCCAGTCCACCGACGATCATGGCATTGCGTTTATCGAGCCAGTAAAAGAACCGGCGTGAAAGCGCATACCCGAACATGCTGCCCACCGGCCCCGTGATCAGAACAAGAAGAATCTGAAAGCGATCAAGTTCCCAGAAGAACGTGTACATGTACAGGCCGGTAGCACCGGCCACACCGAAACCGACGATGACCAGAATGAAGCCGAACATCATCCAGCGGAATGAGTCATTCTTCATGGCCTCAAAAGCTTCGCCCACTACGTCGGCCATGCCCACGCGCTGCTCGTCGACCCGGGCCTGGGGCAGATAAGGGATCCGGCTGCGTGTACCGAAGCCGGTGATCAGAATGCTCGCCACCATGATCAAGGCGAGCACCGTGGCGAACGGCGGGTAAGCTGCCGCATTGAGCTGGCCGTTGGCATATTCCGCCGATGGTGCAAAGTAGAAACCGAAGCCGACAATGAAGACGACAATGAAGCCAACCGCGCCAAAGAAATGCCGAATGGCCACCAGCACCGTTCTCTGATCGTAGTCATCGGAAAGCTCGGCGCCGAGCGCCATGTGAGGTACGTGGTAGAGGGTCATGGAAGCCCGGGTAAGCACCGTGGCCACCAGCATCCAGGCAAACATGCCGGTCTGCCCCACTTGCTCGGTACTGACCCAGGGCGCAAACAGCAGCCAGAAACTGAGGCCTAAGGGGGCCGCAGACGCATAAATTAACGGATGACGTCGCCCGTTGGCTCCCTGCCAGCGGTCGGAAACGCTACCCGCGATCGGGTCGGTGAACGCATCGAAAATCAGAGCCAGGGCAATGGCCAGACCGGCCAGTTCGCCATTCAGGCCAAGCACCTGATTGTAGTAGAACATCAGGAAGGCGCCGAAGCTGCAGCTCTTGACCCCTTCAGCGATCTGGCCGATGCCGAAACTCAGCTTTACGGCCCGGCTCAGTGGTGGTGCAGATCCGCTCATACCCGAAAGCTAACGCAATGGCGCGTATAACCGAAGCAATATCCGCATACAGAGCAGGGGGTATCTTTCGTTCAGGCAGATTAGTGCCGGTTCTGATCGCCAGATTCGTCGGCACCGATGTCGTGCGAGACATCGGTATCAATCGCCGGGGCGGTGGCTGCTTCGAGAAGCGGCGTGGCCGCATCACCGCACAGCGCAACGGAGCTTTGCGCCAGCTGCCGGTGCAGATCATGGTAGCTTTGATCCAGCGCGCGGAATTTCTGCGCGGTTTCCGCAAACTGGTCGAACACTTCCCGCTTATAGTCCGCCAGTTCAGACTGGGATGATTCCAGGGCGCCCTTCGATTGCTCCAGTTGCTGCTCGAGCTGCGCAACCCGGGCTCTGCCGCGGACTCCACCAGTCAGCAGATAGCTGATTCCGGCGCCAATCAATGCAGCAATAACCGCGACTGCGATGACCCATTCCATGCTCAGCGCCTCAAAGGACATTGCTAACCTCCGCGAATCTAATGCGGGTATGATACCCGCGCCTTGCCCGGCTCCATAGCTGACGGTGGGTTTTTACACAGGTTTTTTGATTTGATATGACCAGATTCGGTGAACTGCGCTCGATACTTCAACTGGGCTGGCCCATGGTGCTGACCCAGTTGTTTATCATGGCCACAGGGTTTCTGGATACGGCCATGGCCGGCCACTACAGTTCCGTCGATCTTGCCGGCGTGTCGGTGGGCAGCAGCCTGCTGTGGCCGCTGTTCATGCTGATGACCGGCATCACCATGGCGTTAACGCCCATTGTGTCGCAGTTGCAGGGTGGCGGCAAAACCGCACAGGTGGGTCATCAGACAAGGCAAGGTCTATGGATCTGCGCTCTAACCAGTACTCTGCTGGTGATGGTACTGCTCAACGCCCGGAGTCTACTCGACCTGGCCGGCATCGAAGCCACAACAACCCAGATTGCCGCCGACTACCTGCATGCGGTTGCCTGGGGCATACCCCCGGTGGTTTTCTATGTGGCCTTGCGGCACACCTGTGAAGGACTCGGCAACACGCGCCCGCCAATGCTGATTGCCGGCAGCGTGCTGCCGGCCAACGCGTTCTTCAACTACGCGTTCATCTACGGCGAATTCGGTTTTCCGCAACTCGGCGGGGTCGGTTGCGGTTACGCCACCGCAATAGTGTTCTGGATCGAACTGGGGCTGATGACGCTGGTGATGCGCCAGCCCTTCTTTCGCCTGACCGGCGCGCTCAGCCGATTCGAATGGCCGAACCTGCGCACCATCGCCTCCATCACCCGCATCGGTACCCCTATCGGCATTACCGTGTTTTTGGAGATGGCGTTTTACAGCATCATTTCCATTCTTGTTGCCCGCATCGGCGTCAACGAGGTTGCCGGGCACAGCATTGCGGGCAACCTGAACTGGTTGACCTTCGTCATACCCATGAGCCTGGGCAGTGCCGCCAGTATCCGGGTCGGATTTCACGTGGGTTCCAGCAATTACGGTGCTGCGCGACAAGCCAGCGCTACTGTGTACCGGTTTTCCATCGGCTACGCCGTCATTGTCAGCGCACTGCTCGTGACCCTGCGGTACCACCTGATCGGTATGTACACCACTGACCCTGCAGTGATCGAGATTGCCGCCACGTTGCTGCTGTTCATCGCCGTTTACCAGATCGTAGATGACAGCCAGGCCGTCACCGTCGGCGCACTGCGGGGCTACAAAGACACCCAGGTGCCCATGCTCATCAGCCTGGTAGGCTTCTGGATACTGGCGCTGCCGCTGGGTTACGCGCTGGCGAACGGACTGCTTCTTCCCGGCCTGGCGCCAGGGGTTTACGGCTACTGGAGCGGCCTTACCCTGGGCCTGACAGTGGTGGCGATCTGCGTGGGTATCCGATTGTGGCGGACCAGCGCAGATCACGACAAAGTCCGTAAGCTTGCCGGTGAAGCAACCTGATCAAGCCGTGAAAAACAGGTCTACGCGGTCAAGCCGTTTCAGCCGCGATTGCCCGCAAGCATCATCTCTTCGGCATCCAGCCCCAGCAACACCCGCCCGGCATCCTCGATATTATGGGGCGCCACGCTGACATGCTGGCCCACGACACGGATATCTCTGGCGATCCGTTCCAGCGGTGTGCCGCGCTGGTTCGCGGAGGTACCTGCCGCTTCACACAATATGGCTACCGCTTCGATACAGTTTCGTGCCGCATCGGAACAGGCCAGCTGAAACAAGGCCCGCTCCCGGCTGGTGATGTGTTCACTATTGCAGACTTTCGCCCACATGGCTTCAATCTCCGCCATCACCAACGCCCTTGAGGCGCGCAGCTTAACCTCCGCCTCGGCAACAGCACGATGGGCGCGAGGCCGGGCAGCGAGGCCGCGACTGGAGAACCGGGGCAACTTACCCTGGGCCAGTTCTATGAAGGCATCGACGGCCGCCCGGGCAAGGCCCAGGCTGATACCGATTTTGTTGTAGGCAAGGCGCGAGCCTAGTGGAAAGCGCAGCAGCGGAGATTCGTGCCGGACATGCCCAAGGGTGGGCAACAATCGTTCCTCGGGCACGAAAACGTCCGCCACTTTCACATCGTGAGACCCGGACCCACACATGCCCGCAGTATGCCAGGTGTCGAGAATCTCAAAGTCATCGCGGGACACAATGGCGTACTGATTGGGTGCGGACTTCAACATCTCACCACCTTCCCAGACCCGAACCGTCGCGCCGAAATGGTGCGCGTTGTGACAGCCGCTGACAAACTGCCATTGTCCGCTGACCCGGTAGCCGCCAGTTACCTTGTCCGCCCTGCCTACCGCCGCGGTGGAACTGCACAGCACGGTGGCCGGGCCCTCGATCAGCTCCATGCAGTTTGCGAACGCCGGGGAAAGCAGACCGAAGGTTTCAATTCCGATCATCAGGTTCCACGCAGCACTGCCGTCGGCATAGGCAATGGCTTCGATGACCTCCACCTGGGTCGCGGGAGCGTGCTCGCTGCCAAGCGAGTCCCGGGGTGCGGCAATGCGGTACAAGCCGGCTTCGGCGAACGCCTGGGCAACCTCGCTCGATAGATGTCGCTGGGCTTCGCTGGCATCGGCATGAGCCCGCACCAGCGGCTGCAGTGAAATCGCGGTTTGCAGTGGATTTGCCATGAGTGAATCCTCCCCTCAATTGCAATACACTGACTCACATGAGCGTTCGGTTCAAGATCCCGATACCCGGCATCAACATCGGCCATGCGATCGACGAGAAGGTACGGACAGGTACCACGGCTTTGCTGTTCGACAAACCAGCGGTCGCGGCCGTGCACATCATGGGCGCCGCACCCGGAACAAGGGAAACGGAACTGCTGGACCCGGAATTCACCGTCGATGAAGTGGATGCCCTGGTACTTTCCGGCGGATCCGCCTTCGGGTTGGACGCGGCATCCGGGGCCCAGGCCTGGCTGAAGGAACAGGGCCGCGGTGTGCCCCTGGACCCGGTGCGCATACCCATCGTACCCAGCGCGATCCTGTTCGACCTGCGCAACGAGGGCGACAAGGACTGGGGCAGATACCCGCCCTATCGCGAGCTTGGCTATGACGCCATCGCCAACACCACCGATGAGCCCGCACTTGGTGCGGTTGGCGCAGCCTACGGCGCCGCCACGGCTAACACGCCCGGCGGTTTCGGCATGGCGAGCACTGCATTGCTGCAGGGCGGCACCATCTGCGCTGCAGCCGCAGTGAACGCGGTGGGCTCACCACTGATCGGCGACACCAATCACTTCTGGGCTGCGGCGTTTGAAGAGAACGAGGAATTCGGCGGACGCGCATACCCTCATCCATGGCCCGATGACGCCAGACAGGGGCGCACCAAATCCGGCCAGCGGATCGCTGGCGCCAACACCACGCTGGCGGTAGTGATGACTGATGTGGCACTGAACGCGGCACAGGCAAAACGCATCGCCATTGCCGCACACGACGGCTTCGCCCGCGCCCTCTATCCGGTACACACACCCGCCGATGGCGACCTGATCTTCGTCGTCTCCACCGGCACCATCATTCTGGGTGAAGAAGAACTGCTCGAGCTCGGCGTGCTCGGCGCCAACGTCACCAGTCGCGCCATCGCTCGAGGATGCTTTGAAGCCATGCAGGCAGCCGAATGACCGGCATGGAGCAACAGGCGCTGTTCGACCGCATAGATGCAAAGCGGGATGAACTCGTCGCGCTGACCCAGGACTTGATTCGTATACCCACCGTGAATCCCCCCGGCGAGTACTACGAAGACTGCACGCGCTTCATTGGTGAGCGGATGCAGGCCCGGGGTTTTGACGTGGAGTACATTCGCGCAGAGGGAACGCCGGGCGACTCAGACAAGTATCCGCGGGCAAATGTAGTTACCCGCAAGGCCAGCGGCACCGGACCCTGTGTACATTTCAATTCCCACATCGACGTCGTCGCCGTCGGCAAAGGCTGGCAGCAGGACCCGTTCGATGCAAAGCTGATCGGCGATCGCATATTCGGCCGGGGCGCCTGCGATATGAAGGGTGGTCTGGCGGCGTCGATCATTGCCGTTGAAGCGTATCTGGAGCTGTATCCCGATCACCCGGGAGCCATCGAGATTTCCGGCACCGCCGATGAAGAGACCGGTGGTTACGGCGGCGTCGCCTACCTGGCGGAAAAAGGCATCATGGCGAGCCCGCGTATCGATCACGTTATCATTCCCGAGCCGCTGGACAAAGACCGCGTCTGCCTCGGGCACCGCGGCGTATGGTGGGCGGAGATAGAGACTCAAGGACACATTGCCCACGGCTCCATGCCGTTCGACGGTGACTGCGCGGTGCGGCACATGGCGGCGGTCCTGGAGCGCTTCGAAACACAGCTGTACCCGCAACTGGCGGAAAAACGTACCCATATGCCAGTGGTGCCTGAAGGCGCCAGACAATCCACCTTGAACATCAATTCCATTCATGGCGGCGAGTCAGAAGAATTCGAAGGTCTGCCGGCGCCGCTGGTGCCGGACTCGTGCCGCATGATCATCGACCGGCGCTTTCTGATCGAAGAAGACATCGATACAGTAAAGAACGAAATAATCAGCCTGTTGAACGGACTGAAGCGCGACCGCGAGCGCTTCGATTACAGCATCCGCGACCTGTTCGAGGTGATTCCCACCATGACCGATGCGCGTGCCCCGGTAGTTGGCGCGGTTTCTGCCGCGATAGAAACCGTACTCAACAAGCCGCCCACCATGGTGGTCTCCCCCGGCACGTACGATCAGAAACACATCGACCGTATCGGCCGGCTGAGCAACTGCATCGCCTATGGACCAGGCATTCTCACTCTTGCACATCAGCCCGATGAGTACGTGGAGGTACAGGATATGATCGACTCTGCCAAGGTCATGAGTTTAGCGTTGCACAACCTGCTGCACGGCCTGCATCAGGGAGAAGCCACTTGACGCTGGCGGACAAGATCGCACTGGTAACCGGTGCCGGCTCCGGGTTCGGGCGAGGCATCGCAGAGGCATTCGTCGATGCAGGCGCCCGGGTCGGCGTGCTGGATATTGATGAAGCCGCCGCTCAAACGGCCGCGACGGAGCTGGGCGCCAATGCATGCGCCCTTACCGGAGATATAACCCAGCACGAACAATTCGCCGCTGCGCTGAATGACCTTGCCGCCTGGGGCGGACCACTGGACATTCTGGTCAACAACGCCGGCATCGGCCTGCCGCCCACACCGCTGGAGGAAGTAACCGACGCCGATTTCGATCGGGTCATGGCGGTGAACATGCGCAGCATCTTCCTCGCCAGCCAGCTGGTAGTGCCCGGCATGAAGCAACGCAATCAAGGCTGCATTGTCAATATTGCCTCCACCGCCGGTGTCAGCCCGCGCCCCGGCCTTACCTGGTACAACGCATCCAAAGGCTGGGTGATCACCGCCACCCGCTCCATGGCTGTGGAGCTTGCCGGCAACAACATCCGCGTAAACGCCATCAACCCCGTCGCCGGCGAAACGCCACTGCTGGGCACGTTCATGGGCGAAGACACCCCCGCAACCCGTGAAAGGTTTCTGTCCACCATCCCCTTGGGGCGCTTTTCCACGCCCGAAGATATCGGGCAGACCGCAGTGTTTCTGTGCAGCGACGCCGCCTCGATGATTACCGGCGTGGCGCTGGAAGTCGATGGTGGGCGTTGTGTCTGATAGCGGCTTGGCCCTACTTCATTTCCTAGCTATACAACTCACCACATAGACATTGGCAGCTATCCCCCATATGCTCAGTGCTCGACTAAGTCCTTGAGGAACACCCCATGCGTACCAGCCGGATCCTCGTCACCATGTGTGTAACTGCGGCGGCCGAAGCACTTGGCGGACAAACCCACTCTGAACCAGGCAGAGGCAGACGAGATTGCCGAATACTGGGCCAATAACCTCGCCAAAGACTCACAAAAGAGCGATCCAAACCGTGAGGCGCCCCCAGCAGGCGGCGTAGAAATCTACGTGCCCGAGTTCTCCGGCGCGGCCGGCGGCGTGGGCGGCTACAACGCCTTCTACGTAGATATCGGCGAAAGCAACTTCATGCTCGATGGCGCATACCGTACTTCCATCATCACTCAGCCGGGTAACGGCCGGTTACCCAACCTGTCGGCCCAGGGCATGCAGGCCGCAGCGACTCAGGCAGCCGACCGCCATGAAAATACCGGCACCGCCTGGTGGATCGATCGCGAGAAAGGCCCATACGACAACCCCGAAAATCGCCCCCTGGCGGAGCGCTGCCTGCTGGGCTTCGGCTCTACCTCCGGACCGCCGTCGCTACCAGTGATGTACAACAACCTAAAGCGTATCGTTCAGACTGAGGACACCGTCATCATCGTCAATGAAATGAACCACGATGCCCGGGTGGTACGCATGAACTCAGAGCACGCACCGGCCGGCGTGCGAAGCTGGATGGGCGATTCCATCGGCCACTGGGAAGGCGATACCCTGGTCATCGACACCATCAACTTCCGCGATCAACCCGGCCTGTTCATGGCCAGCGGCGATCTGCATGTGCTGGAGCGCATTTCCCGCATCGACGAAAACACCCTGCGTTATTCCTTCACCGTCAACGACCCCAACTGGTCCGAGCCCTGGAGCGGTGAATACCCGTGGCCGGCAACCGATGACAAAGTCTATGAATACGCGTGCCATGAAGGCAACTACGCACTGGGCGGTATTCTGCGGGGGGCCAGACTGCTGGAGCAGGAGGCCCTTGAGGCATCGCACGAGGACGACAGCGGGCCGGCGGAATAAAAAGCCGCCCGCCTCAGCTGAACAGGTCTGAGCGCCAGTCCTCCTGCAGCAGGCGGACGACCTCGATCATATCTGCAAAGCGCGCATCGCGATCTTTCCGGATGCAGCGCATGCAGGTTTCTTCCAGCAGTGCGGGAATGCGCATGCTGGTCACTTCCGACGGCGTGGCCGGGATGTCGTGCAAGGTACTCTTGATGATTTCGTCCATGGTCTCACCCTTCGAGGGCGTTTCGCCACACAGCACTTCATAAAGTACTGCCCCCAGGCTGTAGATGTCAGTACGCTGATCGATGCCTGGGTCGCGTTCGATCTGTTCCGGTGACATGTACGAAATCGTGCCCTGCAGTTTGCCCCGGGCGGTCAACGCAAGATTCTTGTTGCGGTTCGACAGCACGCTGGTGGTGACGGCCTCGACTTCATTATCCTTCAGTGCCGTTCCATCCGGATTCCACACCTTTGCCAGGCCCCAGTCGAGCAGCAGTACCTCACCATAAGGCCCGACCAGAATGTTCTCCGGCTTGATATCGCGATGCGCCACACCGTGGGTATGAGCATATTCCAGCGCATGGCCGACCTGCACGATGACGTCGATCAGTTGAGTCAGGTCGTAACGCTCACGGTAATCGAGAATCTCGCGCAGCGTATAACCATGCACGAGTTTCATGGTGAAGTAGTAGTGCCCCTGGTTATCACGCCCGAGTTCATAAGTAGGTACCGTATTCGGATGCTGCAGCATTGCAGAGACTCGAGCCTCGCGCAGAAACCGCCGCTGCTCCACTTCATCGTCGGCAAATTCAGGTCGCAGCGTCTTGTAGCAGACAACACGCCCCAGATGCAGGTCTTTGCAGGACTTGATCAGCGACATACCGCCCTTGGCGATGGTGCTGAACATCGCATAGCGGGTGCTCTGATTCAGCTTCCCCGGCAGTGGCCGGTCGGTCTCTTCGAGGAAAACCTGGCTGTAACTCTTGGGTGGTTGAGGGAAATTCAGCACGTGCGCCCCGTCGTAAAGGTATGGCGCAAAGGTACCGCGAGTGGACAAACCATTAAAGCCTCCAGACAGTACTTTGCATCAAATTTTCAGGTGCCTGGGAGCACTTCCGCAATGCCGCGCTTCAGCTCGGCAATGGCCTGTTCGACTTCATTCCTGTGAGTGCGATGGCTCAGAATTGAGATACGCAAAGCGAAATCGCCAGCCAGGATTGTCGGTGAAAGGTACACGCGCCCGCCGCCCAGGACGTTTTCGTAGAGCGCCCGGTTGAGTCGGTCGCGATCTTCCGGCGCGGCGCGCAGACGAAACACCACGGTACTGAGCTGGGGTGCATTGAGCACATCAAGCTCACTGATCTCAATCAACTGCTGATAGGCGAATTGCGCAAGATCAAGCTTCTCATCCAACGCCGCCACAAATGCGTCGGTACCATGCAACATCAGCGGCAAGGCAATTTTCAGGCCGCGGTGCTCCCGCGACAGTTCTACGGACAGGCTCAACGGATCCAGATACGCTTGTTCATGATCGACGTCAGGCATGTATTCACCACGAAGCTCATGGGCCTCGATGAGCGCATCGCGCTCTTTAACGAGAATGCTGCCGGTACCATATGGCAGAAACAGCCCCTTGTGCGGATCCAGCGTGATGGAGTCCGCCCGCTCCATACCCGCCAACCGCGCTCGGCCGCGTTCGGTAATGACGAACGCACCACCGTAAGCGCCATCCACGTGGAACCACAGATTCTCTTGCAAACAGATATCCGCGAGCGCCGGCAGCGGATCAATGCTACCGGTGTTGGTGGTGCCCGCTGAACCAATCACCAGGAAAGGCGTCATGCCGGCGGCACGGTCCTCGGCGATTGCATTTTGCAGCCTATGTGGCTGCAGCCGGAACTCATCGTCGGCCTCCAGCACACGCAGGTTACGTTTGGAAAAGCCCGCCAGGTTGGCGGCTTTCATTACCGAATGGTGAGTCTGATCGGAACAGTAGATGACGCCACCGAGGAAGTCTTCCGACAACATTGCACGCCGCGCGGTAACCAGGGCGGTGAAATTCGCCAGCGAGCCCCCCGTGGTCAGCACCCCGGCAGCGCGCTCGCCGTACCCTACCCAATCGGCAAAGGTTCTGATTACGCGGTTTTCCAGATCAACCAGGCGTGGGGAGGCGAAGCGTGCAGTACCGTAGCGGTTCATGGTCTTGACGATCCAGTCCGCCAGCGCGGAAGTGACCAGCCCGCCACCTGGTATATATGCCATGAAGGCGGGATGCGCCGCATCAAAACCGCTGTCGAACAACGCGCCCAAATAGGCGCCCAGATCCTGTGCGGCGCCTGTATCAGCCATGGGCATTGACTCGTCGCTGTTCGACAGCGTATTCCCTGAGCCCAGCGAAGCGAGCTGATCACCGAGAAATTTCTCGATCTCGCCGGTAAGAGATCGCCACTCTTCCACACCGGGATCTAAACTCAGCACGCCTTGCTCGGGCCAACGAACTTCACCAGTAACTTTGCGCATTTCACCCCCGTTTGCTCAGCCATAGTTTATTGGCTCACCAGGAGTTTGCATATCCGGCAGACTCATATAGAATTCGCGTCCCGGCCGGCTAACGACCGGTTCACAGCTCAAAGCGGGAATAGCTCAGTTGGTAGAGCACAACCTTGCCAAGGTTGGGGTCGCGAGT
>CAYMUT010000035.1:0-11441 GCA_964393625.1 uncultured Pseudomonadales bacterium
AAAGTGTAAAGCATGTCTCCGGTACGATCTGTAAACCATGTGACCGGTACAGACCTTGAGAAAATGGCGCTCCCGGCGCGATTCGAACGCGCGACCTTCGGCTTCGGAGGCCGACACTCTATCCAGCTGAGCTACGGGAGCGGGGGCCGGCTATTCTACCCGAATTCCGCCGCTACGCACGCTCGGAGGTTAACAAGGTGAGCCCATTGTCCGTAATCTGATGCAGCTCGACATGAACTTCATTCTGGCTGATCTCCATGAAGCCGATAGTGCCGTGCCGGGTAGACTGGTTATTGGGCAACGTCGGTGAGCCCGGGTTGATGTACATGCGCCCGCCGACCGCGTGCACCTCAGCCAAATGGGTATGCCCGTAGATTATCACCTGAGGGTCCGCATCAGCGAAAATCTTGCTGAGCTTCTTCTGTAACCGCGCTTCGTCTGCCCGTCGCGGCGTGGGAAACTTATGTACCAACCCCACATTGACACCCGCCAGTTCACCGACCCACTGCTCCTGCAGCTTGTGATGTTCGACGTCGAGGTCGCCGTTGCCGGTACAGACGAATGTCGGGGCAATGCCCTCTAGTTCTTCGATCACGGCGGCAACATGCAGATCTCCGGCATGCAGAATGCAATCCACGTCCTGAAAACCCTCATAAACCTGGGGCCACAGCGATTTTATGGTGCCCGGCATATGGGTATCTGCAATCAACCCCACGCGCAATTGCGGGGCCAGCGCCAGCGATGAATTGATGACGTTTCTCCTGTGAGCGGCAGCGCCTCATTATGGCGCTAGATCATTGCCAATTAGCGATGATACTAACTCACAGGAGTCTGTCACCTGGATATCTTCTGAGGTGTTCGCCTAGGCTGAGCGAGCTTGCGCCACTTGTTCCACAACGCGACGCACCCCGTCATAGACAAACTCCGCACCATCCAGATTGGTGGCAGGGATTTCATCCTTTTCTTTCCAGTAGTCCTGGTTATGCCGCCACTCGGCCTTGGCGCCCCGCTGAGGCAGCTTGTCGATGTCGCGCATCAGATAATTCGGATTGAAGTTGTCTTGTTCGATCCACGGCAGTATTTCCATGCCGGAATCTTCGTCACGTAGAGCCACTTCGACCCGGCGCGCGCCGATCTCATCCATGTGGTTGAGCAAGCCACACACGAAGTCGCCCAGCAGATCCACCCGCAGCGTCCAACTGGCGCGGAAGTAACCGAACACCCAGGCCATATTGGGCACACCGGTAAACATCATGCCGCGATAGTTGATGGTGTCGTGCCAGTCGACGTCTCCACCGTCGACCTGAAAGGGAATATTGCCCATCACCGACAGGTGGAAGCCCGTACACACACAGATGATGTCTGCTTCAAGCTCTTCTCCTGATGCGGTGCGCACTCCGTTTTCAGTGAAGGAGTCGATGGTATCGGTGACCACACTGAGCTTACCCGCCGCCGCGGCCTGGAACACGTCACCCTCCGGGCAGAAGGCGAGACGCTGCTGCCAGGGCCGGTACTTCGGCGTGAAGTGCGGTTCGAACTCGAAATCCTCACCGGCGTACTGACGGATCAGCGCCTTGAGTTCTTCAAACACTGTATTCGGTTCGGTCTTGCAGCGTTCGGTCAGCACGTCCTGATCGTAAAGAATCTGCGCCCGCACGCACCGATGAATGGTAGGCTCATCTATACCGATCTCGCGGAGACGATCAGCCAGCTCATTTCTATTTTCGCTACAGAAGAAATAGGTCGGCGAGCGCTGCAGCATGGTGACATGCTCAGCTTCCCTGGCGAACTCCGGAATCACCGTAGCGGCAGTAGCGCCGGAACCGACGACCAGCACTTTCTTGCCCGCGTAGTCGATCTTCGGATCCCACAGTTGCGCGTGAATCAGCAGGCCATTGTAATCGTCCATACCCGGCCAGCTCGGCATATGCGGGTTCTCGTGATCGTAATAACCCTGGCACATCCATAGGAAATTACAGGTGAACGCGAGGCTGGCGCCATCCGAACTGCGGGTCGCCGTAACAGTCCACTTATCTTCCTCGCTGGACCAGCTGCAGTTGGTGATGCGGTGACCGTAACGAATGTGCTGATCGATACCGTTTTCTTCGATCACTTCGCCCATGTATTCGAGAATCGCCTCGGCGCTGGCCACCGGCACGCCGGTCCAGGGCTTGAATCGGTAGCCAAACGTGTAGAGATCGGAATCTGAACGTATGCCGGGGTACTTGTGGGTTTCCCAGGTCCCGCCATACGTGTCCTGCATTTCCAGAATCACGTAACTCTTATCCGGGCACTGCTGCTGCAGGTGATACGCCTCACCCACGCCAGAGATGCCGGCGCCGACGATCAATACGTCAAAATCGTTTTGCTCCGCGGTAGCCACTAGGACTCTCCTTCCAGTTGTATTCTCATTTTCACTCAGCATTTTATTTTCGGTGCGAGATAGCAGTCAGAGTTTGATTCGAATCAAGTTCACATTGATCCCAAGAACCGTGATGATAGCCACCGCAACGTATTCATGCGGCACGGGAGCAAGATGAAACTGGGCGTACTGTTCAACACCGATCGACTCGAAGGCGCGGAGTTTCTGCGCTACGCGCAACAGATCGACGAGTTAGGCTATGAATCGCTGTGGCTGCCGGAGCTGTTCACCCGCGATCCATTTGCCGCCTCGGCCTTCGTGCTCGCCAACACCAGCCGGGTCAATCTCGCCACCGGCATCGCTAATATCTATGGCAGGGACCCGCTGGCAACCGTTTCTGCGGCGAGCACTCTGGCCGAGTTATCTGATGGCCGCTTGCTGCTCGGGCTGGGCGTATCCAATGCCCAGTTGAATGCCGCAAGAGGGCATGCCTGGGAGAAGCCGGTCAGCAAAATCACCGACTACCTCCAGGCCATGGCAAAGGTCAAACTCACGTGCCCACAGGCTGAGTTCCCTGTCTACATCGCGGCCCATGGGCCGAACATGCTGGCAACTGCCGCGAAACACAGCGATGGAGCCAACACTTACCTCATGCCACACGCTCACGTGGGCGAAGCGCGGGATGCGCTGGGAACTGACGCGACATTGAACACCATGCTGTTCTGCCTGGCCGACGAAGATCCGGAATCGGCCCGGACTACTGCCCGCAAAGCGATTGCCTATTACGTTGGGCTCGACTACTACCATCGCGCGTGGCGCGGACTTGGTTTCACCGATGAGGACTTTACCCAGGGCGGCAGCGATCGTCTGGTTGATGCCGTAGTCGCCTGGGGTAGTCCAGACACCGTCCGTGAGCGGATCAACGCGCAATTCGAAGCCGGCGCAACTCGTGTCGTGGTGATTCCAGTGGGCAAAGGCCTTGGCGGCCAACCTGACTGGGAACTGCTTCATCAGCTGCAGCACTAGTGCACCCTCCGATTCTACGATGCGCCGGAGCCTGATTGTTTTTGTAGTCTTTGGTGCGGCCCTTGCGCCCAGCGTGCACGGTGCAGAACAAGCCGGTCCGACCCTCGACCATATTCACATGCTCATTCCAGGCGGCGCCGGCGGAGGCTGGGACCGCACCGCTCGCAATGTCGGCAAAGTACTGACCGACAGCAGCCTGGTGGACAACATCCGCTACGAAAACATGTCCGGCGGTGGCGGTGGCAAAGCCATCGCGCATCTCATCGAGCTGAACGACGCCAACATGCTGATGGTCAACTCAACACCGATTGTGGTACGGGCATTGCGCGGCGTATTTCCGCAATCGTTTCGCGATCTCAAACCCATTGCCAGCGTCATCGGAGACTATTCCACCGTTGTTGTGCGCACCCAATCGAAAATAGACACGCTGCAGACCCTGGGTTCGCTGCAACAGGCAAACCCTCGGACGGTCGCCATCGCCGGCGGCTCGGTGCCTGGCGGTACCGATCACATATTCGCGGCGCTGCTGGTCAAAAGCCTGGGAGGGACGCCGCAGACCACCAAGTACATCCCGTACGATGCCGGCGGCAAAGCCATGGCTGGATTGCTTTCCGGTGAAGTGCAGGCGCTCTCGTCGGGCTATGGCGAAGTCGTCGACATGGTTCAGCAAGGCTGGATTCGCCTGCTCTGCATCGGCGCGCCAGCACGCCTGAGCGAAGCACCAGATACCCCAACCTGTGAAGAAGCCGGGGCCCCCGGCGCCACATTCGTAAACTGGCGGGGTTTCTTCGCACCACCGGCTACCGATGAAGCCAGGGCGCAAGCATACCGCCAGGCACTGGCGCAGATGTACGACACCGACGCCTGGGAAAAAACCCGCATGCGCAACGGCTGGGTCAACATCTATCGTTCTGGCGATGATTTCACAGCCATGCTGGAAGCCCAGGAGCAAACCATAGGACAGCTCATGCGCGAGCTGGGATTGATGTGAGGCTCTCCGGCGACCGACTCGGCGGACTGCTGTTGCTGGCATTCAGCACCGGCTATGCGTTCTTGAGCTTCGACATTCCGATGCTCGACGGCCAGCAAGCACTGTTCAATGCACGTTCCATGCCCCACGCCCTCGCGGCGATCAGCATCATGCTGGCGCTTGGTCTGATGCTGAAGCCAACCGATCCGCAGCCGTTACCGGCAAACATGCAATGGTATCTGGGCATCGTGTTTCTTCTGCTGATGTCTGCATACGGTTGGGCGCTGCGGCCGATCGGGTTTATTGCGGCGACATTCTTTTTTCTGGCCGGCGGCTTTGTGCTGCTCGGGGAACGGCGCCCCCTGGTAATCGGCGCGGTCGCCCTGCTCACGACAACAGGTTTCTGGGCACTGATGACCCAGCTACTGGGCGTACACATCGAAGCGCTGCCCGCATTGTTCGCAGGCATCAGAAATGGTTGAGGGTCTCCTGCTCGGCCTGCAGACTCTTTTCACCCTGCAGAATGTCGCTTTCCTGCTGCTGGGCTGCTTTGCGGGCACATTCATCGGCATGTTGCCCGGCCTCGGGCCGATGACCGCCATAGCGTTGATGATTCCCATCGCTTCGGCCCTGGAACCCGCAGCCGGTATCGTCATGATGGCGGCGGTCTACTACGGCGCCATATTCGGCGGCTCCACATCATCGATTCTGATCAACGCGCCGGGGGTGGCTTCCACAGTCGCCACCTCCTTCGATGGTTATCCCATGGCGCGCGCGGGCCGTGCCGGCAAAGCCCTGGCAATCGCCGCTGGCGCTTCGTTCTGGGGTGGCATGATCGGCGCGATCGCCCTGGCTGTAGCCGCACCCTACCTGGCAACAGTGTCGCTTTCGTTCCAATCGACTGATTACTTCGCACTCATGGTGCTGGGACTGGCCACCGTGGCCGCATTCGCCGGCGCCGGCAACATGATGAAGGCGTTGAGTATGGCGGTACTCGGGCTGATGCTGTCCACGGTGGGTACCGATCCGGGCCAGGGCGTCGCCCGTTTCACCCTTGGCTCACTGGATCTGGTGGACGGTATCTCCTTTCTGTTGCTGGTCATGGCGACCTTTGCGCTGTCTGAAGCGCTGCTCAGCATCATGCGCATCACCGCACTCGACGGGGCCCAACACACCCACGATGAGCTGGGTGCGCTGCATGTCCCTCGCCAGGAGATCAAGGACATGGCGGCTCCCGCGACACGATCTTCACTGCTGGGATTTGTTATCGGCTTGTTGCCCGGCGCCGGCGCCACTATCGGCAGCCTGTTGGCTTACGGCGCGGAGCAGCGCCTGGCACCGCCAGATAAAGCCGCGCAATTCGGCAAAGGCTCCGCCCGGGGCCTGGCGGCGCCGGAAGCCGCCAACAACGCGGCAGCCACGGGATCGTTCGTCCCATTGCTGACTCTGGGCATTCCCGGATCGGGAACCACCGCCATTCTGCTCGGTGCACTGATCGCCTATGGCGTCCAGCCGGGACCGCTGCTGTACATCAACGAGCCGCAGATCTTCTGGTCGGTGATCGCTTCGATGTGGATCGGCAACGTGGTACTGCTGGTGCTGAATCTGCCGCTCATCCCGTACATCGCGCGCATCCTGGCTGTACCTCGGCAGTTCCTGCTGCCATTGATACTTTTCCTGTCGCTGATCGGCGTGTACCTGGTCAGTTTCAACACCTTCGATATTCAGATGATGGTGCTGTTTGCCGCGGCGGCGGTCACTTTCCGTCTGTTGGATTTTCCCATGGCGCCGATGATCCTCGGCTTCATACTTGGCGGCATGATGGAGGAGAATCTTGCCCGCGCAATGCTGATCTACGATCAGAGCTGGGCTTTTGTGTGGCACAGACCGCTGACCGGCGGCATTCTCATCCTCACCATCATCGTGCTGCTGGCGCCCTGGCTCAGCAGACTGCTACAACTCAGGCGGCAAGGCCCCAGGGCGAAAACACCAGGTAGGTAAGTACAATACTCGCAACCAACAGCAGCGAAACCGGCACGGCGCCGCGCCAGGGTGTCATGTCTACAACACCAGGCCGCGGCGTATAGGACCATGGCTCCGGCCGGGGCAGGAGCCGGCCAATCACCAGCATGATGGCCACTTCGATGAGGAACAAAATCCCATAGATGTGGATAAAGCTGAGCGGCACCTCCAGCACGAACTGCAGCAGGCCATAGGCCACCAGATGGAACGCCACAGCGACTTTGGCGGCCAGCGCAGGAACACGCCTGGTGAACAGACCCACCAGCACCAGCGTTATGACGGGGATATTATAGAACCCCGTAAACACCCGGATGACCTGCCACAAGCCATCCGGCGCGTACTGCAGTGCCGGCGCAGCAGCAAAAGAAAACAACGCTATGACCACGCTGACGATCTTTGCTGCGCGAATCAGTTGTGCGTCGGTGGCCTGGGGCTTGAACATGGGCTGGTATATATCCAGGCAGAACAACGTAGCCGCACTGTTGAGCAGCGAATTGAACGAACTGAACACCGCCCCCAGCAGCACCGCCAGGAAAAAGCCACTCAGATATACAGGCAGTACATCCGCCACCAGGGTGGGGTACGCGAGATCGATATGCTGCAGATCACTGCCATACAGATGAAAGGCAATCACCCCGGGCAGCATCATGAAGAACGGCACCAGCAGCTTGAAGAAGCCGGAAAGCAACACGCCTTTCTGCCCTTCCGCCAGACTGGCGGCGCCCAGGGTGCGTTGTATGACGTACTGGTTGGTACCCCAGTAAAAGAGGTTGGCGAGGATCATGCCCGTAAACAAAGTCGCAAACGGTACCGGATCATCAGGCCCGCCGATCGCATTGAGCTTGTGGGTATCTTTCGATAAGACCACGCGCAAACCTGCGGCGACATCACCGTCGCCCAGCGCCGCCAGCCCAAACAGCGGCACCATCGCGCCAACGAACAACAGCCCCACGCCATTGAGCGTATCGGATACCGCCACGGCTTTGAGGCCGCCGAAAATCGCGTAAATGCCGCCGATCACGCCGATCACAAATATCGTGCCAATGAGACTGGCCTCGAATCCGATACCGAATACACCGGGTACGTCGAACAGACGCAGAACCGCCAGAGAACCGGAATAAAGAATCGACGGAATGGTGATAAGCCCATAGCCCAATAGAAACAACACCACGGTCAGACGGCGAACGCCGTCATCAAAGCGGTCCTGCAGGAACTGAGGCAGAGTCGAAAACGCGCCGCCCAGATAACGAGGCAGAAATACCAGGGCCATGACGATGATGGCGAAACCAGCGGTGACCTCCCATGCCATGGCGGTCATGTTGAAGCCATAGGCGGAACCGTTCAGCCCGATCAGCTGTTCCGCCGAAAGATTGGTGAGCAGCAACGAACCGGCAATGAACACGCCAGACAAACCACGCCCCGCCAGAAAATAACCTTCACGGGTCTGCACGCTGCCACGGGTCTTCCAGTAAGACACACCTCCCACCAGCGCCATGAACAGCACACATGAAATCAGCGTGAAAGACAGATCAGCATTAGCCAACTCGTGTAGTGTCCTATATGAAATGTACCGCTCAGAGCCTCCCTTCGGGCGGGACACTCTGCACTTGTGCCGCTATTCTAATGCGCTCAGTTTCATTCGGGGGCCGCAATCATGAAATTTGGCATCATGTTTTCGAACATCGGCAATTTCGCTCAGGCAGAACATGCGGTGGAACTTGCACGCGCCGCGGAAGACGTGGGCATCGAGTCGCTGTGGACCGTGGAGCACGTCATCGTGCCCAAGCAGTATGACTCCCAGTATCCCTACAACCGCAAGGGCAAGCTGCCCGGGGATTTCGACAGCGACCTGCCGGACCCGTTGATATGGATGAGCTACATCGCGGCTGTGACAAACCGCATCAACCTGGCGACGGGTATTCTTATTCTGCCTCAGCGCCATCCGCTTTATGTCGCGAAGGAATTCGCCAGCCTCGACCGCCTGTCCAATGGCCGCGCCATGATGGGGGTGGGTATCGGCTGGCTCAAAGAAGAATTTGACGCGCTGGGTCTGCCTTTCGACAAACGGGTTATCCGCGCCGAAGAGAGCATGCAGGCGCTGCGCAGCCTGTGGCGTGACGATGCCAGTACCTTTCAGGGCGAGCAGTTCAGCTGGCACGATGTTGCCTCGAATCCCAAACCGGCCCAGGCCAATGGCGTACCCATCATCGTCGGTGGGCACGTCCCGGCCGCGGCGCGACGTGCCGCGCGCTTCGGCGATGGATTCTTTCCCGGTCGCATCGACCGACTGGACGAACTGCTGCAGGCCCTTCGCGATGAATGCACTGAGCTCGGTAGAAACGCCGATGCAATAGAACTCACCACCGGCACCCCTGACATGAGCCTAGACAACATCAAGGCCATGGCTGACAAGGGCATCAGCAGGCTGGTCATGCCGCCACCGGGAAGCGGCGCGGATGACATCCGCAGGGGCCTGGAACAGTTTGCCGACGCCGTGATCCAGCGCATTTAGCATGTACCGGTTTGGGCGAAACGCCGGCTAGCCTCTGGCGTCTTTGTCGATTTTCTCGTTTTCCTTGTGCGCCTTCCGGCGCGCCTCTTTGAGTTCGGGAAACACGCCTTCCACGATCGGTCTGATGCCGTATTCAAACATCAGATACCCGCCCACCAGTAGCGTGACTCCCCATAATCCCCCGACCCACTCGAGAACGTAAGCCGGCCACAGCAGTGCCAGCAAGCTGTTCAGAAAAGACATGAAGCCAATACGCAGCAGATACTCCAGTAACTGACTACCGAGAAACTCACCAACCGAGCCGCTTTCCACGACTTCCCCGGCGATCATGTTTACTTCCATGGCAATGAAGGTGACGATCCAACCCAGGCCATAGAAGCCCGCGCCGCGGCCGGCCCATGCTGAAATCAGTGCGCGACGTATATGGCCGGGAATCGAGCGCGGTTCGGCGTAGATTTCCCGCGCGATACGCCGGTGCCGGGCCAGCCGGCCTTCTTTGCCTTCGCCGTCATCAGATGGCATAGCCGCCCAGATTTTTCTTGAAAGCACCCAGTAGACGTGCAATCAGGCCCACCAGAATAGTGAACTCGGCATCGTGACGAGCGAGCGGATCTTCGTTGCCAAGATCATCCAGCTCTGCAAGACCTTCAAGCCTGATCTTGCGAATCACCAGGTCCTGATCAAGGGTGCAGCGCAACAATCCATCGAACTGAAAACCGAGACGATCCACCTCGAGACCGCCTTTGACATGACTGCGAACGGTACCGTCGGAAAGATCCATATCCAGCCAGTTCACGGTGGACTTCGGCTCACTCTTATCCTTCATCCGACACTCGCGGCCGAGACCGAATTCAGTGAGCACGTCACCCAGAAAGATGCGGGTCATCAGATTTTGCGCAGGCTGTCTGTAGGCCAGCGGCACGGCCTGCAGGCTCCCGAAAGCAGCACGAAGGGTATCGAGCAGATGCTCGGCATTGTTGGCTGAAGGCGTAGCCACCGCCAGAATACCGTCGCTACGCAGATAAAACGCCTTGAGTCGATCGGACTTCAGCAGGGCTTTGGGCAGCAGATCGGCATAAACTTCATCTTTCAGATCACGCTGTTCTTTGCGCGAAGGGTCTTTACCCGTGCGACTGGCAAACGCCACCACGCGCTCATCTAATGCTTCGCGCACCGCGGCCGTGGGCAACACTCTGGACTGCAGGCGCAGTTGCACAAGATCAGCCCCGGCCAGACTGCGGCACAACAGATCACCGGCATTTTCCACCGGCGGCTCAAACCCCATACTGCGTTCATTGAAAGCTCCGCAGGGCTTGAATGGCGCGTTGGCCAGGGCATCGGATAATTCGGCTTCATTCTCCGGCCAGTCGGAGTGAATGCGATAAAAGCGTAGATTTTTGAGCATGTGCAACCTTAACAGCGGGTCGCGGATTCTAACGCAGCATCGAACAAAGTTCAGGAGCTAAAGCAGTTCTGCAAGTCGATTACTCATCGCCTGAATAGAGAATTCCTGCGCTATACGCGCACGGCTGGAAGCTGCGAATTTCTGTCGATCTACCTGCAAGGCCCGGGTCAGTGCATCGGCAAACCCCGCGGGTGTATCTTCATGTGCGTATACACCCTGATCACCCAGAATGTATTGCGGGCCATGGCCGTATGCACAGACTACCGGCACCCCCGCATTCATTGCCTCGAGAATAACCATGCCGAAGGGCTCGGCACCGGCGGTGTGCAGCAGCACATCGAAAGCCCGATACAGTCTCGCGGCATCGGGTACGACGCCAGGCAGCAGCACCCGTGGATTCTCAGACTCGACCAGCTCGGCTCGCTGCTCTCCATCACCTAGAAACACCAGGCGGCTATCGGGATGGGATCGGGCAAACTTCTCGAAAGCCTGCAGCGCGAGCAGTGGACGCTTCTTGTAATGCAGACGTCCTACTACGCCGATGATCAGATCATCCGCCGACAGTCCCATCTCGGCACGTGCCGCCTCCCGGCTCAGTGGCTGTGTTTCTTCCGCCTCCCCCAGTGCATTGGCCAGCAGCAGGCGGCGACCGGTTACCCCGGCAAGTTCCTCCGCCACATCCGGCGCTACGCCGGCGAATTCGAAGTCCGACCCCCGCAGTTTGCGCAGCAGGCGGCGCTGCCAACGCTGCAACATGCCGTATTCGTGTGCCAGTGCAATCTTACGGCGCCCTTTCAGTCGACCCGTCAGTGCCGCGAGATAGGCCCGATACCGGTGGCACAAGATAAGATCCCAACCGGTATCGGCCCAGGGCTGTAGCCTGCGGGCAAGATCCGCCGTATCGGCCATGTCCGGCGCATTGAGATATTCCGCGGCCCCCAAAGGCCCGCCATCTGCAGCACCGATAAACACGGTCGTCACCTGCGCCCCTGACATTGCGCCCGCCTCGGCATAGCGACTGCACACAGCGCCAAACGGCATCTCGTCGTGAGGGCAGATCTGTAGAATGCGCGCGGGCATACCGGCTATGGTAACCGGCCCGTGTCTTTACAGGCTACAGCTCGCTCGGACGTGTGAGGGCATC
>CAYMUT010000035.1:11451-51715 GCA_964393625.1 uncultured Pseudomonadales bacterium
GCCGGTTTTTTACCTGCCTCCCGCGCGCGGGTCGGGGGCGGGCCCGCCCCCCCCCGCCACGGCGAGATCTGACCTTCATAGACCTCTGGTCCATTGCAGAAATGAGCGGCCTCTTCCAGGGTTTCGACGAAGGGCATGCCCGCCGGATAAAGCGCCTCGCCCCGCGGCAGAGGCCCTGCCTTGGACACATGGCCCCAAAGCGTATGGCCCACGACTTCTTCCGCAATGCGCGCGGCGGCAATGACTTTGTCCAGATCGTAGCCGGTCTCAATGCCCATCTCATGGCACATGGCCACGAAATCCTCGGTGGGCACATGCCCGGCCGCGCGCCCGTTGCCACAATACGGGCACCCACCCATACCGCCGAGGGAGGTGTCGAAATCCGTCGCGCCCAGCATCAACGCCTGATAATAGCTGGCGATGGTCACACCTCGGGTGTTATGCAGGTGCATGTGATAGGTCTCGATTTCCGGGTATTTCTCCCTGATCGCCAGTATGGTCTCGCGCACCGTATGCGGCATGTTCCAGCCCATGGCGTCCAGAAACGAAACCTTGCCGACCTTGATGCCAACCCCGTGCCACTTATCCATCATCAGATCCAGCAGACTCATACGCTGGTCAGGCGAAAACGCACCCTCGAAATTCGATCCGAACGGATTGCCCAGCGCGACAGCGCCAGATTCGGCACCGGCATCGGCAGCAGCGGCTACAGAAGCTTCCACCTGGGCGATCATCTCTGCCTGGGTGCGATTGTAATTGCGGCGCGCAAAGGTATCGCACAGCTCGATATGCGTACCGAATCGGGGCTTACGCACGTCGAGTTTGGGATAGTAGCCGTCCGCGCGGTCATAGCCGCGTTTATTGAAAACCGCCGCGGTGTAGGTCACGCCGGGCTTGGGCTCAAAGCGTTCCGCAATCTCATCGATGCAGGCCATCGACGGCGTCCATTGCGGGTGCGCGAATGACCCGATAGTGACCGTCTTGGCACCCATTTCTGCCACAGCGTCGAGCAGGCGCAATTTGTCTTCGACAGATATCTCAGGGCTTTCAATCTGCAGCCCCTCCCGCATGGTGTCATCGAATATGTTTACCGCTTTCGGTAGCAGCTCGGACATTGTCTCCCCCTGTCTGCCTTCTGATGAATTCCCTGCCTAATCTGACACGCTTAGCGGGATCGGTCAAAGGTCCCTGAGGTACTCAAGTCACTCGATTCAGAGCAGCGGCGAGGTCAACTCGCTTGAAAGGTTTGGGTAGGACATTGCGCAGTGCATCCGCAAGGGGACCATGAATACCCTCTAATGGCACATTCTGATATCCGGAAACGAAAACGACCCGTACATCAGGTCGTCTTCGCAATTGCCGAGACAGGAATTCCGGGCCGGTACTGCCATCGGCCAACACCACATCACAGACCACGACTTCAATATCATCGTATTCATCTAGAATCCGGCACGCTTCACTGGAATCAGCGGCATCCAGCACCTGATAGCCAAGATCCTGAAGCGTGGCAACGCAAAGGGCGCGGATCTCCAGGTCATCTTCAATGACAAGCAGACGCGCACCGTTGCCCTGGTGATCAAGCTCCGCACCGGATTGCGCATGCGGGCTGACCGACTCCGCAGTGGCTGGCAGACATATCCTGACTGTGGTTCCACGCCCCTCGACACTGTCGATAGCAACCGCACCACCGCTCTGCTCTACAAAGCCATACACCATCGACAGCCCCAGACCGCTGCCTTCACCCATTCGCTTGGTGGTGAAGAACGGATCGAAAACCTGTGCTTTGATCTCATCGCTCATCCCCTCGCCTTCATCCGTCAGCGCAATTTCCACGTAGTTGCCCGGCGGCAGCGGGCCATAGGAGCCGTGTGCACCCCGCCCCTGCTCAACGTTGCGGCACGCAATGGTCAACGTGCCACCTCGGGGCATGGCGTCTCTGGCGTTGACGGCGAGGTTGAGAACAGCATTTTCCATCTGGCCCTGATCAACCAGAACGTTGGCCAGGTCCGGCGCAAACTGGCGCTCAATTCTGACTGCCTCGCCCAGGGCACGGGCCAGCATATCGACCATGTCCCGCACCAGATGCTGCAGATCGGTTGCCTGGGGATTGAGCGGTTGATTGCGGGAAAATGACAGCAAACGGCCGATCAGTTCCTTGCCGTGAGCTGCCGCTTCGAGGATGGTCGTGGTGCCCTCATTGGCGCCATGGTCCAGCTCAAGGAGTTCAGCATTCCCCACAATCACGCCCAACAAATTGTTGAAGTCGTGAGCGACGCCGCCGGTCAGCTGAGCAACTACCTCCATCTTCTGAGCCTGGCGTAGCACTTCTTCCAGTCGCTTCTGTTCACTGATATCAACATGGGTCCCAACGAGCCTGATCGGCTCACCACCCTCCTCTACAAGAAAGGCGCGGCAACGCACCCAGAGACAGGAGCCATCTTTATGACGCATGCGATATTCTGTCTCGAACTCATCGATGTTTCCGTCTACAAACTCGTTGACAAGACCGAAAACACGATCGCGCTCACCATCGTCGACAAACCGTCCCCATCCGAAATCAACTGACGTCTGGACTTCATCAGGTGTAAACCCCAACATGCTGCACCAGCGCGGTGAATAATGGATCTCCCTGCTGCGCAGGTCCCAGTCCCACAGCCCGTCAGTGGCGCTCGACATGGCCAGAGCAAGTCGCTCTTCACTGGCGTTGAGCTCGCGGGTTCGTTCCAGCAGCGACCAGCGGGACTCCAGTTCATCGTTGAGAATCGCGGCGAGTTCCACCAGAAACGCCGTGTCGGCCTCGTTAAAATCCGCATGCGGCACATGGTCCATCAGACACAGCGTTCCCACATGTAAACCGGCGGCGGGTCCTATCGGAACGCCCACGTAAAATCTGAACTGGGGACCACCTGTTACCTGGGGCCGCTCGGCAAAGCGCGGATCTTTCGACAGATCGTGTACCACTAGAACTTCCGAGTTTTCAATGGTACTCGAGCAGAATGAAATGGCCCGGGGCGCCTGCGTATCCTTCATGCCCACCGATGACTTGAACCAGGTCCGTTCTTCATCAATGAAAGAAATACGGGCAACCGGCACACCGAAATGTCTTGTCGCCAGCGTTGTTATGCGATCGAACTTTTCCTCTGCAGCTGAATCGAGGATCTTTAATCGATGCAGCGCCTCAAGGCGCGCCGCTTCTATTTGGCTACCGGACGCCAAGTCGCTATCACTCATCTGCCCTACTCAGAACGCCCCTTCACTTGAAACGAATACGCGAACAGCATCCCGTGTCGCAATCATACGCCCGCGACTTGAAGTATAGTGTATTCGCACATTTCAACCAGGCAATCTGCGGGTTGCGCAATTCACCAGGACACCAGCGAGGTTCTCATGAGCAGCGGGATTATCGATTTCTACTGGGACTTGGGCAGCACCAATACCTATTTCGCCCTCAAAATACTCCCGCCGATCGCTGCCCGACACGATGCAGAGATCCGCTGGCACCCGTTCAACCTGGGCCACGTGTTCAAGACCAACGACTACGTACTTATGCAGGAGCCGAAAGACAAGCTTAAGAACCGCTACGATGACCTCATGCGCTGGGCAACGAAATATGACCTGCCATTCGTGCGGCCAGCCAATTTCCCCATCAAAACAGCCCGGGCGCTGCGCGGAGCCATCGCGATGCGCCAGTGGCAGTGTGAACTCGAATATATCAATGCGATATTCGCCGAGTACTGGGAGCACGATAACGGCGAGATCGGCGAGTATTCGCAACTGCGCAAGATCGCGGAATCATTGGGTGTGAACGCCGATGAGTTCGAGCAGACCAGCGAGAGTGCGCCGATACGTCAGGCGCTGATCGATTCGACCGACCAGGCCCGGCAGCGCGGTGTGTTCGGTGCACCTTCAATGATCATCGACGACGAACTGTATTGGGGCAAAGACCGTATGGATTTCATCGAAGACCATCTGGCCAGATAGCGCGGACCCTGCTGCATCGGGTAGCGTCCGCAATACCCGGTACCGAAGGATCGCCCAGTCATATCAGAACACCACAAAGTAAAGGACGGCGATCGCCATCGACAGTTGAAACAAAAAAGTCACCCGCAACAACCCGGCGGCCAGCTTGCCCGGACGCACCTGTTGCGGCAGACGCTTGTGCTGCAGATAAAGCGTCAGGCCGCATTGAACCGGCAGCATGATCGCGGCAAAGGAGCCGGCGATGGTCACCATCAGAACCGGGCGCTGAAAGCCCGCATACAGCAACAGCCCAATAAACGGCACCAGCAGACCATACCAGCGAATGATCGCATAGCGGATGTTCACCTGCTCCCGCTTGATGAATCCAAGTTCCATGAGGTAGTCGGGAATATAGCGTCCACCAGCGGCAACCCCGGCGACACTGCTGGAAAACAGAATGCAGAACGCGCCGACGGCAAACACCCACAACGACCATTCGCCCAGCGTCTGGGTAAACATATTACTCAACGCAACGATGGTGTCGTTGCCGGACGGGAGCTGGCCTGTGGCGTTCAGAACCCCTGCACCGAGCAGATAAAACGGAATGGTCGCGAAGGTCAGCAGCACCAGGGTGATCCATACATCTGTACGCAACACCTTCAACCACCCGTGGGCGCGTCGGTACCAGGCATCTGACCCGTCATACAAACCCACCCGGGCGGCGTAGCCCTTTTCCACGCACCAGTAACTGTACGAGGAGATTTCGCCGGAGTTGACACCCGTGTAGCCATATGCGGCCAGGGCCAACACGGCCACTTCGGTACTGAAGTCGAAATTGAATCCTGCGCTGAGATCTTCCAGCCGGGTCGCGAACTCGGTGGTCTGCATGAGCAGCGCGCTGACGATGGTGAGCAGCGTAAAGGTCATCACCAGCAACAGCATGACCCGCTCCAGGCGGCCATACTGGCCGCTGCCCAGCAACAGGGCCGTCAACGCGGCCAGACCCGCCACAGCCACCACCGGACTAACCCCGGGAAACAGCAGCACTACGGCCTGTCCGGCGCCGCCGATCACGCCACCTAACCCGGTGAAGCCAGGAATGAAGGCAATGATGCCCAGGGCAAGCGGCCATGAAAAAGGCTTGCGTGGGCCCGGCAGCCTGCCCGGCGCCCGATTCAGCGCGCGCAGATAAGTATCGCCGCTGAGTACCACGTAGCGCGCCAGCTCCGCCTGCAGAATGGATTTGCTCCAGCACGACAACAGCACCCACCACAGCATGCTGTAGCCAACCGCCGCACCGAGGCTGGCGGTGAGAATGATCTCGCCGGAACCCACGATGGTCGCTGAGATGATGACGCTGGGGCCGAGGTATTTGAGCGTCTGCCGGAATGTAGTCGGCGGTTCCGCTACCGCATTCGCAGGCTGGGTATAGTCATCGCGAGGTTCGCTGCCAATCACCTGAATCAAACGCCGTATTGCGCACGCGTATCGACGAACAGAGCGCCCGGCGCGTCCATGTCGACGCTACCCGGCACGGTTTTGTTGTGTGCGGCCATGCTTTCCGTCATGTTGACCCCCTCTCCCCGATGAGCCTCCTGAGCGTTGAGTATGCGAGCAGCCGTCACCGAATACCATACCCATGCAAAACGAAACGGGACGTGTGAAAAATACAATTGACACTCTTCCCAATCAGCCCTGGCTATCGTTCAATAGCGCCAGGGCAGCCTTGCATGAATCGACAACGGGAAATTGACCATGAGTGAAATCAGGTGGCCATTTCTGCCGAGCAGAAACATCTTCATTGAACGTGCGGAAGGCGTGTACCTGTACGACGATTCAGGTCACCAGATTCTCGATGCCGCCGGCGGCGCCATCGTCACCAATGTCGGCCACGGGCGTGATCGGGTCGTAGAGGCGGTCGCGAAAGCGACGAAAGACACCAGCTACGTAGTGCCGCCTTGGCTCACCCCCTCCCGCCAGGCCATGCTCGAAGTGCTGCACGAGCACTGGCTGCCAGAGTCCTTCACCCGGGTACATTGCACGTCCGGCGGCACCGAAGCCAACGAAGCAGCAATGAAGATCGCGTTGCACTATCAACAGGCAGTCGGCGAAACCAACCGCACCAAGATCATCGGCCGCACCGTGAGCTATCACGGCACCACGCTGGTGACCGCATCGGTCAGTGGTCACCCCGGGCGCAAGAAGGGTTTGGAAGGCGCCATGCAGAAGTTTCCAGAGGTGCGCACCCCCTATCCGCTGCGCTGCCCGCTGGGCAGTCACCATCCCGATGCCGGCGCTTACTATGCTGACCTGCTCAGGGACGCCATCGAAACGGAAGGCCCGGAAAACATTGCAGCATTTCTGGCCGAGCCCATTACAGGTTCATCCGGGGGCGCCATTGTGCGCGCCACGCCCGGTCCTCGTGCCGCCGGACGACTACTGGCCGGCGGTCAGAGAGATCTGCAACGAATACGGTGTACTGCTCATTCTCGACGAAGTCATGACCGGCTTCGGCCGCACAGGCGAGAAGTTCGGCTTCCAGCACTGGCCCATCGAGCCGGACATTGTCGTGGGCGGCAAAGGGTTAGCGGGCGGTTACGCCCCACTCGGCGGCGTGTTCGCCCAGGAGCATATCGGCGCAGCAATCGAAGATGCCGGCTTTCAGGTCATGTTCAATACTTTCGGCGCGCATCCGGCCGCCTGCGCCGCTGCCGCCGAGGTACTGCAGATCATGCTCGAGGAGAATCTCATCGAACAGGTCAACCAACGCGGTGCCTACCTGCACAACAAGCTGCTGGAGGCTTTCGCAGAGCACAAACAGGTCGCTGAAGTGCGCGGACGCGGACTACTTCGGGCCATCGAGATCGTCAATGATCGGGAAACCCTGGAGCGCTGCCCTGCCGAAGCGAATCTGACCAATCGCATCGTCGCTAAGGGCTTACACAAGGGCGTTTTCTTTTACGGGGGTGGCACCGGCGACGTGCGCGACATCATCTGCATGGGCCCCCCGTTCATCATCACCGAAGAGCAGATCGACACTATGGTCGATGTGCTGCGTAGCTGCGTTGATGAGGCGCTGGACGAAATCTGACCATGAACCTGCTCGGCGGTATCAGTCACTTTACCCAGGGCGTGTCTGACGCGTACAGGCCCAAATACAGGCACTTCATTGCCCTGCCCGCGGCGGTCAGTTTCGTCATCATCGGCCTGGGCCTGTGGGCGGGACTCTCCTACATTACCGATACATCAGACTACCTGGTGGGTCAGCTGCCGCAATGGCTCGGCTTTCTAGAGTGGCTACTCAAACCGCTGCTGTACCTGCTGGGCATACTCACCGGCGCGTGGATGTTCGGTCTGATCGCCACCATCGTTGGCTCGCCGTTTCTGGGCGAACTGGCCCTACGCGTCGACCAACCCACCGACGTCGTGGATTCACCCTGGTGGCAGCAGATCTGGCCCGCGCTGCGGCGGGAACTGCGCAAATTGCGCTACCACCTGCCAAGGCTGGTGATGCTGCTCGTCATCAGCATCGTTCCCGTGTTGAACACTGTGGCCCCGGCACTGTGGCTGGCCTTCGGCGCATGGATGATGGCCGTACAGTTCTGTGATTTCTTCAACGAAAACCGCGGTGTCGACTTCCCTGCGACACTCGACACATTGAGCAGAAATCGCGCAGCCGCTTTAGGATTCGGGCTGTGCACCACTCTGGTCATGTCCATACCACTTATCAATTTTCTGTTTATTCCCGCAGCCGTAGTCGGCGGCACCCGCATGATGCGCGAACTCACCGATCTACAGGGCCGGATTTCACCAAGTTAAGGCGTATTCACACTCCGGCAGATCACATAGAATCTTCAGCCACAAGTGGGAGCATCGGGGAGTTAGGCAAATGACGAAACGCTTGATACTGGCAATCACCTGCCTGTTGATCGCGCCGACCAGCGTGATTGGGGACGCTGGCGCATCACAATTCTGGGCCCATGGTTTCATCAGCCGTCTGGATGTCGCTTACGGCGAGCACGAGTTGCAGAATATGGACGTATATATGCATGGCCAGCGCGTGGGCGAGCCGACCTACTTCCAGGCAGACAACTCACCTCGGCCTACCCTGATGTGGATTCACGGTGGCGGTTGGGTTGCCGGCGACAAAAGCAGTCAGATCAGCCAGCTGATCCCGTATCTGCAGCGCGGCTGGAACGTGTTCAACATCAACTACCGGCAGGGGCCGGACACTGCGCCCCTGGCTGTTGACGATGTCATGTGCGCCTACAAGGCGGTGGTGGCGGCCGTGGGCGAGCGCGGCCAGCCAATCAATCGCATCGTCGTGTCCGGGGCCAGTGCCGGCGGACACCTTTCTCTGGCGGTCGGACTACTCAACAGCACCGGCGAGCATCCCTGTCGAACAGAGTCGCCGCCGGCCGCGGTGGTGAACTGGTTTGGCATTACCGACATAGAACTGGTCGATGAGTTTCTCGACGAGACCCGCCCGCAGCAGAACTATGCCCGCAGCTGGGCAGGCACCCGGCAGGGCATACAGGAAGTTTCAGCCGCCTATTCGCCCATGTACCTGATCAACGACAAAGCACCGCCCATTATCAGCATTCACGGCACCGACGACACAGTAGTTCCCTATGAACAGGGTGAGTCGCTGCATGCCTCGCTGTCTACGCCCAATGAACTGGTCACCCTTAACGGCGGCAATCACAGCGGATTCACTGACGTGCAGTACCAGCACGCCTACGCGCGGATCTTCGAGTTCCTGCAGGCAATCGAGTAATGCCGCCAGCGGCGGCCGGCACCTTTTCCCAGGAACCGCCCTTGATTCCCGGGAACCGCCCTTAAATGGTGCGGCCGCTGGCCTCCCAGTAAGGATCGCGCAGTTTGCGCTTATAGAGCTTGCCCGTCTCGTGACGTGGCATGTCATCAACGAAATCGAAACTCTTAGGCGTCTTGTATCCCGCCAGGTGTGCCCGGCAGTGGGCCTGCAGTTCGCGGACGAGATCATCGCCCGGCACTGCTGAAGAGGCCGGTTGCACCGCAGCTTTGACCTCCTCTCCGAATTCCTCGTCAGGTACTCCGAACACGGCAACATCCGCTACCCCGGGGTGCGCTGCCAGCACGCCCTCGATCTCCGCCGGATAGATATTCACGCCCCCGGAAATGATCATGTCGATCTTGCGGTCGCTGAGGTACAGATAACCGTCTTGGTCGAAATAGCCGATGTCGCCAAACGTGAATACGCCCGGTTCGAGATGCACATCCGCGGTTTTCTGCGGCTCGTTGTGATACTCGAAATCCGTCCCCATCAGATTCTTCACATAGATCTCGCCGGACTCCCCCTGGGGTACCGGCTCACCGGAGTCGCCGATGATGCGGATCTCGACCATGGGCGACGGCTTGCCCACCGTCCCGGGCCGGTCGAGCCAGTCCTGGGAAGTTGCCGTGGTTACAATGGAACCCTCGGTGGAGCCGTAGTACTCGTTGATAACCGGCCCCCACCACTGGATCATCTGTCGCTTGACTTCCGGCGGACAGGGCGCGGCGCCATGCCAGACCACCTGAAGAGAATCACCGCCGAATGCAGCCCGATCCTGTTCCGGCAGGTTCAGCATACGGCGGAACTGGGTAGGCACCAGGTGCACATTAGTGATCTGCTGCTGATCAATGATCTCGAGGCACTCCGCCGCGTCGAACCTGTGCCGCATGACAACCTGACTACCCGTCATCAGCGGCAGATAGGAAAATGCCCATTGGGCTGAGTGGTATACCGGGCCACAAAGCAGCGTGGCGCCATCGCCAGGAATACTAAGCATGCCGCTCAGGCCGGCGCTCATCATCTCCATGACTTCCAGAGGCGTAATCTGCCCGGTGCCGGATGAGCGCACGCCCTTGGGCCTGCCCGTAGTACCGGAGGTGTAAAACATCGGTCCACCCAGGCTCTGGTCCTGGGGCTCGTCAGCCGCACCGCTCGCCATGAACTGTTCGTAGCTGTGCATCTGTTGCGCTTCTGATCGTATCGCAACTCGCGGCAGATCTGCGCCACCGGAATGGCTTACAGATTGAGCGATGGGCAGAAACTGGTCTTCCACAAACAGCATGCGGCAACCCGCATCGTCGACGACATATTGCAGTTCCTCAGTAGTGAAGTGCCAGTTCACCGGTACGTAAACAATGCCCGCATGACCGGCGGCGGCCATGATCTCGTAATATTCACGACAGTTCCCGGCGAACACGGCGATGATATCTCCCGCTTCCAGACCCGCACCGCGCATGGCGTGAATCAGCCGGTTGACCCGGGTATCCAGTTCACCCCAGCTGGTCTGACCACGCTCGTCCACAAGCGCTGCTTCATCGCCCCGTTGTTCCGCCTGCCGAGCTGTGAACCTCGCCATACTTCCCCCTTGTGGATATTTAGTACTGAATTGCCCGATGGCTTCGTACAGAATACCCTAATCACCAGCTCAACCGTCAGAGAAGGATGCGCCATGCAAATCAGCCGCCGCGATGCACTCAAATGGCTCGGATTAAGCGGTGTGGCATTCGGCAGTGCACCACTGCTGGCTGAAGCCGGGCGTCGCCTGGAAAATGTCGGACTACAGCTGTACACGGTGCGCGACCAGATGGCGCAGGACGTCGAACGCACACTCGCCGCAGTAGCCGTGGCTGGATACACCGAAGTGGAAACCGCAGGTACCGGCAACCTCAACGCCAACCAGTTCGCCGCAGTTCTGCGCAATTACGGCCTATCGGCACCGGCTGCCCACGTACCCATTACGGCTATCGAACAACAACCCCGGCAAATGCTGCAGGCGGCTCAGACCATCGGCTACCGCTACCTGGTAGTACCCTGGTTACCGTCGGAACTGCGCAATCACGATGGTTACGCCCGGGCGGCACAATCCATGAACCGGTTCGGCGATCAATGCGCAGCACAAGGCATACAACTGGCCTATCACAATCACGATTTCGAATTTGAACCCCTCGGCGAGCGGACCGCCTTCGACTTCCTGCTGACAAACTGCGATAGAGATCTGGTCAAGTTCGAACTGGATCTGTTCTGGGCGACCCATGCGGGTGTAGACGCGGCACAAATACTAAGCGATGACCCCCAACGTTTTCCGCTGTGTCACGTGAAAGACCGCAACGCAGCAGGCGAGATGGTGGACGTCGGCGCTGGAGAAATCGACTTCGCAGCTTTGTTCGCGGCGGGCACCGGCTTGCAGCACTATTTCGTAGAACACGACCGGCCGGCCGACTCACTGGCGTCGATCAAGGCCAGCATCGCGGCACTCAAGAGGGTTCGGTACTGATGCGTGCGCTGCAACCTCGCTTGTTGTTGCGTGCGCTGCTACCTCGCTTGTTGTTGCGTGCGCTGCTACCTCGCTTGTTGTTGCGTGCGCTGCAACCTCGCTTGTTGTTGCGTGCGCTGCAACCTCGCTTGTTGTTGCGTACATCAACCCTGATGCTGGCCGCACTGGCGATAACCGCCGCCGCCCACGCCGACGAAAACTGGCAATCACTGTTTAACGGCAAAGACCTGACCGGCTGGACACCCAAGATTCGCGGTTATGAATCGGGTATCGACCCGGCCCGCACGTTCCGCGTGGAAAATGGACTACTCAGCGTCAACTACGATCAATACGAAGCCTTCGACAATCAGTTCGGCCACCTGTTTTATCAGGCCCCCTACTCCCACTATCGCCTGCGGTTGCAATACCGCTTCATCGGCGACCAGGCACCCGGGGCGCCGGCCTGGGCATTCCGCAACAGCGGCGTGATGATTCACAGCCAGCCTCCGCGCACCATGCCTGCCGCCCAGGACTTCCCGATTTCCGTTGAAGTACAGTTTCTTGGTGGCCGTGATGATGATCAGCCCCGACCTACAGCGAACATGTGTTCACCGGGCACCCATGTGGTGATCGCCGGCGAGTTCACCGAACAACATTGCGTAGCGTCAAAGGCACCGACCATTTACGGAGACGAATGGGTGCACATTGAGGTGCTGGTCGAAGGTGATCAGCGGGTAACCCATTTTATCAACGGCGAGCAGGTCATGACTTATGGCGGGCTGACCACCGGGGGAGGTGTCGTTTCCGGCCATCTTGAGGAAATGAAGCCGGAGCGAGCGCCGCTGAGTACGGGGTATATTTCCCTGCAGAGTGAGGGCCACCCCATTCAATTCCGCGAGATTGAATTGCTTGATCTGTCGCCGCAAAAGCAAACGCCCGCAGGCTGAGCTGCAACCGCTGAGCACAATTGTATATCAGGCGTGCCGCGCCCAGAGACGCTCGCCGGGCTGGTATTCCACACACGGATCATAACGACCCGGCGTTTCCACATAGCGTAACGCCTGGGTGTAACCGATCTCCGAGGTGAAATAGCCCAGTACCGTCAGCGACTTGATGGCTTCAAAGTAATGCGGCGCTGCCGCCTCCTGCCGCTCCTGATCGATGCGTTGCAGCAATGCGAGTCTATCCGCCGGGGCGGCTGCGACAAACCCTGTACCGAAACTGGCGCGGCACTCGCCTTCCAGGGTGGTCATGCCCTCAAGAAACGCATCCTGCTCCTCAGGGGAATAGGTATCGATTACCATCAGCGCGATGAAGGCCCCGGTATCGGCAGCCTTCGCGCCGGGGGTATCGGTTTCGGGCAGAATTGTCTCGGCAACCTCATCCAGCCAGGCGATCTGCGCAGCGCTGAACCCATCCGAATTCTCAGGCGCTGAGCGCACCACATCACTGGAGCAGGCAGCCGCCAGCGTACTGGCACTGACTACTCCCGCGGCACCGCTAAGCAATAGCGCCCGCTCGATCACCTGGCGGCGAGTCAGCTTGCTGGAATCCGAGTGCTGCATGGTTGGCTCCTTCAATTCCTAGATATTGCGGCGCTTAAGCTCGTTGAGCGCATGCTCCGCTGCACGTGCGGTCAATGCCATATAAGTCAACGATGGGTTCTGATTCGCCGCCGAGGTCATACAGGAGCCATCGGTGACGAATACGTTGGGCGCATCCCATACCTGATTCCATTCATTGAGTACCGATGACTGCGGATCCCGACCCATGCGCGCCGTGCCCATTTCATGAATCCCCATGCCCGGCGCATAGTCGCCTTCGTAGGTGGAGACATCCTTGACCCCGGCCGCCTCGAGGGTTTCAGCCATGTCGTTCATCATGTCTTTGCGCATGGCGTATTCGTTCTCGCGTATTGCACAATCGATGGCCAGCACCGGCTGTCCCCACTTGTCCGTGCGCGTGTGATCGATGCTGACCTGATTGTCGTGATACGGCAGCATTTCACCAAATGCCGTTGCACCCACGCGCCAGGGGCCAGGTTCGCACATGGCGTCTTTGAATGCGCCGCCCACACCCAGTTCGCGTACCGCACGGGTCCAGTCCAGTCGCGATGCGCCGCCCTGATAACCGAAGCCACGCAGGTAATCGCGCTGATCGTTGCCGATGTTGCGATAACGCGGAATGTAGAAGCCGGTTGGCCGGCGGCCATAGTAATATTTGTCGTCCATTTCAGGCACACGGCCCGCCGCACCGGTACGGAAATGGTGATCCATCAGGTTGTGGCCCAGCTCTCCGCTGCTGCTGCCGAGTCCGCCAGGCCAGATATCCGTGGCTGAGCGCATCAGCAGCCAGGTGGAGTTGAGGGTGGATGCACACAGAAACACCACGCGCGCCTGGTACTCCGTGGTGTTGTTGGTCACAGCATCCTGCACACGTACGCCGGTGACCCGCTGACGCTCGCGGTCGTACGCCAGTTCCGTGGCAATGGCGAATGGCCGCAGCACCAGGCGCCCGGTGGCCATGGCCGCGGGCAGGGTTGACGACTGAGTACTGAAGTAAGCACCAAAGGGGCAGCCCAGCCAGCAGGCCGAGCGGTACTGGCAGGGTGAGCGCCCCGGCAGCGCCTGGGTAAGGTTAGCGACCCGGCCGGGAATGATGCGGCGCGCGCCATCGAATGCATTGTGCAGCCTGTCTGCAACACTGTTTTCCGCGCAATTCAGCGGCATGGCCGGTTGAAATTCACCATCAGGCAGATGCGGCAGCCGCTCCTTTGAGCCGGCGATGCCGGCGAACCGCTCTACGTGGTCGTACCAGGGTTTCAGATCGCGATAGCGAATGGGCCAGTCCACGGCGATGCCTTCCCGGGCGTTGGCCTCGAAGTCGAGATCGCTCAACCGGTAACTCTGCCGGCCCCAGGTCAACGAGCGACCGCCAACCTGATAACCTCGATACCAGTCGAAGCGCTTGATTTCCGTATAGGGGGAGTCCTGATCAGACGCCCACCAGTCGAGGTTTTTTTCGTTCAACGGGTAATCACGACGCAGCACCGGATACGCCTCTTCCATGGCGTGAGTACGTTGACCGCGATGAGGATATTCCCACGGGCCTTTGGTGGCATTGACATAGTCCTTCACATGCTCGACGTTCTTGCCCCGCTCCAGCAGCAGTACGTTGAGCCCTCGCTCAGTCAGTTCTTTCGCCGCCCATCCACCGGATATGCCCGAACCCACCACAATGGCGTCGAATTCAATTTCAGTCTTGCTCAACGCGCCTTCCTCTGTTTGCCACACGGGCAAGATATACCCCACCGGCAATCATGGCCAGTGCCACGACACCCAGCGAATTGAGGGCAACGCCGAAATGCCCGGTACTGTCGTACAGCGCACCCATACCCAGGGGACCGAGCACGCCGCCAACCTCTGCCGCGGCAAAGAACATGCCGCTGGCAATACCTGCCCGCTGCTCACCAATGCCGGGCAGCTCAACCAGGGTCAGAATCAATATGGTCATCAGACTGGAACGGGCAACCCCCTGCAGAAACAGACCCGTAGCGAGGCTGATGGTATCCGTCATCTGCAACAGCACGCTGGCGAGCAGCGCTGCAGCCGCGAGACCAATGAATATGTTGAAGCGTCGCTCTGGTGTGGCCAGTCGCGGGATCAGCAGCGAGCCGAAGATGCCTACCACAGTCGGCAGCGCCGCCCAGTAACCGGCCTGGGCCGGCGTCTTACCCGTCAACCGCAGCAGTTCAGGCAGCCAGTTGTTTAATCCATGGTTGAATAGAAAGACGCCTACGCTCATGAGCAGCACAACCCGCACTGCGGGTTCTCTCAGCAGCTCAGCCATGATCCGACGTTGCGAGATCTGGGGCCTGCTGGCATGGGACTGCGCCTGCCCCATGCCGAACACTGCCGCGAGCACCCACCAGATCACCGCAGCTAACGCCGCGCAAGCCGCCCACAACGCCATCACCGAGCGCCACTGCATATCGAACATGGGCATCAGCACCGCATTGGTCAGGGTCAGCGAAACCACACCGCCAATAGCAGGCCCGGTCATGTAGATACCCATGGCCAGGCCGCGCTGGCTGCCGGTGAACAACTCCGTCACCACCTTGGGCGCGCCGGACGAAATGATCGGTCCACCCAAGCCGAACAGCATGACCGCCAGCAGAAAGCCCCAGTAATCGTCCGCAAACCCGCGCCCCAACGCCGAAGCGCCAATCAGCAGCCCGCCGATCAACAGCGCATGACGACCGCCAAGCCGGTCGAGCAACATGCCGCTGGGAATCGCAGCGACAATATAGACCAGCTGCCAGGCGCCCATGATGCTGCCCATGGCAGCATGGGACATGGCCAGATCTGTTTCGATGGGCACCACCAGCGGCGCCAGACTGGTGACGATCAGGCCGAAACAGCAATAGATCAGCCACAGCCCGAACAGCAGCCACCATCTCGAAGATCCGGGCGCACTCACCGCCAGGCCTCGACGTTATGCAAAAATACTGGTATCAATTGTTCCGATCCAAATTACTGGAGAATCGCCGTGAGCCTGCAGACGCTACCTCCCAACGCCACCACCGAAGAAATCCTTGCCGCCATGGATGACGCCGGAGCCGTCATAATCCGTGATCTGATTTCCACAGAAGCAGTACAGCAGATGGTCGATGAAGTCATGCCCTTCATCAACAAGACACCTATGAGCGGCGACGACTTTGCCGGCCGCCTGACCCAGCGCACGGGCGCGCTGGTAGCGCGTACACCGACCTGCAGAGACCTTATCCTCAACGGCACTGTACTGGATGCCGCGCGAAAGTTCCTCGCACCGTTCACCGACCGCATCATTCTACATCTGACCCAGACGATCCATATCAACCCCGGCAATCCAGCCCAGCCATTACACAGAGACAGGCTGGCATGGGGCACTTACATTCCCCGGGAAATCGAACCCCAGTTCAATACCATCTGGGCGCTGACCGATTTCACTGAGGAAAACGGTGCTACCCGTGCGGTACCCGGCAGCCACAAATGGGATTGGGATCAGCGTGCCGATGCCGAGGAAATCATTCAGGCGGAGATGACGGCGGGCTCGGTGTTTATATACAGCGGCAGCATACTGCACAGTGGCGGCGAGAACCGTTCGGACAACGCACGTCTCGGGCTCAATCTCACCTACACCCTGGGCTGGCTGCGCCAGGAAGAGAACCAGTATCTGTCATGCCCGCCGCACATCGCCAGAGACCTCGACCCCGAACTGCAGGATCTGCTTGGATACACTCAGGGAGCTTATGCGCTGGGCTATTTCAGCGACCCGGAGGCCAATCACGACAAGTCAGACATTCTGCCGCCGGAATTTGCGCTCGGACGAATGCCGCGCAAAGGTGCAAGCCTTGCGGCCAACGTCGGCGAAACGATCGACCTTTCCGAAACCGAGCAGCTCTGATTTTCAAATGGGGGATGAGCGGAAAAGCAGCCCGGCTCAAGAAACTGGTTGAGAACAGTTCGGCAGAGCCGGGCTTGAAGGTTATCAGCCGCTGGTCTTTACAACCGTGCTGGAGCCGGCAACCAGCACGCGGTCATCACCGGCGTGGTAGCTCGACAGACGCGGATGATCGACTTTCGCCACCAGGTCGGCCACTACATCTTCAATGCACGTATTCACTTCGCGGACGGAGCGGATCCGAGCATAGGTAGGGCAGTACTGCTTGGCCGCCTTGACAATACGCGCATGCACTCCGCGCACGCCGTCGTAGTTGCTCAATTCATTCGCGGCATAGGCCAATACATACTGTTTGGGGTCATCCGCACTCGCTGCAGCACCAAACGCCATACACGACGCGCCGACCATGACAATCAATAATTTTTTCATTGGGTTTCTCCAAATTCCATTTCACATTCACGCTACTTCGCCAGCCTGCAACCAGGTTTATTCATACTTGCCTGTTGCGGGCTCATACAGTTAGTCGTATTGCCATCGGAAATAGTTTGCTATTTCACTTAAGCCTCTTGGTGGGCCATTGGCATCTGACTGCCCCAACCGAGCGATTCGCATGAAAGACCATAGCCCGCCCTTCCGGGCAGACGGCACAGATCCATACACCGTCAGGCGTAAGCACGCGACTCAACAGAATGTGCGCTCGCTCCTAAACACTAAGATGCAGCAGGTAGAAAAAGGGTTGCAGGAAATGGCAGATTGTCGGACAGGACAGCAGATTCTAGTCGAAGTGCTTTTCCCCCGAGGCGAACAACAGATAGAAGATCATGCCGAACAGAGTCACCGCGCCGGCCACCTGAAATACCAGCGCCCAGGACCCGGTGGCTTCGAGAATGTAACCGCTCACGGTCACCCCGATGATGCCCGGAATGGTGGCGAAAGTGTTGGTGATGCCCATGAGCTTGCCGGCGTGGTTTGGCGCAATGTCCATGTGGTTGACGGCGAAACCGCCGGTGACAAAGGCCCCAATCGCGTTGCCGACACACATGATGGTGATGGCCAGCCATGCGCTGTCGACTTCACCTACGATGAAAAGTGCCACCGCGATACCGCCGAAACCGATGCTCTGGCAGATCTTGCGCACACGGGTTATGCCCATGCCGCTGCGCACCATGCGATCGGCGATATTGCCCGCCACATTGAGGAACACGAACGATACCAGGTGGGGCAGCATACTGACCCAGCCGGAGTTGGAAAAATCCACGCCAAGGCCCTTGGTCACAAAGGTCGGCAACCACGACAGCAGTACGTACAATGACCAGTTGTTGCAGAAGTGGGCAACAACGATCGCCCAAACCGGTTTGCATCGCGCAAAGTCCAGCAGCGATACCGGCGCCTCCTCAACAACAGACGTCTGCGGAATATTGGCGGCAATTTCCGCCTTCTCTTCATCGCTGATGCGCGGATGGTGCTCAGGTGAACGCGCCGCATTGCGATACCAGAACACAAACCAGATACCGCCAACGGCACCGAACAGATAGAACACCCACTCCCAGCCAAAGGAAATTGCGATGTATGGCGCCACCACCAACGCCGCAACCTGCCCGATGGGAATGCCGCTGTTACTGAACGCCATGGATCGCGAGCGCTCCTGTGTCGGCACCCAGTTCGAGTACAGCGCGTATATCGATGGGAACGTCACGCCTTCCCCCATCCCCATGAGAATACGCGTGACGATGAGCATGGTGACGCCCATGGCCGCCGCCGGCGGCGTCAGAATGGTAAACACCGACCACCACAGCACGCCTGCCGCGAGCACCAGCTTGCCGCCGAAGCGGTCGGCCAGATAACCGCCGAGAAACTGTGTGACCATGTAGCCGAAATAAAAGCACGACAGAATCCAGCCCTGCACACCGGCATCCCAGCCGTACTGTTCGGCCATGGGAATGATGGCTACGGAAATGTTGACCCGATCGATATAGCAGACAAAAACCGCGCAGAAGCACAGGAATACCAGCGAATAGCGACTGCGCCAGTTGGTGAACAGCACTACCAGGTATCCACGTTGGGTCGTTTCTTGCCTTTGCGGGGGGGCGCCGGGGGCGCCGAGCGCAAGCCGGCCACGATCCATTTGCGGGTGTCTGCCGGATCGATGACGTCATCCAGTTCGAAGTGCGACGCCATGTTTACCGCTTTGCCGCGGACATAGGAATCCGCCACCATGCGCTCGTATGTTTCGGCACGCTCCTGGGGATCCTCAATGGCCTGCAACTCTTTGCGAAAGCCGAGCTTGACCGCACCTTCCAACCCCATACCGCCAAACTCGCCGGTTGGCCAGGTTACCGTGAACAACGGCGCCTTGAAGCTGCCGGCGGCCATGGCCTGGGCACCCAGGCCATAACCTTTTCTGGTAACGATGGTCATCATCGGCACGTCGATATTGGCCGATGTCACGAACATGCGGGCCGCATGACGCACCACCGCAGTCTTCTCCACCTCGGGTCCAACCATGATGCCTGGACAGTCGCATAGCGAAACAATGGGAATGTCGAAGGCATCGCACAGTTGCATGAACCGTGTCCCCTTGTCCGCCGCCGGTGCATCGATGGCGCCGGACAGGTGGGCGGGATTGTTGGCGATCAGTCCCATCGGGCGGCCTTCTACTCTGATGAACGCCGTAATCAGACCAATACCCCAGTTCGGGCGCAGTTCGAGGACAGAACCCACATCGGCGATACCCTCGATCACTTTGCGCATGTCGTAATAGCGCAGGCGGTTCTCCGGCACCACAAAGCGCAGCTCGCGCGGGTCAGGCGCTTCCCATGAGTCTATCGGCCCCTGAAAATACGACAGATATTGCTTGGCCCTGGCGACCGCCTCGGCCTCGTCTTTAACAGCAATGTCCACCACACCATTCGGTACCTGCACGTCCATAGGGCCCACTTCCTCGGGTTTGAAGACCCCGAGTCCACCGCCCTCGATCATGGCCGGACCGCCGATGCCGATGTTGGCGCCTTCGGTGGCGATGATCACATCGCAGCAGCCCAGCAGCACGGCGTTGCCGGCGAAGCACCGCCCGGTAGTGATACCGACAATCGGCACCAGACCAGACAAGCGGGCGAAATAGGTGAAAGCCCAGCAGTCGAGCCCCGCCACGCCGGAGCCATCGGTATCGCCAGGCCGCCCGCCGCCGCCTTCGGCGAACAGCACCGTGGGCAGCTGTTACTCTTCAGCCACTTCGAACAGGCGGTCTTTCTTCGCATGATTCTTCATGCCCTGGGTCCCAGCCAGCACCATGTAGTCGTAGGACATGATCATGGTGCGCGACCTCGATTCGTCAAACAGATCGCCGTTGACCTGCCCAAGCCCACAGACCATACCGTCGCCGGTGGTGTTTTCAATCAGGTCTTCTATGGCTCTGCGCCGGCGCTGGCCAGCGAGCACCACGGAACCGTATTCCACAAAGGTACCCTCATCGCATAGATCGGCAATGTTCTCACGGGCGGTGCGATGGCCTGTCTTGCGCCGCTTGGCGACCGCCGCCGGACGCGACTCGTCGTGCCCGGCATCCTTACGGCCGAACACTTCCTGCAGGTCCGGCCGGATGTAGTCCAGATCGAGTTCCTGTGAATGGCCCTCGTCCGCCACAGCAACATCCGCCTCTGTCAGATAGATCAGTGGATGACCTTCGAAGATCGCATCGCCAGGTTCGACACCCAGCCGATCGACGATGCCGCTGACTGCGCCGCGAACTTCGTGTTCCATCTTCATGGCTTCCATGATGACGACAAGCTTGCCAACGTATACTTCGTCGCCCGGGACAACTTCAAAGCTGACCACGGTGCCCTGCATGGGCGCATACACGGCAGTGGTGCCGGGTGGCAGTTCTTCCTGCACCAGATCCAGCACCGTGGGCGCATCCATGGCGCCGGTAATACCGGATTTGCCGTGCTCCAGTACCGCCAGTGGATCGCGAGGATCGACTTTCACGCCGGCAAGCGCTGTCGCACCGGATGGGGCCGCCGCCACTTCCTGAGCGTGCACCAGCTCGTGCACATGTTCGTCGACGAAGCGAGTGGTGATTTGCTGGCTGGCGAAAGCACTATGACCCACCAGCGCGGCCAGAAAATCCAGATTGGTTGCCACACCCTCAATGACAAAATCGTCCATGGTGCGCTGCGCCCGACGCACCGCATCGGCAAAATCTCTGCCCGGAGCATGCACAATGAGCTTGGCCAGCAGCGAGTCATAGTTCGGGTTGGTGGTATAACCTGCGTATCCGTAGGTATCGGTTCGCACGCCCGGCCCAGTGGGCACTTCGAAGCGGCTCAGTCGCCCTCCTGCTGGTTTGACACTGCCGTCGGCACCTACGGTTTCCATGTTTATGCGAAGCTGAATCGCATGACCGCGGGGTTGCGGAATGTCATCCTGAGAAAGCCCGAGCGATGCCAGTTCTGTACTCTGGGCAACCCGTATCTGAGCCTGCACCAGGTCAATACCGGTAACTTCTTCGGTCACGGTATGTTCTACCTGCAGGCGGGCATTGGCTTCCATGAAGTAAAATCCACCAGACTGCGGGTCCAGCAGGAACTCAATGGTGCCGAGCCCGCGGTAGTTCACGGCTTTGCCCAGAGTCACCGCAGCGTCACACATAGCCTGCCGCACTTCCTCAGCCAGCCCGGGGCTGGGCGCAATCTCCACAATCTTCTGATGACGCCGCTGAGCGCTGCATTCCCGTTCCCACAAATGGCTGACGGCGCCAGAGCCATCGCCGATGATCTGTACTTCCACATGACGCGCAGCACTGACAAATTGCTCTACGTACACTTCGCCGGAGCCAAATGCCGCCTGAGCTTCAGACGAAGCCCGCGCGTGAGCATCCGAGACTTGCGCAGGGTCGACCACTACGCGCATCCCGCGGCCACCACCGCCGGACACCGCCTTAATGATGATGCCGCCGGCGGCGTGGCGGGCTAGAAACTGCTGTGCTTCCTCCACATCAACGGCGTGGGAAACACCGTCCAGCACCGGCACGCCGCATTGCTCGGCAAGGGTGCGTGCCTGGGCCTTGTCTCCAAACTGACGTAAGGCATCGGGATCAGGGCCGACGAACGTCAGCCCACGGGCAGCGACCTGCTCAGCAAACTCTGCGCTTTCACTCAAGAATCCATAACCTGGATGCACCGCATCACAGCCGTGCTCGGCTGCCAGCGCAGCGATCTGCGCGCCGTCGAGGTAGGCCCGCGCACCACTGCCGGTGAGGGGCAACGCCCGGTCGGCCTTGCGTACATGCAGGCAGGCTTCATCATCTTCAGCCAACACCGCAGTGGTGGATATGCCCAGTTCCTGGGCCGCACGAATTATGCGCACGGCGATCTCGCCGCGGTTCGCGATCAACAGATCTTCCATATTTCCCCTCATACGATTCAGACTGAGGTCGCAGCACCGCGCCCCCAAACACGATTCAATTCTGGTTGGCTGCCGGCGGAATTACAACCATGCGCCCCTGCAGACCCGAATTTCAGTCGAGCTGTCGCTTCACGTCCGCCAGATTTTCGATGGTCGCCAGCGCGTCAGCCTGATCTGAACTGATGTTGCGCACGATGATGTCTGTATAGCCCGCTTCGCCAAATGCACCGAGCAAATCAACCACTTCGCCGACAGAACCCGCCATGAGCGCCTCTTCAGGGAAGCCCCGATAACCTTTTTCCAGATAGCGCTGCTTGAACTCGGCCGCCTGGGCGGAAGTAGCGCCAATGAATATGTCCCGGCGCATGGCCACCGCCGTGGGTTGACGATCATGTTCGGCGCATGCCTGACGGTACTGATTGAGCTGATCCCTGGCCTGCTGCAGGGTCAGATCCGGTGAAGCCAGCCATCCCTGCCCTAACCTCGCGCTGCGATTGATCGCCGGCGGCGCACCCGAGCCGATCCACACCTCTACCGGTTCGCCGGGCACAGGATTTATGCGGGCGTTGTGAATGTTCCAGAACCGCTCGTGGGTGACGGTCTCGCCCGCCCACAGCGCCTGCATGATCGCCAGCGCGTCTTCAAACATGGGCACGCGCTTCTTCAGATCAACACCCATGCCCGCGCTCTGCCGAGCACCACCTCCGATGGCGCACTGCATAATGAAACGTCCGGGTGTTATGGCCGCCAGCGTGCCGATCTGCTCCGCAAGCAGTACCGGGTTCCACAGAGGCAGCAGGTACAACGCGCCCGCGGGCTTGTTACCCCACTCCGCAAGCAGTCTGCCGAGAATGGCGTTGTTCTGAAAATAGGCAGTGGGCGTGATGTGATGGTCACCCACAAACAGGCTGTCGAGATCGGCGTGACGCGCAGCGCGAGCCCGCTCAATCATATTGCGCGCCCCCTCGCGCGGGTCATCGACCCGGTAATTCGAACAGATGGAAATGCCTATGCGCATGATGCCTCCGCGAACGTGGTCTATGCTTTGGTCAATCGGGGCCCCTCAGTAGCTCCGTCCCACAGCCTGCCAGACCGAGGGCACCGAATCCATCTCATGGGTCAGCAATTCACCATCGTCGAATAGAAAACTCTGCACGAATACCGTGTCCCGACCCTGCCGCGCGTTGGCCAGCAGCCGCGGCAACCAGATGGCATCGTCAGGCCACATCTGCTGATATGGGATCCCATCCAGTGGACACCAGAACGGGCGCGCTTCGGCGGTTTCTACCGGCTCGCCGGAGAACTTGCTGGCGGTCAGCGCGAAGCCGAGCCACTGCTGTGCCTGGCGCTCTACAAAGCGTAACTCGGCCCCGACCACTGCATCGTGCAGGGTCAGTCCGACTTCCTCCGCCACTTCACGTACAGCGCACTCAACAACGCTCTCGCCGGGTTCGAGCTTGCCCCCTGGCCCGTTGATACGTCCGGCGCCATGCCCGGTCTTCTTGTGAATCAGCAGGACCTGATCGTCACGCAGGACAAATACCAGCGTACCGATCAGTTCAGGACGCCAGTCTGGCACCCAGGGTGTATGAAACGATGTGTGGATACGGTTATGCAAATGATTCCCCACCAAGGCGGCGTAGTTTACACGGGGGACGGTAATCAGCAGAACTCAGGCATAATCCACCCATGCCAATAATCACCGCCATCATGGCCGACATTACCCGGCTGCAGGTGGACGCTATCGTCAATGCGGCCAACAGCTCACTGCTGGGCGGGGGTGGCGTAGACGGCGCGATACACCGAGCGGCTGGGCCGGGGCTGCTGGACGAATGCCGCACCCTGGGTGGATGCGCAACCGGCAAGGCTAAGCTGACCGCCGGCTACCAGCTTCCTGCCCGGTTCGTCATTCACACCGTCGGTCCCGTCTGGCACGGCGGCCACCACAGAGAAGCTGAGTTGTTGCGTGGTTGTTACGAGTCCTGCCTGACGTTGTGCGCCGACCATGGGCTGACCAGCGTCGCTTTCCCAGCGATAAGCACGGGAGTCTACGGCTACCCCAAGGATCTGGCCTGCGCCATCGCTGTTGACTCGGTAAAGCGGTGGCCCCAACACGCGCCAGACGCGATCACCTTCGTCTGCTTCGACCCGGAGTCATACGCATTGTATGAAGCCGGCTTGACCTGAACCGGCCGGCCTCAGGCAGCGGACTCTCGATAGCGTGCGCCCAGCGCGTCATACAATCGCTCCGGCAGACCCACCGGATCATCCGCCAGCTGCGCCAGCAGCTCCACCAGATGTTCGTTGTCTTCACGCCCCTGCCAGACCTTCACATAAGTTCCCGCTTTGTAACCGTTGTCCTGACGGAACCTGTTGAGCACATTCTTGCCGATATACATGTTGAACAGCTCCTCATAGGGTAGCGGCAGTTCGCGCATAGCATCAGCGAAGGGCGCCAGTTCAAAAGACCGACTATGCAGGCTGCTGGCCGCCAGTGCTTCAATGGCCAGACGGAAAGCTCCAGGATCAGGTGCGGGGTTAACTTCAAGCGCCGCCAGATGTACACCCATCTCATCGGTCAGCGTTCCGGCGCGCAACAGCTCGCTCAATGCAAAGTGCCAGATATCCACCAGTTCGAGTTTGACCTGATCAATCTCGGCATCCTGCTTTTTCCACCATTTCCAACCGAAGTGATCAAGCATTTCCGCGCACTCCACCCAGATTGCCCGGTAGTACTCGTAGCCTTGATCCTGCCACTGCGGGTGTACCTGCTGGTTATGCTCTTCCTGCATTTGCGCCATGGTGTTCAACATGGCGATGGCCTGCTCTTGCTGCATTAGAAAAACTGATTGATTGGCTTAAGCGGATTATGCGGTATTCTCTGCAGCATGGCCAAAAAGCCGCTTACTGCTATGCTCATGCATCCGGTGGTCAAGCAGGAAATGATCCGCTCCGATCACATGGGTACTCTGAGGCGTGTGTGCACCCTCGTCGACGAAACACCGTTCCGCGATCTGGATGCCATTGCGCCCCATCTATCCGGCGTGGAGGTGCTGATCACCAGCTGGGGGTGCCCCCGCATCAACGAACAGATCCTCGATGCCGCGCCACAACTGAAGCTCATTGCGCACCTGGCCGGATCAGTAAAGGGCTTTATCGATGTGTCAGCCTGGCGCCGTGGTATTCGTGTGGTCAATGCCGTGGCGGCGAATGCTGTGCCGGTCGCGGAGTACACGCTGGCAGCGATCCTCTGGTCCAACAAGCACATTCTGCAGCTCAACCAGTTCTATACCCAGCACAAAGAAAACCGGGCGCCATGGACCAGCGAAGCACCGGGTGCCGGCAACTACGGTAAACAGGTCGGCATCATCAGCGCATCCCATGTGGGTCGTCTGGTGCTGCAGTATCTGCAACCGTTCGATCTGCGGGCTCTGCTATACGACCCATTTATCACCGCGGGGGAAGCTGAGCAGCTGGGCGCAGAGAAAACGGGCTTTGCCGAGCTGCTCAGCCGCGCCAATGTGGTTTCTCTGCATGCACCGTTGCTGGCGGAAACGCGGCACATGCTGGGCGCCCGGGAGCTTTCGCTGATTGCCGACGGCACGACGATTATCAACACGGCCCGTGGACAACTGATCGACCAGACCGCCCTCATCACAGAACTTGCCAATGGACGCCTGCAGGCGATACTCGACGTGACCGACCCGGAAGTCCTGCCCGCCGACAATCCGCTTTATGACATGCCCAACGTATTCCTCACGCCGCATATCTCCGGGTCACTAGGCACTGAGATCGAACGCCTTGCCGACCTGATCGTCGCGGAACTGGAACGTTTCAGCCGGGGGCTGCGGCTGCAGCATCAGGTCAAAAGAGAACAACTTTCGCGACTCGCCTGACCCCCCTGACTCCCGGCGGCGATGAATTCCTCGCCATGCTGGATGATCGCTCGTCAATCCGCCTTGCCGGCGACCATCATTTCCAGCAGAAACGGACCTTTGGTCGAGTTCGCAGCAACCACCGCCTCAGCCACCTCCCCCGGTGTCGTACATTGCCGGCCCGGCATGCCCATACCCGCCGCCATGTCTACGAACGACAGGCCCGGATCCGTCAGATCCATATGAGGATAGGGTTGATCGGAAGGGTCATTAAAACGCTTGCGGTGATTGTCGACGTTGTGTTTGAGCACGCGATATTCCCGGTTGGCCAGAATCACGAACAGCAGGTTCATGTCGTGGTGCGCAGCACTCCATAACGCCTGAATGCTGTACATGGCGGAGCCATCCCCGGAAACCGCTACGACCAGCTGGTGGGGATGGGCCGCAGCCACGCCGAGCGCCCCGGCAATGCCCTGGCCGATGCCGCCCCCGCGGCCAGCAAAGAAATCCTGCGCGCCCTGAGGTTTGAGCGCCAGCTGCAGCATGCCTTCAGCAGTGATGGACTCATCCACAATGATCACGCCTGCAGGCAGTGCATCCGCCAGAGCCTGCAGAGCCACCGCGGGCAGCATGGGCTTGCGCCCCTGACCACCGCTCACATGGCTTGCAAAACTGTCCAACTGGCGGACCTTCTCCTCGGCCAGGCGCTCGTTGCGCCGGGTGGCAGCCGCGGCGTAGCCATCTCCACCGATGACTTTCACCGCTTCACAAAGTGTGGTCAGAGAATCAGCGAGTGCCCCCACGGCCGCAATTTCAGGCGTGAACACCTGCCCGATCAGGGCGGGATGAGATTCCAGTTGTGCCACCCCTATATTCTCGGGAAGCGGGTCGACCGCGTCGAACCAGACTTCATCCAGCATCGGCCCACCAACCATAAGCAGCATATCGTGGGCGGCAATCACTTCATGTATGCCCTTGGCATCCACCGGCATGGCACCGGCCAGGTTCGGATGGTCCGCGGCTATACACTGGCGCGCCTGCAGGAAATCAGAGCGCACCACCGCACCGCTAGCGGCAACCAGATCAGCCAGGGCATCGTTGGCGCCACATACCGCGACATCGTCACCAACGATAATGAGCGGCGCAGCGGCGCCCACCAGCATGTCCGCCAGGCTCTGCAGTGCTTGTGCATCTGCCCCTTGCAGGAGCGGTGCGAAGCTGGCCTGTCGCACGCCCACGTCCGTTTCACCCTCCATCACGTTGTTGGGCAGCGCCACGAACACCGGACCACGGGGATATTCATTCGCCACAGAGATGGCCTGCGCCATGATCGGGCCGATCTCATCCGGAGTCTGCGCCTGCACCGCCCATTTGCACACCGGTGCCGCCATACCTACCAGATCGTGACTGAGCAGCGGCTCACGCAGCAGCAGGCGGGTGTCCTGCTGACCGGCGGTAACGATCAACGGCACACGCGCTTTCAGTGCGCCGTACATCATGCCGATGGCATTGCCCAGGCCCGGCGCCACATGTACGTTGGCAACCGTCGTGCGGCCCGTCGCCTGGGCGTATGCACCCGCCGCACACACAGCCACGCCTTCATGCAGCGCCACGTAATAGGTTAACTCCGGGTGGTCGATGAGGCTGATCAACAGCGGGTTTTCAGTGGTTCCGGGATTGCCGAATATAGCGTCGACACCGTGATCGACGAGACTTCGCATAAATACCTGTCGTGCGCGCATGGTCTCACCCAATTTCAATTATTCGAGTATATGAGACTCCGAGCTTGAGCCACAGCCCCAAGGCCGTCACAATTCAACAGTAGACCTCACTTAAGCAGTACTTTTTATGTCACAGGCGCTGGCCGTTTTGCCCCTCAAAGACACGGTGGTTTATCCGCAGATCGTGGTCCCGCTCGCGGTGGGGCGCGAGCGCTCGCTGGCTGCCATCGAGGCGGCCATGGAGGACGGTCGGGAGTTCATCTGTGTGGCCCAGCGCAACCCCAACGACGAAGATCCCGGCCTCGAAGATGTCCATCAGATCGGCACTATCGCCAAGATCAACCGGGTAGAAAAAAGGGAAGGCGGCGCCCAGGTGATCGTTCAGGGCGACCGGCGCGTAAGGCTGCTGAGAGACGTGGAAGCTGGCAACTATCTTTGTGCAGAGGTCGAAAATCTCATCAGCCTGGAACACGCCGAATCAGGTCCCGACAGCCAGGAAATCGACGCTCTCACCCGGGTCAACCGTGAGCTGGCCCAGCGCATCGCCGCCTTGTACGACGCCGACAACGGTCAACAGATCTACCAACAACTGGTCGGCCATATCTCCGACCCTGTCATTCAGATGTACCGCATCGCTTCACTGGCCAACCTGGAGGTCGAACAACAGCAGGCAGTCCTCGACTGCAACAGCACGCTGGATTTGATGCAGAGTGTTAACGGTGTGCTCTCTCACGAGTTGCGGGTCACTGAGTTACGCCGGGAAATCGCCGAACAGGCCCGCGACGATTTCGACAATCAACAGCGTGAGCATGTCTTGCGCCAGCAGAAGCAAGCCATTGAGCAGGCGTTGGGCGAGCATAACGAAGAAGAAGATGTCGCCGAGATACGTCAACAGCTGAGAGACGCGCAACTGCCGGAGAATATCCAGCACGAAGTCGAACGCGAGCTGAAGCGGTTGTCGCGCATGTCGGCCAACGCCGCCGACTACCAGGTCGCGCGCGCCTACCTGGAGCTCATCGCCGAGTTGCCCTGGCATGCCACCACGGAAGACAACCTGGATCTTGGCCACGCCCAGGAAATCCTCGATGAGGACCATTACGGTCTGGAAGAGGTCAAGGAGCGCATTCTCGAATCGCTGGCGGTGATGCAGCTGAATCCCCAGTCAAAGGCGCCGATCATCTGTTTTGTGGGCCCACCAGGGGTCGGCAAGACATCGCTGGGGCAATCCATCGCCAGAGCCATGGGGCGCCAGTTCGAGCGTTTGAGTCTCGGCGGTCTGCACGACGAAGCCGAACTGCGCGGCCATCGCCGCACCTACATCGGCGCCATGCCTGGCCGTATTCTGCAGTCTCTGCGCCGCGCCGAGATCACCAACCCCATCATCATGCTCGATGAAATCGACAAACTGGGCAGGGACTTCCGCGGCGACCCTTCCGCTGCCCTCATGGAAATTCTCGACCCGGCACAGAACAGCGAGTTCCGCGACAACTACCTGAATCTGCCATACGATCTTTCCGGGGTGATGTTCATCACTACCGCAAATACCTTGGACGGTATTCCACGACCGCTGCTCGACCGTATGGAAGTCATGGAGGTCAGCGGCTATTCCGACATGGAAAAGAAAGCCATCGCGCGCAGCTATCTCATTCCCCGCCAGCAAACAGAAGCGGGCCTGCACGAAGAGCAGCTGCGCATCACCGACGAGGCCCTGAGCACGGTGATCCGCCGCTATACGCGTGAAGCCGGTGTGCGCGAACTGGAGCGTGTCATGGGGCGCATCGCCCGCAAGCGCGCCCGTCAAACCGTGGAAGGTCAGCGAGCCACCGACGAGATCACCCCCCAGCACCTGCTCGACCTGCTGGGCCCGCAGAAATTCAGCAAGGACGACAATCGTGAGCACACTCATCCCGGTGTTGCCGCGGGCCTGGCCTGGACCGAAGCCGGCGGCAGCGTACTTTATATCGAGGCGACCCCAACCCCCAAAGATGAGAAAGTAACCCTTACCGGCCATCTCGGTCAGGTCATGCAGGAATCCGCCCGGGCGGCACGCAGCTATGTCTGGTCGATTGCCAAGCACCTGGGCATTGATGCCGAATGCATCGAAAAACAGGGTATCCACATCCATGTGCCGGCCGGCGCCGTGCCCAAAGACGGCCCTTCCGCCGGCGTCACCATGGCTACCGCCATTGCCTCAGCCTATAGCGGCAAGGCAACCCAACCCAACATCGCGATGACCGGCGAACTGACTCTGACGGGCCTGGTCCTACCCGTCGGCGGCATCAAGGAGAAGGTGCTGGCAGCTCACCGCTCCGGATTCACCCATGTGATTCTGCCCAAGGACAACGAGGCCGACCTGTACAAGCTGCCGGATTCGGTGCGCGACGAACTGACAATTACCCTCGCCGAAACCCTCGACGACGTGCTCGCCGTGGCTGTTCCCGAGCTGCAGCAGGCCGAGTGACGTAGGCGTGTCGGCCCTGTCCAGTTATCTGACCGGCTCCATCACGGAAGGCATCGTGGTAGGCATGGTGTTCTGGGTCATCATGCTGATTACCGTGGAGGGCACCAGTTTCATCGGCGCGCTACGCAGCGCCCTGCTCGCGGAATTAATCGGTAATCTGCCCTATCTGGCAGGCATGTCGGCGATGGACCCGCCAACTATCCTGACCACGCTGGTCGCGGCGGTTGTATTTGTCCGGCTGATATTGAGCGTAGGCGAGCTGACGCCGTTCAAAGCGACTTACGGCACCATCATGACCTACTTCGTGCTGGCCGCTCTGTATACCTGTAGCGCCGGGTAGCGTCGAAGGCGTTACTCGCCGCTGCCTTCGCGAAACGTCCAGTAGCTGTTGAGCAGGTAGTTGGCCAGCGCCGCTGGCAGGATACTAAGCGCCTGTGACAGCAACTGGGGCTGGCCGGGCCAGAGCCACTGCAGGATCACGAATGAGCTGAAACTGGCTGCCAGAGTCAGCAGGGAAACGGCGTTGAACTTCAATCCGCGCACGCGTTTGCGTGCATGGATTACGCGGTCACGGAACGTCCAGTAATTGTTGAGCAGAAAGTTCCATATGATCGATGTTTCGATCGCCACGGCGGAACTCACATAGGGGTTTATGCCGGCGACGACCATGAGCTGAAAACAGGTGAGATTCACCACGACGCCACTCAACCCGGTGAGCGCGAACTTCACGAAGGTTTTGCGCGACAGCAGGCGCAGCCACCAGACGTGGATGAAAAATTCCAGCACATCCCGTCGACCCAGCTTGGTCTGACCTCGTTTGCGGTCTGTGAAACGAATCGGTACTTCGCTCACAGTAGCGCCGCTGATCACCAGCGCGTGCAGCAACGCTACCTGGAAAACATAACCCTGGACTGAAAAGCGCAGGGGTAAAGCACGGGCCAGGGCAGTAGTGCGAATCGCTTTGAACCCGGCAGTACAGTCGCCAATGGAGGATATGCCGGCCACGTAGCGGGCGAACATATTACCGCCCCATGACAACAAGCGTCGCCACGAGCCCCATTGCTCATCCACTTCCCCGCCGTCCACGTATCTCGAGCCGATCACGACATCGGCACGCTGCAGGCCTTCCAGCAGGCGGACTGCATCGGTGGGAGCATGCGAGAAATCCGCATCGATCTGTATAACGGCATCGACTGTCATTTTTTCCAGTACATATGCCAACCCACGGCTGTAGGCTGAGCCCAGCCCTCGCTTGGGACCGCTCAGCAGGGTTACCCGTTGCTCGACCCGGGAAACCTCCGCGACCAGCTCACCTGTGCCATCCGGTGATTCATCATCGACCACGAGCACCTGGCCGGCCACCCCGGGTAACGTGTCACACACGGCCAGCAGCTGGCGCAACATGGCCTGGATATTGTCGGCTTCGTTATAGGTGGGTACCACGAAGCAGACGGAGGAAACGGACATTCCTTAAGGGGTCCTGGTTTTGCGTACAAGCGAGAGCGGTCTTATACCTGAGCAAAGCCGTCTTGTCATCGCGCGGCACACGCATGGCTCTTGCAATGAGCACCGGCTTCGCACACATTTGCGCAACCACGCAGAACATCAGCCAGGAAAATCAACAATATGACCAGTTCCCCCCGCCTTTCGGCCACCCTTGCCGTACTGTACTTTGCCGCCGGTTTTTTCAGCAGCGCCAATGCCCATGCAGCCGGCGATGGGGAGTGGTTTGGCGCTGCCAAGGTGTCGCTTGGCGACGTGACCATCGACGGCGTCGGCCACGGCGGAACCATCGGCACCGGACAGCTGATCAACGGGCAGATCGATGGGCGTCTGGAAGATACCCAGACCGACGACTATACCGCCGGCATAGCCTTTGCTGTAGGACGCCGCATGGGCAACTGGCAGGTCGAAGCGGAGTATACCTGGCGCTACCGGACGGACTGGGATGTGGTCGCTGCCACCGACAGCATTCAGACCATCACCAACGTATTTTCCAATGTAGAGACCGGCTCACTGATGTTGAACCTCGCACGCCGCGGCGTCATCAGCGAGCACTGGTCCTGGGAGATTGGCGCCGGCGCGGGCCTGGTTTACAACAGCGTGGAAGCAACCTACATCGAGCGTGCAGTACCCGGCATCCGCGACGAGATGCGTTTCAAGGATGACAGCACCGAATCGAGCTTTTCCTACAACGCTTTCGTCGGCGTGACCAGGGCCCTGCGCGGACCCTGGACGCTGAATGTGCGCTATCGTTACATCGACCTGGGCGAACTCAAAGCCGGCCCCTTCCCCCAGCGGACCGCCCGTTTGAGCGCCGACCATACGTCGAACGAACTGCAGTTTTCCCTGGAGCGGGACCTGTAAGCGTCATACAGGCGGTGCATTATCAGGTGTTGAGGGGGCTTGTTTCCGGCGACTCTAAGGGCAGTAGCGCATCGAACAGATTTTCCGCTTTCGAGATGCCTACGATATAGACCATGCGTTCGGTGACCTTGCCTTCAGCGTGGATCGCCCCCGCTGGAATTTGCAGCTTGTCACCCGCCTGCAGGGCAATGTGCTCACCGTTTTCATCGATCACATAGCTGCTGCCCTCCATGACATAGCCGCAGTTGTCGACGGAGTGCCAGTGCGGGGGCAGTTCCTCCATCCGTTCAGAGACGTAGACAGTAGGCCACAGATCAAGCTTCTTGATGTCGTCCAGCACTTCAGCTTTTGTTTTGTGGAATCCGTGAATGACTTTCATTGGACCAGCAGGAAGGCTCATTTGGGATCCTTGATTGGGTTGGTACCCCACTACTATGTACTGACGCAGGAGTGATTGCGAGTTCGCGAGGCCCTTGGGTCGTATCAAAAACCTGGAATGCGTTAAGATAGGCATTGCGATTGGGGAGTTCTGTGTGACCGTTGAAATGAAATACTACAGCGACAAATACTTTGTGCGCGCTGGAGATATCCTTGTCGCAGATGGTCACGATCCAAAGGTCCTGATGCAGGTGTTTTGTCGAGCTGAAGGCCTCTTGTGTGGCATCGAAGAAACGTTACAGCTTCTCCGCAGCGTCGATTCGGACTTGACCATACACGGCCTGTCCGATGGTGACCCGATTGAGTCGTGGGAACCCGTGCTGACCATTGAGGGCTCCTATGCCGCTTTTGCACACCTGGAAACATTATATCTCGGGGTCCTTGCAAGAGGCACAAGGATAGCCACGCAGACTCAGGCTGTCGTTTCGGCTGCGAACGGCAAGGCCGTGCTTTTCTTTGGCGCACGACACGATCACTACGCGACTCAAGAAGCCGATGGCTATGCTGCGTTAGTCGCTGGCGCGAGTGGTATCGCAACGGATGCCCAGGGCAGTCGTCAATCATTGCCGGGGATCGGTACGGTCCCACATGCTCTGATCGCGGCATACGGCGGGGATACCGTGCTCGCGTCGAAAAAATTCGTCGAGTTCATGCCGCCAGGAATCCCCTTCATCGCATTGGTAGATTTTGATAATGACTGTGTAAACACGTCATTAGCAGTCGCAGAGGCGTTAGGGGCGCGGCTGTCAGGTGTGCGTCTCGATACGTCAAAAGAGCTGATAGACGCCTCGCTGCAAAACGACCCATCGGCACAAACAGGCGTAAATCCGGCTTTGGTCAGGAACGTTCGAAACCGTCTCGATGAGAGCGGCTACCACTCTGTAGAAATTGTCGTGTCAGGGGGATTGACGGCAGCAAGGGTACAAGCCTTCGAGGACGCCGGCGCCCCGGTAGACGCCTACGGGGTCGGCTCAGCTATCCTGAGAAACACCGGTGAATTTGACTTCACCGCAGATATCGTGCGCGTTGATGGCCAGCCGATCAGCAAGGTAGGCAGAGCATTGCAGACCAACGACAAGCTCAAGTTACTCGTCGACTAATGCGATAGCCACGCGCGGGCCTTGCCACCTGATCCTTACCCTGAAGGAACTCTCCATCATGAAACTTCCGAGGAACCTCTGATTAGGTCACATGAACCTGGCAGAGCGTAGGGATTTCGTATTGCCACGACTTAAGCTGGCTTGTGCGGGCATCCGCAGCCAGTCGCTTCAAAAATGTTAGCCTTTGCTTTCTATTTGCAAGCGACAAATGACAACCTGGTATCCAGGCCAGCAACACAGGAGCCCCCTTGACTGAGTTCGTAAGGACCGCGGAAGAAAACTTCATTGACCTGCCCGGCTTCCCGTACAAGCCTAACTATCATCAGTGGCAGGACCTGCGCATGCACTTTGTAGACGAAGGCCCGCAAGACGGCCCGGTAATGTTGCTCCTGCACGGCATGCCGACCTGGTCATTTCTCTATCGCGACATGATCCCGGGTCTGGTAGAAGCGGGCTATCGCTGCATAGCCCCCGATCATCTGGGCTTCGGCAGGTCTGATAAACCGACGGATATCCACTGGTATACAATTGCCCGCCATACTGAAGTGCTCAGCTCCCTGATCGTCGACCTCGATCTCAACAACATTACCCTGGTCTGCCAGGATTGGGGTGGGCCAACGGGTCTTGCCCAGGCCGCGATGATGCCGGAACGCTTTGATCATCTGGTGATCATGAACACCTGGCTGCATCACCCCGAGTACGAATACTCGCAAGGCATCACCACCTGGAACGAGGGGTGGCAGAAAGGCGGCCGTTTTGATCGTCGGGAACCAGATCTGGGCCTGCTGTTGGTCATGAGTTCCGGGCTGATGAGCCCTGAACAGTTTGCACCCGCATTTACCGAAGGCCTTGACCCACAGCTGACGGGTGTGGCCGCAGATATGTACAAGGGCTTTTCGGCGCCTTATAAAGGGCTGCCAGATGAAGGTTACAATGGCATGCGGCGATTTCCGCTCTCAATTCCCTTAGACAGCTATAACAACGGCAACGCTGCGGCACAGAGCCTGCATTATCGAACGCTGCTGAATTGGCCCGGGAGCTGTCATTTCATCTGGGGGTGCCGGGACAACGTCTTTACCGAGGCCTGGGGGCGCAAGTGGTCATCGCAGATGAATGCTCGTTTCCACGCCATCGACGATGCCGGGCACTTCCCGCAGAACACCCACGGCGAACATCTGGTCGACCTGATACTGCAAGGCAGGCCCGCCTGATCGGCCGTCACGCCAACCCAGTCAAGCTTCTGTGAAAGGCAGGCCCTTGATGTTGTGCCGCGCCGGCGCGTCGTCGGCGCTCTGAATCTGCTGCGCCAGTTGCCGCAGGCTTTCTTTCTCGGCGTCGCTGGTAACGGCGATAGAGAATTCCACATCCGTTACCACGGCGCCGAAACGATCCAGCAGCCTTGAGCCAATCTCGTCGTGGGTACCGACGACTGCGAACTCATGCAGGATGTCATCGGAAATATACTGCGGCAGCTCTTCCCACTGCTGCGCCTTAGACAGCGCCTTGCACTCATCCGCCAGTTCTCCCAGGCCGAGGTGATCGAACGCGGCACGGTAACTTGGCGTGGAGGCATAAAACGCGATTCGCGCACGGACGTCGCGCACCTTGCCAACCAGTTGCGCTTCATTGGCGGCGGTGGCTACCAGAGGCTTCATGCAGACGCGAAACTCATCGAGATTTCTCTGCGCCTTCGCCGCCCCCGCGCGTACTGCAGGCAGCATAACCTCAGTGATATACGAAGGCGTACAAACCGGGTGGGGGCGGATGCCATCGGCAACCTCCCCGGCCACCCCACACATGTTCCTGTTTACCGCGGCCAGGTGAATGGGTATGTCGGGGTGCTCGATCGGCCCCGCGTCGAACAGCGGTACCATGAGATTCATGTTGTAGTGTTCGCCATGAATGTCGAGGGGCACATTGTTCTGCCAGCAGTTCCATACCGCGCGTATCGCATGGACATATTCACGCATCCAGGGCGCCGGCGCTGACCACTTCATACCATAGCGACGCACGATATGACCTTTGACCTGGGTGCCGAGACCCAGCGTGAACCTGCCCCCGGACAGCTTCTGCATGGTCCACCCATTCAGCGCCATCACCGTTGGAGAGCGCGGAAAGGCGATGGCCACCGCGGTGCTCAGTCTGAGGCTCGTCGTCGCCTGCGCCGCCAGTGCCAGTATGACGAATGGGTCGTCTTTGGTTTCTTCACATGCCAGACCGGCGTATCCGACTTCCTCGAGCAGACGAGCGTTGTCACCGACCGTGTGAATATCGAGCGGCTGGTCGGGGGTTCGCAGGCCGGGGTCTACCTTGCCCAGGGGTAGTAATGTCTCCAGATGCATCGTTGATCCGCTTGCGGCTGTCTTGCCGGTGATGATACATGGATGTTTCCTGCCCCCACACGACTGGGCGAACTCAAAGCAAGCCTCATGGAGGCGCGGTAACATTCCGGTACTGCAGTGCATTGCCTTGCTTACCCACGATCTCGGTCACACCGGCCTGACGCAGGCAATAGGCCATCTTCTGCCCGATATGCAGCGGCTGATGCAACGCATCCGCCAGCTCGCGGGTACCGAAGGGTTCAACGAGCTCATCCTCGAGAAACTGATACAGGTCCGCCATGCGGGTCAGCCGCACGCCGTCGCCCAATTCCACCAGGCGCCGCTGCAGCACCCGCCAGCCGCCCCGCCCACGGCGCTTGCGCGGGTCATAGCGGCGCAGCTCTTCTTCCACGGTCAGCACCGCTTCAACTGAGAAGTTGTCGTGATTGAGCATCGACGGCATATACACGAGCTCGTTGACGATGTGCACCAGCGCGCCTTTTTTCGGCGAGCGGCGACGGTTGACGACTCCGTCAGGCTCGGCAGGTTCCTTGACGATGATCGTGCTTGCTGGAATCGGATGCACCAGTACTACCGGCCCGACATCAGCTAAAGAGCGCATCTTGCGACCGAGCCCGCTGAAACTTCCGGTCTGAATCTCATACATGACACCACCTCGCACCGCATCGGCAACGAAGGTCTCTACTGAGACCTCCTGTTCACCGCCATTAGCGGAATAAATCGCTTTCAATGCAGCGTGCAGTGGACCTTCGTTGAGCTCTCCTATGGGCATGTGCCAAGACTATCATAGCCGGCGATTGCTCCCACACCAGCGTGGTGTACACTCAGCCAGGCTGGAATTTGCAGCACATAACCAACAACATCTGGAGCAAGATCATGAGTGCAGACGGCACCTGGAACACCACTATGAACACGCCCATGGGCCCCCAGCAGGGTACCATGACCCTGTCTACCGAGGGCGGCGCCCTGACCGGCAACATTTCCACGCCCCAGGGCGATGTACAACTGGAAGACGGCACCGTAGACGGCAATGCACTGACCTGGAAGGCCAGCATTACCGCACCCATGCCCATGACCCTGGAATTCAGCGCCACGGTAGATGGCGACGCCATCAGCGGCAGCGTCAAGCTGGGCGCATTCGGCAATGCCGATTTTTCCGGCACCCGCGCATAACGCGAAGATTGGGGGAATCACTGCTCATGAGCTGGGAAGACGAAATCAATGAGATGGGGGAGCGGCAGGAGCTCGCGTTCGCCATGGGCGGGCCGGACAAGGTTGCGCGTCAGCATGAATTCAACAAGCTGACCATCAGAGAGCGCATCGATGCCATTGCCGATGCCGATTCTTTTCACGAGATCGGCACGCTGGCTGGGGTCGGTGCTTATGATGAAGACGGCAACCTGCAGGCATTCACTCCTTCCAATTTTGTCTTCGGCACCGCGGAGATAGACGGTCGCCTGGTGGTACTGTCCGGCGATGACTTCACGGTGCGCGGCGGCTCAGCGGATGCGTCCATCGCCGGCAAACGCAACCGCGCGGAAGGCCTTGCCGGCGAGTTGCGCCTGCCCCACATTCGCCTGGTGGACGGCATGGGCGGCGGTGGCTCGGTGAAGACCATCGAGACCGCCGGCCGTACCTACATACCCCAGGTAGCGGGCTGGGAAACGGTGGTGAATCAGTTACGCATCGCCCCTTCAGTATCTCTCGCACTGGGTTCCGTAGCCGGCATCGGCGCGGCGCGAGTGGCGACGGCGCACTACTCGGTGATTGTGCGCGACAGCGCACAGATGATGATCGCCGGCCCTGCTCTGGTGGACTGGGCCAGCCTCGGCGACGTCAGCAAGGAAGAGCTGGGCGCTTCGAAAATTCACACCCGCAACGGCGCCATCGACGACGAGGCCAGCAGCGAAGCGGAAGCGTTCGAAATGGCCAAACGGTTCCTGTCGTACCTGCCGAACTGCGTCGACGAACTGCCGCCGCTGGCGACCGCGACCGATGACCCGGACCGCACCGATGACGCCCTGCTGGAGATTATCCCCAAGGACCCGCGCAAGGTGTACAAGATGCACCAGATCGTCGAGTCCGTGGTCGACCAGGGCACCTTCTTCGAGATCGGCCGCAAATGGGGCCGCTCCATCATCACGGGTCTGGCCCGCTTCAACGGCATTCCCGTGGCATTGTTTGCCGAAAATCCACGTGTCTACGGCGGCGCATGGACCGCAGACGCCTCCCGCAAACTCATTCGCCTGATCGATCTGGCGGCCACCTTCCATCTGCCCTTGATACACTTAGAAGACTGTCCCGGTTTCCTGATCGGCAAGCAGTCAGAGGAAGAAGCCACCATTCGCTATGGCTCCGCGGCCCTTGCTGCACTGGGTCAGGCCAATGTGCCCTTCTGCAGCGTGGTGGTGCGCAAAGCATTTGGCGTTGCCGGAGCGGCCAACAGCAAACCCGGGGCCCACCACTTCAGAGCCGCATGGCCCTCTGGAGACTGGGGCTCGCTGCCCATCGAAGGCGGCATTGAAGTGGCTTACAAAGCAGAACTGGAAGATGCCGAGGATTACGATGGCCATCTGACGCGCATCAAGGAACGACTGAACCGTCTGCGTTCGCCCTTCCGTTCAGCCGAGTTCTTCGAAATCGAGGAAATCATCGACCCGCGCAAGACCCGCAGTTACTTGTGCCATTGGGCAAAGATCGCACGCAGCGCGTCGCGCACCGATGCACCTCAATTCTGGTATCGACCCTGATGACTAAATTGCTCTATTTGAATGCCTCGCCACGAGGTGACGACGCCGCCTCGACTCAGGCCGCCCAGATCTTCATCGACGCGTTGCCCGACGCCGTGCAATGCGAGCGCATCGACCTGTTTGACGCCAACCTGCCGGATCTGACCGCCGAGATCGCCAGCGCCAAACAGAAATTTCCCATGGGCATCGACCTCGGCGATGCAGAAAGCCGTCAGTGGGCCAGGGTCGTTGAACTGGTGGAGGCATTCAAAGACGCAGACCATTACCTGTTTGGCCTGCCGATGTGGAATTTCTCGATACCCTACCGCTTCAAACACTACATCGACATCATTACCCACCCGGGGCTGCTGTTCAGCAGGGATGCAAACGGCATTCATGGGCTGGCGTCAGGCAGCGCTACGGTGATTTATTCCCGGGGCGGTGACTACAGCCCGAAAGACGGAGCGCCCGATCCATATGATTTTCAGTCACCTTACGTCAAAGCCTGGCTGGGGCTGGTCGGGCTCAACCCGGTAAACGAGGTGCTCGTGCAACGCACCATGGCAGGGCCCGACGCCTTGCAGGAAGGCCTGGATGCCACGCGGCAGCAGTTGCAGGAACTCGCCGGCGCCTGCCTGCAGTAAATTGCAATCAGTCAATGATTCTTGTTGATTGCAGCCAGAACTGCCGCCAGGTCCTGGGGCGGCAGTTCTTTCAGTTCACTCATACGCGCATAAAGCTCCGCCGCTCCCAGATGAAAGCCATCGGGTAGCCCGGCGTCCGCAAACGTCTGCGCTATCTCCTGCATTTCCCCTTCGAAGCGCCAGGCTTTGCGCGAGGTAACCCGGGCCGTGGCTTCACTGCGCGCCACCAGACCGGGCTGGGACAAACCCCATTCCGCCCACAATTCAGCCTGAACACCCGATTGCCGCGCCAGGGCATTTACCGCCAGCAGCAGCGCGCTGCTACCCTTTGTCTGAGCCGCATACGCCATTTTCAGAGCCGAAGCCGCACAGCGCTCTGTACTGCTCATAGTCTGCACGCCAAGGCTGCCCGCACTGAACCAGGACGCGACTTCCGCCGCTCGTGGCCCGGATAGATACATTCGTGTTGTGCCAGACTTTATCGCTGGTGGAC
>CAYMUT010000036.1:0-50526 GCA_964393625.1 uncultured Pseudomonadales bacterium
GATGTGGCCGTTTTGAAACCGTTACTGCTGGCAAGCGTCTTTGCGCTGTTCGCCTGTGCACAGCAGGTTGAACCACCTTCCGCTATTGCACCAGATTACGCGAAAGCCCTTGAGCAGTGGCAGATCATCGGCGAGGGTACGGATTTTCTTACGGTCATGGTGCCTGTTGCTCCTGCGGATAGGGCCTGGTCCCTGATCGGTTCAATCGCCGACGAATCCGGTCGGTCGCTGAATCACGTGACAGCCCTGTCCTGGCGACAGGTTGAGACGCCCCCGGGACACACGTGGCTCTCTTTCGTTCTATATGCGCCCGCTACGCTGCCCAGCTCGTTACGCACCAGTCACACTATCCAGCTGACCTTCAAACCCAATGAGGACAGCGACAGTAAAGACGTAAGTCACAGCATCAACTATAGAAAAGTCTGGGGCGAGCGCCCTGCGAAGGTTTATGACGCACCCATACCACCGCCGCAGATCCCTGGTGTGATTCAATTGTCTGACTACACCTTTAAGGGCCTCGCCGATATCCATGCGGCTCGCGGTCCGTCGGTATCCGGTGAAATCATAGGCGAAAACGGCCGTTGGAATCGTTTCCAACTTCTGGAGCCGAAAGTACTCAACAAGCCGAATCTAAGCATCGAAGAGAGGGGGCTTGTCGTTGAACAGGGTTGGCTTGAATTGTCCACCGGTCGGTCCTACCCCATGCAGGCAGGCCTCGCACCTACCCCACCCTATATTACCGGTTGGTGGGATGGTAAAGGCGCGTTTCACCCAGAGGGCGAGATCGTGCGATGACGGCATCACACGGTGATCAAGAAGATGGATAAGAGAGCGGCGCACGTGTGTTGAAAAGAACATCCCAGGTGCTCACGCTGCTGCTCGTTCTCATGCTGCTGCTCGCTTTGCTGCCGGCACTATGGGCGCCCAGCCTCGCCCGCTATCTGGCCGTGGATCAAGGTCTTGGAGATGTTGACTTGCGAGGCGTCTCCTGGGGGATTAGAGGTGCTCATGTTGAACAGATGAGTTGGGCGTTCAGCGATCGGGACACGACGTGGAGGGTAGATACTGGCAGTGTCGTGGTGCCGTATCGCGAAACCGCAGACGATCAAACCGTTGTCGAGATCGATACCCTGACCGTCACCGTCCACCCGGTTGAGCCCGACGATGCCCCTGAGTCAGTGGCAGAGGCGGTGAGCACAGGCCATGGTCAGGAAATCACGGAGGAGGCCGGAACGTCTGTTCCGGCAACGCAGCTACCTAGGCTGAAATTGAAGATTGACAGCTTGCAACAAAATCTGACTACTCAGATGCTCGGCTCAGTTACGCCAATCGAAATCACGAACCTGCAGTTAGCCACTGAACCACAGAGAGTCACTGTTAACCTGGAACTGAGCAGTGAGGCTGGTCAACCGGTTCTTCTCAATACGCACATAACTGTAACTCCGGATCTAAAACCCACTGCCATGGAGATATTCATCGAGCAAGGCGGAAAACAGCGCTCACCGTTGCTTTCGGCGACTGCTCGGCAGGTCACCCAGCCCGATGCGTCAGATCGATACAAGGTGGCGCTCGACGTGCGTGCAACGCCCGACGCGCCCGAATTGGCGTCCGTTACAGCAATGCTGGACGCGATCCTTGGTACCCAGCTCGGCGCCCTAGACCTTAGTGAGGTCGCCATCAACTGGCGAAGCGAAGGGCTCGTTGACCTGAACTGGGAGACACCCAGCGAAGTGGGTGTGGTCATTGGGCACGACTTCGAGCTCCAAGCTGAAACGCCGGAACTGGGGCTTTGGCGCTCAAAGGGTGCTCTTCAGCATGCCGGCACGCTGGAACAGCAGGTTTTGCAGATCACCGAAACGCTGTCGATCAGAGGCCAGTTGCGAAATCGCGGCGAAACGCCGGACACCTTCGTTTTGGCGCTCAACCCCGATTTCAAAATGCGCCTCACACCTGAGCGCCTCTCAATTGGCGAATTGACCGGCAGGGTCCAAAGCAAAACCATGCAGAGTGAAATTGCATTTAAACTACCCTCTGCCTCACTGGACATATCATCCCGCAGCGGAGAGGCCTCACTGGAAATGACCATCCGCAGCTCTGTGCTCGGCAAGAATCCCACGGATATGGAGCTTACGGCAACACTTTCCAAGGCGGATGGCTACCGCATCGGCGGGTCACTCTCATCCAAGCGGTTCAGCCTGACCGGGCAATTCAAAGCAGCGCAGACGGCGGAGGATCATTGGGCCTGGGAGCTTGACGCCCGTAGCGATGCCTTGCCTGCGCTTTTGGAGCGGGCAGCGGTTTTCACGAGCATTTTTGATGACCTTGAGGTCGATGAGGGGACCCTGTTAGTTCGTCACATCGCGAAGCTTAACCGCGGGCAACTGGAACATAGCGCGCAATTGGACCTGTTAGATGTAGCGGGCCTCTACGACGGTTATCCGTTTAATGGTTTGAATCTGCAGGCACCCCTGGATCTAGCCCGAGGCGCTTTTTCCGAGCGTGATATCGCGCTATACATTGGTCAGGTGGATGCTGTTTTTCCAATCTATGACGTCACTGCGGGCGCACGTCTCCTGCCTGAAACTGAGGGGCAGGAAAGGACCTTGATAGTGAATATGCTGCGCATGTCCACACTGGACGGCTCTGTATACAGCGATGAACCTTTCGCGCTCGCGCTGGAGTCATGGCATGCAGACCTCAAACTCGAAATGGAAGGGCTGCGTTTGTCGCAAATGTTTGAATTTTACGGCGAGGACCTTATCGATGCTGGTGGTGAAATTCGTGGTGAGTTGCCCGTAAAGATCCGCGATGATGACATATTTATCGCCGACGGGTGGGCTAAGAACTCTGAGCTCGGCGGGTATATACGATATCGTTTGCAGGGCGTTGATTTAGGACCGCAAAACCAGGAGGCTAATTTTGCTTTCCAACTCCTGCAGGACTTCAATTTTTCCGACCTTGGCGCAGAGCTCAACCTCGAACCTAACGGAGACCTCACCATCAGCCTGCTTCTGGACGGCCATAATCCGCAGGTGATGGATGGACAGAGGGTAGTATTCAATGTCAATGTCGAACAGAATATACTCCAGTTGCTGGAGGCATGGCGAATGACCGAGCAGTATGTGGAGGCATCTGGGCAACGATTGAGGATGGAGCGCAGTGATCTTGCAGCGGGGGAAGAGTCGAGTGACAAAAAATAGATTAAGACTGACGGCTTTAGTCGGATTACTTCTGGTGCAGGCTTGTACTCCGACCATAGCGGTTAAATCAGAGGAGCCGATCACAATTAACCTCAATGTCAAAATTGACCATGAGATCGTGCTCAAAGTTGATGAAGAGCTGGACGAGCTGTTCGCTGAAGACGAAGATATCTTTTAAGGAGCCCCATCATGTTGAGACGCTCAATTTTCTCATCTGTCCTATTGGTCCTGACGATCGCCGCCCCGGGGGCTTACGCATTGGGTCTGGATGCCGCTCGGAGCCAGGGGCTCGTAGGTGAAACTCCCCAGGGCTATGTGGGTGCCGTTCGCGGCGGAAATTCAGAAGTAGAGCGATTAGTCGCCAGCGTTAACGCGAAACGCCGGTCTCGATATTCTCAGATCGCCAAAAAGAATGGCTTGAGTGTATCTGCAGTCGCGCAACAGGCCGGCCGTAAGCTGACCGCGAAAGTGCCTAAAGGCCAGTACGTAAAAAGTAATGGACGCTGGCAAAAAAGATAGAGCGAGCCGCAGCCACGGGTCCACTTAAGGCATCGGACCTTAGATTCAAAAAGCTGCGCCTACCGAGCACGGCCAGGGCCGAAGGTGCATGTTAAGATTTTTGATTTGGTCTGGCGCGATCTTCCTGGTTCTGTGCACCGCAGGTGCGCTTTACCTTTACCAGCCGGATATTCCCAAAGAGCAAATAGACGCGCGCTACACTAATGAGCACTCTCGCTTTCTGACGCTGAGTAATGGCGATCGAGTTCACTACCGCGATCAGGGGCTGCGAAGCGGCACGGCTGTGGTGTTATTGCATGGGGCAATGGCCTCTCTGCACACCTGGGAACCCTGGGTCAGGCGTCTCGAAAATCGATATCGGGTGATCACCATCGATCTGCCGGGCCACGGACTCACCGGTGCCGTAAATAGTGGCGATTATTCAGCAGCCGCGTTTTCTCAGACCGTGTCCGGGGTTGTGCAATCCCTCGGCATCTCTCTCTTCGTGCTTGGCGGTAATTCCATGGGTGGAGGGGTTAGTTGGCGGTATGCGCTGGATTACCCGGATCGTGTTTCCAAAATGATACTGGTCAATACTGTTGCACCCTGGGGCGTCAGGCGCAGTCGCGCTGAAGAGTCTAACAGTCCTTTTGCGCCGCTCGGTTGGCCCTGGTTCAGAACTCTTGCGGGTAGCATCAACCCGCGTATCTTGGTGGCAAGAGGTTTGCGACTGGCATACAACGATTCCCCTGTGGTCGATGATCAGCTTGTCGACCGATACAACGACCTCATACTCAGAGAGGGCACTCGTGCTTCTATTCTCGGTCGCGCGACCGCCGCGCGCCCGGGCGAGCGGCAACAAGCGGATCTCAGCGTTTTGACCCAGCCGACGCTGATTATGTGGGGTGGGCAGGATAGCGTCATTTCGGTCGAAGTAGGTAAGCGCCTTGCCGAGGAATTACCTGACGCTGCGCTGGTCATTTATCCTGAATTGGGTCACGTGCCCATGGAAGAAGATCCGGCTCGTACGGTAAAGGACGTCGAGCGCTTCCTGGCCAGCGAACACCTTTTATCAGATCCGCAATGAATATCAGATCAGCAAGGAATCCGGCAAATCAGGTATGGCTTAACGTGCTATTCCAGAACCGGTGCTGAATCGAATGTTCGAGGCGCAGAGTAGTGTTCGGTAGGCCCCGTGAAAGCATTCACGGGTCCTCTCATGCGCCCTGTGCAAACGTAATGACACCCTCGCTATTGTCCGTTCTGAGCGGGAGTATTGCCTGATACTCAGGTGAGTCATACCATGCCTGCAGCGCTTCCATGTCTGGAAATCTCAAAACCACGCTCAGGTGCTCAGGGTCACCTTCGATGGATAAAGCGTTGGCATCGGCTACGACGTACTCACCGCCGTGCGCAGCGATGGTTTCAGCGACTACCTCTCTATATTGTGCGAAGCCCTCAGGGTTCGTGACTTTGATGTTGCCGATCAGATAAGCAGACATTTGCACCCGACTGTGTCTTGTAGAACCTGCAAGTTATCACGTTAGTGCCACGAAATCCCAGCGGATATAGGTAGCTGAGTGGCTAGGCAGCGGCTCGGTTTGTCGGATCGCAACTGATGAATAGGGGACTGGCCATCATTGCTGAAAAGGCGCCCGTGGTTGTATCCTGACGGGCAATCTGGAGTACGGCCGTCGCTTTGATTTCCGGTCGGCTTTTTCCGGCTGATGGACTCACGGGGAGATCGCGACCATGACCAGTAATTCAGATGACATACCAACTACCACTACGGCCATCTCCGCGGTACCGCCGGATCTGGCAGCTGCGTTGCGCGCCTTGCCCGTAATTGATGACAACATTGATCGCGCGGGTCCTGTTGAAGCGCTAGTCCCTGGGCAGCGCATGGCTGACCCGGTGCCGGCAGAAGGCGCTGGCGGGTTGTTTACCCAATCATGGTTTCCCATCTGCCTGGCCAGCGAAGTGGCGCCGGGCGAAATCAGCGGATTCGATTTTCTCGATGGCCGGGTCGTGGTGTGGCGCGGGGATAACGGTCACGCTCATGTCACCAGCGCATTCTGTCCACACATGGGTGCGAGCCTCGAAGCGGGAGACGTGGTGGGTGATCGCGTGCGCTGTGCGTTTCATCACTGGGAGTACGGCAGTACAGGGCAGTGTGAGAAGACCGCCATTGGGGATCCGCCGCCGCCGTCCGCCTGTCTGTTCGTGTTTCCTTCGCTGGAGCGTTACGGCGTGATCTGGGCGTTCAACGGCATAAAGCCTCTCTACGAGATACCCGTATTTCCGTATGACGCGGACAACCTGCTCATCAAAACCATTGCCCTGCCGGAGCTGATGCCGGTGGATCCCTGGGTACAGTGCTGCAACACGCCGGACATCCAGCACATCAAAACCCTGCACCGCATCAGCTTCAACGAAGAGGCCTCGAATATGCGGTGGACAGATCACAGTCTGACCTATGAGTTCGAAGGATTTTTCGACTCCGGCAGCCGTGCTTCATGGGAGGTTGGGGTTTTCGGCACCGCCCTTTACTACCAGAGTGCACACCTGGAAGGGCGCTGGTTCGGGTTTATGGTCCCCATGGGCCTGGTCAGACCCGGGCAGACGCGCAACTACATGATTGTGGCAGTGGAGAAAACCGCAGACAGCGTTGCCGATCGGGAGTTTCTTGAACAGTGTCTTCTGACCGAGGTGGGTATCGTAGGTGAAGACACTCACATCATGACCTCCATGCATTTCCGGCCGGGTACCCTGACCAGGTCAGACCGAACGCTCGGCCACTACTTCAAGTTCCTGCGCGAATATCCGCGAGCTCATCCTTCAGCGCCGTTCATAACCTGACGTCCACAATATACGGACGACTCAGTGATAGGCTAGTGCGATCCAGACGTGCACGACAATTAATGGCGCCAGGACAACGGAGCTGGCCAGATGAAGTGTATACCACGCAAAGTAGACCGGCTTTGATGTGTAATTCATGACCTGCTGGTTCATCATTCGCGTCGCCGCGCTGATGATGACGGCGATGCTCATCCAACTCGTGAGCGAGTAACCAAGGCTTACCGCATGTACCATGTAAACCAGAACACATGTCGCACCGATATACTTGTGGATCTGGCTGAGGGTCCGATGGGACCGGGTTGGAAGCAGGCTGCGCATCAGTACAGCCGCCATTGATAGATCAGTTAAGCCAGGAGTATGGCGCCGGTTAGTGTCTGCCAGACCAGGTTATCGGCGTCGATTTGTTTCACGGCTTCAAAGAAGCGGGGTTCCTGGAATCGATAAATTGGATGACGATCATCCGGACGTGTGTTGCAATCATGGCAGACACCGGCCTGAACAGGGAGGTGTCCCAGCATGGCCCCATGCTTTCTCTGGCCCACCAGATGGTAAAGGTTCGCCTGTACCTGCTGCCGCAGGGTTCCGGCGGCGGGTAAGTGACAGGCGCTGCAGTCAACGGCTTCGTGACCGGGGGTCATAGCCCCGGGAGCGCCAATTCTAGCGGTATTCATGTCGACCAGCGCAAAGACACAGAAGGCTACCAGAGGCAGGGCCGCCAACAAGATGTACCGTCTTATGTATCTCAGCATAACAATGGACCTGTTGAACGCCCATCTGGCACAGCTATGCTGCGTATAAGATCTCGGACATCAGTAGGTGGCACCCCGATCTGGCTTGAGTGTTGCAAGGCAGATTGCGCTGATGGCAGCGAGTACGCTCAAATAGATTGCGGGCGAGGCGAGATCGCCAGTTATTTCAATCAACCAAGTGCAGACCAGCGGGGCCGTCCCACCGAAAAACGCAAGCGTTAAGTTGTAACTCATCGCGATTGCCGTGTAGCGAATGCCTACGGGAAATGTATCGACCATGGTGACCGGGACCGGCCCTTGAATGAAACCTACCAGCACCGCGAACCCGAGCATAATGAGGAGATCGATATTTTCATTACCCATGTCGAGACCAAGAAAGGCCGGGTACGCGACTATTCCGAGCAAGACAATGCTTGGCATGAGTACATTCTTGCGGCCCACCTTATCAGAAACCCAGCCAGCGACCGGGATCATGATCAACAGCAAGACCATGGCGATACTGTTTACCTCCAACGCATGGGGTATGCCCGGTTTGACAATGTCCGACAGGTAGGTTGGCATCCATACAAACAACATATAGAAGCTGGTGCCATAGAGGAAAATAGTCGCTGAGGCATGTAGAACACGGGCCAGATGATCTCTCATCACTACCTTAAAGGGGTTTTCGCCGTGTTCCTTGGCCGCTGCCTGAAATTCTTCGCTCTCTTCCATCGTTCGGCGCATCCAACTGCCAATGAAAAAGATCACCAGACCTGAAATAAATGGCACACGCCAGCCCCAGCTGGCCATAGCCTCCTCATCGAGGCTTCCTTGCAGAAAAGCAACCACGGCCGAGCCAAGCAAGATGCCAGCCACTCCACCAAACACTGACCAACTGCCTGCGAATCCGCGTCTGTCGGGCTTGGCCGTCTCCACCAGGTATGCCATCGATCCAATCAATTCGCCGCCTACCGAGACGCCCTGGATCATGCGAAGACCGACCAGCAGGACTGCGGCCCATATGCCGATCTGTTCGTGTGTCGGGAGTAATCCTACAATGACGGTAGGTATGGCCATCATACTGATCGACCACTGCAGCGCTTGCTTCCGCCCGATCCGGTCACCGATGTGCCCGAACAGAATGCCGCCGATCGGCCGCATAAAATAACCGGCAGCAAAGATTCCATAGGTTTTTATCAGTGCAACCACAGCGTTGTCGTCCGGGAAAAATAATGGACCCATGAATGGGGCCAGAAACCCGTAGACGGCAAAATCGTACCACTCAAGGACATTTCCGATACTACCCGCAAATAGTTGCTGCTTTTTCTTGCTTGTTTCAACCTCTGACATTTCACCCCTCCTCTAAACTATTCCCAACCCGCCTTGCAGTGTCCTCTATAGTCCATAAGCGCCGCTTATCACCAGAAAAACCCGGATTGAATCTATTAACACCCCGCTCCAAGCGGCTTCAGGCGATAGCAGTAAAATCTACAACTTAGGCAACACAACTGCCAACACAGTACAGGAAAAACAAACAACCCGTAAAGACGGAGTTGGATGGAGATCGCGGTAAGCTAGGGTTCAGGCGTCGAAACAGGTACGGTAACTGGCGTCCCTTCTACTCCGGCATAAACGACCAGAACAACGGCATCGTCTTTGCCGATGTTGGCGCCGCTGTGAGCTTGGCCGACAAGCTCAATCACAGCATCGCCCGCTTGGGCGATGCGCGTATCTCCGCTATCAGTGTGGAGCTCGAGACTACCCTGCAGGATAACGCCCGCGGTTATGTGGGGATGCTCGTGCAGCGGAAGCGCCATGCCGGGGGGTATCGTAACTCGTGCGATCGTTATCTCGGGCTGCCCCGAGCCATATGACGGCAGCTTCGCACCGCGCCAGTCCGTCGTGGATTTGGCAAGAATCACCGGATCTATAGCGCGTTGTTCGGCGCATGCGCTGACAGAAACCAAATTGAGTAATGATCCCACAGCAACAGCAAGTACCAACGATTTGCCGCAACGGCGACTTATGATTTTCATAATGCTATTGCGCTGCCTCTTCAATCAACAGCGGAATGATTTTCAAAAGTATGCTGCTGCTTGGGCATAAATCTTCCGGGCAGTCGTTCGGATCCAGTGGATTCAGGCCCAATTCAAGCTCCTGACCGTCCGATAAGGAGTCACCATCTGTATCCGGGTTCAGAGGGTCGGTACCATTGGCCGCTTCGTCGATGTCCGATACCGAATCGTTGTCGTCATCGGGATCTGCATTGTTGCCGATGCCGTCACCATCTGTATCAAGCGTTTCATTCGGGTCGTTCGGAAACGCGTCGGCATTATCTCCAACACCGTCTGCGTCGGTATCCGCGGTTTCTGAAGGATCGGTCGGGAATGCATCTGCGTTGTCACCGACGCCGTCGTTATCGGTGTCAGTGGTCTCTGAAGGGTCATTCGGAAACGCATCCTCTTCATCCACTACGCCGTCATTGTCACTATCCACAGGTCCCTGCACAGCCGGCGTTACAGTTCCGACAGTGACCGTGTCGCTGACATTGCTTCCTGAATAAGCAATGATCTCGCAGCTGTACTCCTCTCCGTTAGTCATGCCCGACAAGGTCAGCGGCGAGCTCGTTCCGGAGACACTGACCTGATCACCCGGTATGACTGAAACAACAGTGATTCCCCAGGAATTGACGGTACCCGAATCCACATCAAAAGCATCGCTTACATTCAGCGTCCAAGTACCTTCGGCGTTCTCTCCCGCAAATGCATCGAGAGACTGCACTGGTGCTAACGAAGTGGGGAATGTACCAATGACGTCGACCCCGTCATCTGATCCACTTTCTGCCTTCAACGGTACCGTTGCGCCCGCTGGAGACATGAGTGAAAGCACAACATCACCTCGGTAGGTGTGACTGATATTCACCGGCACCTGCAACCCACCCGGTTGGATCGTGACCGCATCTGAGAACACCAGCAGAGATGTGTAAGGCGTAGTTTCATCAAAAGGTTGTGCCGGTGATGTTGATGCTGAGTATGTTTCAGAGGAATCGGGCGTCGAGCACGAGGCTTCATATGAGGTGATGGGAACACCGTTATCTGCACCGGGGCTGAAACTGATGACGGCTCCGCCATCCGTAGCGGCTACCGATGTAGCAGTGGGTGCTGACGGGACGATCCGATCGGAATCCAGGTCAAAATTGCTATCGGTTACATCGTAATAGATGTTACCTAGGGCCTTGATCATCAGTCGTGCAGTACTGCTTTGCACACCCGCTGGGAAATTAACGGTGTGCGAGCCATCGTTGGCAGTTACACCGAGCGAGGTATTGAACGTTTGTCCTCCATCGGTAGACAGCAATATTTCTACTTCACTGGTATTGATAGGAGCTTGGTGTGTGCCGGCAACATCCCAATTGATCGTCCTCGAGCTACCTACCGACTCGCCACCATTAGGCGTTGTTATTACAAAGGGTCCTGCAGCACCGCTCACCGAAATCAACATATCGTCGGAATTGACGCCACCGACGCCATCGCGAACGGTGAGCCGCATATCAAGCTCTCGCGCTACCTGGGGGATCTTTTCGTCGTCAGCGTGGTTACCAGACACGACGGAAGCGAGCTTCGGCAAATAGCGTGCTGAACTGGTGGTTGGGGTTAGCACCCGAAACAGCGGTATCTGACCGTCATCGGCTGCGGTCAGGGCTGCCTGTGGTCCTAAATCGCGCTGCTCCCACAAGTAAGTGATGTTAGTCTGCTCGTTGTCGCTGGCGCTGCCCGTCACTACCAGCGGCGTACCTCTAGGCACAGCATAATCGGGCCCTGCATCCACGATCGGCGGTGTATTGTTGACCATTGTGACCACGCCACAGCTCGAACCAAAATCTGCTGACACGTAGCCATACATCTGTTCGAAGCTTTCAGAATGGTAGATCGGATCGACTGCGCCCTGCAGATTGTCGGGACCGCAGAGGCCCGGATACGCCTGGATCGTGGAGCCGCTGCCTGGCTCGTAAGCCGTCAGATATGAACGATTCCCACCTGAGCAGCTGCCGTTTGAACCATTGAAGGTGTGGCTTCCGCCGAACTGATGGCCGATCTCGTGCGCAACGAAGTCCACATCAAAGAAGTCACCCCGCGGTACCGAACTTCCGGTAACGCCCATGGCCTTGCTTCCGGTGACGCAAACCGAAGGAAGCGAAGCAAGGCCTCCAGCGCCCGTACTGAACGTGTGCCCAATATCGTAATTCGCATCACCTATTATGAGATCTATGTGTGTTTGCGATTCGTCGATCAGCACTGATGCATTGTTGTTTCCGGTAAATGGGTCAGTAGAGGGGTCGGTATGAACAATCTCGTTATTGTTCGGCACTAACTGCAGGCTGATAGACATCTCCTTCTCCAGGATCCCCACCACTCGATTGATCGTCGTGACAATTGCCGCACCGGGGGTCGATCCCTGCTGGATGTGATAGGCGCCATATTCCCCTGTTGTCGCAACTGCAAGGCGATAGGTGCGCAGGCCAGTACCGCTACTCCTGGCGGCAAGCTGGCCCGCCCGCGACTTTTTTTCGCGGAGTCCCCCTTGAGACTTGATTGGTGATGATCGAGAAGTCTCAAGCTCACACATGCTGGTACGGGCTGGCCGCCTGCTGTCACCGGAGTAGTAACTGATCGCCGAGCCTTTTTGAAGGCCGGGTTTTGGGTCCACCATCCAGCGATTACCGGGCTCGAGGACTTGTGCGCTCAGGCCTCGCTGGCTGATTTCGAATCTGACTGTGACGGTCGGATCGTCCACTGCGAAACCCTGAAAGGCGGATACTTCTGGCCACTTGCTTGCCAGCGCTTCGGGCATCACGCCAGAGGGTTCAACGACGAAGTCGCGGGAACCACCATCCGGTTGCGGCAACGAAATAATAGTCTGACCGCTTGTCGTTTTGGCTCCTGATTGGACTAACGTCTGTTTGAGCGACGCCACGTCGACCAATACAACCCTGAAGGTACTTGGCATTGACTCGGTGGCTGCGCGAGATTTGAACACCGAGTCTTCTGCGATATCTGACCAATGGGTCTGGGCGCTCGCTACCGTCGGCAGGCAATAGACGAACAGTGCGAGCAACACCGTAAACGATCCCAAAAACCTTCTATCTCGCTGGCCGTAGTACCTCATCAATAGCCTCAATCCCGCTGCATTTTTGTTGCGAGTATATCTAAATATATATTTTTCGTTTATTTGGATCGGATTCGAGAGCGCTGCGTATGATTATTCAATCAAGCCGGTCTAAATACCGGTAAAACTGTATCGCTTTCATCGATAGGATCAAAGTCCACGGCAACCGCCATGCCAATAGAGACTTCTGCGGGCGCACAGCCAATGACGTTTGTCATCATTCTTGGGCCCTCTTCCAGCTCTACCACCGCGATCACCATCGGGCAGTGTCCGGCAAACACGGGATGTGGCGGTCTTTGCGCCACCGTAAAGGTATATACGGTGCCCCTGCCCGAAACCTGCTGCCAATCCAGAGCCCCTGACCCGCACTTTTCGCAGTGAGCTCGCGGAGGAAACTGTCGCGCGCCGCAATCCTGACACTGCTGGATCAACAGCTTCCCTTGCTGTGCGCCTTGCCAGTAGGGCTGAGTTAGGGGGGATTGTGGTGGAATGAGCCGAACACTCATCGCGACGCACCAAAAATGAGCCCTGCCTGTTCTGCGATAATTCCGCCGTTACCGTGGGCGTACGCGAATTCAAGATCAGGGATCTGGCGGTCGCCGCCACGTCCTTGGATTTGTCGCACCGCTTCCGTGACATGGCTCATGCCGCCGGCCATACCTGGCTGGCCAAAGGAAAGCTGCCCGCCATGAGTGTTGACAGGAAAGTCCCCGGACCAGGTCAAGTCATGCGACTCTACAAAGTTGCCCGCCTCGCCGCGTGGACAAAACCCCGCTTCTTCAAGCGTCAGCAGCACCATAATGGTGTAGCAGTCGTAAACCGAGGCCAACCCCACGTCTGCCGGTTTGATACCTGCTTGCTTGAATGCGGACCGCGCAGCAATCCCCACGCCTGTTGCATCCAGCGCGGGTGCCTGAGCGAAGGAAGAATGGGTGACCGACTCGCCTGCACCCAGGAGCCAGGCCGGTTTGTTTCGCGCATCCGGCACGCGATCGGCCCCGGTCATCAGGAGGGCTGCAGCACCTGCAGCGGGCATCACGATCTCGAGCATATGCAGAGGTTGACAGATCACTTCTGAGGCGAGCACATCCTCGATCGTCAGTGGCTGATCGTGGAAGATCGCAGCAGGATTAGCATTGGCATTCCTGCGTTGATCCACTGCCACCTTTGCACGCTGGGTATCTTTCAAGCCGTACTCGTGGGTATAGCGCGTGGCGATCATGGCATAGCCCACATTCGCGCCAACCATGCCATATGGGGAGTCGAATTCCGCCGCTGGAGAACGATCGCGTGATGGAGCGAGTGAGCGAGGCGCTGGCCGTTCAGCTGAGTTCCACTTACGAGCGCTGTCTGATCTGCCACGACGGCGCGTACCTGTGAGACACAAACAAGTCGTACACATGCCTGATTGAATGGCGGCAGCGGCCCGCCAGATCATGCCCGCACCGGTTGCACCGCCGAGATCAACCAGTTCTGCAAACGTGGGCTGTAACCCGAGATATTCCGCCACCGTCGCCGGCACAAATCCCGGCAGCCCACCAATCGGATGAACCACCAGGCCGTCAACATCGGCATGCTGAAAACCCGCATCAGCAATCGCATCCGTTGCAACCTGACTTAACAGCTCGAGTATTGTGGCTTCCCCTGTATAACGTTGAGGTGGCAACTCGGCAACACCGACCACCGCGGCTGCACCTTTCAGCGACATGTCAATGAGCCGCCTGGTTTTGATACTTTGCGGGTACGTCAATGTTGTAGAAACGTGCAGCGTTCAAGCCCAGGACCTTCGCACGGTTTTCATCGCTCAGCCCATCCATCGTCCGCTCTATCGCGGCTGCCGAATGCGGCCAGGTGCCTTCGTGATGTGGATAGTCGTTGGCCCACATGAAGTTATCGATGAGATCATGCTTTACTGCGAGGTCGAGACCAGATCTATCCTCGCCGAAAGAAGCAAACATCTGCCGGCGGTAGTAGTAGCTCGGTGGCTCTTTGAGATCCGGTGAGACCCACATGCGGTGCTTGTAAAACCCTTCGTCCATCACCTCCAAAAGCCAGGACACCCAGCCGATACCTGCTTCGATGGTTGCGACGCGTAACCCCGGGTGTCGCTCCAGTACGCCGGAAGCACAAAGGTTTGCCACCGGTTCCTGGCTCGCCGCACAACAGTGCACCGCGTAATTGATGATTGCGCCTCCGGGGCCAGATGCTGCGCGGGGATCCCGACCGGTAGATACGTGGATGGTCAGAGGCAGGCCGACATCCTCGATCGCGTCCCACAACCGCTCAAATTCCGGCTGGTTGTAGTTACGCTGATCCATTCCCGTCGGCCCGTACTCAGGTTTTACCGGGATCGTCAGTCCCTTGAAACCCAGCCTGGCGACGCGTTCGACCTCCTTCACCGCGGCATCCACATCCAGGGTTGGAATCTGCGCCATCGGCAAAATGCGATTCCGGTAGTCGCCCAGATCTTCGTGTGCCCAATCGTTCCAGGCCTGACACATTGCCATGGAGAAGCCAGGGTCATTGGTTCCAAATGCGTGTATACCTTTGTTGCCAAAAACAATTTCAACATCAACACCGTCGCGATCCTGATCTTCGAGCCGAGACTGCACAGTATGGCCAGTCCTGTTGCGCTCGATATCTTCCGCCCCCCAGTCTGTGGTATCTGTTTTGAGTTTCCAGGGGCGGTTGCCTTCGGTAATGATGAAAGCCTGGCCGTCTATGACTTCTAAACGCGGTAGCCGTACTCGATACTCTTCTGGAATTCGCGATTTCACCCAATCTTTGGGTTCATTGGCGTGGCAATCCGACGAGACAATGAAGTATTTGTCAGGATCATCCGGGCGTGCGGTGCGCGTCCAGCCAGCGGCCCCGGGCGTCTCCAGACGCCGAGCCATTGTGGTTTCTGCTGTAGGCATGAGCTTTTCCCCTCTCACTGATAACCATTATACTAGTTTTGACCCTTCGCCTTGTAAACGCCGACAGCCAGATTACCGAGTTTTGTGACCGCTGGTGTGATACAAAACAGACGTGTTCGAAATAGTCTGATCGTAAGAGGAACCACCGGGGAAGACGAATGACATTGCTCAATGATCCACGTCCGATATCCGCTGACTCGCATGCTCTGGAAGGTGCGGAGGTATTTGAGGGTTTACCTGAACAGTTCGGCGATGATGCACCGCGTGTCGTAAGTACAGACGGGAAGGGTGACTTCATCACCATACCGAACAATCCGAAACGCTCTAGAAACGTGGCGATTATGTGCCTGGCTGGCACGCGCCTGGATTACGCCGAACCATTGCCGAGACAGTTTGCTTGCAAACCCAGTGCAGGATCTTTTGACGATCCGGAGATACAGGCTTACTTCGCAGGCGGTTATGCGGCGATGCGGCCGGGGCTGGTGGATGGCGCCCGACGGCCGGAGGATCAGGACATTGATGGTGTATCGGCGGAAGTGCTATACCCGGGGTGGTTCCCAATGTTCAGTATTCCGAATCCTGACCTTTTGGTCGCGTTACAGCGTAACTACAACAATTGGCTGCATAACCAATCCATTGCTGCGAAAGGACGTTTAATCGGGTTGGCAGCGGTACCTGTACAACGACCTGCGTTGGCCATACAGGAACTAGAGCGCGTGATTAAGCTGGGTTTCAAGGGTATTGTTATTCCGTCTAATGCGCCACGCGGAAGACGTTACTGTGACGAGGTATACGACCGCATGTGGGCGATGGCAGAAGAGGCTGGTCTGCCGGTGGCCTTCCATGTTGCTTGCATGTCTCACTCACCAGAATGGCTCAAAGCCTCTGCAGATCGTGATCCTATTGTGATGTATGCCGGTAGTTCAGCACTCATACATGACACGATGGTGGATCTGATGGTGCGTGGTGTGTGTGCGAAGTTCCCAAATCTGAAATTTGTCCTCGCAGAATTTAACGCAGGCTGGATCGCCCATTGGTTAGATAAAGTGCAGCAAGGCTGGGCAAGAGAGTTTGCCAGAGATTCATCGACAACACCGCCTGTGAGCGTCATGGAGATATGGCGGCGACAATTCTTCGCCACAATTGAAGATGACGCTGCAGCGCTAGGCACAACAGATATGGTTGGTGAAGAGAATCTGCTGTGGGGGTCTGATTACCCGCACACTGATTCCACGTGGCCGTGCTCGACCCAGGTTTTAGACGAAATGTTTCACAACTACACACCACAGATGCGCGATAAGGTAACCCGTACAAACGTCGCAAATCTGTATTCGCTCTAGCTATGACCAATCACTCCAGCATGGCGTCCACCACCTGGTTAGGCACCTTGTTGGAGGTATTGAGTTCCCGTGGATGAAGATTGAACGGTAGAGATAGGCTGCGGTGAATCATCATCCAGAACCTACGCCGATTGCCCATGGTTCTTCAGCGGCAACTTCGAAGAAATCCACGCGCCGTGCATACTTTCATCTCAACGACTAAACCATTTTGGTTCTTTCTATCCTTTAATCGCTTTCTTTCCACCCGCAGTCTTTGCCGACCGTCGTGGGATCAATTGCGTCGAACGCATACTCTCTAACGGTTAGGCGTCCGATCACTTCACCATCCTTGAGCAGTACCGGAGGCTCTGAAGCGTACTCGTTAAACGCTGAATCACTCGAATAGCTCTTTCCATGGTCGGAGTACTCGTTCCACAGGCTGTTGTCGGAATAGGTCTTACCGTGATCGCTGTATTCATTGAATATGGAGTCAGACTTATAACTGTCATCCAATGTACCCAGATAGGTACCGTCCTCGGCGATAATCTTCGCACCTTCGATCTCATAACATCGATAGCTGGATAGCTCATTGGCCTGAGCGGAAAGACCCAACGCGGCGATAAAGGTAGTGGTGGTTTGAACTAAGTTTTGTTTCAGGCAACGTATTGTTGCTGTAATGAAGGTTTTTACGATGGTAGCCCCGTACTCAAAGTGTGGACTCAGACTAGGGCAAATTCCATGAATGACAGCTGAACCAGTACTCTCAAGTACTGCAGTAGTTCAGACCTGATCATACACATTGATTGAAAAAATGAGGGTTGCCGACAAATTGCCTCGATCCGGTGTTCCGGGGTAGTCCGTTCGCTGTCGGAGGGCCATGCCTGAAACGCCAACAAAGTTATAAACGTCTGTGTCTGTGCGTATTAGCGTTTCGAACTCATACCCCACATGCCAATCCTGGTAGTAAAACAGTGACCCAGCAACTTCACCTTAGATTTTGTCCCCCTAAACTTCCGAATCTCTCTTTAACCACTTCGAGTGCATTGGCCCCTGACTTTGACATCGCATCTCCAGAGCGCACGCGATACGCATCTGGGTCACGAGCACCCCGAGGCGCTGTTCCGTTCGCCACTTGATCCGCTGCTTCGAACATTAGTTTGCGGAATCTCACAACGCCCAAATCAGTCTGACCCAGTAACTCTCGCGTACGATCAGCAATAAAGCCTTGGCTGTCCGCGATGGCTTGATCTTGTTCCGAGATACCAGCGATTCCCGTGAAGTTGGAATTCTTCTGCATATCGCGATCAATCAGGTAGTTGTTTTCGCGGCGGCGTATTGGAATAAAATTCTCATCTACTTCCGCAAAAATTCCCATACCATTGGCCCAGATTGCCCGTTCCTTAGCAGTAATTGGTCGTTCTGGATTATAGGCGTAACAAAAGATCCAACAAGATTCGTCGTCAATGGGTACCCACGTGTTACCAACGTGGTTATCGCCTGGAAAGCTATTGGGCGCCATGGAGTGGTTCGGCATCATAAACTGGGTCAGCCGCCAGTAATCTTGATCGTTATCCGCCTGACGTGCAGCGCACATCGTCAAACCAGCATCGTGATCAAGTACGGTAAATCGAGGCGCGCTATCTTCAATCATCCAGCGATAGCGCCCATTCTCGGGTGGCTCATTTAAGCCTTGTGAAGGCATAAGACCTACCCTTGCCCCATCCTCAATGTTGGCGTGCAAGTAAGAAAAGTGCGCCGTGTCGATTCCGCCTTCCACGGCCTGAGCCCAATTGCACTGCTGTAGTTTCTTCGAAACAAAGTAGTGCTCTTCCGAAAATGCTCCGAAATCAAACAATGGTACATCCGCAGTGTCATGGTCGAAGTGAACCCAAATGAGTCCTAAGGACTCTCTGACCTTCAGTGATTTGAGGCCGGCTCTTGTCTTTAGTCCTTCTGCAATCTTCTCTGAAACGGTCGGGATATCTATACAGTTTCCGTCTACGTCAAACTGCCAACCATGGTATGCACAACGCAGCCCGCACGCTTCGTTGCGACCAAAGAAAAGGTGCGCGCCTCGATGCGGGCATCTGGCTTCAACAACACCCACACGACCTTGACCATCTCTAAAGGCAATAAATTCCTCGCCAACAATACGGATCGATTTCGGCGGTCCCTCGGGTTCCAGCTCTCGCGATAACAGCGCAGGCATCCAATATTGACGGAAAACGTTCCCCATTTCCGTACCTGGTCCAGTGCGTGTGAGGCGTTCGTTCTCAGCTTGTGTCAGCATCGTCTTCCCCTCTCAGAGTGTCCCTTAGATAGGCTCTTAAGTGTTCCACTCCTGCTCGAGAAGCTCAATCTTTAACTGCATAGCTGATTTCCCTGTTTTTTGACCCAATCTGATTAAGCCCACTACTTGACCTTTCTCGGTGGCGATCGGACGAACGCGTGCTCGAGGACACGCGCAATGTGAGCATCTCATCCTCGGGGAGTTACAAGCGCCGCCGGCCCCGGGGACTGACGGCTGGGTACGATCTGAGCTAGCTGTCTATGATCAGCGACGGTAGAAAGAAGCGGCGGAGCATATCGCGCAGATGGAACGCATCGCGGGATAGCGGAGTGTCCACGATATGCAGCGACGTCGTCACGAAGATTGCCCAATCGAGGTAATCTTCCATGGTGACGCCCTCACGGATGCGCCCCTCCAGCTCTGCGCGTCGGAATGTCGGCCCGACACAGACGAGGGCTGCCTCGTGGAGTTCGTGGAGCGTTGCGTTGATTCGGGGCAAAAACTGCTCCCGCTGCGTGCCGAACACGAGCCCGAGTGCGGGTTGCGCGGTCAACTGGCGAATGAACCAGATCATGTCCTCGACAATCTGCACGTCCAGGCTGTCGTAGGTATGTTTCTGCGCTGCGAACGCGGCAAGCATGCTCTCGTGGTCGCGCTTCAGGGCCTCGCTCAACACTTCGTCCTGATCGTCGAAATGTCGATAGAAGGTGGCGCGGCCAATACCGGAGACTTCGATGATGGCGCTGACCGTCGTCTGCTCGACGCCGTCCGCGTGATAGAGCTCGACCGCGGCGTCGAGAATCGCCTGACGGGTCGCCTCGACCCGTTTGCTTTTTGCTGGTTTTTGCTGTGGCAGACCCATAATGGAACAAAATAACACTTTCTATTCCGAAAACATAGACAAACGGAACGCTGATTGATAAATTGTCTCGTAAATTATGAGGGAGAGGGAAATGAGTGAGGCACCTGCCGGCGCTCCGGGAGACATTGTTAACTGGCCGATGGTCAAAATCGTCTACCGCACCGATGTCGATGCGATCGCGAAGCTGCTGCCCCCGGGGATCGACCCGGGCAGCGAACCCAACGTGTACCTCACGTTCTACAACTTCCCCGTCATGATGGAACCTGAATATGGGCTCGTCATGACAGTTGCCGCCAACTATGACGGAATCGACGGTGAGTATGCGCTCGGGTATGCGATCGATCAGGAGTCGGCAATCTATGTCAGTCGGGAGCATTGGGGGCAGCCCAAGTACCTCGCAGACATCAAGTACTTCCGGCTCGGCGATCATGTCGAGGCGAGCTGCACCCATGCGGGCTATACGTTCGCGGAATTCAAAGGCGATGTATCGAGCACCGATGAAGCCGGTGAAGAATTCGAAACCAACGAGTGGTGGATCAAGGTCGCGCGCAGCGTCACGATGCAGATGAATGCCTACGACTATCCGCCCCACGTCGTGCGTGTTCGAGCAAAGTACCCAACCGCGTTCAGACAGACGTTATCAGGCGAAGTCGTCCTGCGAGTGTCTCCTGTGGATCCTCTGGGGATTCGTTTACCCATACGCGAACAGGTGGATGCCTATCTCTGGACGCCGGAATTCCTGGATCGTGAAATCACGATCGCAGGTGAACTCGACGGCGAAGCGTTTTACCCCTATGCCGCGACCGTCGGCGGTACTCGATTTCCGATGGCGGTCTGAGGAGGAGCGATGCAGGACTTTACACAAAAACTTGCCGTCATCACTGGTGCTGCGAGCGGCGTAGGTCGTTCGTTGGCCTTTGAACTCGGCGCCGAAGGCGCGCGGGTTCTGCTCGCGGATGTCGATGAAGAGGCTCTGGAGCAGACCGTTGCCGAGCTGATCGAGCGCAACGTCGATGCACGCAGCCAGCATTGTGATGTGACGAGCCTTGAAAGTGTCGAGGCGCTGGCAGCGACAGCCTTCGACGAACTTGGCGGTGCCCACGTCGTGTTCTCGAACGCTGGAGTCTCGGCGGGGGAAGCGGGACAGATATGGGAGATCAGCGATAAAGACTGGCAGTGGACTTTCGATGTCAACTTCTGGGGGGCGGTCAATAACATCAAGGCCTTCATGCCAAGGCTCGATGAGCAAGGTGAGGAGGCGCATTTCATCACGACTGGTTCCGGTAACGGCGCGTTCATCGTCTACCCGGAGCAGCCGGTTTATACCGCCACCAAGGCCGCGCTGCAGGCGCTTACCGAGACGCTGCATATTCAGATGACGAACCAGGGCAGTCCGGTCAAGATCCATGCGCTTTTTCCGGGACCTCACATCGTCGATACGGGCATCTTCAATTCGAATCGAGTACGTCCGGAGGAATTCAAGAAAGACGATATGTCACCGGCCATGGGTATAACCTCCGCGGATGATATGCGCGAGATGATGGAGTCGTTTGGTATGGAACTGGTAACAACGCACCCTGACGAGGTTGCGGCAACCGCGATCCAGGGTGTGAAGGACGGCCAGTTCTGGATTGCCCCTCTGAACGATGGCACCAGAGAAAAAGTCAGGGCGAGGTTCGATTCGATTCTCAATCGTACGGACCTGCCAATCCCAACGTTAGGGTAAGGAATACGAAATGAGTGTAGAGCTCCCCATTCCGTTCGGCTGGTACGCCGTCTCGTACAGTAACGACCTCGAACCAGGCGGTGTCATGGCATTGGAATATTTCGAAGAGAAGCTCGTGCTTTTCCGTACGGAAAGCGGCGAAGCCAAGCTCCTCAATGCCCACTGCCCACATCTCGGAGCGCACCTCGGCATCGGCGGTAAGGTCGTCGGTGAGCATATTGCATGTCCGTTTCATGCATGGCAGCTCGACGGCACCGGCACAGTGCGCGAAATCCCCTACGCGAATTCGATGCCGAAGCGAGCGGCGCAAGGGCCGTGTATCAAGAGCTACCCGACGTTTGAGCGCAACGGCTTTGTCTGGGCCTGGTTTCATCCAAGGGGAATCGAGCCCACGTTCGATTTACCAGAGATTGCCGAATTCAACTCCCCGAACTGGACCGAACCCGAAAACTACGAATGGGAATTCGATTCGCACATCCAGGAAACCGGTGAGAATGCCGTCGACATCGCACACTTTGTATACGTGCACAGCTCGATGGCGATGCCGAAGGCCGACATCAAGCTGGATGGAGCGCATCGCATAACGGACATGACGACCATCGGGCCGGCTATCGATGACGAGGGCAACATGGACATGTCCAAGACGGATGACATGCATCTGGTCACCGAAAACTGGGGTCCGGGTATGACTTGTCAGGTTTTCGAGCGGGCGTTCAAAACCGTGATGATCGGCACGGTGCTGCCGATCTCGAAAACCCGTGTGAAGTTGCGATTCTCTTTCGTCAAACCCAAGGATATTTCCGAGATCCACAACGTATATACGGATGGGTTGATTGCGGAGATCGCGCGGCAGGTACAGCACGACATGCCGATCTGGGAGAACAAGATCTATCAAGAGGATCCGATCCTCTGCGATGGCGATGGGCCGATTCACAAGTACCGGCAGTGGTTCCGGCAATTTTACGACGCCGGTGAAGACGAAAGCCCCGTGCGGTTGATCAACTAGGAGCGCTACATGGACAGATTCACGGTGGTATCGTCAGATTGTCATGCAGGGTTACCTGCCGAGCAGTATCGCGAATATCTCGACCCGCAGTTTCGCGATGCATTCGACATGGCGCTGCCGATCCAGAAGGAGCTCACGGGAAAGTCAGAACAGGTTTTTCTTCTGAAAGAGATCAATGATGAGTGGCGCGCTGGAAATGAGGCGCATCTTTCGGGAGCCTGGGATTATGAGCAGCGCCTGAACGTCTTGAACGGCGATGGTATTGCTGGAGAGATTATCTTCCCGGATGGCATTACCGAGCAGAACGCCCCTCCTTTCGGTGCCGGCCTTGCGCTGCCCACCAAGAACATCATACCGGAGCTGCAGTGGGCGGGGGCTCGCGCGCACAACCGTTGGCTCGCTGAACTCGTTTCGCAAAACCGGATCCGTCATGTCGGGGTTGCGATCTGTCCGCTCCTCTGGGACGTGGAAGAAGCAGTGAAGGAAGCACGGTGGGCAGGAGAAAACGGTCTCAAGGGGATGATGATCCCCGCCATGACCAACGAATTCGAAAGCTACAATCACGGTAAGTACGATCCTTTCTGGCAGGCGTGCGAAGATCTCGGCCTGATCATCTGCTTCCACTCAGGTCCCGGACCCATGGAAGATTTCTTCGGTGCAGACTTTCCGGTTGGAGACATCGACGAATATCCTGGTGCCGTAGGTATGTACATCTCGGAAGTTTTCTTCTGGACGTACCGGCCGTTGATTCACATGTTGTGGGGCGGGGTATTCGAAAGATTTCCAAAGTTGAAATGCAGCGTTACGGAGACGGGGCAGGGCTGGCTCTTTCCGCCCATGATGCGCATGCTCGACCACCACTACTACGACACCCAGTTCAGTGCCAAGCTCGGTGACTATCGCAGCCATCTTTCGATGTCTCCCACGGACTATTTCAGGCGCAATTGTGCGATTGGTGCATCGTGCATGCCTCGCAGCGATGCCGAAATGCGACACGAGATCGGCATGCCGCTGATGATGTGGGGTAGCGATTATCCACACCCGGAAGGTACGTGGCCCAACACGCCACCGCAGATGATAGAGACGTTCAAAGGCCTGCCAGCTGACGACGTCGCAGCGATGCTCGGTAAGAATGCCATCGAATTCTACGAACTCGACGAAAAAGGTCTGAACCAGGTCGCGGCCGAGGTCGGTCCCGAACGGGCAACGTTCGGTAATTCGGTTTAGTGAGAAGCTTAACGATGATAGCCCTCGAAGAAATTCTCGAGAGTCATCGTTCTCCTGGAAATTTCAGCAATTTCGTATCCGCAGGCCGAGATGAAACCGAGGCCTAAGCAACAGCTTTGTTCTGCGCACATGAATTCAGGCCGGCATGAAACGAAAAATCACGCCACACACAAATTGCATCAACATCGCGCCTGCAATCCATTTGTAGAGATGCAGCAACCCGTGTTTGAAGGTAACTGAAACCATGGTCGATCTTTGGAGGAAGAGTTCATGAGCGAAAAAAGCTTCCTGCAGTGGCCGTTCTTCAACGATGAGCACAGGCGGCTGGCCGAGCGTCTCGATAATTGGGCGAGCCAACACTTGCCCTCCCTGACTGCAGACGAACATGACGATTTGGATGGCACCTGTAAAGGCATCGTCGGTGCATTGGGTGACGCCGGCTTTACGACCTACGCCGTCCCTGCCAGTGCCGGCGGGCATCATGAGAAGCTCGATGTTCGCAGTCTGTGTCTTATCCGGGAAACCTTAGCGCGTCACAATGCGCTTGCCGATTTCGCTTTTGCAATGCAGGGACTGGGTAGCGGCCCGATCTCTCTTTTCGGCAATGAAGCGCAGCAGACTTCCTGCCTTAATGCGGTCGCCGCTGGCGCAAAGATTGCAGCTTTCGCACTATCAGAGCCAGAAGCAGGCTCGGATGTAGCCGCCATGTCCTGCAACGCTCGCCTCGAAGGCGACGACTGGGTCCTGAACGGCACCAAAACCTGGATATCCAATGCCGGCATCGCTGACTTTTACACTGTCTTTGCGCGCACTGATGACGCTGGGGGCGCCAAAGGAATCAGTTGTTTCATCGTCGAAGCGGGCACACCGGGTTTCGAGGTCACAGAGCGAATTGATCTGGTAGCGCCGCACCCACTGGGCACACTGACTTTCACCGATTGCAAAGTGCCCAAGTCGCATCTGGTTGGGCGGGAAGGCAAAGGTTTTGGTATCGCGATGGCGACGCTGGATGTGTTCCGCTCCACCGTCGCCGCTGCAGCGTTGGGCATGGCGCGACGCGCACTGGACGAGACACTCGACTACACAGCACAGCGCAACATATTTGGTGGCAAGCTGGGGGATCTGCAACTCGTTCAAGCCAAAATTGGTGAGATGGCGCTTGGCGTTGACAGCAGCGCCCTGCTGATTTACCGCGCTGCCTGGACCAAAGATTGCGCGGCAGATCGCGTCACCCGTGAGGCGGCAATGGCCAAATATCATGCCACTGAGACCGCTCAGCAAGTCATCGATGCCGCCGTACAGCTACATGGCGGGAAAGGCGTGACTAAAGGGTACATTGTCGAGGCGCTATATCGGGATATTCGTGCTCTGCGGATTTACGAAGGCGCCAGCGAGGTTCAAACCACCATCATTGCCAGGCAAACCGTCGCAAATCACCACTAGCGCCCATCAAGCCACACTGGGCGGAGCGGCTTAAGCGCACATTCAACACCCTCAGGTCAGCAGAGCGAAGCTGACTTCCTAGCCGGGCCGTACTTTTCTAATTCGATCAGAATAGCAGTTGTGCTTGCTATCCTTTGCAGATACAGATCAGATGGGGTTGGAGTCTAAGCCACCTATTTGACTCCGATCCCGAAGCCACCTATGTTGCAGCTCTGATTTTGTTTAAGGGGGAGGAGAGATGATAAGCAGGATTACATCGTATCCCAATATGGAACAACGCAACAAAGAGATCTTTGAAGGTGCAGACCTTACTGGTCCGATGGCGGCGTTCCTTGGTTCGAGTCATACCCCAGGCGATCTTGCTTGTTATAGTGCGAGCTAGCGATCAGAAGTAGCAGCAGCAAGATCTAATCAGAGATAGACGGTTGAAAAAACCAAACCAGGTTGGCGGCAAATACTCGCACTACGTGCTGTTCGTCCTTGTAATTGTCTACATCTTCAACTTTATTGATCGCAACATCCTCTCGATTCTCGCAGAGGACATCAAAGCCGACCTTTTGATCACTGATGCCCAAATGGGTTTTCTGTATGGCACGGTGTTTGCGGTCTTCTACGCGGTGTTCGGCATCCCGCTTGCCCGGTTAGCCGATGTCTGGTCCAGGCGTTCCTTGATCGCGATTGGCCTTTCTTTCTGGAGTGCAATGACTGCTGCTTCCGGTCTGGCTCGATCATTTGGTGCCCTTGCGATGTGCCGTGTTGGTGTGGGTATTGGCGAGGCGAGTGCATCTCCGGCTGCGTACTCAATGCTCTCCGACTACTATCCGCCTGCCAAGCGGGCTACTGTCATCGCTATCTATGCATCCGGTGTCTACATTGGAGCGGGGATCGGTGTTTTTCTGGGCGGTTTCATTCTCGATTGGTGGGCAGCTACCTATCCAACGGATGCGCCTTTTGGATTAAGGGGATGGCAGGCAGCATTCATGGCGGTAGGTATCCCAGGCCTCGTGATCGCCATCTGGGTGAGGACCCTGCGAGAACCTGTTAGAGGAATCAGTGAAGGGCTGGTGGTCCCGGAACACGAAGCGCCGTTCTCGGTGCTTGGCAAAGAACTGATGGCGGTGATTCCGCCCCTCAATGTAATTGGTTTGCTGGGAAACTCTAAAGCTCTGCAGACCAATGTGCTGGCTGGGTTCAGCATTGCGATTGCTGCGGTCCTTCTGGTCTTTGTGACCGGCAGCATTGCGCAATGGGTTGCCACGGGATTTGGTGCATACGTAACCTTTTCCTGGGCGCAGTCGCTGAAGTTGCGCGACCGGGCCACGTTCGAAATGATGTTCAAGTCCAAGGCGTTCATTTACACCATGCTCGCGTTCCCAACTACCGCCTTTGTTGGCTACGGTGCTGGCTTCTGGATTGCGCCACTGTTACTGCGCCTGCACGACGTAAATGTCACAGAAGTTGGTCTCTTTATGGGCCTCTCAGCAGCGGCAGGTGGGTTTTTAGGGATTACCCTCGGTGGCATCAGTGCCGACTGGCTGAAACAGAAGTTTGCAGGGGGACGGATGATAGTGGGTTATGTCACCATTGTTGGCACTATCCCCTCCCTGCTGGCCTTGCTTTATACCGACTCGATTGTCATGGCCTATTGGCTGAACTTTGTCCTGACTGCATTTGCCGCGTGTGGCGGCGGAGTCCCTCCGTCTACTGCTGCTGACCTCGTGATGCCTCGAATGCGCGCGGTGGCTGGTGCGTATTACATTCTCTTGAATACCTTCCTGGGTCTCGCACTTGGGCCCTATTTCATAGGTCTGATGTCAGATATGTTCATTGCGAACGGGTTTTCCGAAGCTGAATCGCTTCGAACAGCTATTGCGGTATCGCTCCTTACCTTTATACCTGCTCTGATTTTCATGTACCTCGCGCACAAGCACCTGCCAAAGGATGAGGCAAGTCGCCTAGACCGGGCAAAATCGCTGGGTGAGGAGATCGATCCTTAGGGGCTGAAGCGTATCTCTCCTGGGCCGAGCGATACATTTCCCATCCGGTATTTACTGCCCGGTTGGCTCGATGCGCATGAATTCCCGGGGCGGAAAACCCATTAGAAATCGACCGACAAAACCAATTTGGTTGTCTGCCAGCACGCGATCATGATCAGCATCATTGATCTCAAAAGCGGTGTAATTGCCACTCTGATCAGCTCGATCACCACCAAATTCGATATGGACGTTGGGCTTGCGTTTTACCTGTCGAAACCAAGCCCGAGGCCAGTGGTTGGCTGCCAGATAGAGTTCCCCCTGACTCTGGAAAATCGAAAGCACACGCTGGGTTTCACTGCCATCTTCTTCGGTCACGGTGATCACCAGGTTTTGTTCGCCGCGGGGTTGACTGTAGCCCAGCCAGCTTTCGAATATAACAACGATACCGACGTACACGGCTGCGAGGATGAGTAGAATTTTTACGTAACGATTCATGGTGTTCTCCCACGCTGGAGCTGTAACGTTAACATTGAATCAGCGTGTAACGCCAAACTTCGGGTAAGGCTTTATCCAGTCACCCGGATCTTCTCCGGCAAGCTTTACTGGCTCGGAGCCGGGGAACACCAAAGTATCGCCCGAGAACAGTGAGTTTTCAGTGGCGGGCTGCCATGTTGTGCCCTCCACATATTGAATGAACACCGCTGGCTATTCTTCAAGTTCTGATTTTCCCATGACACAACTCACCGATAATCAACCAGTCCTGGTTAGGGCACACATTACCGAATCGGGCGAACAAGTCAGTCCTCTCGGTATGATGGCGAAAGTCATGCATTGGGGTTTCATCCTGGTGTGGGTCTATGCACTTTTCAAACAGGCGGGTGAACTGCATCATGACCACCACGAATGCCGCTGGAGATAGCCTTCAGATGCAAGCGCGGAGGATCGCTTGATCAGGCAACGTCAGCGGTCAACCGCGCTCAAGGCCTTCCATGCTGCCCTCTTCACGCCAGGCGGCGGTGATCCTGAAGTATGGTCTTGAACCTTTGCCGTACGGCCCGTTCTGGATGCTCTTCGGATTCGGTTGACCTTCGTTGTTGTAGTAGCCGGGTGTGCAGGCCACCTGAAAGTCCTCGTTGAAGCGCGACACTGCGATGATTTCCTCCACCCACTTGTCCTCAGCCTGCTTCGACACCTCGAGCGTGCGGATGCTTTCGTCGAAGCAGCGCTCGAGGATGTAGCCGATGTGCTCGGCGGTTTCGTCCATCGCGTGGGGGAAATTGGTCGTGAAACCTGCTTGCGAGTTGCTCATGATGAAGAGATTTGGGAAGCCGTGCGTGTGCACGCCGTGCAGGGTGCGCATGCCGTCTTTCCATTTCTCGCTCAGGCTCAATCCGTCGCGGCCGATCACATCGTAGCCGGCGCGGCGCGTGTACTCCGTCCCGACCTCGAAGCCCGTCGCGAAGATTATGCAGTCGACTTCATAGGCCCTGCCGTTCGCAACAACGGCGTTGTGGGTGACTTCCTCCACGCCTTTACCGTCGGTATCGATGAGCTTCACGTTGGGTCGGTTGAACGTCTGCAGATATGCATCATGGAAGCAAGGACGTTTGCAGAACTGGCGATAGTAGGGCTTCAACGCGTCCGCGGTCGCGGGATCTTCCACGATCTCGTCGACACGCGAACGGATCTGCTCCATCTTCTTAAAGTCGGCAAGCTCCATTAGCCGGGGAACATCGTCCCAATTCGTGTCCTTGCCGCGATAATTGGCCATCGATATGAGATTACGGATGATCTCGGTCCAGCCGTCCATGACGAGATCTTCCTCGACGATGCCGCCCTGACACAGCGTATTGAAGTTCTCCATGCGCTCGCGCTGCCAGCCGGGTTTCAGGCTTGCCGCCCACTGCGGATCGGTCGCTCGATTATCGCGCACGTCGATCGAAGACGGGGTGCGCTGAAAGACGTAGAGTTCCTTCGCGCCCGCGCCCACATGCGGCACACATTGCACGGCAGTCGCACCCGTGCCAATGACAGCCACCCGCTTATCAGCGAGCCTGTCGAGATTGCCGTCTGAATCACCACCGGTGTACCCGTAATCCCAGCGGCTTGTGTGAAAAGTGTGGCCTGCAAAGTCACTGATGCCTTTGATGCCCGGCAGCTTCGGTCGATTCAACGGGCCGTTGGACATCATCACGAAACGCGCGCGCATTACATCGCCGCGATTCGTAAGCACGATCCAACGTGCCTGCTGGGCATCCCACTCCAGACCCGTCACCTCGGTCTGCAGGCATGAACGCTCATACAGATTGAACCTGGTCGCGATGTTGTGACAGTGCGCCAGAATCTCCGGCGCATGTGTGTACTTTTCCCTGGGGATGAAGTCGAGCTCCTCAAGCAGCGGCAGATAGATGTACGACTCGGTGTCGCAGGCCGCGCCCGGATAGCGGTTCCAGTACCAGGTGCCACCGAAATCTCCGCCTTTTTCGATGATGCGAAAGCTGTTGATGCCTCGCTGCGTAAAGCGTGCACCGGCAATCAGCCCACCAAAGCCGCCACCAATGATCGCCACGTCAATCTCATCGGAGTAAGGCTCCCGCTCGACGGGCTCGTCCACGTAAGGGTCGTCCATGTAGTGACTGAAGTCACCCGTCATCTGCCGATACTGCTGGTTGCCATCCGACCGCAGGCGCTTGTCACGCTCCTGCTCGTACCTGGCTCGAAGTGCATCGGCATCGAAGTCCAGATTCTCGTCCATGGTTACCTGTTCAGACATCTTTGAACTCCCCTTCTGCAGTTAGAACGTTGGTGGGAAAAACTCAGCGTTGCCTGGGCAACGCCCCCGAGCAACTGGACCTACCCCTGTATGTGAACCAGTCGAAAGATAGAAATCGATTTTACGGTTCAAGCCACCCGCTCCGCAAACAAGCGGAGCGGCATGTGACCCAACGAACTGTGTGGCTACTCCTCGTTGTAGTGTTTACGCCATTGATTGATCTCGGTTCTGGCTTCGTTTGAATCTCGAAACCAATGCATGTCTATACAGTATTCTCTGAAAAACCCCCCTGATACCATCCCCTGCAAAACATCAAGAAACTGGAGAAGCTGTGAATCCGAATACACCCATCGTCAAACGAGCTCGATACTAGACGGATCCTGTTGTGCATCTTGCTTTCAGTTCCATGAACACACCGGATGATCCTCATCCGGCCCGCTTGGCCAAGGTCCTTGAGGAGCGGGGTTTTGAGTCGCTGTGGTATGGAGAACACAGCCATATCCCTGCCGCCCGCAGAACACCCTATCCGCCAGGTGGTGAAATGCCTGATCCCTATAGAAATATGATGGATCCCTATCTCTCACTCATGACAGCGGCTAATGCGACGAGCAGACTGCGACTCGGTACCGGCATCGCCCTCCTGATGGAGCGAGATATTTTTTCCCAGGCCAAGACGATTGCGACGCTCGACCGATTGTCCAACGGCCGACTGATGATTGGGACGGGCGTGGGGTGGAACCGCGAGGAATTCGAGAATGTCAGCCCACACCCCTTCAACAAGCGCTACGCAGTGCTGAGAGAAACAGTCGAAGCAACACGAGCCATATGGACAGACGACGACGCCAGTTACCAGGGAAAGTACATTTGTTTTGAACCGATCTGGGCAAATCCCAAACCACTGCAGGCAGGCGGGCCGAAAATATTCCTCGGTACCATGGGCCCCCTGGGCGTGCAGCACGCGGCTCGCTGGGCTGACGGCTGGTATCCGGTCGATGTCGGCATGGGCGATGTTGCTCAGTCAGTGGCCGGTTTCAAGGAACTGGTCAAAGCCGCGGGTCGTAACCCCCAAGACGTTGAAATCAATATCCAGATAATGGATACCAAGAACCTGGATCGACTAAAGGAGTACCGGGACCTGGGCATCGAGCGGGCTACAATTGGTGTTGCTATGGACCTGTGGGACCAGCCAGACGCTGTCATGCCCATGATCGACAGGTACGCCGAGATCATTCCGGAACTCGGCTGAAATCACCCGCTCAGCAATCCAGGAGCTGCTGAACCCCGGCTAACGAGCCTTCATCCCCGATCTTCCTGCTTCCCTCGGGCAGTCGCGTGGTCAGGTCCTCGACGTCGACGAGTTCACAAGTGATGTGCGATCACGTAGTAGCGCGCTGCAGCGCGACTCTTGGCGTTCTGGTGGGCGCTCATACGGTTTGGTGGCCTCAGCCTGGACCATTCTCCAACACCACCATCCCGGCTCCGGTATTGGATATCGGCACGTGATAGTGCTTGTGCACGACTTTCACGTCCTGCTGCAGCGCACCGCGCATGACCATCCACATGATGGTTTCGATGCCTTCGGTACCGGCGCGCTCCATGATCTCGGAATTGCTCAGACCCGCGAACCAGTCTGGATCGTTGATAATGCTTTCCATGCACTGCAGATCGAAATCCACATCGATGATGCCGGCGCGTTCGCCCTGTAACTGGTGGGACATGCCGCCGGTGCCGACGATTACGACCTTGAGATCTTCCGGGTAGGACCCGATGGCCTGGCCCAGAGCCTTGCCCAGATCCCACAGTCGACGCGCACTGGGCACCGGGTGCTGTACGGTATTGATCGCCAGGGGAATGGTCTTCACCGGCCACTGCGGGGCATGTCGCCACAACAGGCTCATGGGCACGATGAAACCGTGGTCTACCAGCATTTCCTGGCAGGTGGTGATGTCGAAATGGGATTCCACCAGTGATTCGGCAATGTGCCACGACAACTCGGCATCGCCCAGAAATTCCACGCGCTGGGGAAGTCCCCAGCCTTCATCGGCATTGCGGTAGCGCTCTGCGCAACCCAGCGCAATGGACGGCACGGCATCCAGAAAGAAGTTCAGACCGTGGTCGTTGTAGACGATGATGGCGACATCGGGATCGGCCTCGTCGAGCCATTCAATAGCTGGGCCGTAGCCATCGAAAAAACGCTTCCAGTATTGGTCCTTTTCCAGTCCGTCGGCAATGGCGTTGCCGATGGCGGGGATGTGCGACGTGCTCACGCCGCCTATGATTTCAGCCATGCCAGAACCCTCCGGCTTGCTCCAGTTTCTCCTGCAGGCCGTCTGCTTTGGCGCTCAGCTTCGCCTGGAATTCGTCTCTTGTGATGCCCTGAAAAGCCGCACCCGTGTCCTGCATTGTCATGCCTCTGGGGACGGCAAGCTTGGCGGCGTAATAGATGTTGGCGCCCATGCGCAGCATGTCGAGATAGTTGAAGTTCAACAGCGCGTCGCGTTGCTCCGCAGTAAGGTCGAACTGATCAGCATAGGCTCCCGGGTCGTCTTCAAAGGCCTGGCGGTTTTCCTCGCGATTGAAGGAGTAGAGCAGCTTATTGAGGCCGTAGGCCTGGTGTGCAGCTTTGCCGTCGAATACATAGGTGCCGGGGATGTCGTCGTAATCGTGTTTGCGCCAGCTCATAATTGTTGTTCCAGTCGGTCCAGCGTCACCATGGCGTCGAGGCCCTGGGCGAGGCTCGAATTCGGCTCGCGACCCTCGCGAATGGCAGCGAAGAACTCGCGGTCGGCAAGCTCAATGCCGTCGGTAGTGAGCGCCACGTCGCTTACGTCGATCTGCTCGCCGTTGCCGGTAAACAGATCGTCGTAATTGGCGATATAGGTGCCATTGTCGCAGATGTAGCGGAAGAAGGTGCCGAACGGGCCATCGTTGTTGAAGGAAAGTGACAACGTGCAGATCGCGCCGTCGGGGCTTTGCATGCCGATGGCCATGTCCATGGCGATGCCCAGGTCGGGATGCATGGGGCCCTGCAGAGCCGTGACCTTTTGCACCGCGGCGCCGGTCTGATATTGAAACAGGTCCACGGTGTGGCAGGCATGGTGCCACAGCAGATGGTCCGTCCAACTGCGCGGTTCGCCCTTGGCGTTGGTGTTGGTGCGGCGGAAGAAGTAGGTCTGCACATCCATCTGCTGAATCTTCAGCTCGCCGGCGACGATTCTGTTGTGTATCCACTGGTGCGACGGGTTGAAGCGGCGCACGTGATCCACCATGGCCACTACGCCGGTTTCCTTCTGCAGTTCCACCAGCGCCTTCGAATCTGCCAGGTTGTCGGCCATGGGAATTTCGACCATCACATGTTTGCCGGCGTGCATGACCTGGGTGGCCTGCTCGGCGTGAATCTGGGTGGGCGTGGCCAGAATCACGGCCTCCACCCCAGGCTGGGCCAGCGCTTCGCCCAGATCAAGCGTGGTGTGGGGTATGCCCCGCGCGGCAGCCACGGCGTCTACGGCTTCGCGTACGCCGCCGCAGAGGGTGATCACTTCGGCGCCGTCAATGCGCTCAATGGCGTCCAGATGTTTGTTGGCGAAGGCACCTTCGCCGACCATGGCGATTTTCATCCAATATACTCCAGTCCTGCTGCGGTGAGTTTGTCCCGCATGTTGTAAACATCCAGGCCCAGCTCTCCCGCGGCCAGGCGTTGTCTTACCTGTTCTTCACGGTCTACGCGCTGCTGTGCTCTGCTCAGGGTATCGGCGGCGGTATCGCGCGGCACCACGCAAACACCGTCATCGTCGGCTAACACGACATCGCCGGGGTTGACCAGGCAGCCGGCACAGACCACCGGTACGTTCACCGAGCCGGGCGTGGCTTTCACCGTGCCTCTGGCGGAGATGGCTTTTGCCCACACCGGGAAGTTCATTTGTCTGAGATCCGCCACATCGCGCACGCCGGCATCAATGATCAGCCCGCGCACGCCGCGCGCCCGGGCGGAGGTCGCCAGCAGATCACCGAACATGCCGTCGGTGTTTTCCGCCGATAACGCCACCACCAGAACATCTCCCGGCTGACACAGTTCCATGGCCACATGCAGCATCCAGTTGTCGCCCGGGTGCGCGAGAATCGTCACGGCGCTGCCGGCGATACGTGCGCCGGGGTAGATCGGCCGCAAGTAGGGCTGCAGCAGGCCGAAGCGGCCTTGCGCCTCATGTACTGTGGCGACCCCATGGGCGCCGAGTGCGTCGATGGTTTCGGCATCCGCCCGTTTAATGTTTCTGACTGCCACACTTTTCATACGTACACTTCTCCTTGAAACAGCATGCGCGCGGTGCGCACGACCCCGGCCTTTGCCACCGCGCCGTCGTCATCGAGAGCCAGCTGCACGGTGAAAGCGCCGCTCGGGTGTTCGACATCCATGGTTTTTACCTCTCCGTCGGGAACCTCGGCCAGCCCGTCCACCACCGAGCCGGGTACCAGACAGGCGCTGGCCGCGGAAACCGCACCCAGCACACCAATCGACCTGTGGCACACTCGTGGGATGAACGTGCGGGTCGATATCGCGCCGCCCTGTGCCGGCTTGCTCACCATGCACATCTTCGGCACCGACTTCGTGGTTACATCACCCAGGTTCATGCGCGGTGCGATAGCCAGTCTTATGGTTTCGAGGCGGGCCTTCAGCGGCTCGTTGCCATCGAGCTGTTCGGGCGGTTCCTGCCCGCTGATGCCGAGATCTGCCGCGCGCATCACCACCACCGGCATGCCGTTGTCGATACAGGTGATCTGTATGCCTGCCACTACGTCCATTGCCTTGCCGGTGGGCAACAGCGCACCGCAGCTCGACCCGGCGATATCCAGATAGTTGCAGACGATGGGCGCCGCGGTGCCCGGTACGCCGTCGATGGCGGTGTCGCCGTAGTACTGTAACTGTTGTGCGGGTGTCTGCAGGTCCAGGTGGCACACGGCGCCGGTGTTTTCCATGCGCACACGCACGGTGGTGAGTGGATCTGCAGCTGCTACCATTCCGTGTTCGATGGCATATACGCCGACACCGGCGAGAATGTTGCCGCAGTTCTGTGCGTCACTTACGCTCTGTGCGACGGGGTCGATCTGCAGGAAAAGATAGGAAACGTCGATATCCGGCTCGTCGGACGGTCGCAGCACTGCGACCTTGCTGGTGAGCGGGTGGCCGCCACCGATGCCGTCGATCTGCAAAGCATCCGGCCCACCCATTACCCGGACGAGCAGGGCGTTGCGTTCGGCTTCGCCCACGGGCAGGTCACTGGCCAGGAAGAACACGCCTCTGCTGGTGCCGCCGCGGATGAGGGTGCAGGGTAACGCGCTCATGCCTGCAGGCGCGGGAACACCTTGCGCGCGTTGCCGGCGAAGATCTTCTCTTTGTCTTCTGCTGATGCGTTGGCAGACGCGTCGATGTAGCGCCTGGTGTCGTCATAGTTGTGTCCGGTGTGCGGGTCGATGCCGCGCACCGCACCCAGCAGTTCCGAGGCGAACAGAATGTTCTGTGCGGGAATGACGTCGAGCAGCAGGTCGATGCCGGGCTGGTGATACACGCAGGTATCGAAGTACACGTTGTTCAACACCAGTTCTTCCAGGTCTGGCTTGTTGTCCATGGCCTGCACCAGGCCGCGGAAGCGGCCCCAGTGGTAGGGTACGGCACCGCCGCCATGAGGAATGATGAACTTGATGTTCGGGAAGTCGAGCAGCAGATTGGAGGTAAGCATCTGCATGAACGCGGTGGTATCGGCGCCGAGATAGTGTGAACCGGTGGTGTGAAAGTTGGGGTTGCATGCGGCGCTGACGTGGATCATCGCGGGTACGTCGAGTTCGCACATCTTCTCGTAAAAGGGGTACCAGTAGCGGTCACCCAGTTGTGGTCCGGTCCAGTAGCCGCCGGACGGGTCGGGGTTCAGATTGCAGCCGATGAAGCCGTATTCGTTCACGCAGCGCTCCAGTTCGGCGACGGAGTTTTCCATGGGCGCGTCGGGTGACTGCGGCAGCTGCGCCACGCCGATAAAGTTATCCGGGTACAGCTGGGTAATGCGGTAGATCAGCTCGTTGCAGTGTTCGGTCCAGTGACGTGACGTATGCTCATTGCCGATGTGGTGGCCCATCCACGAAGCGCGCGGCGAGAATATGGTCAGATCTGTGCCGCGATCGGCCTGCAATTTGAGCTGGGCGCCTTCCAGGCTGTCGCAGATCTGCTGGTCGGAAATCTCTATCAGTCCCTTGCTGCCCGGCGCCAGTGGGTCTTTTTCAAGCTCGGCTTTCTGCGCGTCGCGGTACTCGCCGAGTTCATCCGGGGCGGTGGTATAGTGGCCGTGGCAGTCGATGATCACTGATCAGTTCGCCTTCCAATGGGTATTAGCATGGCCATCATGCTACCACCGCGCCGGCAGTCATCGAATCGCGATGGACGATTCCCCATCGCCCATCAACGTATTCTCATGGCTGGCCGGTGGCAGGTCAGACCTTTTCGTAGGGCAGCCCCACATACTGCTCGGCGATGACCCGGCGTCCGGCTTCGGAATTCAGGTAATAGTCGAGCTGAGAATCCATGAATCGGGAAAACGTATGGCCTTCCAGCCCCTCGGCCTGCAGGTTGCTGAAGTCGTGCAGCATATTGGTCATCCACCAGGAAAACCGCTCGCCGTGCCAGACGCGCCGCAGGGCGATTTCCGAGTAGCGGGTCAGCGCTGAGCGATCACCGGTTTGGTAGACTTTGCCCAGCGTCTTGTGCAGCGCATCGACATCGGAAGCGGCCAGATTCAGGCCCTTGGCGCCGGTGGGTGGGACGATATGCGCGGCGTCGCCGACCAGAAACAGGTTGCCGTACTGCATGGGTTCACAGATGAAAGAACGCAGCGGAGCGATGCTCTTTTCGATGCTCGGCCCGGTGATCAGCCTGTCTCGCGCCTGGGCGGGCAGGCGTTTTTTGAATTCCTCCCAGAACGCTGCGTCGCTCCAGTTTTCGACTTCATCGCTCAGCGGCACCTGCAGATAGTAGCGTGAGCGCGTGGACGAGCGGCGGCTGGCCAGGGCGAAGCCGCGTTCGCTTTTGCAGTAGATCAGTTCTTCGTCTACCGGCGGGGTTTCACTCAGCAGGCCCAGCCAGCCGAACGGGTATACGCGCTCGTGCTCGGTACGCAGTTCTTCGGGAATCGTCTGTCTGGATACCCCGTGAAAGCCGTCGCAACCGGCGATGAAAGCACAATTCAGGCGATGCGCTTCGCCCGCATGGTTGAAGGTGACGTAGGGCTGATCACTGGTCGGCTCGTGGATCTGCGTGTCGTCTACTTCGTACAGGGTAGTCAGTCCGGCATCCTGCCGCGTTTTCATCAGATCCCGGGTGATCTCTACCTGGCCGTAGCAGACAACGACGTCGCCGCCGGTGAGCGCTTGCATATCGATCCGGGTGAGGTTGTCGCCCTCCGCAATGGCGAAGCCGTCGTGGACTTCACCCTCGCGGTCCATTCTGTCGGCGGCGCCGGCTTCGCGCACGAGTTTAACGAAACCCTGTTCGAGAATGCCGGCGCGGATGCGCCCGAGCACGTAGTCTCCCGAGACCCGTTCGATGATGATGTTGTGGATGCCGCTCTTTGCGAGCAGTTGACCGAGCAGCAAGCCGGACGGTCCGGCGCCGATGATTGCGACCTGGGTATTGATGGTTTTCATGGCGTTTGTGTCCTGCCAAGTACAGCGCGCTATCCTGGCAAATAGCCGGTACGCAACGTTAGTTACATATTCGCCACGTTCTTGTACTTTTGCGTCAGACTGATCACCATAACCGCATGATTGAGGCGCATAACAATGTCCCGGTATTCGGTCTGTATGGCGAATCCTCCGCCAGTCCAGAGCCGGGTCATATACATATAGAAGACGTAGAGGCGCGCAGCCGCAGCCTGGCCTGGCGAATAGCGCCCCACCGGCATGCCGGGCTTTATCAGATCATCTGTGTCTTCGACGGTAACATGGACATTCAGCTCAACGAGCAATCTGCCACCGTGGAACGTTGCGGCCTGGCCACCATTCCCGCGGGCTCGGTGCATGGTTTTCGTTTCAGCCCTGATGCTCAGGGCGATGTGTTGACCATCGCCACGCCGTTGTTCAGCCGGGCGCCTTTTGCGGAGTTGCGTTCCACTTTGAGCGTGGCGGTGGAGCAGCCCTGGATCGTCGATCTGCAGGCGCTGGATGGCCTCGTCGAGCAATTGCGCGGGCATTTCGCGCGCATCAAGGCCGAACTGGCTCAGGCCAGGCCGGGCTTTGAAACGATGATGGAATGGGAGGCGGGTGCCGCGCTGTTGCTGCTCGCCCGGCATCTGAGCACATTGACCTGGACAGCGAATGCCGGCCTGGACAGCAGCCGCATTGTTACGGGCTTCAGTGAACTGCTTGAAGCGAAGTTCCGCGAGGGTTGGCGGGTCAGTGACTATGCAAGGGCGCTGCACACCTCGGTTTCGACCTTGACCCGTTACTGGCGCCGATCTACCGGGGTTACCGTGCAGGACGCCATCCACAATCGCCTGATGCTCGAAGCCAGGCGCAAGCTGCGCTATACGCGGCAGCCCGTTGAGCAGATTGCGCGGCAACTGGGCTTTGCCGATGCGGCGTATTTTTCCCGTTTCTTCAAAGCCAGAGCGGGCCAGCCGCCGTCGCGCTTCAGAGCTTCCCAGGCATGAAATTGCATTCCCGGGGAAAGAGATCTCATGACGTTGCGGGCGCGGTTGAATATACACTGCGCATGTTTCACCGAGTCAGGTAGAGCACGGACATGGATCCACACTGGTTGCCCTTTCACCCGGCCCCGGCCAGGCCCGAGTACCGGCCGCCGCCGGGCGCGGTAGACGCGCACTGCCATGTATTCGGGCCAGTGGCGCAATTTCCCTTCGCGCCCGAGCGCAAGTACACGCCCTGTGATGCGGGCAAGGAAAAACTGTGGGCGCTGCGCGATCATCTGGGCTTCACTCGCAACGTGATCGTCCAGGCCACCTGCCATGGCGCGGACAATCGCGCCCTGGTGGATGCGCTGCGTAACAGCGGTGGCATGGCCCGGGGTGTGGCCACCGTGCGGCGCGACGTTACCGACGAAGAGCTCGTGGTACTCAACGATGCCGGTGTGCGTGGCGTGCGCTTCAACTTCGTGAAGCGGCTGGTCGACAAGCTGCCCCATGAGGACCTCCTGGAGATCGCGGCCCGCGTGGTCCACTACGGCTGGCACATCGTCATATACTTCGAAGCGGCGGAGCTGCCGGAGATCCACGATCTGATTACCGCATTGCCCACCACGGTGGTGGTTGACCACATGGGCCGGCCGGATGTGACTGCGCCCGTTGATGGCCCGGAATTTCAGCGTTTTGTGCAGCTCATGGAAGACAACGGGAACATCTGGAGCAAGGTGAGTTGTCCGGAGCGGCTGTCGATTAGCGGGCCCGACACCTACGACGATGTCGTACCGTTTTCGAGGTATCTGGTGGAGCGGTTCCCCGATCGCGTGCTGTGGGGTACCGACTGGCCCCACCCCAACATGAAGTCGCACATGCCGGATGACGGCAAACTGGTGAATATGATTCCTCGTATCACAACAACAGAGGAACAGCGCTGCGCCCTGCTGATAGATAACCCAATGCGGCTGTACTGGCCTGAAGAAGTCTGACCGGGCGCGTTCTGCTCAGGCGTATTCCGCGGCCGCCTGACGCACTTGCGCAGTGAGGAGCGCAGCCGCGGGCGATAATTCCCTGTTTGATTTGGTTGTGATGCCGATCGCCCGCGTGGTGCTCGGCAGCTGAATGTCGAGGCAGGTCAGCATGCCCGCCTGTTCTTCGCGCCCGCATTGATGACGCGACAATACCGTCAGGCGATCACTGTCCATCACCAGGCCGCGCTGGATGACGAAGGAGCTGGTCTCGATGATGTGTTGTGGTTCCGCCAGCCCCTGCTCTGCGATCAGGTTCGCTAACAGTTCACGGGTGGGTACGCCCCTGCGCGGCAGCACCCAGGGATACTCGAGTAGATCCTGCCAGCTCGGGCGTTTGTGTTTCTGTAGCGGGTGACCGGCGCGGGCGATGACGGAAAGGTCGTCATTGAGCAGTGGTTCTTCTGCTACATCGCTGTCTGCGCCCGCACCGCGCAGTGCGCCCAATACGAAATCCACATCACCGCAGCGCAGTCCGGTAATCAGGTCATCGTAGGGCGACTCGGTGGTGGCGATGTCCAGTTCCGGATGCTGTTCGAGAATTCGAATGATCGACGTGGGCAGAATGGATGTTCTGACGAAGGGCAGGGTTCCCACCACGACACGCCCTCGCGTGACGCCTGCAATGCTTGCCATGGCCTCGACGCCCTGGCGCAGCAGGTTGCGTGCCAGCCTGATGTGGCGCACGACACTGCGTGAAAACGCGGTGGGTTCCAGGGCCGCGGCGGTTCGCTCGAACAAGGGCACGCCAAGACTGTCTTCGAGCTTTCGCAATGAGGCGCTGACCGCTGCTGAGGTTATACCGAGATGCTGGGCCGCTGCAGCGACGTTGCGTGTTTCCACAGTTGTGACGAATGCGTCGAGCCATTTGTCGGACACATCCATGCGGAAGAAGCGGGCAGCGCCTGGTGAAGCTTCCAGAACCACCGGTGGCACCAGTTCCCGGGCCGCCTCGAACTCCAGTCGGGCGGCTTCGGCTTTCGGAAAAAACGCGCTGCCGTAGGCCGTGAGTTGCACGCCCCGGGTAGACCGCTGAAACACTTTGAAGCCCAGCGCCTGTTCACAATCCTGAATGATCTTGGTGATGCTGGTCTGCGACTTGTTCAGTGTCGCGGCCGCTCGGGTGACACCGCCTTGTCGGGCAACCTCAAGAAACGTTCTGGCATGTCGAGCCGTGACGGCGGACATGGTGGGATTACCGGTGAATCGCGCTGATCACATAGCCGCCGGACCGTTCATCCATACTCATGTCGAGCAGACCCCGTTCTTCGGCGTCCTCCAGCAGGTCGCTGAAGGATCGAAACCCGTAGGACGACTCGGAAAAGTCCGGTCGTCGTCGTTTGAGGGTCTGTTTGATCATGGAGCCCCAAACCCGGTCTCCGCGCTCTTCGATCAGTGCTTCGGCAGTGCTCAGCACCAGGTCGATACCCTGTTCCTGCAGATCTGACTCTGTGCTTTTGGCCGGCGCTTTCGCTGCGGCGGGTTTCTTCTTGGCCGGCTTCTTTTTGGCGCTCTGCTTCTTGCGCGTATTTTCCTTTGCACGTGCCAGATCGTCGTAGAACAGGAACTCGTCGCAGCTGCTGACCAGTAGCCCCGATGTACTGTTTTTGACGCCCACGCCAATGACCAGTTTGGCGTTTTCCCGCAATTTGCTGACCAGGGGCGAAAAATCTGAATCGCCACTGATGATGACAAAGGTATCTATGTGGTCCTTGGTGTAGCAGAGATCCAGAGCATCCACGACCATGCGGATATCCGCGGAGTTCTTACCGGATTGCCGGGTATGGGGTATCTCGATCAGCTCGAAGGCGGCCTCGTGCATGACTGGTTTGAAATCTTTGTAGCGCTCCCAGTCGCTGTAGGCTTTCTTGACGACTATGTTGCCCTTCAACAGCAGCCGCTCGAGCACCAGCTGCATGTCGAACTTCGGGTACTTGGCATCGCGCACGCCCAGCGCCACGTTTTCGAAATCGCAGAACAGCGCCAGGGTGAGTTCGATATCTGTGCTTGTTGCCGCCATGATCAGACTCCTGGATTAGGGGGCCATCTTATCAGGCTATGGCAGTGGTAACTGGGCAAATCGATGGGATTTCTTCAGCACGCTTAACCAGCGAGACGGGTATATAATCGGCGGTTCACTTGAGGCAATGAACAAAAGAATCGATGCGAGGATTTTTCACAGTATCGTTAATGCTCCTGGCTGTACCGGCGGCGCTGGGGGCGCCGAACCAGACCCATGCAGACCGAGAGATCATAGAAGAGATCGTAGAAGAGGTCGTGGTCTGGGGCCGTGCGCTTGATCAGAAAGGTACGGCGGTGTCCGCGTCCAGCGGTCTGGTGGGCTATTCAGACTTCGAGTTTCGTCCGCTGCAGCGCGTAGGCGAACTGGTCGAAGTTGTGCCGGGCATGGTCGCCGCGCAACACAGCGGTGAGGGTAAGGCGAATCAGTATTTCCTGCGCGGTATGAACCTCGATCACGGCACCGACTTCTCAGCCTATTTCGAAGGCATGCCGATCAATCTTCGCGCCCACGCCCACGGGCAGGGTTACCTCGACATGAATTTCCTCATTCCGGAGGTCGTTTCCAGCGTACGGTACGCAAAAGGGCCGTACTCTGCCGACCGGGGCGATTTTTCCAGCGCCGGTACCGGCAGTTTTGCAGTGTATGACCGGTTACCCGAGCATTTCGTCGAGTTGACCGGCGGGGAAGATGCCTATCGCCGAGTTGTCGCGGCAGGCTCTGTTGATGTGGCAGGTGGCCATCTGCTTGCCGCAGTCGAGGCGGTCGACAATGATGGACCGTGGGATCTGCCGGCAGACCTGAGAAAGCGCAATCTGCTGCTCAAGTATCGCAATGATGGCGAGCGGTTCGACACCAGCCTGGTGTTGAGTGTTTACGATAATGAATGGACGGCAACCGATCAGGTGCCCGCCAGGTGGGTGGACCAGGGCCTGGGCGATCGTTTCAGCTTCATCGATCCTGCATTGGGCGGTGAGTCGAGTCGGGTCTCCGCGATTGCGGGCGTGTCATCGGAGCGATTGCGGGCAACAGCGTACGTCAGCCATTATGAGTTGGACTTGTATGGCAACTTCACATATTTTCTCGAAGACCCGGTCAATGGCGATCAGGTCCTGCAGGTTGATCGAAGGTGGGTTTATGGCGGATCAGTAGACTTTTCCTATGACACAGGTACCGGCAGCGTCCTGCGCATTGGCGGTGATCTGCGCTACGACGGTATCGGCGCGGCTGACCTTTATGCCACCACGGGGCGGGTACGCAGGTACGGGATTCGTCAGGACGACATTGACTGGCTGAGCGCCGGTGCTTTTGGTGAGCTCGCCACTTTCTGGACCGATCGATTGAGAACGGTGGTGGGCCTGCGCGTCGATCACTACGACTACGAAGTCAACGCACTGCGCAGTGTCAACAGCGGCAGCGACAGCGAACAGCAGCTGCTGCCGAGTGTGTCTTTTGCTTACCAGTTGAATGACTCGGTTGAGGCCTATGCCAACTGGGGGCGCGGTTTTCACTCCAACGATGTACGGGGTGTGGTAATCGAAGTGGATCCCATGTCCGGCGAGCCCGCTGAATCAGTGGCTCTGTATGTCGATCAGACCGGCTATGAATTCGGACTGCGTGTGGAGGGCTGGCAGGGGCTGAACGCGACCCTGACCTGGTTCTATCTCGAGTCCGATTCCGATCTGTTGTTTGTGGGCGACTCGGGTGCGACGGAACCCGCCGCGGGCTCAGAACGTGCTGGCGTAGAGGTGTCGGCGTTCTGGCAACTCGGTGATCACTGGACGTTCGATGTGAATGCCTCGTTTGTCGACAGCGAATTCGTCGGTGTGCCGCGCAATGAGGACCATATCCCCAATGCCCATGGCCGGGTGATTGGCGCAGGTATCACCTACGTTGGCTCTAATGGCTTCAATGGCAGTCTGCGCATGCGTCACTTTGGCGACGCGCCGCTGGTTGAGGATGATTCCGTACGTCAGGGCTCGACCACCGTGTACAACATGAGCATTGGCTACGAAGTCGGTTCCTGGTCGTTTGGGGCTGAATTGTTGAATGTGTTTGACGCGGAAGACAACGATATCGCGTACTGGTTTGAGTCGCGCTTGCCTGGCGAAGCCGCCGCGGTGGAGGATGTACATTTTCATCCGGTGCAACCGCGCAGCGTTCGTTTCAGTGTGCGCAGGCGATTTGGTTGAGCGCCGGGCACGGTTCGTCCGCTGCCCGTAAACCTCAAGCCTCAAGCGGCAAGGTCCAGCACGCTGGCTATACTTTTGTATAGCCAGGAGGTGTAGCGTGACTGATTCGACAATCCCAATTGGGGCGGCTGCCGCCAGCCATCCGTTGTTCGAGCTCTTTTCGGGCGCCGAAGGAACGGTGCTTCTGGACTCTCTGATTGATTCTCTGATAGTCATCGACAGCGCCGGCGTCATCGCCCGTGTCAATCGAGCGGCGTGCCACATGTTCGGCTATACCGAGGAAGAACTTGTGGGGCAAAACGTCAAAATGCTCATGACGCAGGAGGTGGCTGCCAGTCATGACCAGAAAATTGCCGGTTATCTGCAAGCCGGCCAAGGCGCGATCATCGGCACAAGTCGTGATGTAGTGGGGCTGACCAAAGGGGGCGAAGCCCTGCAACTGGATCTTTCCGTCACGCCCGCCACGATTCACAACCACAAACTGTTTGTTGGGATTCTGCGGGACATTTCAGAACGCAAACAAGCTGAAGTTCGGGCCCGCTTCCACGGCAAGATCCTGCGCGCGGTCAATCGTACGTTAGCGAGTGTCATCAATGAAGGACTGTCGATCAGGGAAGCTTTCAACACAGCACTAGAAGACCTGCTCGAGATTACCGGTAGCGAATTTGGCTTGATTGGCGAGATTCGTCATGAGCATGACATTCCGTACCTCAAGACCCACGCGATCAGCAACATCGCATGGAATAAGGAGACTCGTGACTTCTACAACGCGAACGTACGCAGTGGTGTGGAGTTCAGGAATCTCGATAGCCTGTTTGGCGTTACCGTTCGCTCTGGTCAGGCGGTGATCGCCAACGAACCGATTACCGACCCACGCAGGGGCGGTCTGCCGAAGGGGCACCCAGCGTTGGATAAGTATCTCGGTATGCCGATCTATTCCGGCTCCAAACTGCTGGGCATGGCCGGCGTAGCGAATCGCAGGGGCGGGTACGACGAAGAACTGATATATGAAATCAGACCGTTGCTAAATGTGTTCGGTACGCTCATTGCAGCACAACAGAACTACGTTTCGCGTATCAATGCTGAAGAAAAGCTGTTTCAGACGCAGCAGCAACTCAAGCAGATGGCAACCACTGATCCGATCACGGGTATCGCCAATCGCTATCTGCTGGTGCAGGAATTGGAGGCTGCGTTTGCCGTCAGCAAGAAAGACGGAGAGCTTTCGCTGTTGTTTGCCGATGTGGATCAGTTCAAGCAGATCAATGATAGCCACGGCCATGATCTGGGCGACGAAGTGCTCAAGCACGTATCCGGTATTCTGCAAAACGCGGTGCGGCCGTTAGATGTGGTGGGTCGCTATGGCGGTGAAGAATTTCTGGTCGGCCTGCCTGGGTGTGGTCTGACGGATGCGGTAGCGATTGCCGAGCGCATGCGATCAACGGTTGAAAGCCAGCCTTTCGTTTCCGCCAATGGGGTGACAGTCCCTGTGACTATCAGTATCGGTGTGGCTCACCCTTTGAGCCAGACCCGAAATCTGCAGGAGCTCATCAAGGCGGCGGACCATGCCATGTACCGGGCGAAGGCCGAGGGCCGCAACCGGGTTGTGGTTTGCGCTTCTCCAGACGCCTAGCGTTTCAGGCGGTTGAGCTGCTGTGGATGCGATGGTGTAGTGGAAATTGCCGCGGTTGCGCGCAAGAGATAGAGTGCTGGTCATGCCGACCAGACGAACAGCACCACAAAACAGACTCGCCAAAGCCTGGCGCATGCGCAGCAAACTCCTGCGTGTCGCTAAATCTCACCTGAAATACAGCGATTCGTCGTCTGGCAACGTGTGGGGCAGTCTCACCGAGGCGGACGAAGCGGTGCTTATAGATCTGGTGAAGCGCGCTGCCGAACTGCCAGGCCCGCTGATTGAAGTGGGTACCCTGTTCGGCTTTACAACGCAGCTCATCGCCTCGCACAAAGCTGCCGATCAGCACCTCATCGCGGTAGAGAGTTTCCAGTGGAATCCACTGCATCTGAGCGTGGATGATCACTGCACCTTCACCCGCCGAACCCTGCGTTACTGCATGGAGCATGCGAACACGCGTCTGTTCGAAGGCGACAAGACAGATTTCTACGCCGAATACACGGGTTCCGCGCCATCGATGGTATTCATAGATGCCGGCCACCGCTACGCCGATGTTGTGGAAGATCTCGACTGGGCAACCTCGGCTGGGGTTGCGCTGATTACAGGCCACGACTATTCCGAGCGTCACCCGGGGGTCACCCAGGCGGTAGATGAGCGCTTCGGCGGCCGGGTTCAATTGACACCGGAAAGCTCTGTCTGGTCAGTAGATAACCGGCCGGGCGCACTTCCCTGAGATACTGGTCTAAACCGCCTGGGGTAACGGCGCTTCCGGTTTGACCGCTTTGCGCAACACGTCGAGGTATCCGTTCGACAGACAAGGGAAGTCGTCGAAAAATCCCCGCTTGGAGAGGAATTTGTGCAGGGCTTCGAGCCGGTAACACGGTACCGCGGCGCTCAGATGATGTTCCAGGTGATAGTTCACGTAATTCGCGCCAATGAGAATACGCTCCCACCATGACAACCGTGTGGTGCTGGTATTTTCACGGGCATCCGCCGCAAGCCGGTCGATTGCGACGCCGTGTTCGGAGATGAAGCGCAGACGCAGAATTGCCTGGAATACCACCAGGTTGGCGACCCACCACAACACATAGGTCCAGGCAGCGCCGGCGGCCCAAAGGGCACCAAACAGCAACGCGTGGGAGATCAGGAAGGGTGCGTTACGCTTTGGCCGCAACTTGCTGAACTGCCGGGAGACGTCTTTCCAGCCTGTACGGCCGGTGAGATCACGGCTGAATTTGCGCTTCAGACTGGCGCGGCTTGCCGGGTAGGAGAGCGCCAGGGGCATGTCCGGGTCGTCGTTGGTGCCTGCGAACCGATGGTGCTTGAGGTGGTAGGTGCGGTACGCATACATGGAGGTGTTGAGTAGTGCGGCGGCTACCCAGTGGCCGACGAAATCGTTCAACCAGCGGGTACGATAGAATACCCCATGGCTGCAGTCGTGATAGATCACGGCCATGCCCATCTGCCGCCCGCCCAGCAGCAGTATTGCGAGAATGATGGTCAGCGGGTTGAGCCAGATCACCGGCAGCGTGAAGGCGCCGGCGATGATTGCGAAGTTCACCGCCATCATCCACCATGCGCGCAGGTCGGAACGCGCCACAAATGGTTTGATTTCTTCAGCGCTCAGCACGTCGGATAATTTGACTGCTGCGACGGTGCTGGTGTCGACGAATTCGTCGTTGGTCCGGAAAGTGATCTCGGCAGTTTCGCTCAATGAAAGGGTCCGCACGATGGATGCGGCGAGAATGTAACACAAAGTACCACAAATTGCCAAAAAATGTAATATTAAGGTCCCGAATAGATTGGTGCGTTCCCGTCACATGGTCGAACAATGTCTGCTGAAGTAGCCGGTCTTTCCGCCCGCGAGCTCATTCTCACCCTGATTGATTCTGCTGCCAGTCAGTCGCTGACGGCGCGCTATTTCGTCGCGGCGGGGCAATTGTTCGGCCTGGATTCCGGCAGCATGCGGGTCGCTCTGGGCAGGTTGGTGCGTGAGGGTGCTTTACGTCAGCAGGAGCGGGGCGTATATGCATTGGATTCGCGGGGTGGCACATTGCACCGCCTGGTGCGATCGTGGAGGCAGGTCGAATCGTCAGTTAAGCCCTGGCAGGGAGGCTGGTTGGCAGTGCTGAGCGCGCACCTGCCGCGCAGCGACCGCAAACGTATGCGTAGCCGGGCGCGCGCCCTGGGCCTGTTCGGGTTTGCCGAAGCGCGGCCTGGCCTGTGGGTACGCCCGGACAACCTGGTGACCGGCACGGACGATGTCCATCTCTCACTTCTTGACCTGGGGCTGGACGAAGAGGCACTCGTGTTCGCTCTGAGTGATCTGCATCCACGGGAAGCCTTTGATGCCGTAGATTTGTGGGACCGCGAGCGCATCGAGCAGACTTATCGTAACCATATCAAGGCGCTTGCAGACAGCACACGACGGCTCTCCGGGCGTGACGATGAGCAGGCTGCCAAGGAGATTCTGCTGCTGGGTCGTGTGGTAACCCGGGATATTCTTCTCGACCCGCTGCTGCCCGACGCGCTGGTGGATACTCACCTGCGACAGCAGATGGTCAACGACATGCGAGGTTACGACCGCTGGGGCAGGCCGTTCTGGCGGGCGCTTTATGATGCATATCACTAGACAGAGAGATTCAGGTGTCTGATCCCGGTCTGGAAGTTGTCGCAGGACTCGTCGAACAGGTTGTTCGTGGAATCCCAGTGCCGCCGGAGGCCTGGCCGGACGGGCTGACCCTCCAACCTGAAACTATTGGGTTGCAGAATCAAGGCGGTGCCCTGAGGTTCGCGGAACCACCGGACCTCCTCCAGTCCCAGGCGCTTCAGGCAGCGCTGCCGGCGTTACAGATTGAACTGATGCATGTGGTTGATTCCACCAATACCCGCATGATGCAGCATGCCGCTGATGTTTCCATCGCGCAGAAACTGTATCTGGCGGAATTCCAGGCCGGCGGTAGAGGGCGTCGTGGACGCAGCTGGCTGTCGCCCTACGCGCGCAACCTGTCGATGACGTTGGGAGCGGCGATGTCCCGGCCGTTACCCCAATTGGGGGGATTGAGCCTGGTAGTGGGCCTGAGCCTGGCCAGCGGCCTGGAAGATTTGGGTGTCGAAGGCGTGCAGGTGAAATGGCCCAACGATGTACTGATCAATGGCGCCAAGGTCTGCGGTATTCTGATCGAACTGGTGCAACGCGGCGACGGCTCTGAGGCGGTCATCGGTATGGGGGTGAACGTGCGCCTGGCGGCGCAGGAGCGCGCCCAGATCGATCAGCCAGCCGCTGATCTGGTCAGCAGCGGTGTGAAAGAATCCCGTACCGAGATAACCGTTGCCCTGATCCGGTCGGTCACCACCAGCCTCGGATTATTCGAAACCCACGGATTTGGCCGTTTCATTGACATGTTCAACGATCTACACCTCTTTCACGGCGAAACGTGCGTTGTTGCCACGGGTGCGCAACGGGTAACCGGTACCGTGGTCGGCGTAGGAGAGCAGGGTGAACTGATCGTGGCTACCGCGTCGGGAGAGCAGCGGTTCCACGGAGGGGAAGTTTCTATTCGCGCAGAGAGCTCCAGCCACTAGGCTATTGCCCTGCCTGCAATCGAATGCCAAACTTGCGCGTCCGGGTCCGCAACACCGACTTGCAGCAGAACATCAAGGACATCACGCTTTGACTGAATTCACACGTTTTCTGGAGCAGACTCTATTGCCGCGTAGTCGCCTGGTACTTGTGGGTGTCGTCGCTGCAAACTTGATTGTGGGAGCAAGTCTGTACCTGCATTCGACTGGTGTAGAGCCGCCTGTGCTGAAGGCACCGCTGTCAAGCCTGGGCGAAGAGATTCAGCTGTTGGCCGAATTGCGCAAAGTGCCCGCCGCGCCTCCTCCGTCAGCGCGCGAATGCCGGATATGGGGCCCTAACGAAGACCCGGCTAGTTTCGACGAGTTGCGTAAGCGTCTGGTCACTACCGGCGGGGTTCCGCAACTGCGGGAAGCCAGGCTCTACCGAGCGCCCTACTATCTGGTGGTCGTGGAGAATCTGCGATCCCAGGATGCTGCTCGTCAGGCCGCTCAGGAACTGAACGGTCTGGGCATAGAAACCTACGTGATGAGCCGCAATGACGGCCCGGCGATCTCGGTAGGATTGTTTTCAAGATCATCTGGTGCTGAGGATCGGCGTAGACAGACCAGCGAATTGGGCTATGATGTTGATATCGAAACACTTTCCCGGGAAACAACCGTCTACGAGTTAGCCGGACATGTGGAGGTGGAATCCGCCGATTACGAAACCTCAACCCGGGCCTGCGCGGCGATTGCACAGAGCAAATAGTTTCTATAGAATCCCGCTCCCATTTTAGCCGCCATAGCTCAGCTGGTAGAGCAGCTCACTTGTAATGAGAAGGTCCAGGGTTCGACTCCTTGTGGCGGCACCATTACAGATCAGCGCTTCGATGAGTAACTGGTTTGAGGTGCGGCTAAAGCAGGGCGCAGGAAGCCACCATAGAGCTGAATCTCAGCTCTATGGTGGTTTTGTGCTATCTGGTCGGAAACCGATAGCCACAGAGTGAGATTGCAAGGGTTTAAAGACAGATTAACGGAGGAACGCATAGCGCGCTGCAACGAGATCGAAAATGGTGGGGTTCCCGAGTGGTCAAAGGGATCAGACTGTAAATCTGACGGCTAAGCCTTCGAAGGTTCGAATCCTTCCCCCACCACCACTTTCGACGTCAGGGGTGATGCGGCTGGCGGCAGGGCAGCGGGACGAACGAAGTGCGCCGCGGGTATGGTTCAATGGTAGAACCTCAGCCTTCCAAGCTGATGATGCGGGTTCGATTCCCGCTACCCGCTCCATGTACGAGGATACAGGTAAGGGGATACAGGTAAGGGAAGGCTCGCCCTGAAGGGCGAACCGACGCTCACATAGCTCAGTCGGTAGAGCACTTCCTTGGTAAGGAAGAGGTCATCGGTTCAAATCCGATTGTGAGCACCA
>CAYMUT010000037.1:0-49920 GCA_964393625.1 uncultured Pseudomonadales bacterium
CATGCCGAGAGGGTAGTGACTCTCGTTAATCAATCGCTGTAACTTTTATAGTTGCCAACGACGAAAACTACGCACTAGCGGCCTAAAACCGCCGCTTACGTCGATGATTCATGGCCTGCTGGATGAAATCGACGGCAAAGTTAGCAGGATCGCGTGGACGCCTCTCCCGGGGCTGAAGCGTTAAAACCAATCGGGATCGCCGATAACACCCTGACCGTCGGGTCGTTTGAAGCTAAAGCAATAGACGGACTCTAAGCATGTAGAGCCAATAGTGGCGAGCCAGCGGACGCGGGTTCAATTCCCGCCGCCTCCACCAAATTGTATAAAGCCCTAAAGAGCCCTCACCAGCCATTAGGGCTGATGCGGGAACTGGCCTCATACTCCAGTACATCTTCTCGACTGTATCTGACTTGGCCGCCTAGTTTCACGTAAATTGGGCCAATGCCCTCAGATCGCCATCGCTCCAGTGTCGCCTCGCTGACCTGCCAACGATTACATAGCTCTCGTTGCGTCATAAGTGCTTGATATTCAGCCATATTGATTCTCCTGTGTATTTTAGTTGATGAGGTCCCATTTTGGGACTACCATTAACTTTATTAGAATCATCGCCCTATCGACACTGAGAGCTTTCTGGGAAGAGAACCCAGAGCACTTGGATGCTAAAGAGCCTACGCTCGCGTGGTATCGACATGCCTTAGCGGCAGATTGGAGCTCACCTGCCGATGTTAAGCAGGACTTCAGAAATGCCAGCATCCTTAAAGATGGGCGTGTGGTTTTCAATATTGCAGGCAACAAGTTCCGACTGGTCGTATGGATCAACTATGCCTATCGCGTGGTCTACATCCGATTCATCGGCACCCATGTGCAATACGACAAAATTGATGTACAAACTATTTAATTGCCGGAGGAATTATTATGGACATCAAACCTATTAAAACTGATGCTGACTACCGAGCGGCATTAAATGAAATTGAAAGTCTGATGATGGCAGGCCCTGACACTCCCGAAGGTGAAAAGCTAGATGTAATGGTCACGCTTATCGAAGCTTATGAAGCCAAGCATTTCCCTATGGAACTGCCTGATCCTGTTGAAGCCATCAAATTTGAGATGGAGCGACAAGGCTTAACAGTGAGAGACCTCGAGCCAATGATTGGCAAGAGCAACCGAGTCTATGAAATTCTTAATTACAAACGCTCGCTCACGCTAAGAATGATCTGGAAACTGCATGAGGGTCTGGGTATTCCAGCTGAGTCTCTGATCAAACCACCCCAAGCGCATGCTTAAGGCTGGTGGATTTCACAGCACAGCCGAGATTGACGCTCCGCGCGCAGAGCTTGAACAGGAGAAAAAGCAGCTTCTAGCTCTCAGACGGAAAACTGCGTCTGCACTCAAACACCCCGACGCCAACGGCACCACGCATTTCCTCTTTGATCCCCTGGACTTACTCGCCAAACCGACCGGAGCAAGGCGAGCGACTGACTTGGGCACAGCGGCTCAAGCGGGCGTTTGAGTTCGACGTTACGGTCTGCCCACTATGCGACGGCACACTCCGAAATGACGTTAATACTGCCATTCGGCTAATGGCGAGAAGTCCCAGCGAGTACAAAGCCAGAGAGGCCGTCGCGACTTTGCGCAGCCCGAACCGATCGATCACCAAACCCGCCAGCCTCGTATGAATTCGTTGTTTGAATGGTCACTAGTTTTTTGTTCAAGGCGTATGTCCCAGGTAATCGGCAATGTTAGTGGATTCGAAGACTTGCGAGCGCTTTAGTCTTCGACGCAAAGCCCTGCAACCAGCCTTGATTTCGCGGGGCGACCAGCGTGATGCTCAACTCACCGGCACATCCACTAAACGACCTGCTTCGTCGCGAAACTCGGGGCCTTCCACACGTGCTCTACTATCACCGAAAGGGGCATCCCGATCGCGTAATGCCGCCTGCAGGCCTTCCGTAGAAATCTGCTTGAAGACATTGCGGGCAGCCTGGGAGGTATGCGCCCTGGCATCGTTTTCCGCTGCGAGGCGCTGAACCAGCTGCGAACCCATGAGTTCCATAGCGATATTGATGATGCGCTTGTTGCTGGACAGCATTTCCGGGTCGATCCAGCTCATGCGATCGGCTAAACCCTCCACTTCTTGCTCCAGGTACTCTTCCGGGACAGATTTCAGCACTAAGCCTATGCGCGCAGCGTCTTCACCGCTCAGCGTGTCGCCCGTGAGGAGCAGACGCTTGGTCCACTGCGGACCGCAATTGTAGATCCACATCTGATTGGGTGCGGCGCCCATATTGCGTAATGCCGAATAGCCAATATTTGCGTTATCTGCACAGATGAGAATGTCGCAGTACAAGGCCAGATCAGTGCCGCCCGCCAAACAGTTGCCGTGAATCTGCGCGATGGAAGGTTTGTGCATTTCGTTTAAGGTGCGCAGCGCACGCTGGAATCGTTCGATCTGCCAGGCATCGTCATCCACACCGCGGCCGCGACGTCGCTCTACGCCATCGTCGGCCTTTGAAACCGTGGGCGTTAGATCGTAGCCTGCACAAAAAGAGCTGCCCGCGCCTTTGAGGATGACACAGTGCACGGCTTTGTTGTCGTCGGCTTCCCACAGAGCATCACGCAGCTCTTCTACTAACTCAATCGACAGCGCATTGCGTTTGTCCGGCCGATTCAAAGTAATTCTTGCGCGACCCTGATCCACTTCGTATCGGATGAAATTGTAATCCGCCATGCCTGCTCTCCTCTGGATTGAAACAAAAGATCATAACACCGAGGGCAACAGAGGAGTTTGGACTGGACAAACAAGTACGTTCACCAGGATTAGCAACCTGAAAGAAAGCGTCGGCTCCATAGTCAGTGTAAGCTAGAGGGCCCGTTGCGAGGAGCAAGTACATCCCGTGAAATTGCTGGCATATTTTCTGCTCTCACTCCTATTTGCCGGAGTATTAATCGTAGGCGGCATCTATCTTTATCTGGCGCCGGAATCAGGCAGCCCGCCGACCGCAGACCAAAGGACCTCGAGAGACGTCGATTCCGGTGAGGTCATCGGTTTTGTGCGAGAAGGTGTGGCTACGTGGCTTGGCATTCCATTTGCTGCTGCGCCAGTTGGCGACATGCGCTGGCGGGCCCCTGCGCCAACCGAACCATGGCAAGGAAGACGCGAGGCTTTAAGCTTTGGCGCCCCGTGTCCGCAGTTGGGGGCGCAAAGCAATACCACCGGAGACGAAGACTGCCTGTTTCTGAATATCTGGTCTCCTGCGGTGGATAATCTCGACCGCAAAAAGCGGCCGGTGATGTTCTGGATTCACGGTGGCGGCAACAGCGTCGGCGACGCCAGCACGCCGATTTATCACGGTGACAATCTAAGCCGCGACCACGACCTTGTTATCGTCAGCACACAATACCGCCTCGGACCGTTGGGTTGGTTCCGGCATCCGGCGCTGCGGGAGCCCACGTCTACAAAGGAAGATCAGTCGGGAAACTACGGTACTTTGGACCTTATTCAGGCACTGAGGTGGGTTAAGGACAATATCGAAGCGTTTGGCGGTGATCCGGACAACGTCACGATCTTCGGCGAATCTGCCGGCGCATTTGATGTATTGAGCCTGATGGCTTCGCCACTGGCCGCGGGGCTGTTTGACAAGGCCATTTCACAAAGCGGCGGGCTGAATTTGTCTACCATCGCCGAGGCCGAAAACTATCTCGATGATGACAAGCCCGGGCACAGGCTCAGCTCGCGGGAAGCGGTTAACAACATGCTGGTACAACAGGGTCTCGCGTCAGATCGCGAGGCGGCGAAATCGATCCAGCAAGAAATGGAATATACAGCTCTGGCCAGAGCATTGCGCGACCTGACGGCGGCTGAGTTGTTAGGTCTTTATCGCGGTGCCTTCGCCGGCATGCTCGGCAATCCTGACATTTTTGCAGACGGTTACGTGCTGCCTGAAGGGATGAGTGCTGTGGAGATATTCTCTGATACGAGTTTGTATAACCCGGTGCCGGTGATACTCGGCACCAACCGTGACGAAACCAAACTGTTTACTGCGTTCGCCAGCAGACACGTCGACAGAATATTTGGCCTGCCGACGGGCTTCAAAGATCTATCTGCCTACAATCGCGACAATGGATACTCAAGTGACGGTTGGAAAATTCGTGCAGTAGATGAACTGGCGACGGCCTTACTGCAGGCTCAAGGGGAACATGTATACGCCTATCGTTTCGACGTGGATGACTGGCGTGATCTCGGAGTGGTCGACCTGAAAAACCTGCTTGGTGCTGCCCATGCGCTGGAAATCCCTTTCGTTTTCAACAAATTCATCAAACCCATGCGCGTGATTTTCCCACCATCCATGCAGACGCAATACGATACGGTGGCCGATCATATGGGGTCTTACTGGGCTCAGTTTGCTTACACGGGTTCACCCGGTGTCGGTCGCGAGGGCGACAAGCCGATGTGGTCGGCATGGAATATCGATGACCCGCAAACTTTTCGTCTAATGGTATTTGATACGGAGATCGATCAAGGCATTCGCATGCAGACCGACCGTATCACGGCGGCCGATCTTAAGCGCAGGTTTTTCGGGGATGCCACATTCGCGTCTCAAAGCGAATACTGCGAGGCCTACAAGAGAGTTTTCACTGGCAGCCAGTTTGACGCGACAGAGTACAATTCTTTGAGGAATGGCGGTTGCGATTAGCCGCGCAAGGCGCTGTTTAAGGCTGGCCTTTATCGGGCCAGCGTATTCCCGCTTCGGTTTCAGAGGTGTTACTAACGAATTTCTATCTAAACAAATATGTAATAATGCTTACAAAAAAGGCCCACCAGCTGCCGCTGATTTCTATATATTTTGGTGCTAGATGGGCAATTGGGCTCTTTTCGGGTTTTATGGAGTTAAGAAGTATGAAATCTGTAACGCAAATCGCAGCAGTAATGTTGCTGCTGACCGGAATTTCCAGCGCCACCTACGCAGCTGACGCACCTGTGCCGATAGAGAATTGGCAAGAGATCAAGGCTGGGTTACTCAATGGCGAGCAAACCTCTGAAGGGTACGGCGGCGCGAGCCAGGTATACAGCGCGACTTCCGGCGGAGGCAACGCGGCGACCGTGAATAATAATCTCGTTGGCCCGACTAGCGGCAGTGAGGTTTCCGCGGTACCTGAACTCGACGGCAGTTCTGCCGCTATAGCCTTCGGCCTCCTGATTGCAGTCGGGTTGATCATTCGCGAGCGCAAACGCGCAAACGCCTGACGCCCTGCTGAATACAGCAGGACTATGCAGATGACCCGGCCAGCACTCCGGCTGGCCGGATTCGTAGGGGTTCTGCTCGCAGAGATCCTAGCGGTATCGCTTTCGTTCGATGCCCTCTCAATTGCCGATACGGAATTGGCCTCGGGCTTGGTAGCGTTTGGGGGCTATCTGCTCAAAGCCTGTCTGGTCTTTGCTGGTCTGATCATCCTGATCACCGCACCAAGATTGCCAAACCACCTCACCCTGCTCACCAGTCCCAACTTTCATCTCCGCGAAACCCTGCTCTGCGTGACACAGCTGGCGTGTTTCGCTTGTCTGTTCGTCGTATCCGACCGGTTGTTCTTCCCGGGTGGCGCCAATGACCAACTGGCGCTGTTGTGGGTAGCGTTGGTGGCAGCGACAGGCGCGACCTGGCTAGCTGCCGTGGCACGATTTTCGGTCTGGTCGAAGATACTGTCACAGGAGTGGCGTGCACTATTGCTGGCCGGTGGTGCGGCGGGCCTCACGCTGATACTGGCGTTTTCCGCACAATCCGCCTGGGCGCAATTGTCGGAGTGGACTTTTGCGGTCAGCGGCGTGCTCTTGAACTCGATTTACGGCAACGTGCTAAGTGATCCCGAAACTCTGCTGCTCGGTACTACAGACTTTATGGTACGCATCGATGAGGCCTGTTCCGGCTATGAGGGTGTAGGCCTCATCAGCATCTTCACCGCCTTGTATCTGTGGATCTACCGCACGGAATTCAGTTTTCCTCGTGCACTGTTACTGTTTCCTCTTGGCATCGCAGTTATTTGGCTGTTTAACGCCATACGAATAGTGCTTCTGATCGTGATCGGTCATGAAATCTCGCCAGCCATAGCAGTAGGCGGTTTTCACAGCCAGGCAGGTTGGATCATGTTTATTGTGGTGGCGCTGGCAATATTGGTGGCCGCCGACCGCAGCGACTGGTTCGCCAGCGAGGCTGGCCCGGAGCAAGGGCAGAAAGCTCGAGTTGTGCCGCTGGATCCGCACAGTGCGGGAGTGTGGCTGTTGCCACTGGTGGTGCTGTTGACAATGACCTTAATCACCAGCGCGTTCAGCGGTACAGTTGACTGGCTCTACCCGTTGCGCGTCATCGGAGTCGGCGCGGCCATTATGTGGGTATGGTCTGCGCTGGCGCTGGAACGCCCCCGGTTTGGTCTGGTGCCGATAGCCGCCGGTCTGGGAGTTTTCGCGCTGTGGCTGCTGATGGTCGAGCCGGACCCCGACCGCGATGCCGAAATGGCCCAGGCACTTGCTGCGGTTCCCAGCGCTTGGATGATCGCCTGGGTCATGATCAGGTGTCTGGGCGCAGCATTAATGGTGCCCATTGCGGAAGAGCTCGCTTTTCGCGGCTATCTCATCAATCGCCTGCGCCTCTGGAGCGAATCCGTTAATTTGAAGATAGATCCACGGCTACTGCCGCTGGCGGTATCTACGATACTTTTCGGTCTGCTGCACAGCGCCTGGATCGCCGGTATGCTGGCTGGTCTGGTCTATGGTCTGGTCCGCTATCACAAAGACAGCGTGACTGACGCAATCATCGCCCATGCGATTACCAACGCACTGCTTTCCGGCTACATCATCGCCTTCGGCGTGTGGTCCTTATGGTAAACAGAGCGCCACGTCCTGCATCAGGTGCCAACGTTTCCATTGAGGTCTTCCACGAATGCGGCATAGCGCATTCACCAAGGACTAACAACCAACTCTACGGCGTTTTCAACACATGCGTGATCGCGACAATCACGTCTTCAAATTGGTTCAGGTCATCGGTTGAGCGCTTTACCAGCAGTGAGCCCTGGAGCGCATTGAATATGGCCCGCTAAAGCGCCACAGAGGCAAACTCTGCACACTCTCGAGCAAACAGCTCATGGCCTGCTCGATGAGATTGAAGGCAAAGCTAGCGGCGCCTTGTTTGTTGACAAAAGGTACTGGTTAATGTGGATGAGGCTAACCATAGTCATACCCCGTACGATTCGCCCACGCTGGCAACTGATCCGAGGTTCATCGGATCAGTTGCGCAACAGGTCGTCTCAGCCCTTGTTGCGGGTCGTCTTATTGACCAAGCGCGATGTTGGCTTGCTGACGAATGTAGTGCCTGATTGACTCGAGGTGCTCATCGGTCAGGTTGGCGTAAGACGGCATGCCGCGCTCGCGCAGCGCACCATCTCGCACTACCCGGGCAAATGCTTCCGCCGAAAGCGGAATGGCGCTGGCTCGGAGGTCTGGTGCCAGACCTCCAGACACACCAGCGTTGCCGTGACACCAGGAGCATTGGCCGTAGACGTCCTCGCCCTTTGTGGCAAGCCCCATATCCACTTCGATGAAGGGAGCCTCCGAAATTGTCGGCGGCTGCGGTTTGGGTTGCTCCGGTAGCGTCGTCTGGCCATCCAGAGAAAAGGCAATCAGGCGGCGGGTCTGCAGACCGTAAGCCCAACCGAGGTCAAACGCCTGTTGTTCACCCATTGACGCATAAATGGATCCCCAGCCCACCAGTAACGCGACATATTGCCTGCCGTTCAGTTTATAGGTGATGGGCGGCGCGGCGATGCCGAGACCCAGTTGTTTTTTCCAGAGCACCTCGCCGGTTCGGGCATCGTAGGCCACCAGATCACCATCGGCTCTACCCTGAAACACGAGGTTGCCGGCTGTGGCCAGGGTGCCTGGATTCCAATCCACCGGCAATGGGACTGTCCAGACCTGTTTCTGTGCCACTGGATCCCAAGCCTGCAGGCTGCCTGAAACGCCATCGTCATTCGATTCGTTGGTATAACTCAGACCGACGCCCTCTGACGGGGCAGGCGCCTGCCAATCCGGTGGGCGCCAGCCTTTCAAGTCTGTCTCGCTATCATCGAACTGCCAGCGCTGGTGTATGGTGGGAATGTAGGCAAGGCCAAGCTGCGGGTTGAACGACATTGAAGGCCAGTTGTGTGCACCCAGCGGGCCCGGCGTCACAGTGTAGCTCTCGGTCTCGTAACGGGCCCCGGGCACTTCCACAGGACGCCCTGTTTTAAGGTCGATTTTTGACGCCCAGTTCACCTCCGCAAAAGGTTCCGCAGAAATAACGCGCCCGTCTTTGCGATCAATGACGTAAAAAAAGCCGTTTTTCGGTGCATGCAGAATAACTTTTCGTGGCTGACCATCTATGAGCAGGTCTGCAAGAACAATATCCATATTGGAGTTGTAATCCCAGGTTTCACCTGGCGTGGTCTGGTAATGCCACTTGTACTCGCCCGTGTCCGGGTCCAGTGCTACAACGGAACAGAGGAAGAGATTGTCTCCGCCATCGGGGCTGCGGATCTTCTGGTTCCATGGGGCACCGTTACCGGTGCCGATATAGACCGCGTCGAACTCGGGGTCGTAGGTGAAACCATGCCAGGCGTTGCCGCCACCACCGTATTTCCACCATTCGCCCGTCCACGTCGCTGCTGCCATTTCCATGGCTGGACTCTCGAAGCCGTCGGCTGGATTGCCTGGCACGATGTAAAAACGCCATGCCTGCTCGCCCGTCTGAGCATGATAGGCCGTGACGTAACCGCGACTCGGCCCATTTTCCGTACCGCCGTTGCCAATCAGCACCTTGTCCTTGAATACTTTGGGGGCACCGGAAATATATAGTGCCTGAGTCGGATCAGTCGTCTGAACACTCCAGACTCTCTCTCCAGTGGCTGCCTCCAGCGCGATCAGGCGTCCATCTACAGTGGCAATAATCACCTTATCCTTCCACAGTGCCACTCCACGGTTGCCGTGCAGAAATGACGCGCGCATGCGCTGACCGCTATGCCCGGCAACGTCCGGGTCATATTCCCATAGCGGATTGCCTGTCGTGGCCTCAACCGCGTGCACCTTGTTGCGGGACGTAACGAAGTACATCGTGCCATCGGAGACCAGCGGTGTGGCCGCGAGCCCCGTAGCTTCCGGCAGGTCGACAAACCAATCCACGCTCAGTTTCGAGACGTTGCCGACATGAATGTCGGTCAGCGGACTGAACCGCTGTTCGAAATGGGTACGCCCGTAAGCGAGCCACCCAGAAGTATTGGTCTTGTCAGACATTTCGGCGTCGTCGACGCCGTTGCTTTCGGCCTGCGCGCCGGTGGCCACGATCAGTAATGTCAGACAGGTCAGGATCTCCGTGCGTAACGTCTTCATAGCTTTACCTACTCTTCAAATGCGAGGCCCAGGCCTGCATGTCCGGGAAGACCATGCCGTGTCGAAACACGTTGCGTGCTTCGCTCCCGCCTGCCTGGTTAAGCAGGACGCCCCAGTAGGTGTTGGTCGCTGAATCCGAACGAGCGTCCAGCGCCCGTTGATGGGCTGCCCTCATCCTTTCTCTTACCCGCTCGTTGACGAGAAGCTCAGGCTTCATAAGTGACGGACTTAGTGAAAAACTACCGGCCAAAACATTTCCCCCCGAAACGTTTCACACGCTTGAGATCAGTCATGGTCTCAAGTGGCTTTTGGTTTTCTGGCTTGTCCCTGAAGTAACAATGAGTATATGGGCCCAGCCACCAATGCGCCAGACCACATCCATGTGCCACCGGACTTGGCACAGGTTTCAAACTCTGAATGTTAGCTTGAACCCGCCCGACCGCTGCACGATGATGGACATTGTCATTTACCGCGGGAAGGGTCGACGTTTGATATACACACAAGAGACACCTGTCGCTTTCTCGGATCCGCTGCCGGAATCTGTCGATGTCGTTGTGATTGGCGCTGGTGTCATCGGCATATCGACGGGTTGGTTTCTGGCGCAGCAGGGCGTATCGGTGCTGGTTTGCGATAAAGGGCGAGTCGCCGGCGAACAGTCGAGCCGCAACTGGGGATGGATTCGTCAGCAAGCCAGAGACCCGGATGAACTGCCGATTGTGATAGATAGTCTCAACCAGTGGGAAACTCTCGCCCGGGAGCTTGACGAAGACATCGGCTTCACGCGCCAGGGGGTCTTCTACGCGGCCGAGACAGAGCAACAGCTTGCCGGGTACGAACAGTGGCTCGACACCGCCCAGCAGTATCAGCTAGACACGCGAATGCTGTCAGCCGCCGAGGCAGATCAATTGATCGGCGATGCCTCCGGGCAGTGGCGAGGTGGCATGCTCACTGCAAGTGACGGCCGGGCCGAGCCCTGGAAAGCCGTGCCCGCTCTTGCTCGTCATCTGCAGCGACAGGGAGGGCTGGTGCGCGAGGCATGCGCCGTCCGTTCTGTAGATACTCAAGGCGGCGCGGTTGCGGGGGTCGTCACCGAAGACGGATACGTGAAAGCGCGGGCCGTTGTGTGTGCGGGCGGGGCATGGTCCTCTCTGTTTCTAGCGAATCTAGGTATCAACCTGCCGCAGTTGACGGTGCGGGCCACAGTGGCGAAGACCGCCCCGGGCCCGGATGTCTATCAGGGCAACGCCGCGCTCGGGGAGGTGGCTGTTCGCCGTCGCCAGGACGGCGGGTATACCATCGCCTCGTCCAGCACTACCGAACACTTTGTGGGTCAGGACAGCTTTCGCCACTTGTTTAAGTTCCTGCCCGCACTTTCGGAAAGCGTACGATGTATCCGGCTGCGTTTCGGGGACGGCCTGATCGATCGCATGCTGACCAGCAGGCGCTGGCAGGATGATGAGGTATCGCCTTTTGAACGCACTCGCGTTCTGAACCCGGAGCCTTCGCACAAGGCCCTGGCACGCATGCGTGACGGTCTGCGCAAACGACTGCCGAGTCTGGCGGACTTGCCCTTTGAGGAAGCATGGGCGGGAATGATCGATGTTACGCCTGACGTGGTCCCTGTAATGGACGGGATCCCGGGTCATGCGGGGCTGTATCTGGCGACGGGTTTCAGTGGCCATGGCTTTGGTATTGGGCCGGGTGCTGGACGCGTTATGGCCGACATGGTCCAGGGCAAGCCGGCGCGCTACGATTTGAGCCGCTTCCGCATGTCGCGTTTTGCCGATGGCAGCGCCATGCGCCCCGGGCCTGGACTATAAGCCGTGGACAAACTCACAGTCTACACGGCGGCCCAGATTCGCACGATGGACCCGGGGCGTCCTGAAGCCAGCGCGGTGGCGGTAAATGAGGGGCGCATCGTCTCGGTTGGCACCATGGAATCAATGCAGCCCTGGCTGCGACGCATACCCCATGAAGTGGACGATCGCTTCGCCGAACGGGTGCTGATGCCGGGGTTTGTCGATCCGCACACCCATTTGCGGCTTTCCGGCACCTACATGGGACTCAACTACGTCGGTCCAATCGATTCAACGGACCCGTTTGGCAACCCGGTTACGCCTCTGCCTGATCGGGACGCAGTTATTGCACGACTGAGGCAACTGGTCGCCGAGCGCAACGAAAACAAGAGCCACCCCATCACGGCATGGGGCTACGATCCAGGTATGCAGGCAGGGCACCTTGACCGGGACATGCTGGATGCCATTTCCACCGAAGTGCCGATCTGGGTCATGGCCTATGCGCCGCACATTATTTATACCAACACAGCCATGCTGGCGCTCACGGGAGTCGACGAAAACACCCGACTGCACGGATTGGGACGTTTTCCGGACGGCCGGCTCAACGGTTGGTTTATTGAAACTGAAGCGACCGCTGTCGCCTCGCGTCCGGTCCGCGAAGAAATTTATCGCCAGGACTTTGGCGTGGCTGCTCTTGCGTTGCAGGGGCAGGTCGCCGTGCGCAGCGGCGTCACGACCACTGCAGATATGATCTTCGGGATATCATCGTTTGAGAGTGAATGGCGTGATCACCAGCAGGCCATAGCAGAAGGCAAGCTGCCCCTGCGCATGCTGCTGGTGCCCTTTGAAGGTCGTTTACGTCGCGAATATGGCGCCGACGTGGCCGAGTTTTATCGCATGATGGGCGAGCGCGGCAACGATCGACTGGCTGTACACGGGGTCAAGTTCGTCAATGACGGATCCTATCCTTCCATGACCCTGCGCCTGAATTTCCCGGGCTATCTGGATGGTGAGGAAGGCCTGACCGGCGAGGTGCCCTGGGCAGAGATGGTGGAGCGGATGATGCCGTTCTGGCAAGCCGGGGTGCAGATTCATTCTCACGCAAACGGCGATGAAACCGTCGACATGACGCTCAATACACTGAATGAACTGCAGCATAGACTGCCTCGTTTTGATCATCGCTTTACCATTGAACACTACTGCATCAGCACACCCGCCCAGGCGCGACGCCTGGCGGCGCTGGGCGGTCTGGCAAGCGTGAATCCTTATTTCGTACATTACCGCTCCGGTATTCATGCGGACCAGGGGTTCGGCCCCGACCGCACCGAGGCAACCGCACGGCTCGGCTCCCTCGTACGCGCCCGAGCGACCTTCGCATTGCACTCGGATTACAACCTTGTGGTGGCGCCCATGCATCCGTTGACGGCCGCGTGGATTGCCGTGAACCGCATTGCTGCAGACGGTGAGACCGTGGTCGCGCCGGGTGAGCGGATCAGCGTGGATCAGGCCATGCGCGCGATTACGGTCGATGCCGCCTATGTGCTCAACCGTGATGATCGCCTCGGCAGTATCGAGGTGGGTAAACATGCAGATTTTGTGGTGCTGGATGATGACCCCTATGAAGTCGACCCCCGGGTCCTCAATCAGATAGGGATTCGCGGCACGGTGCTGGGCGGCACGGTGCAGGCCATATCTGATGCCTGACGCACCCGCAGCGCCGCCATCGCTCCAGGCGGTCTGGGATCGCGTGTTGTCAACTTTGGGTGACCCGGAGCCAGGCCCCATACAGATACCAGATCAGAATGAAATCCCGGTTACTGTTTTCGCGGGCTTCCTGGGTTCGGGCAAGACCACCTTGATCTGCCGGCTGCTGCAACAGACAGATCTGAACATCCTGGCCATCGTCAACGATCTGGCGGCGTTGAATGTCGATGCAGAGAGAATACGCAAAACCAGCACCGAGACGATCGAGTTCGACAATGGCTGTGCGTGTTGCGTTCTTGGCAGTGATCTCGCACAAACGTTACGGGCGGTACAGGAGCGCACACGCAAGCCGGACGCAATTGTCATCGAAGCCTCGGGTGTCAGCGACCCCACCGGCATTGCCCAGACCGTTGCGCATGTCAATGGCTTCATTCTCGACGGCATCATTACTCTGGTCGATGCACTCGGTTGGTCAGAGCAGATGATGGGCCCGGCGCAATCGCTGTTTTTGCGACAACTGCGCGCGGCACACCTGGTAATTCTGAGCAAGACCGACGGCCATGGCATACCCGTCGTGGATGCCCTGACATCGGAAATCGCCAGGCATGCGCCGGGCCGTGCTGTCTTGGCATCGACGAGCCTTGAAGCGCTGGATCTGGCCGACATGCTGCTCGGTGCTTCGTCGCGCGGCGCCCGACTGCCAATAGCACAGATGCCTCATGACCTGAGTGCGTTTGAGTCCCACGTCATCGAGTTGCACGCACCACTCACCGCTCGGGCGCTGACCCGTTGGCTGGACTCGCTGCCAGGGTTTGTCCTGCGGGTGAAAGGTCGGGTGAAGGTGGCCGATGATGACACTGCAATGACCGTGCAGAGCGTTGGTCGGCGCTGGCGGGTGACCCCCTGCAAGGACCCGATCGAGTCCGCCGGTAGTCTGGTACTGATTGGTCTGGCGCAAGCCGGCGAAATAAAGCAGTTTGCGAATGAGTTGGAGCGAAGCATATGAAACTAGGGTTGATGTTAGGCGTTGTTGACGATCCGCAGCGGCAGACCGAACTGGCGATCGAGGCCGAACGGCTGGGGTATGAATCGGTCTGGTTTGGAGAAATCTACGGATCGGATTGCTTTACGCCGCTAACCTGGATTGGCGCACAAACCTCCAAAATCAAGCTGGGGACCTCGATCATGCAACTGTCGGCCAGAACTCCGGCCAATGCGGTTATGACGGCCACCACACTGGATCTGTTTTCCCAGGGGCGCCTTATACTGGGTATCGGTGTCTCCGGTCCCCAGGTGGTTGAAGGATGGTACGGGCAGCCCTACGGTAAGCCGCTGGCACGCACCCGGGAATGGATTTCACTGTTTCGAAAGATGATGGCGCGAGACGAGCCTGTGCGCTTTGACGGCGATTATTTCCAACTTCCTCTGGAGGGTGGCACGGGTCTGGGCAAACCTTTGCGGCTCATTACACATCCCCACCGCCGCGAGATCCCCCTCTACCTGGGGGCAGAAGGCCCTAAGAATGTGGCCCTCGGTGCGGAACTCTGTCAGGGATGGGTACCGATGTTCATCTCACCTTACCGGATGGGCGTCTATGAGCAGGCGTTGTCTACAGCTCCGGCCGATTTTGAAATCGCCGCGACGATCACGGTCAACGTCAACGACGACGTCAGCGAGGCGCTGCTGCCGATCAAGCAACAGGTGGGCTTTTATGCGGGCGGTATGGGCGCTAAATCTTACAATCTGCACAAGAATCACATCGCCAGACTCGGTTTTTCGGACGCAGCTGAAGAAATCCAGGATCTGTTCATGTCCGGCGAGCGCATGCAGGCCATTGAGGCTGTGCCTGATGCACTGGCAGACGAGATTTCCCTGGTCGGCTCGAAGGAACGGATTCTTGAACGCATTCGTGATTGGGAAAAAAGCCCGGTGACCTCATTGCTCGTCTCGACTCAAAGCATCGATACGTTGCGCTTTCTGGCAGAGGAAGTTTTGTAAAGGTAGCTGGCGTGATCCATGTTCCGCGTCTAATGATCCGGATACTCGCCCAAGGCAACCTGCCCCACATAGGAGCGTATGTCCACAACCGCATGGGGCTGCATGAAGGGACCGGCTCTAACATCTCTGTACAGACGGGATAGCGGGTGTCTGTTCATGAATCCCGCGCCCCCCGAGAGGTTCAAAGCATGATCAACGATGTTTATGGCGCCACGATTGACGATCCACTTGGCCGCCTGGTAAGACTGCATAAGCTCATGCGCCTGAGCCAGAGTGGGCGGATTCGGCACGGTGCGAGCGAGCCAGTCATCGACGCCTCGACCGGCTTGCGCGAGCACGCCCCGGCACTGGGTGATCTCTATCTCCATCTCGCCAACAGACTGTTGCACACCTGGTTTCAGACGTACCGGTGCGCCCGCACGTGTCTGCCCCGCAAGACTCTCCAGAATCAGTTCACGAGCATGCTCTGCTATACCAAGGAATGCAGCAACTAAAGTGAGGTTGCCCAACGTGCGGCTGATCAACACGCCCGTGCTCCACTGTCCCCAGGGGCCCAGGATTCGCACTGCGTGTTTTCTTGTATGCACGTTCTCGAATCTGATGGATTGGCTACCCGACCCCCGCATGCCCAGGGCATCCCAGTCTCCCAGCGGTATGAGGCCCGGGGTATCGATGGGCATCATCGTGGTCGCGATGTGATCACCTGCTTCATCCCGCATCCTGAGATTCATCGCCAGATGGGTAGCGACAGGAGACATCGTGACGAACATTTTGGTTCCGTTAATGACCCAGCCATCCTCACTGGCCGTGGCCTCTGTCAGCGGATGCAGGTTGTCAGTGCCGGCTTCTGTTGCCGTAGCGCAGATAAGCATATCTCCATTCGCAACCGCGCGCAGAGCATCGGCCGCACCGGTACGGGGGTCGGCACCTGACAGGGCGTAAGCCGTCGCCATGCCACGCGTGACCGCCAGGTGCATGTTGATGCCGATCGCTGTGGATCCGTCGCCCCGAGCCAGGGCGCGAATACCCAGCATCCAGTCGTGGATCGAGCTGAGCCCCATGCCGCCGAGCGACTCTGGTACGAAGGCACTTGCGATACCCTGGGACTGTAAGCGGAGAAAGTTTGCTTCCACCATTTCTGCATTGCGGTCGGCTTCGTCCGCATTTTCTCGCAGCTCAGGAATAACGGCGATGCAAGCATCGACAAACTTTTTTCCTGCGTCAGTCCTGGCTGCCAGATCAAATGTCATACTGGCAACGTGGACGTAGGTTGTCGATCGTTGAGTCCGGCAGCCTGCCGAACCTTCAGATCACGGATCGTAATCACGAGGTCGCAACGGTTACCAATGCCCGCCCAGTGCCAAATTGAGATCGAGATGCTGCTCCAGCAGCGCGCGTTGCAGCGAAAACAGATTACCTTCTCTTCCGTAGAATCTCTGCTGTATGGTTAGAACATCCAGGAGGTCGGTTTCTCCCTCATCGAACTGCAGCTGTGTCAGGCGCAGTGCTTCTTTTGCCTCGTCGCGCGCTTCTTGCAGATCTGTGAGCCTTTGCGACAGAACGTTACCCTGGTCGAGCGCTTGCTCTACCTCGCCAAACGCGCTGAGTGCGGCTTGTGCGTAAGAGGCAACGGCGGCTTCTTCTTCCGCCCCGGCGATTTCAACGGCCTCTTTTCGTGCGCCGCCATCAAAAACCGGTACAAGCAGGTTTGAGGCTCCCTGCCATGCGAGATTGGCAGGATTGAGAAGATCAGTCAGACCGGTCGAAGATCCTCCGACATTTGCAGTAAGACTGAGCTGCGGCAAGCGGGCCGCCTTGGCTTGATCCACACCAGCTATCGAAGCGGCGATTCGGCGTTCTGCGGCGATTAAATCCGGGCGCCGCTCAAGCAAACTGGCAGGAAGGCCGGCGGCAGGTTGCTCCGGTGGCATGGGCAATTGATTGCGCACTTCAACCTCTGCGCCGGGATAGCGTCCCAACAGCAATTCCAGAGCACGTAGAGCATCACGGCGACCGCCTTCAACGGCTGCGAGAGACTCACGCGCGCTTGCAAGGTCTCCGCGCATCAAGGCAAGGTCCTGCGCTGTGGCCATGCCCTCTCGTAATCGAACATCAATAATGTGCAGCGTTTTTTCAAGCGCCTCTACGATATTCCGCGCTGTAACTTCTTGCTGAGCGGCCTCAACTGCAATGAAGTATGCGCGCGCGACACCGGCAGCCAGGGAGTATTGCGCGAAAAGGTAATCAGCTTCTGCTGCCTGCGCACTGGCGACTGCAGCGCCCTGACCCGAACTGATTCGGCCCCACAGATCGATCTCCCAACTGGCCTGCAGACCCGCGTTGACGCTTGCGGAACCGGAACTGCCCTGCACAAGCCCGCTGTTCTGGGTACCCGTGGTGAAGCCGAGGGATGGTGTGGTAGCTGCACCCGCCTGACGTGCCAGCGCCCAGGCACGATCCACATTGGCGGCCGACGCCTGCAGATTCCGGTTCTGCGCAAGCGATTCCTCGACTAATGCGCTGAGCAGCGGGTCGTTAAAGCTCGCTATCCAACCCACTTCAACTTCGCCCAACTCAGCTTGTGCTGTTTGCCAGGAAACAGGTACGACGCCAACGGCGTCATCACCCAGAGTGACTCTTTGTTCGTAGTCTACCGTCGCACAAGCGGCGATCAGTATCGTCGAGCCTAATATTATCGTTCTCATGGACTTACTCGCTCATCAGATGAGATGTTGAAGAAGACCGCATAGAGTGCAGGCACAACGACCAGCGTGAGTAGCGTCGCAAAAGTAAGACCAAACACCAAAACGACAGCCATAGACTTGAAGAAAGCATCACCAAAGAGTGGCAAGACGCCCAACACAGTCGTCAGCGCACCCATCATCACAGGCCGGACTCGACCTGCGGCGGAATCGATAACCGCTTCGAATCTCGGTTTCCCCTCACCGATCTCGAGGTCCATTTGATCGACGAGAACGATCGCATTCTTGATCAGGAGGCCGGACAAGGAGAGCAGACCCAGCAGCGCCATAAATTCCAAGGCAGTGCCCGTGGCGATAAGTCCAACCACCACGCCAATCAGCGCCAATGGTACGACCAACCAGATAATCGCTGGCTGTTTCAAGGCGTTGAATAGAATCACGACGGTTAGCACCATCGCGAGTAGGCCATAGGGTATCGTGCTCGCCAACTCTTCATTGGATTCTGCGCTATCCCCATATTCTCCGCCCCACTCGAGCTGGTATCCAGGCGGCAAGTCAATGGCCTCTATTTGAGGACGCAGACGTGCGAGTAACTCAGATGCCAGCTCACTCGGTAGCGGGTCGCTCTGCGCATTAATGGTCCAGACCCGGTTCACTCGCAGCAAGTTCGCGTCACGCCAAACGGTGCCTACCTGATCGACCGTTTCCAGCAGCGGTACAGAAAGCCCGGTTTTGTGGCTGGTCACCTGTATGCCGCCCATATTTTCCGCTCGCAACCGCTCATTCTCGGGTGCGCGCGCGATAATGGGAATCAAGTCTTCGCCCTCGCGAAAAGTACCGATCGCGCGCCCGGAAAAATTGGTCTGCAGCGCGTTCGCCATGTCTTCGCGGGACACCCCCACGCGACGGCCGCGGGACTCCGAATAAACAGGTTCGATTACGCTGACAGGTTGGCCCCAGTCATCTTTGATCGAGATAGCGCCGCCATCGGACGCCATAATGGATTTTGCCCGCATCGCCAGCTGTCGCAAAACGGCAGGATCCGGACCTGAGAATTCGGCCTCAATTTTGGACCCGCCGCCGGGGCCTAGCTGGAAACGCCACACTTTTGCCTGGGCATTGGGGTGATTTTGATCCAGCATGTCCTGAATCTGTGGCATCAGCTGTGAGATGACGTCGTAGCTGTCTGTTTTCAGCAGAAACTGGCCGTAGGCTGAGTTGCGCGGTTCAGGCGAGTAGACCAACATGTAGCGTAATGTTCCCGCGCCGATCAGAGCCTGCACGTCCACTACCCCGGAAAGCCTCTGCAGCTTGCCTTCAATCGCGCTCATCTCCCGCTCTGTCTCAGCGAAATCTGTACCTTCCGGCAGGCGTAAATCGACAACGATCTGGGGTGTCGTTGACGCTGGGAAGAAGCCGCTCTTCACGAACTGAAAGCCCCAGATAGAGAGTGCGAAGAAGCCGACCACACTGCCAATGACCAGCCATCGGTGAAGTAGTGCCTGATTCATGAATCGCTTAAACGCGGTTATGAATTGACCCTCAGGCGTATCTCCTTCGGGTTGTTTCTGTATGGATTCCGAAAAAAGCAGATCAGCGAACAGAGGCACCGCTGTGATGGCGAAAATCCAGCTGAAGAACAGAGAAATCATCACGACCCAGAAGAGATCGCCGGTATATTCAGCAGTCGAGCCCGGCGCAAATCCGATCGGTGCAAACGCGAGGATGCCGACGATGGTACCGCCCAAAAGTGGCCATTTTGTTCGGGTAACAATATCCTTTGCGACTTCGAGCTTCTTTCGCCCCTGCTGAGTACCCACAAGAATACCTTCCGTTACGACGATGGCGTTGTCGACGAGCATGCCCAGCGCGATGATCAACGCGCCTAGAGAAATTCTGTGCATGGGGATGCCAACCAGATACATGGTTGCGAGCGTTGCGGCAACGGTCAGGATCAGCACAGCGCCAATCACAACCGCCGATTGCAAGCCCATGAAAATCAGCAGTGTCACCAGAACAATGACCAGCGCGAGCACTACGTTGAGCGCGAAATCCTTAACCGACGCATCAACGATCTTACCCTGATGATAGGACTCATGAACTTCGATCCCATAGGGGCGCTGCGTCATAGTCTCAGCGAGCTTTCGGTCGATAGCTTGTCCAATCGCGACCACATTGCCACCGGATGTGGGGGAAACCCCCAGGGCCACTGCTGCTTCCCCGTTCATGCGAATCCGAAAGCTGCCGGGTTCCTGGTATTTGCGGGTTACTGTGCCTATGTCCTTAAGTCTCACCAGAGCGCCGCCTTGTCCGACGGAAACGACGACGTTTTCGATGGCACTGACTGAGTCGATTTCTCCCGAGGGCTGAATCACCACTCGACGGCTACCCACCGCTACGTCACCGGCAGGAATGACTGAGTTCTGCTGAGCAAGGTCGTTGTAGATCGCGTCGACCGATACGCCAAGTGCCGCGGCTCTCTCACGGGAAATCTCTACATAAATGCCTTCCTTCTGGATGCCAGTCATCTCAACTTTACCAACGCCATCGACGGCGAGTAGATCGGTGCGCAGCGCCTTGGCGTAGTCAGTAATTTCCTTCGCGCTAAAGCCAGGGCCCGTAATCAGGTAGTAGAGCCCATAGACATCGCCGTAATCGTCGTTGACTACCGGCTCGGAAGCCCCGGGTGGTAGCTGACCGGCTGCGTCGCTGACCTTGTTGCGCACTTTGCCCCACAAGATCTGTAGATCATCCTTGGAGGGCGAAAATTCGTATTTGATGTCGACACTGATCAGTGAAACGCCTGCAGACGAGGTCGATCTTATCTCCTCTACTTCCTGCAGCTGCTGTACGGCAGTTTCCAATGCCTCTGTCACTTCGTTTGCAACTTCCTCTGGTGTTGCACCGGGGTAGCGCGTGATGATTTGAGCTGTACGGATCGTAAACTCTGGATCTTCATAACGCGGCATATTTTCGTAAGCCATCCAACCAGCGCCCAGGGACAGGAGGATGACCAGCGTACTGATGAGGCGATTCTTAATCGCAAATTCGGCGGGATTCACGACAGTCTAAGACTCATACCGCCGCACTTGCATGCCTTCATGTAGATATGCCGCACCGGCACCCACAACGAGATCGCCTGCTGCGAGTCCTGAAAGGATCGGAATTTGCGCTCCAATGCCTGAACCGATCTCGATCGTCCGTTTGTTGACGAGCATCGAATCTGGATCTACCACCCAGACAAACTGTTCCTGGCCAGACGACAGAATTGCTTCCAACGGCAAAGAGATCTGCTCACGAGTGCCATCAGCGTTGCCGATCCGCAGTGTCGCGTCCAGTGATCCAGTCATGCCAGGGAGGATCACAATATCGGCAGGTGGTTCAAAGGCGAACTCCGCCTGGAATGTCTGGGTCGTAGGGTCTGCTTGCGTATCAACAGATACAAGTGTTGCAGGCACGGGCTTGTTTGGCGCCGTCTCTAACGCAACGACTAACTCGATGGGTTCAATCAAGTCAGATCGAGCCACGAGGGTAGCGGGGATCTGCGCTACGGCTTGTGCAGCGCCTGTGGATTGAATCACGGCAATGAGCTCACGAGCACTGATCGTCTGAAACGCCTCGCCTGCTACCTGTGCGATCACGCCATCAAACGGCGCGCGAAGCTCAGTGTCGCCCAACCGCTTGCGTGCACTGTCCAGTGCCGCCGTGGCCACTTCCAATTGCGATTGCCGCTGCTCAAATACGCTGCGGGAGATGGCGCTTTCCTTGATCAAGCGTTCGGCCCTGCCAAATTCGCTTGCTGCCTGATCAAACTGGGCCTGCGCCTGTGTGAGGTCGTTGGCAAAGTCTCGCTGATCCAGCTGAGCAATCAGGTCGCCAGCCTGGACTCTTTGACCGCTGCGTACATTGAGCTGAGCAAGAAGACCGCCGACCTGGAACGTCAGCTCAGCCGACGATTGAGCCTCTATCACTGCTGGCAGAGTCAGGGTTCTGATGTCAGTGGAAGCCTGGATTTCAATAAGCTTGGCCGGACGAATTGCGGGTGCATCGCTCACCTCCGACGAAGAACCGCACCCTGCAAGTACACTAACAAGCAAGGCCATGTATGCACACTGCCAACGAATCATCACAAGTTCTCCTCCCAACAAAATGGCAACAAGGTATGCTCAATCAAGGCATACCTCAGCGGCGTCGTGCGACGTGTTTCACATTCCAAGATGCGACGCCGGCAATGTAGTCTAGTTATCACCTGCGTTAGACGGTGGGAAATTCTGAAGCAATAGATCTACGCCTGCTTTTATCGTCTCTCCGCTCTGGCCGCTCATCTCGCTGGAGGTAAGGCGCTTGGTCGCGCTCGCATGCCACACAGGACTTTTGTTGGCGACGTCAAAAACATCGATCGAGAGCGTGCCTTCCTCATACTCTCTGGTCATCGTTTCGGTGTGCGAAAAACCGCCCGGGTGATAAGCAAAATCGTAGTAGTTATAACCCCACCCCCAATGCGGTCCGTAATAATCCACGACTTCAACGTCTCTGATTTCCAATTGATCGCGCGCGCCCAGAGTCATGCTGATAAGGAACTGGGCCATCTGCTTGTCGCTGGTGTATGCGAAGCCTTTTGCCTCCAGAGCAGCTTTCACGTCGTCGAGCAGTCGCTTTGAAGCCAGAGGGCTGAGCGGCTGGTCGCCGGTGATGGTCACCGGATCAGCGGACATCCAGGAGAATGTTGAATAGGACGAAAAATCCTGGCTAGAGTCGAAATCTGTGAAAACTCTGGGTTGACTGGCACAACCAAAACAAAGTCCAAGCCAAACAAAACCTAACACTAACCGCGCCATCCTTGCTAACGCTAAATCTAACATATTTGCTCCGAGCTTCTCTGTTATCGCGCCTTAAGCGCTGTGAATAATCTGTCAAAGCCAATATCGTACAACAGTTGATGAGTCGGCCTTAACCGGCTTGCATGTCTGCGCGTCGTATCCGACAGGTATTCTCAAACACACATCGAGCAGCGATCGTACCACCTCGATCATCCGGGGTCATTCCTACTGCTGGCATACAGCCCCACCAGACGGGCGATGAGAATTGCGACATAAAGTTGCCCAAACAGCGCCTCCATGTAGGTGATTGTTGCGATCATGACTGTATTGGGCGTCAGATCTCCATAGCCCAATGTCGTCAGGGTCACAAAACTGAAGTAGACAAATCCATAAAGCTGATCCTGCAGCGCGCTGTCCATGAACTTGCCAACAAATGCGTTGGGTTGAATGTAGGCGACGAACCCGTACAGAAACGCGAAGAAGAGGCCCGCCAGAATGAAGACATTCACTGACATCCAAAGCGTTTCCGCATCCACCCGAGTGTCTATGTGCAGCAATTGTCGGCCGAGCAGATAGGTCAGATAGGCAAAGAAGACGACGCCCATCAGCGTGGTGAACGGGGCCACTTCAAAATACAGCGTGGAAAAAACACCCGTCGACAAGGTCATTGCAGCAAACAGTGCGGTCGCTATCAGTTCGGTGCGACTGCGGGATGCGGTTAGTGGTCCAGTTATAAAAACGAGCGTCAGGATGCCATACATGACAAGGCTTGCCACCGGCCCCTTTAAGTGGCCCACGATGGGTCCGGTCAACATAAACGCGATCAACGATAAGCAAAGGTACTTCTGTCTTCCCAGAACTTTGACGATCCACCAATCCGCAGGTCGGCTCATTTCTGCTCCTGTTGAAGTTTTTCCGCCTGTTCTTAACTGGTCAGCCTGACAAACTTTCCGAGCTCCCGACCTCAGCGTACCAAGACAGGCTCAGTCGAATACGCCGTTAATCGAGCTGTTCAAATGCGTTGAGCGCTTCCGCAACCCCGCTCCAGGGCATCTCAGTGTTGGCGAGCATCGTCAACAGCCCGAGCTGGTCGTCTGCAGGAGCGGCGGGTTTTCTGTCGATGTCCGCCAGTGCCTCCAGCAGGCGAGCTTCTGGGTCTTGCCACGCACCAGGCCCGGACAACCTGAAGTGCGAGGGAATAATGGGGCCGAAAACAAGTTCTGCTGCGAGCCAGGGACGGTCGCCGAGTTCGGGCTCAACGTTCGCCGTTCTCGCCAGTTCCGTTACGACATCATGGTAAGTGAGGGGCGCACCAGCACTCATCATGTCATGAAATGCTTTTGCGGGAGCCTGCATTTCAGGGTGTGAAGGCAGCGTCAAGCGGTCAGAGAACACCAACGCGGCAAGCCGTGCCTGCAGTTCCAATACCGGGAAATAGGGGCCCACCATCGGGAACTGACCCATAAGCGCCAGGTCAGGCACATCAGGCGCAAATGTATACGCAAACAGATCCAGGTTTGCCTGGTCAGCATTGAGCTTGTTCAGAAGTTCTTCTGATAAAAAATCCAGCTTCAGTGGGTACCCTGTACCGGCAATGATCGTGTCGAATGTCTCGGTAGTCCCGTCAGGAAACGTGACTTCGCCACCTGAGACGGACGTGGGCATGCCCTGGCAGCGGATGCGTCCCTCTGCAACCAACGCCAGATAATCCTGACATTGCCCTATCCCGGCTTCCATCATGTTCTGCGAGGGCGCCATACCGCCGTGGTCAGCGGGGTTGCCATGCAAGGCGACGACCTGCTCTGCCAGGCCTGCGCTGGCTTCCTCGGGCGACAGTGTCTGGCCGCTGAAGCGCGCAGGATCGTCAAAATCAAAAGCATGTATCGCCGAGCCGGTGAAACTTTCCAGTCCTTCGATAAAGGGCATCTCGGCCCGGTTGTAGCGGCCCGTGGCTACCACCAGTTTTGCTGCTGAGTATTCTTTCAGTTCACCGTCAGCATCAACCTTGAGTCGGAATGCCCCGCCACTTTGTTCAACCCCCACAACTCGATGCTTGAAGCGAATGTACTGCACCAGGTTGAACATATCGGCGTAGCTGTGCAGATAGTCGCTGATGTCAGTCGCTCTTGGAAACATGCCCGTGTCTGGTTCGTGTAACAAGTCAGAAAACATTGTCGTGGCGCGCGAGGTATTCGTGTGCATGTCTTTCCAGATACCACTGTGCTCAGCTGAGACATACCACTGGCCACCGATGTTATCGCTCGCTTCAAAGATCTGTGGTGCCACTCCAACGTCTTGAAGTGCTTTGGCAACAGCAAGCCCTCCCGGACCGGCACCCAGAATCGCAACGTCTACAGACATCGTTTAATCCCCCCTCTACACTAGAAGAAGCATACCCTACCGGATCCAGAAGTCACACGACCTCCCCCGCCGCAGAAGTTGTTCGATTCTGCACTTGTTCTTCGTGTGCCTGTGGGGTATATGGCCCGTATGAGTATGGTTGTGTGGAACAGGTATGTCATGAATCGCCGGATCATGCTGCTGGGAATGGGGCTGATCCTCTCGGGTTGTACCCATGAAAGGGTAGACACTTCGCGATTCGTATCTGCCCCCACCCCCGCTGAACGCTTTCTTGAGGCCAACGCTGACCTCAAGCCCCTCGAAGGTGAGGTCACCCCGCAAGGGTGGCCGCGACGCATCCAACACAAGGCCTCGGGTATGACCCTCCTCTTCGTTCCCTCCGGATCATTCATGATGGGCTCTCCCGAGACAGAGGCTAAACGCGATCGGGATGAAGTGTATTGGCGTGCGACGATCGACAGGCCCTTTTATCTGGGTGAAACCGAAGTGACGGTGGGGCAGTACGCCCGTGTGATGGGGCGCCGCGCCGTTGATCCGGACAGCCCGTATATGGGCAACGATGATCTGCCGATGACCGGCTTGACCTGGGTCGACGCGAAGGCATTTGTGGATCGTCTGAACAAACGCTGGGGCTCAAAGTGGCGAATGCCCACCGAAGTGCAGTGGGAATATGCTTGCCGTGCCGGCACCAGCACGCCGTTTTCTTTTGGAGAAAATACCACGCCCGAGTTCGCCAACTATGCGCATCGATACCCGTATCTGGGGCGTGTGGGACCTCGAACCGACAAACGTCCCGTACCTGTGAAGAGCTACCCAGCCAATCCCTGGGGCTTCTATGACATGCATGGCAATGTCTGGGAGTGGAGCACAGACCTCTATCAGTTTGATCCCCGAAAGCTCAAGGCTTTCGATGGAGATGCCGAAGGGCAGCCCCGAGTGATTCGAGGCGGGTCCTACACCTCATCGGGTGCGCTGCTTCGGTGCGCCTATCGCGATGGGTATCCGCCGCTCGCCAGTCTCGGGCCAAAGTACGGTCTGCGCGTTGCCCTGGCTCTGGAAGGGCCAGCAGGCTCCCGGAAAATTTAACGAGCGTTTCGGTCCGCCCTGCGGCTTTGAATTCACGTCCGAAGCGCGGCAAGTTTTTCCTTGACTCGCTGATGATAGGATCGATCGATGCGATAGCCTGAGTAAATAAAGGCCGCGATGAGACCGAAAATCATAGCAAAGGGTCCATCGATGACACCGAGCCGGAACAACACGTCCTCCTGAACCTGGCCAGGCTGAGCACCCGGAGGCAGGTGAATGTAGAAATCTAGGGCGACACCTGCCACCAGGTGACCGATGCCATTGGTGACTTTAGCGAAAAAAGTCCGCGCGGAGTAAAAAACACCCTCTTGACGGCGCCCGGTATTGAGCTCGTGTTCGTCGGCTATGTCTGCAAGCGCGGACATGACACTGATGTTCAGGATCGACCCGCATGCTGAAGAAAACACCCCAAATCCGATGATGAAGAGAACCAGCGCCCAGCTAGAATTGGGGGGCGCAGCGTCCAGAAGTTTTAACGTAACAGCACTTGACCAGAAAACACTTAACCCTGCGGCGGTTGCAACGATAGTCCACCGCTTATCTAAGTGCTCATGCGCCAACGGAGTCAGAGCGAAGCCAATGTGGTAACCAATTACACTTGACGCCACCAAAAAACCGATTTGGTAAGCACTCAGTTCCCAGAAAAAAGTACCCATGTAGATAGCCAGCGTCTCGTGGGTACCAATGGTCATAGATAAAAAGAACAGGCCCAGCAGCAGGAATCGATAGTGCGGATTCTTGAGCGCATTCCAGATGTCAGCGAAAAGCTTGGAGGTAGAGAAGGTTGGCGTACTGGCAGGCGCCATCAGGCGGGGTATCTGGTCTCTGGTAAACCACGCACAACCCAGAATCGCGCAAATGATCAGCGCACAGCAGAACAGAACAATGGGTTGATAGGCTGCTTGATACAGCTGGCCACCCTCTTCCTCAAACAAGTAGCCGAAAACCAGGAACCAGACGAAGCAGTGCATGAGAAAACCACCATAAAAGGTGAAGAGATTGTTAAAGCTCATCACCCTGGAACGTTCTATGTAATCTGTAGAGAGTTCAGCCCCCATGGCCAGGTGAGGTACGGCAAACAGCGTTAAAAAACACCGCATCAAAACCGTAAAGACCAAAAACCATGAAAACAGCATGGCCGGGTCCAGCACGATGGTATCGGGGGGATTGAACATCAGGTAAATACTCGCCGCGAGCGGAACTGGCGCAGCAAACATAAAGGGATGGCGTCGCCCAAAACGAGAGCGAAAGCTGTCGCTTATCGAACCCATCAGTGGATCTGTTATCGCGTCGGATAGAATGCCCATGAGCACGGCCGCCCCGGTTAAAGTGCCGGAAAGACCAAGAATCTGCTGATAGTAGAGAAACGCGAGCGCATTGAAGATCCAGTTCGTGCTCGATTCACCTGTTGCACCCAGACCAAACCACAATTTAGTCGGCAAGCTCACTGTATCATTGTGCTTCAATGACATACCGCCTCCACTAATGCCGCCTCAATAGCGTCACCTTAATGCCACTTTGCTTCCCTTGGGTCAATCGACCCGAGCAACTATCGGACGACACACATAGCTGCGTATACTGACCCGGCAACGCTAGTCATGGGAGAGCCAGAGTGTCGCAGGACTACCCGTTAGCGGGTCTGAAAGTACTTGATCTGTCGAGGGTGCTGGCCGGACCCTTCGCTGGCCGCATGCTCGCCGACCTGGGCGCAGATGTTGTCAAAGTAGAGCCGCCCGACGGTGATGTAACCCGCAGTTGGGGCAGGGTGCTCGGCAACGTCCCCGGGTATTACCACCAGCAGAACGCAGGCAAACGCAATATCTGCGTAGACCTGCGCGCGCCTCAAGGCAAAGACCTGTTACTGGACCTGGCAACAAGCGCGGATATTCTCATAGAAAACTACCGACCCGATGTCATGCCGCGGCTTGGACTGGGCTATGAACAACTCGCCATGATCAACCCCCGTCTGATCATGCTGTCAATTTCCGGATTCGGGCACAACGGACCGGAATCTCACCGTGCAGCTTATGCGCCTATCGTACATGCCGAAGCAGGCCTGATGCATCGTCAGTCCCGGCGGGGAAACATTCCCTATCGTGATCTGCCACTTTCCGTTGCGGACACCAACGCCTCGCTACACGGATTAGTAGGGTTACTGGCTGCGGTGATACAACGCGAGCAGACCGGTCGGGGCCAGCACATCGATATTGCCATGATCGATGCCACTGTTGCGACCGACGACCAGATTCACTACGCCATTGAAGACTCCGAAGACACGGCGTTGTTACCCAGCGATACCTGGGAAACTGGTGCCGGCCCGGTGCTGGTGTCGGCGGATTTCCGCTACCTGTGGCACTTGCTGACCAGCCAGATGGGGGTCGCAGATCCCACTGATCCATCCATGTCCAGGGAGGAACGGATCCGCCTGCGCCGGGATACCACTGCGGCTTACATGGCAGAACTTTCCAGCTGGCACGAGGTTGAGCAGGCTATGGCCGAATTGAACCTGGCCTGGGGCAAGGTGCGCGACCCTGCAGACATACGCAATCAGGAGACCGTCGCCCATCGCGGTGCAATCATTGAAGTCGATGACCGCGAAGGGGGCACCAGACCCGTTACACAGTCGCCATATCGGTTCTCGGGTGCGCGCAGTGGCGTGCGAGGCCCAGCGCCTCACCGCGGAGAGCACAATCGCCAGGTACTGGATGAATGGCTCGGCAAAACACCCGAGCAGGTGAGCGCACTGGAAAGCGCAGGGATCCTCAGCAGAGATCTACCCGACTAGGGGTATTATTTCTTCGCAATGATCCAGGGCAGCGTGCTCACCGTGGCCCACCCTGACAGCAACCTGATCTATGACTACCCCAGCTTCGTGTAGTTTGGTAACATCAGGGGTCGCCGTCAATGTTCACCAGCAAGATCCGGGAGAATCAAATGACCCGAGCCATTTCCGCAGCAATTCTGCTGTTCGCCGCAACTGCCTCCTGGGGCCTCGCCGTGAACGAAAAAGTCGAGAATTTCCGCCTCTATGACCATACCGGCGGATCTCATGAACTGTATTACTACGACGACATGAAGGCGATCGTCTTCATGGTGCAGGGCAACGGCTGCCCCATCGTGCGCAATGCCGTACCGCGCTTCACCGAACTGGCAGAGCAGTATTCCGGTGAAAACGTTCAGTTCTTCATGTTGAACTCCAACCTTCAGGACAATCGAGCCAGCATCGCCAAAGAGGCGCAGAAGTACGGCTACGACATTCCGATCCTGGTGGACGAAACTCAGATCATCGGCGAGTCGCTTGATCTGGTTCGTACCGGCGAGGTATTTGTGGTCGACCCGAAGTCCTGGACGGTGGCCTATCATGGCGCAGTAGATGACCGGCTCGACTATGAAGTCCAGAAAAAGGAAGCCTCGAAGCATTACCTCAAGGACGCCATAGATAATCTGATGGCGGACCAGACGGTACAGCTGGCCAGCACTGAAGCGCTGGGCTGCTTGATCAACTTCCCTGCAAAAATGGCGAGGGCTCAGCACACCAACATCTCCTACAGCGAAGACATAGCGCCGATCCTCCAGAAAAACTGCGTCACCTGTCACCGTGAAGGTGGCATCGGTCCCTGGGCGATGACCGATTACAACATGGTGCGTGGCTTCTCTCTGATGATGCGCGAGGTCATCCGAACCAAGCGCATGCCACCCTGGCACGCCGACCCCACGGTGGGCGAGTGGGCCAATGACCGGTCACTGAGCAAACAAGAAACCCAGACGCTGGTGCACTGGATTGAAGCCGGTGCGCCTCGTGGCGAAGGTGAAGACGCACTGGCCACTGCGGATGTCGAATATTCCGACTGGACTACCGCAGAGCTGCTGGGTGACCCGGACTACATCGTTGATATCCCGCCCATGGAGATTCCCGCCACGGGTGTCGTCGACTACCAGTACCACAGGGTGGAAAATCCGCTGGAAGAAGACGTATGGGTACATGCTGCAGAGATTCTGCCGGGCGACCGCGAAGTGTTGCACCATACGATCACCGCCTTCGGCGACGTCATTCCTGAAGGAAAGTACAAAGGGCGTATGAAGTTCAAAGGCGGGCTGCGCGGTTACGCACCCGGTATCACCAGTCAGGCTTATCCTGACGATACCGGTATTCTTCTGCCGAATGACACCACCATCGAATTCCAGATGCACTACACCCCGGTAGGACGCGCAACCCTGGATGAGTCAAAGATGGGACTTTGGGTTTACAAGGCGCCGCCTAAGCACAAGATCGTTTCCATGTTCGTCGCGAACCCGCGTATCAAGATTCCGCCGAATGCCAAGAATCACAAGGAAACCGTAGAGAAGGTCATCGAAAAAGACGCGCTGTTGTTCAACCTGATGCCTCACGCGCATTTTCGCGGTAAAGCAGCAAGTTTCACGGCGGTTTATCCGGACGGCACCGAAGAACTGCTGTTGTCAGTGCCCAATTACGATTTCAACTGGCAGACCGACTACGAACTCAAGGAGCCGAAATATATCCCTGCCGGCACCAAGCTTGTACAGGCAAACTGGTGGGATAACTCAGCACAGAACCCGGCAAACCCTGACCCGTCCGTAGAAGTGACCTGGGGTGAACAGTCGTGGGAAGAAATGCTGTTCGGTGCCATGCTGATGCGTTACCTGACAGAAGATGAGATCCAGGAAATACAGGCTAAGCGCGCGCATGAAGAGTCACGCAGTGTGGCCAGCGCGCAGTAACACCTGATTTAGGTTACGAGTCCTGCCGCCGTCCGGTTGCTGCCGCACGGCGGTTTTTTTGGTTGCATCACGACCTCGTCGACCAGCGACCGTCGATAAGATCTAACAACTTCGTACAATTGAAATCGTTGTCGGCGGTGACAATCCCTTCCAGATATGGATAATCTGTAAAGTATCTTTCGCTAATCAATGACAACATATCGGTTAAGTGGAGTAGCTATGCTTATACTGACGCGCCGTATCGGCGAGACCATCATGATCGGCGATGACGTTTCAGTCACCGTTCTTGGTGTGAAAGGCAATCAGCTTCGATTGGGGGTCGCCGCGCCCCGCGATGTTGCAGTGCACCGCGAAGAAATCTATCAACGCATCCAGTCAGAGCAGACATCTGCTGAGAAGGCTTCCAACGCCGGTTGAGGCGCCGATTTTTCAACTCACCAGGCGTTTTCCACACCCCTAACGCAATATCCGGTACAGTAGCCTGCTCAAGAGGGGAGGCTCATGTACGGCTCAACAACTCCATCATTCAGCTCGGCCAGACGTGTCATTTCATGGACGCGAACGATATTCATTCTAATGACTGCGCTGACCGCCTCCGCCTGTAATGAACCCGGCAACGGAGCGTCAGCCATGGCAACACCGGACCCACTCACCATCGACACCTATCAGGGGCAACTGCGCGGCTATTGGGCTGACGAACCCCGGCAGATAAGAGGCTTCAAAGGTATTCCCTATGCGCGGCCACCTATTGGCGATCTGCGTTGGCGGCCCCCCCAGGCGGCACAGAACTGGCAGGGTGTTCGACAAGCCTCCGAGCCAGGCCCTGCCTGCTGGCAACCAACCAGGGTCGAGCAATTCGTATGGTCCAGGGGCGCTTTCGCAGCCAGTGAAGATTGCCTCTACCTGAATGTCTGGAGCACTGCCAGCGCGGATGATCCTGCCCCCGTCATGGTCTGGTTTCACGGCGGTGCCCACACCGCGGGCATGGGCCACGATCGTATTTTTGATGGCACGCGCCTCGCTGAGCACGGTGTAGTAGCCGTTACGATCAACTATCGGCTCGGCCCCTTCGGGTTTCTGGCGCATAAAGCGCTGGTCGATGAATCTGACCACGACAGTGCCGGCAACTACGGCCTGCTGGACAAGATTGCAGCGCTTAACTGGGTTCGCGACAACATCGCCCAGTTCGGCGGAGATCCGGCCAATGTGACTATATTCGGCCAGTCCGCCGGCTCCCAGAGTGTCTGTGCGCTCATGGCCTCTCCTCTGGCCCGAGGCTTGTTTCACAAAGCAATCGGCCAATCCGCCGCATGTGTTGACGCGACGCCGAGAAAGGACGAGGCCGGCCTCGAGCGGGGCTCAGCCCTCGTCGAGGCGCTGGACGGGGCCACCGACCTTACCGCCATGCGCGCCGCAACACCGCAGCAGATCATGCAGGCAGCCGAAGCATCGAACTGGGCGTCGGCGAGCAGAATCGTTACCGACGGCTGGGTTCTGCCGAAAAGCCCCGACGCAATCTACGCCGCAGGAGAACAAACCCAGGTACCTCTGCTGCTGGGCTATCTTTCTAACGAGGGGTATCTGCTGTTTCCTCTGAACGAGCAACTCGACCAGGAGGGGCTCCATGCGTACGCCGAACGGATCGCCGGTGACCAGGCAGATGCACTTCTGATCAACTATTCAGATACACTGGCTGGGTCCCCCGGACTTGCTCAACGAGAGATCTCTACGGATCTTTTCATGGCCTACGGCATGCACCGCTGGGCGACCCACCATCAGCGTTCCGGCCAGCCAACCTACCTGTATTTCATGGATCACAAGCCGCCGGCGTTTCGCCTGTACGTGCCCGGCAACCCCGATCTAGAACTCGCGGGAGGAGCCCGCAGCGCCGGCGCGTATCATTCCGGCGATCTTGCGTATGTATTTGCCAATACCCGTTTAGTTGGGGTGGACTGGCAGGAGGAGGACCACGCACTTTCCCAGCAAATCGCGCAATATTGGACGAACTTCGCACGCAGTGGCGATCCAAACGGCGCCGGTCTGCCCCAATGGCCGAGGTTTGACAACCACAACACCATGGTTCTGAACGAAACGCACAGTCAGGTGCGACAAGATATCAAACGGGACATTCTGGCTATCTGGGATCAGCGTTTCTCGGATTAACAGGGCTGCGTCACCCGACTGGCGCGGCGTAACCAGCCGCACCAAGCCATCTCTGGCCAGGACCTCAATGGGTTGCATCGGCAAAAGCAGATTGTCGTCGACCCGGGGCATCGCATCAAACAGCCGTCGCAGCTGATTGGCTTTGCGGTCGTACATGTACTTTCCACGCTTGCCGTCTGCGTTAACGGCATATAGCTCGCCGTGACCCAGAACCGCCCAACCTCATTGTTGCCGGTAAAATCGATCTGGCGAACCTCTAGAAGATCTCGTCAGGAGACAGTTCGAAGCGCTGGATCAGATCCTGGCGTACGTTTTCGAAGGTCGCCGGGAACTCCTCCTTGAGGATTTCCAGGTCCCGTTTGATCTCAGTGGTGAGACCCTGATGCACAATTACTTCCACACGCCGGTTGCGCTCTTTACCCGCCGCGTTGACATTGCTGACCAGTGGTCGGGTGTCCGCGAAACCAGCCACACTGAAGCGCGCCTCATCGATGTACGGGTCTTCGAACAGACCATGGGCAACACTGACGGCACGGGAGCTGGACAGTTCCCAATTGGAGCGGAAGCGCGCCGTGCGGATCGGGTCATTGTCCGTATGCCCTTCGACGATGATATCGCCATCCATATCGCGCAGCCGCTGCCGGATGATTTTCAAAACAGGCTGAAAGCTCGTCGCAAGATCCGCAGATCCGGATTTAAAGCTGCCGTGTTCTTTGATGCGCAATACAATGTTGCGCCCGAAAGTTTCTATCTCCAGCACGCCGGCGGCGATCTCCTTGGAAAGTGCGGTGGCCAGTTCAATGGCATCAGCTTCGGTTTCACCCACCAGATCCTGGATCTTGTTCACGACCACCATCTGCTGGGCGTTGCCCGATTCACCGGTGTTGGAGGAACCCATGTCCTGGCAGGCCACATCCAGGCTACTGCGTGACTCATCCGTGGTCTTCTGCCAGATTTCATTCAGCGGCGTGGGACGAGGTGTCCCCGGAGAGAACTCCTGGGCGATGATACTGGTCCCCTTGGGCGGGTCGTCGGCGCGGAACTTCTGCTGTACACCAAACGCTTTGGCCATAGAGCCGGCCAGGCGTTTGAACTTGAGCACGTCCATCTCTGAGAACGACAGCAGCAGTACGAAGAAACACATCAGAAGCGACATCAGATCGGCAAAGGTCATTACCCAGCCGGCACCGCCCCCTTCCTCCTTCGACTCTTCAATTTCATCCATGGGTCTAGCGTCCTGCCTCTACCCTTCGTCTTCGCCGCGCTGACCTTCGGGCAGATACGCCTTCAGCATGGAGTCGATGATGCGCGGATTCTGGCCGGCCTGAATGGCCAGCAGGGCATCAATGACCATGGTCTTACTCATACCTTCCTCCTGCTTGCGCAGTTCCAGCTTGTCTGCCACGGGAATGGCAACCATGTTGGCGAACATCGCGCCATACAGCGTGGTCAGCAGCGCAATGGCCATGGCGGGGCCAATAGACTTCGGGTCATCCATATTGGAAAGCATCGCAACCAGACCGATCAGCGTACCGATCATGCCCATCGCCGGGGCCACATCGCCCATGGCGGTAAATATCCTGGCGCCCCATTCGTGGCGATCCATGGTTTGTTTGAGGTCTTTCCACAGCAGCGTCTTGACCACATCGGCGTCGTGGCCGTCCACCAGCAGTTGAATGCCCTTGTCGAGAAATTTGCTGGACACCTCTTTGCCTTCCAGGGAGAGCAATCCGCCCTTGCGCGCCTCGTCGGCCAGCGCAACGACCTCTTCGATCAGGTCGCCCGGAGGCGTGAGCTTGAAACTGAACGCCTTCACCGCAACCTTGATCGCCCCGATAAACTGCCCGAGAGTGAACTTCATCAGCACCACGAACATGGAACCGACCAGAACGATCAAAAGCGATGGCGCGTTCACAAACATGCCAATATCGCCGCCGGATATCATGGAGAAAGCCACGATGCCGAATGCGCCAAGCAGACCTACTAGCGTCGCCAGATCCATCTAACGAATTCCTATGGGTTATATCAGCTATAAGTCTAGTCAAAGATCTGCAGATTTCTGGCGCTGGGCGTCTGCAAAGCCTTTCTTCGTCGGCGCAGCCCTGTAAACTCCCGTTCATGAGCAAACAACACAAACCCGACAGCCCGGACGACGGAAAATTGACGCCTGAGGTGAATTTCGAAGACGCATTGGCCGAGTTGGAAGGCCTGGTAACGCATATGGAAAGCGGCAATCTATCGCTGGACGAGTCTCTGAAGGCTTTTGAACGAGGCGTAGCATTGACCCGCCATTGCACCAGCGCACTTAAAGAAGCCGAGTTGAAAGTACAGACACTTACGGACGACGGCGAACTGGAGGACTACGATAACGACGAACTCGATGACGCCTGAGCTTACCCGCCTTAAAGCTCTGGTCGAAGGCGCCCTCGATGACACGCTACCCCGACATTCTGACATTGCCCAGGCTGTCACTGATGCGATGCGTCACTCGGTTCTGGGGGGTGGCAAACGCATGCGACCGCTGCTGGCCTGCGCCGCATGCCGTGCGGTAGGCGGCGATGGAGAAGATGCGCTGCCTGCGGCGTGTGCGCTGGAATTCATCCATGCCTATTCCCTGATCCACGATGACCTGCCCGCCATGGACGACGACGAGTTGCGTCACGGTCTGCCCAGCGCGCATATCGCTTTCGGCGAAGCCAACGCCATTCTCGCGGGTGACAGTCTGCACTCGCTGGCGTTTCACGCTCTCGTAACTGCGCCACGCATCAGTGCTGCAACCAAAGTCCGCATGATCGAATTGCTGGCGCGGGCTGCGGGCTGGTCAGGCATGGCCGGCGGACAGTGTCTAGACATCGCCGCCGAAGGCGAAAAGCTGACCTTGGACGAACTCAAGGTGCTTCATGCCGCCAAGACCGGCGCCCTTATCTGCGCCGCAGTCGAGCTTGGTGCTTTGAGCAGCACGGCCGCCCCGGTCAATGAGACTCAGCTGCAACACCTCAGCGAATTCGGCAAAAAGATCGGTCTGGCATTCCAGGTCATCGATGATGTGCTTGATGTCACTCAGAGCAGCGCGAAGCTCGGTAAACCCGCCGGCAGCGACGAAGCGCTGGAGAAAAACACCTTTCCCAGGCTTATCGGGCTCGATGCGGCGAGAACTTTAGCCCATGATCTCGTAGACGAGGCAGTCGCTGTATTACGAGCGGGCAAAGTGCACTGTGATGATCTGGAGACGCTGGCCCGCATGGTGGTTGACCGCGATCACTAACAGCCTGTTGAAAAAGTCTCATGCGCTCAGCACGGCCCACAGCACGCCACCGGTAATCAGGCCGGCCAACAGGTCGTCCGCCATCACCCCCAGACCACCACCAACCTCCCGGTCGAGCCAGCCTATAGGTCCGGGCTTGGCGACATCCAGCAGGCGAAACAGCGCAAACGCGCTGAGGGCTACCCACCAGACCTTGGGCATCAGGATCAGTGCCAGCCACATCCCCGCAACCTCATCCGCGACGATCTCAGACGCATCATTAATCTGATGGCGTGCGCTGACGCGCTCGCTGCACCACCACCCGGTCAGGAAATAGACCACGACAATGAGGCCCTGCTGCCACGGTGATAGAGCGCTGAGCCACAACCACCAGACCACCAGCGCCCCAGCGCTTCCCCAGGTGCCCGGTGCGGGCCTGAGAAAGCCCAGGCCAAATGCACAGGCCCAGACCACGTCAGGGTGACGCAGATCTTTCAAGCTAAGCATGGAAATGCTGATACCCCTGTATAGCGGCCGGTTCGTCATCTACCAGCACGTCTGAACCATCACAGAATTCTCCGATACGTACAAACCCGGGTAGTGGCACAGGCGCGGCGCACAACAACTCGTAGTCATCGCCACCGGTCAGCGCATCTGTCAGCTGCGCACCAGGGCAGATCGGTAACAGACTGCTGTTTACCCGGGCTTGTACGGATGACGCCCGACACACATGCACCAGGTCCTGCAGCAGGCCATCGGAAATGTCGATGGCGGCGTGAGCACTATCGCGAACACCATCGCGCAGGTCTACGCGTGCCGCAGGTCTCGCGTAGCGCAACTGTGTCTTACTCAATGACCCGGTAAAATCGAACTGATGCTGACGCACGCACGCGGCTGCACCGCCCAGTTCGCCGCTGACAAAAATGCCATCACCAGGTCGTGCGCCGGCACGAGTCACTGCGGTACCAGCAGGAACTTCACCGTGCGCACTCACAGTGATACTCAGATCACCGCGCGCGAAGTTGCCGCCGCAGACATAGACATCGCATTTTTCCGCCGCTTCTGTCATGCCTCGCGCGCATGCCGCTACCCAGTCCCCGTCTACCTCAGGCAGCGTCATGGCCACGAGCACATAGCGCGGCATCGCCGCCATTGCCGCGATGTCGGAAAGGCTCACCATCAGCGCCCTGTAGCCCACCATTGCCGCCGGCATATCAACCGGGAAGTGAACACCACTGACAAGTGTATCGACGCTGGAGACAATCTGGTGGTTCGCAGAGACATCTATGACAGCACTGTCGTCGCCCGGCCCAATACTCACCCAGCGCCCCTCAGCGCGCGCGCCGACGATACTGACGACGTCGTTTATTAGTGAGAATTCATCCACGCTTTGACTTCGATCTCGCGCAGCGTACCGGCCAGCTTATCAAGCACACCGTTGATGTATTTATGGGATTCTTCCGCGCCGAAAGACTTCGCCAGCCCAACATATTCATCGATGACCACGCGGAAGGGGATATCGATGCGGTCTCTCAGCTCTGCAGTGGCCAGCCGCAGAATGGCCCGCTCTACCTGGTCGAGCTGTTCGAGCTTGCGATCAAGAAGACCGCGGTAACATTCATCGAGTTCATCGCTACCACCCAGGGCGATTTCGAGCATCTCATCGAAGAACTGGCCGTCACCCTTCTTCAGCGCATCGCCTGCATGAAAGTCGGCACGGATCTCCGCGAGGGTGTTGCCGGACAACTGCCACTGGTAAACCGCCTGCAACAGCGCCCGGCGCGCCTTGCGGCGCGCCCACACATTAAGCTTTCCCGGTGCGGCAGGAGTATCACTATCGGCTTGAGACATCCTCTGCCCTTATACGTATACGAATATCATCACCAATCTGGGTCACATCGATCACCGTGCCTTTTGGCGCTGTGGCCAGATCTGCAACCTGGAAGTCTGCCAGGCTGCGGGCGTCTCCACCAAGCCATTTGGGTGCTATGTAGCTCAACCATTCATCCCAGAGACCGGCTTCGGCAAACGAGCCGCATACACCCGCTCCCGCTTCGACCAGCACCTCATTACAGCCGAGTTCGGCAAGGTGGCGCAATACCGCTTCGAGATCAGCCGGACCATCTGGCAGCGCCAGGCAGCTCAGCTGCGACGCCGATGCGACACTTTCCGGCACATCTACGCCTTCACGATGCACAAGCAGGGTAGCAGCGCCGTCTTTGAGCAGCCTGCAGTTCAGCGGCGCACGTAGAGCACTGTCAAGAATCACCCGCAGGGGCTGCTTACAATGACTGAACTGCTCAGCCCGTACATTCAGTTGCGGGTCATCGGCAATAACGGTTTCTACGCCGGTCAAGATGGCATCGCTGCGGGCACGCCAGTACTGGACGTCTTCCCGCGCTTCGTCGCCCGTGATCCACTTGCTTTCGCCGGTCGCCAGGCTCACCGCGCCGTCTATGCTGCTGGCGGTCTTGACCCGTACAAATGGGCGACCATCGAGCTCCCGCATCACATAACCGGCAATGAGTTCCTCGGCCTCGGGCAGATCGAGGACATCTACCTGAATGCCGGACTGACGCAGAATTTTAACGCCGGCCCCGGCCACTTTGGGGTGAGGGTCGAGGGTGGCGACGACTACCCGGGCTACACCCGCTTCAACCAGAGTATTGGCGCAGGCTGGTGTGCGCCCGACGAACGCGCAAGGTTCCAGCGTGAGATATACGGTAGCTCCGTTTACCTCGCCACCGGCATCATCCAGAGCATTAACCTCGGCATGCCCCTCACCGGTACGCTCATGAAAGCCGCGACCGAGGACTTTGCCCTCGCGGAAGATGACACAGCCCACGGTGGGATTTGGCGCACAGGTGAACCGACCCTTCTCAGCAAGCTCAATAGCCTCGGCAATGAACACCGAGTCGGCGGCACTCACTGGCCAGAGTCCGTACTGAGCTTCTGAATCTCTTCAGCAAACTCACTGACATCCTGAAAGTCGCGGTATACCGACGCAAACCGCACGTAGGCGACCGGATCGAGAGCACGCAGCTCCGCCATGACCTCTTCACCTACCCGCATCGACGGCAGCTCCCGCTCGCCCGTGGAGCGCAGACGATGCTGAATATGGTTCAAAGCCGATTCAATCTGATCGACACTGACCGGGCGTTTTTCCAACGCCTTGGTCAGACTGACCCGCAGTTTTTCCGAATCAAATGGTTCGTGTGAACCATCCCGCTTGATGATGCGGGGCATGACGAGTTCTGCGGTTTCAAAGGTGGTAAACCGTTCACCGCACGCCTGACATTCCCGCCTGCGGCGCACGGCATCGCCCTCGGCGACCAGACGCGAGTCGATTACCTTGGTGTCATCTGCGCTGCAGAACGGACAGTGCATAGGCTGGTGCCCGCCCTCAAGCCACCGGGTAAACCGGGAACCGACCGCACAACTCCCGCACGCGCTCTTTTACCGTGCCGATCATATTGTCGTTGCCGATGTCGTCGAGAATGTCGCACATCCAACCGGTCAGGATTACGCATTCGGCTTCTTTGAAGCCCCGCCGGGTAACCGCGGGTGAACCAATGCGCAGGCCGCTGGTTACGAAGGGCGAGCGCGGGTCATTGGGCACCGCGTTCTTATTTACCGTGATGTTGGCGCGACCCAAAGCTGCGTCTGCGTCTTTGCCGGTAATGTCTTTGTCGATGAGATCGAGCAGAAACAGATGATTGTCGGTACCGCCGGATACCACGTTGTAGCCCCGCTCGATAAAGCCGCTGGCAATGGTCTGCGCGTTACTCAGAACCTGGCCCTGATAAGCCTTGAACTCATCGGAGAGCGCCTCTTTGAAGCACACAGCCTTAGCGGCGATGACATGCATCAGCGGGCCGCCCTGACTGCCGGGGAACAGCGCCGAATTGAGTTTCTTTTCAATATCGGGGTTGGAGCGAGCGAGAATGATGCCGCCGCGGGGGCCGCCCAGAGTTTTATGGGTCGTCGAGGTGGTCACATCAGCGATCTGCACAGGGTTGGGATAAAGGCCCGCTGCAACAAGCCCGGCCACGTGAGCCATATCAACCACCAGGTACGCACCGACACTGTCAGCAATGTCACGGAACTTCTGCCAGTCGAGGGTACGTGAGTAAGCGGAGAAGCCGGCCATCAGCATTTTCGGCTTGTGCTCCCGGGCCAGCGCGGCAATGGCGGCGTAGTCGACCTTGCCTTCGTCGGGATCGATGCCGTACTGCACTGCGTTGTACATACGGCCTGAAAAATTGACCGAGGCACCGTGGGTGAGATGTCCACCCGCATCCAGGCTCATGCCCAGCACGGTGTCGCCCGCCTCGAGTAATGCAAGGTAGACCGCCGCATTGGCCTGGGAACCAGAGTGAGGCTGCACATTGGCGTAGTCGGCGCCAAACAGCTCCTTGACCCGATCAATGGCCAGAACTTCGACCATGTCGACATACTCACAACCGCCGTAGTAGCGCTTGTGCGGATAGCCCTCTGCATATTTGTTGGTCAGCACGCTGCCCTGAGCTTCCAGCACTCTGGGGCTGGCATAGTTTTCCGAGGCAATCAGCTCTATGTGCTCTTCCTGCCGGCGGTTTTCTTCCGCAATGGCGCACGCCAGTTCTTCGTCGAACCCGGCGATGGTCTCGTCACCTGTAAACATCGTATGCCTCGCAATTTTCGAAGCGCGCTATTGTATCCAAAGCGCCGTCATTCGTGTGCAATATATCATTCATATTGATCATGAACCGGCCAACCGTATACTGCGCGCTGCAGTTATCCAGCAGGTCCAGACACAAATGGCTCAATACGTATTCACCATGCAGGGCGTCACCAAGGTGGTACCGCCTAAACGCACCATTCTTGAAAATATTTCACTGTCGTTCTTTCCTGGCGCCAAGATTGGCGTACTGGGCCTGAACGGCGCTGGTAAATCGACGCTGCTGCGCATCATGGCCGGCGTTGATAAGGAATTCGAAGGTGAGGCGCGCGCTCAGGCTGACATTAACGTGGGCTATCTACCTCAGGAGCCGCAACTCGACGATTCGCTTGATGTCAGGGGTAACGTCGAACTTGGCGTGGCCGACATCATGGCGACGCTGAATGAATACAACGAGATCTCCGAGAAGTTCGCCGAGCCCATGGACGACGAGCAGATGAATCAACTGCTGGAGCGCCAGGGCGATCTGGCCACCAAGATCGACGCGGTGGACGGCTGGGAGATAGACCGCACCCTGGACATCGCCGCCGACGCCCTGCGCCTGCCGCCCTGGGACACTCCCGTAAACGTGTTGTCAGGCGGTGAGCGGCGCCGGGTAGCGCTTTGCGCGCTGCTGTTGTCGAAACCCGATATGCTGCTGCTGGACGAACCCACCAACCACCTGGATGCAGAGAGCGTCGCCTGGCTGGAGCGCTTCTTGGAAGAGTACCCGGGCACCGTGGTGGCCGTGACGCACGATCGCTACTTCCTCGATAACGTAGCCGGCTGGATACTCGAACTCGATCGCGGCCGCGGCATTCCCTTCGAAGGTAACTACAGTGCCTGGCTGGAAACCAAGGATCAGCGCCTGACCCAGGAAGAAGCCCAGGAAAAAGCCCGGGCGAGAGCGATTAAATCAGAGCTGGAGTGGGTGCGCTCCAATCCCAAAGCCCGCCAGTCCAAGAGCCGCGCGCGCCTGGCGCGCTTCGATGAACTGGTCAACCAGGAACAGGAAGGCCGTGCCGAAACCACCGAGCTGTTTATTCCCACCGGCGAGCGTCTCGGCGAGAAGGTCATAGAGATCAACGGCGTCAGCAAAGGTTTCGGTGACCGGCTGCTGATCGACGACCTCAACGCGGTAATTCCTCAGGGTGCAATTGTGGGCATCATCGGCGCGAACGGTGCTGGCAAGTCTACCTTCTTCAAGATGCTGACCGGTGCCCAGACGCCGGATACCGGCAGCCTGGATGTCGGCCCCACTGTGGATCTCGCCTATGTCGATCAAAGCCGCGACGAGCTGGACGGCGATAAGACCGTGTGGGAGGAAGTGTCCGATGGCCTGGATATCATGCGTATCGGCAAACATGAAATTCAGACCCGCGCCTATGTGGGGCGTTTCAATTTCAAAGGCTCAGACCAGCAAAAGCGGGTCGGCGAGCTTTCCGGCGGCGAGCGCAACCGGGTGCACCTGGCCAAACTGCTGCGCAGCGGCGCCAACGTATTGCTGCTGGACGAACCCACCAACGATCTCGATGTGGAAACGCTGCGGTCGTTGGAAGACGCTCTGCTGAGCTTCGCGGGTTCTGTGCTCGTAATATCACACGATCGCTGGTTCCTCGATCGCATCGCCACTCACATTCTAGCTTTCGAAGGCGACAGCCATGTGGAATGGTTCGAAGGCAACTACAGCGATTACGAAGCAGATCACAAACGCAGGGTCGGCGATGCTGCGCCGACGCGCATCAAGTACAAACCGATCCATCGCTGAGGTCGCGGCCATGCCTGACCGCGGTATGCGGGTGCGGGCTAGACTCGACCCAGCACCTCCAGGGCGCTGCTCAGGCTCTTGACGCCGTGCACGGTCATGCCTTCGAGCCGTTCCTTGGGCCTGTTGCCGTAAGGCACAATGGCCTGCCGGAACCCGTGCTTGGCAGCCTCGCGCAATCGCTCCTGGCCATTGGCGACCGCGCGTAGTTCTCCAGTCAAACCGAGTTCACCAAATACGATCAGATCTCTAGGGAGAATACGGTCACGGAACGAGGACAGCACCGCCAGCAGCAGGGCCAGATCTGCACCGGTTTCGTGAATACGCACGCCCCCTACCACGTTGGCGAATACGTCCTGATCGGCCAGGGCAATACCGCAATGACGATGCATTACCGCAAGGTGCATCGCCAGGCGCTGCTGATCGAGGCCTACCGCAACCCGTTTCGGGTGCCCGCCGCTGATCTCATCAACCAGCGCCTGAATTTCCACCAGCAGAGGTCGGGTGCCTTCCCAGGTAACTGTGGCGATGCTGCCAGGAGAATCAACCTCACCTCGCTGCAGGAAAATCGCGGATGGATTTGCGACTTCCTTCATGCCGAGATCGGTCATGGCGAACACGCCCAGCTCATTGACCGCGCCAAAGCGGTTCTTATGACCACGCAGGGTGCGGTAGCGGCTACCTGCCGGGCTATCGAGCATCATGAAACAGTCGATCATATGCTCCAGCACCTTGGGCCCGGCGAGACCACCCTCTTTGGTGATGTGGCCCACCAGAATGATGACCGTAGAGGTCTGTTTGGCAAGCCGCGTAAAGAAGGCCGCTGTTTCACGCACCTGGCTAACCGAACCGGGGGTGGAGTCGATGGATTCCATCTGCAGTACCTGCACGGAATCGAGGACGACCACATCCGGTTTATTGTTTTCGATGTGCCCTGCAATGGCTTCGGCACGGGTTTCCGCCGCCACATCGAGGCCGCCTAAAGGCAACTCCAGCCGTTTGGCACGCAATGCCAGCTGCTGCAGGGACTCTTCACCCGTGACATACAAAACACCGCTTTCTTCGGCAAGACGAGTGCACATCTGCAGCAGCAGGGTGCTCTTACCCGCCCCCGGGTCACCGCCGATGAGCACTACAGAGCCTGGCACCAGCCCCCCGCCCAGCACCCGATCGAGCTCCCCCATGCCGGTGTTAATGCGAGGTGCCTGGCTGGTTTCGATCTGGTCGAGTTTTCTGATCTGCGCGGTGCTACCGGCAAATCCTATACGGGCTTCCTTTACCGGCCCGACGCTGACCCGAGATAAGGTGTTCCATTCCGAGCAGGTATTGCACTGACCCTGCCACTTGGCGTGTTCAGCGCCACACTCGCCACATACATAGGCGGTCTTGACTTTGGCTTTAGCCACGGCTGGTCAAAAACACTTCAAACGAAATCGCGATACATGTCCTGAGCCAGGTTCTCGAACTTGGTCAGATTACCGATGAATGAAAGGCGCACCTTGCCGATGGGGCCGTTGCGCTGTTTACCGATGATGATCTCTGCAACGCCCTTATCTTCGGTTTCTTCGTTGTACACTTCATCGCGGTAGATGAAGAGGATGACGTCTGCGTCCTGTTCAATGGCGCCAGATTCACGAAGATCTGAGTTCATCGGACGCTTGTCCGGCCGAGATTCCAGCGCCCTGTTCAGCTGAGACAGTGCGATCACCGGACAACGCATCTCCTTGGCCAACGCTTTCAGCGAGCGGGAGATCTCAGAGATTTCATTGGTGCGCGACTCCGACTTTTCCGCAGTGCGCATTAGCTGCAGATAGTCCACCACGATCAGATCAAGACCCCCAAGCTCTCGCGACACGCGGCGCGCACGTGACCGTACATCGCCGGGAGTCAACGCCGGAGTATCGTCGATAAAAAGTTGTTTGTCGCGCAGTTGGCTGACCGCACCCGTGAAACGATTCCAGTCATCGTCCTGCAGTTCACCGCTACGAAGGCGGGTCTGGTCGATGCGCCCCAGACTCGAAAGCATACGCATAACGATCTGTTCAGAGGGCATTTCCATGCTGAAAACGAGCACCTTGTTGCCGGACATCACCGCGTGTTCGGCGATATTCACTGAAAACGCTGTTTTGCCCATAGATGGACGCGCTGCGACAATCACCAGATCGGAGCGCTGCAGGCCTGCAGTTTTGTCATCCAGGTCGGTGAAGCCTGTTGCCAAACCCGTAATCGCGCCCTTGTTGCTGTGCAGAAAGTCGACCTTTTTCACGGCTTCTTCAAGCAGCGTAGTTACCTTTTCAGGACCACTATCCTGGGAGCGGTTCTCGGCAATTTCAAAAACTGACTGCTCTGCCATTTCCACCAGTTGATCGCTGTCGCGCCCCTCCGGAGCAAATGCCGCGTCGGCAATGCGGTTGGCTGCACCGATGAGCTGGCGCATGACTGAGCGCTCTCGAACAATGCGCCCATAGGCAAGCACGTTACTTGCGCCTGGAGTAGATTCGGCAAGTTCTGCGAGATAGGTGACGTCACCGACTTTTTCCAGCAACCCCTGGGAGCGCAGGCGCTCTGCTATGGTGACGGCATCGAGCGGCTCATCCGCATTCGCCAGGTTCATCATCGCTTCGAAGATGATCTGATGCTGGGTGCGGTAGAAATCTTTCGCCCTGACAATCTCCACCAGGTCGAACCAGGCTTCGTTGTTGAGCATCAGACCACCAAGCACAGACTGTTCTGCTTCGATGGAGTGGGGCGGAACCTTCAGCTCTACAGGCAGATGATCTTCAGCGAACTCGGACATGGGTACTTTACGAAACCGGGACCGCAAGGTTGGGTTCTTCGCACTTCAAAATCAATAGGGAATTTGCCCGGACTGCAGATTTGTTTTCAGCGTCAGCGCTTTCGTGTCTGTCGCGATTGGAGCGATCGTCTACAGTTTCGTTCTCTATCGCAAACTCAACGCTTAGTAAACGCCGGATAAAATAAGGGCCGTGATGCACAAGGCATACGGCCCTCGAAACGGCACGGATATTCGTGCTTCTTTTTTTTAAACCGCTTATTCGGGGACTACGTTGACCTTGATGTCGACATCAACATCGGAATGCAGGTGCAGGCTGATGTCGTATTCACCGGCGATGCGGATAGCGCCCTCGGGCATACGAACTTCAGCGCGGGCAACCTCATTACCTTCCGCAGTCAGCGCATTGGCAATATCCTGGGTGCCGACAGAGCCGTACAGGCGACCTTCTTCACCGGTCTTGACCACCATGGTCAGCACGGTCTCGTTCAACTTGGCTGCGCGATCCTGGGCTTCGGCAAGCTTCTCGTTGGCAGCCCTTTCGAGCTCAGCGCGACGCTCTTCGAATACCCCACGGTTACTTTCGTTAGCCTGAACCGCTTTACCTTGAGGGATCAGGAAATTGCGTGCGTAGCCCGGCTTGACGTCGACTTCATCGCCGAGGTCACCCAGGTTGTTTACACGCTCAAGCAAAATAACGTTCATGTGTAACTCCTGCCCTTACTTGTGCTGGTCGGTGTAGGGCAACAGAGCAAGATAGCGGGCGCGCTTGACTTCCTTGGCCAGCATGCGCTGAAAACGCGCTGTGGTGCCAGCAATGCGACTCGGTACGATCTTGCCGGTTTCGCCAATGAACTGGCGCAGTGCATCCAGATCTTTGTAATCAATTGAGCCCTCTGCCTGGGCTTGCTGCATTCGACGACGGCTCATGCGTTAGACTCCTCATTCTCTTCAGCTTGTGCTGCGGGCGCTTCCCCCTCTTCGCTCGCGTCGGCATCGGACGCTTCCCCCTCTTCGCTCGCGTCGGCATCGGGCGCTTCCCCCTCTTCGCTCGCGTCGGCATCGGACGCTTCCGATTGCTTGGCGGCGGCGCGCGCGGCGTATTCTTCTTCACGCCGACGTTCGCGTTCCTTGTCTTTCTCCTGCTCTTTCAGTTCTTCTTCATAGATCTTGGAATTGCCGGTCTCAGGGCCATCTCTGCGGATCACCATGCTGCGGATTACAGCATCGTTGAAGCGAAATGCGCTGAGCAGCTCATCGTAGGTGTCTTGCGCCACCTCGATGTTCATCAGGATGTAGTGTGCTTTGTGAACTTTGGAAATTGGAAACGCCAGTTGGCGGCGGCCCCAGTCTTCGGTGCGATGAACTGTGCCTTCGCCACGTTCGATCATAGCGTGGTAGCGCTCGACCATGCCGGGCACTTGGTCACTCTGGTCAGGGTGGACCAGAAACACGACTTCGTAGTGTCTCACTTTTGAACTCTCCTTCCGGTTCACGCCAGTTACTGGCGTTACGCTTCCGCGCGTTAGACGGCGTGAAGCAAGGTTGTGATTCCGCCTCTGGGAGGCGGGGTGCGCATTCTAGGGGCTTGATAGGATTAGCGCAAGCGGCGACGGAGCCCTTCGTTCCAGGCCGGACCCAGGAGCAGGTCACCGCTGCCGTGTGAGCTCGAACAGCAGTATTCCGCAGGCGACCGAAACATTGAGGCTGTTGACAGACCCACGCATGGGGATCTTCACCAACTGATCGCAGTGTTCCCGGGTAAGCCGGCGCATACCCTCGCCTTCGCTGCCCAACACCAGGGCAATCGGCCCCGTACCTTCCACTTCAGTATAGTTCTGGGTGGCTTCACCCGCGGCACCGATGATCCACACGCCACGCTCGGCGAGTTGCCGCATGGAACGGGCCAGATTGGTGATTTCTACGATGAACAGGTCCTCGGCGCCGCCCTGGGCGGTCTTCAGCGCGATCGGACTGAGGGGGGCACTACGACGTTTCGGCAGCAGCACGGCATCTACACCTGCCGCATTGGCGTTGCGCAGGCAAGCGCCAAGATTTCTAGGATCGGTGACGCCATCGAGTATCAATATCAGCGGCGTTGGACCCAGCTCATCCCAGCGCTCGTACAAGGTCTGCTCGCTGGCAGTTTCGAGCTCGTGACATTCCAGCACGACACCCTGGTACACTTCGTTGGCGGCCCGGCGTTTGAACCATGCGGGCTCCACCACCTGGTGTCGCACGCCGCGCTCTTTCGCCAGGCCGATTAATTCGTTGACCCGTCCGTCCCGACGACCGCGCTGCACATACAGGCAGCGCGCCCGCTGGGGCGACTCCCTGAGTACCGCACGAACAGCCTGTATGCCGAATACGTCGCTCACCGGCGGCCTCGGCGGGATTTCCTGGAAGATTTGCGGCGCGGCCCGGGTTGCGCAAGCTGCAGATCGATTCTGCCCTGGGGTGGCTCGATTTCAATGACCACTACCCGCAACTTATCGCCCAGAGCAAAGCGGCGGCCACTACTCTCTCCGACCAGCGCCAGCGAACGAGCGTTGAACTGGAAATAGTCTGCACCCAGATTCGACACGTGCAGCAGGCCCTGCACGTAGTAGCCTTCCAATTCGACGAACAAGCCGAATTCCGTGACGCCAGCGATGATGCCATCCATGGTCTCCCCCACACGGTCCTGCAGGAAGTCGCACTTGAGCCAGGCATCTACCAGCCAGGCCGCACCCTCGGCACGCCGTTCGTTGTTAGAGCAGGTTTCACCAAGCCCGTGCAGTTCGTCCATGCCCGGCAATTTGCCCTGGTGGCGTGCGCCGCGCCCTCGCCGCAGAACGGCTTTGATGGCTCTATGCACCAGCAGATCCGGATAACGCCGAATTGGCGAGGTGAAACGCATATAGCGTTCGAGCGCCAGGCCGTAGTGGCCTGCATTGTCAGGGGTATATACGGCCTGCTGCAGGCTGCGCAGCGCGAGCTGGGCATACAGCCAAGCCTCGGCTGTATCGGGCAATCGGCTCAAAGCGCCCTGCAGAGAAGGCGGGTCGACCTTACCTGCAGCGAGGCGCACTCCCACATACGCCAGGGCTTGACGCAATTCTTCGATCTTGGCCGCATCCGGCGGTTCATGGACACGATAGAGCGACGGCTGCTCGAACGCCTCGAGGAATTCAGCCGCGCACACATTGGCCGCGATCATTGCCTCTTCAATCAACTGGTGAGCACGCAGGCGCCGCACCGGCTCGATGGCCGAAACCGCACCCTGGGCAATGACCACCAGTCCCTCACGGGTAGCAAAATCAAGGGCACCGCGCTTGTCCCGGGCTTGACGCATGGCGCCATGCAATCTGGCCAGCGCCTCCACAGAAGCGTGCACGCCGTCCCTGCGCTCCGCCTTAACCGGTAACGGCGTACCTGAATCGATAAACGCCTCCACCTGCTCGTAGGTCAGCCGGGCATGTGAATGAATTACCGCCTCGTAAAAATCATGCTCAACCACGTTGCCGGCCTGGGTAATGCTCATGTCACACACCAGCGCCAGGCGCGGCACTGCCGGGCGCAGTGAACACAGGCCGTTCGAAAGCGCCTCGGGCAGCATCGGGATTACGCGCTCGGGAAAGTACGTCGACGTACTACGATTCATTGCTTCAAGATCAATGGCAGATTTCGCCTTCACATAGTGAGCGACATCAGCAATGGCAACCACCAGGCGCCAGCCCTTACGGCGACCGGGCAGTGGCTCTACAAACACCGCGTCGTCGAAATCTTTCGCCGTTTCGCCATCAATGGTTACCAGTGGCAGGCCGGTGAGGTCGACTCGGTCAACGTAACGTCCAGCTTGCACGCTACGCGGCAGCTTACCCACCGCGCTGAGTACTTGTGCGGGCCATTCGTCAGGAATATGGGCACCCGCAACTGCAGTTTTAATGGCCTGATCAAGCACCGACTCAGTTTCGATGACCTCCAGCAATACGCCTACCAGACCACGCCGATCACGATCGACTATGCGTACCTGCACGGTATCACCATGTTGCCCAGCGACCGGCGGCTCCAACAGCGAAACGCGGCCACGATAAGCGCCCAGACCTTCAACGTAGGGGTAACGCCCACGCCATTGCAGCACGCCGGTAACCGGAGTCTCGGCGTGGCTGATGACATCCAGTACGTGCGCCCTGTCTCCAACCACACGCAGCTGAATGGCATCGCCCTCACGCAGGGAATACTTCTGCGGATTGTCGATGACCAAGCCGGCGGCGTGAAACGTCCTGCCTGTGCGCCGCACTATGGCTTCGCTGACAGGTTCCGCACCCCGAACATGATATGCACCCAGGTGGTCGCGCTGGATCTCGTCGTTACGCTGCAGGCCTTTCACCATCTGCCGCAGCTGCGTGATTGCCCTTGGCGTATCGGCTCCGGCCAGCTCCACCAGCTCCCGCCAGCTTACTGGCGCATGCTGGGCAGTGATGAGATTGATGATTTCTGCGGCGGTATAACGATTTGCCGCCCGGGCTCGTGATATTCGGCGCTTTGCCAACGTTGACACCCTATGTCAGATTTAAGTACAGTTCGCGCCCCACGCCCAGGTGGTGAAATTGGTAGACACGCTAGCTTCAGGTGCTAGTGGGGGTAACCCCGT
>CAYMUT010000038.1:0-46029 GCA_964393625.1 uncultured Pseudomonadales bacterium
ATGTGTAAACCATGTCTCCGGTATATTCAGTAAACTATGTGTCCGGAAGTACACCATATATTTCATTTGGTTAGATATTTCGTCTGCATTTTGTATCCTATTTGCGGGGAAAACGGACGGGTTTTTCGCATACTCCAATAGACAAATGTGTGGTTACCGGACCAATCGTCCGTGAACCAAATCGGCGGTACTAGTCGTGAGTCGAGTCCCATGCGTAAAAACAGCAACGGTGCAGCTACGGCGAAGCTCTTGACCTCAATCTATGCATGGAAACTTGCTCGGATGATCGGCGATATCCGCTTGCGACCAGTAATTATCCAACCCACGCTTGCGCTGTTAGACCAGCGAGAATTTGTCCTGCAACTTGTTGTAGGTCAGGATCTGGTATGCGTCCGGCATCTTCAGGAAACGACAAGCCGTAGTGTGGGGCGATCAGTTCACAGTCCCTTCTGGCCCAAATCGCCAGTTTTTCTTCTTCAGGCTGATTTCGCCCACCGGACGCGCGGATGAGGTGCGGTACAACCTCAATATCATAACGGCTGGCAAATTCCCCAATCACTTGAGCAACAAGATGAGAGTAGGGGTCATCCAACTGATGAAAATAATCCACTCGGTGAGGTTGGCCTTCGCTAATCCGCTTGCTCTCGGCGTTCGCCCGGTTACTTGCAATGCGACTCGCGCTTACCCGCCGAGAAATAAGCCTCGACATGAGCCATCGCATTGGCCGAGGGGGGTCCACGACGAACGCCTTGTTTGGATTGTTTTCTGGTTCTAGCATGACTTACAACCTAGCAGAGGGCCTTTCATCCTTTCTCATTTGCTTTGGAAGAATCGCCTCTTGAGAACATCGCTGTTTGAAAAGTATCGATCCCACATGCCCATCATTATGCGCGGGGGGCGACTAATCCGACAAATAGTGGCTAGTTGAAGCAACCAATAGCGTAGAAAGCCTCCTCTAGATAGGTAGGGGGCTGACATTAGCTGAAATGAATTGATATTAATCGCTGAGTCTTGTCGGGTTTGATTGTCGGCCTGTCACTCCAGGAACTTATGTTGGCCTACGCCGCGCTTTTCTTCTGTGTGCGTTTCACTCTCACATCCACGGACTTGCCTAGGCGGCTGTGAATCTGAATCATCTTGTCGATGGAAATGCCGCTTAACTTCCCCGTCATCACTTTATTGAACATGGGACGGTCCACTCCGGCCAGTTTTGCAGCTGCTGTCTGAGTAAGCTTACGGCGTTTCACTTCCTTCTCGAGTGCAATCTTAAGTTGAGTTTTGACTTTCAAAACTTCCGCTTCAGCAGGGTCGAAGCCGAGATCTTCAAAAACATTCCCGCTACTCTTTACCCATTCGCTCATAATTTTCTGTGCTCACACAACGTCGCCAATCTTAGCTTTGCTTTTTCGATCTTCCCTGGCTTGAACTTGAAATACGACTTCCTTCATTCGGAGATAGTAGTGAATATGCTACAAGTGACGAACGTCTTCCCAGCTGGAGTTTACGCAGCCTTCTGCCTTGCTTCCCAAAGGTCGTACTCGGCCTGCATTCTCACCCACATTTCTGCTGTTGTGCCTAGAACGCTTTCCAACACGATCGCAAAAGAAGGGGATATCGCCCGCTTGCCATTCACAATCTCATTGATCTTACGTGGCGAGCAGCCACACAAATTTGCGAGTGCAGTTTGGTTTAGGCCCATCTGAGACATATAAACCTCTGAAAGGACTTTGCCAGGGTGTAGTGGTGATGGGTTAGAAATCATATGTATCTCAGTGATAGTTCTCTATCTTAACTTCGGAAAATTCACCGTCTTTAAACTTGAAGGTAATGCACCAAGGTAGTTTGATGGTCACGCTCCAGAAATCTGAGCGATCCCCTTTTAACTTGTGCAGTCTGATGTCAGGTGGCTGACCCATTATGCGCAAGTCATCTAATGAGGTGGTGGCGTGCATAATTGTTAGTAGTGCTTTTGCCCGAACCCACATCTCCCTGGGTAGCGACTTCGATTGATTGCGTTCCCAGATGTCCTTGGCAACCTTGCCCTTGAAGCTGGTGATCATAACTAAAATTATTACATTATGTGTAATAATGTAATAGGAATTTTGATGGGTGTCAATGTGTTAGAGGTGCGATCTTGAACCTTCTGTCGACCGACTTTTTCACCGACTTTTGTCTTAAATTGCCGGTTTTTGGCTGTAGTGTGTTGGCAGGTGTGTTAGCTAAGTTATTGATTTAACTGCAGTCGGTAGAAGGGGCTTACATGGCTGGTGGAATTCGAATCCCGTCCGCTCCGCCATTTTTCTTGAATTTAACCAAGTGCTTAGCGAAAGACCAAACTTAGCGGTCATTTCCAAACAACCGGTAACTGCTTTAAGCCCCTCATCAATGGAGTGTCCCTGAACTGGCACTCCTCCTCTAGCACTTCTATAGATGGATGTTGCGTAAGCAATGTCCCAAAAGCGATTTCAAATTCCTGTCGCGCCAAATTTCGACCGACACACATGTGTCCGCCTCCACCAAAAGTGAGTGGTCTGATTCGCGCCAGATCGCGCTCAAAATTAAGCTCGTCTGGATTCTCATAGACATTGGGGTCGCGATTGGCCGCACCGAGATAGCCAAGCACAAAGCTACCGGGTTCTATCGCGTATTCTCCAAACGTTGTTGGTTGCATAACAACACGCGCCGTACCTTGACCAGGCGTGTCGTATCGCAACAGTTCATCGATCGAGTCTGGAATCAAAGCTGGATTAGCTTTGAGTGCCTCTAACTGTTCAGGATTATTGTGCAGCGTAAACAAGGCTAGAGAGGTACCACCTGCCGTTGTTTCATGCCCAGCCACATAGAGGAGTATCGCGTTTGCGATCAGTTCCTCGTTCGAAAGTGTATCCCCGTCTTCGGTTGCGTGGACCAAGGCTGAGAATAAATCGTCCGTTGGCGATCTTCGCCGTTCTTCTGCCATCTTCAAGAAGTAATCGGCCAGGACTTCAACGGCATGATTGGCTTTGGCGAGCACCTCCGGTGACATGGGTAGAAACTCAAGGACCGGGTTCAGATCGGTAGCGTACGACCCAATCTCTGAGTGGTCTAAGTCGGGTATGCCCAACATGCTGCCGATCACGCGAAGAGGAAATGGGAATGCAAAATCAGACACAAAGTCCATGCCACCCTGCTTTTCGCCTTCAGCATACAGTTCGCTCGCAATCTTTTCGGCTTTGCGCCTGAGATCGGATAACTGTTTTGGGGTGAATGCTTTGGCTACGAGCTTTCGCAGGCGTCGATGATCTTCTCCATCCGACACAAAAATCATTCTTCTGAAGTAATCGAAGTAGGGTTCGTCTGCAACGCCTTCACCAGTACGCTGAACCTGTTGTGCTACATACTGGTGCTGAAATGTTGCACCATCATTGAGCATCTGTTTGACATCGTCATACCGGGTTAGAACGTAGGCACCCATTGCTGAGAGGTGAACGGGGTCTTTCTCGCGCAGATCAGCGTAAGCGGGATAAGGATTGATCGTGAGCTCTGGATTCAGTGGGTTGAATGGTTCCATGAATGCATCCCCTTAACGGTACATTTAATATATAAGGTACCACTAAACCCGGGCTGTCCAGTTGAGAATTGGGAACGAATAAAAGAATGCGAAAGCGAAAGTCTAGGGAAGAACGAGTTACCGAAATTGCTCAAATAGCAAAAGTGCGATTCAAAGTAACCGGATTAGCGGAAACCACGCTGGACATGATTGCGGAAGACGCTGGATTACCTAGGCCGCATCTTTACAGGTTCTTTAAGAACAAGTCAGAGTTGGTGTCGGCCGTCATTGCCAGCGAGGTTTCAGAGATTAACGCTCGGCGGTGGGGTGAGGTTAAGCGCCTCCGGTCTTTTGAGCGCCAAGTTGTTAGATCGTTAGAACTTGCTGTAGAACTGATCGATGGAGATGAGTTTTGGTCTACCCTGATCAAACCCGGAAACGTACCGCATACCGCGTATGCCGCATCTTCCGATCCCAAGATCTTGCAATCGAACGCTGATTATTGGACGAGAATATTAGAGGCAGCCCAGCAAAAAGGTGAACTACGAGAGGGGTTAGATGAAGATCGGACACTCAACTGGCTGCTGGGTATCCAGTTTATGTTTATGGAAAGGCGCGAGATTTTTCCATCCGTTGCCGACGTTGGACGTTATGCGAAAGAGTTTGTCGTGCCAGCGTTGCATGACTAACGTAGGTCCGTTGTTGGCCCTTCTCTGCCTGCAGTAGCACCGCAGAGCAGGTCCGGTAGGCATGGGTTACTATTGAAGTTTACTAGTTGATTCTATTGCAGTGAGTAAAAAGCGGACCAAACGACGGGCGACTCAAGCGCGGGTACAAGCAACTGTGGACACCATCCTCACAGGTGCAGCACAAGTCCTTGAACAAAAAGGTTACAGTGGTGCAACAACTGATCGGATCGCAGAGCGTCGAGTTGGGTGACGGGCCAGGATGTTGTCGTCAATGGCGGTTTGTAGAGCTTGGCCATCAACGGCGGATTGAGATTGGATCGGCGACGCATGGCTAATCAGTTAAGCTGGCCAGATCGAGGTTTCTACAGCCTGGGTCAATTGTCCGAAGGGGTAAAAACGGCCGCCTTTGGTTTCTTTCTTCTTTTCTACTACAACCAGGTACTTGGGCTGTCCGGTACCTTAGCCGGGGCGGCGCTTTTTGTCGCGCTGACTTTTGATGCGGTTACCGATCCTTTGGTAGGGTCCTGGTCAGATTTTACACGGACAAAATGGGGTCGCAGGCATCCGTTCATGTATGCTTCTGCGATACCGTTTGCGCTGAGTTTTTTCTTGCTCTTCGCCCCGCCGGATGGATTGGGCGAACTTGGACTTTTTGCCTGGTTAACTGTTTTTGCGGTTCTCACGAGAGCTGCAATGACACTTTATTACGTTCCCTATCTCTCACTTGGCGCTGAGCTAACAAATGAATACGACGAGCGGACACTGCTCGCGGCTTTACGCAACGTTTTCATGTTGATCGGTATGTTTGCGGTATTGATTGGGGGTAACTTACTTTTCTTTGGCGAAACGCCTGACTACGCCAACGGGCAACTCAACCCGGATGCTTATCTGCCTTTCGCGATCGCCTGTGTGCCTTTTTTGCTGCTAGGGGTTTGGGGGAGTGCGATCGGCACGCATAGCAAAATAGGCGGTTTGAATGTGCCGTATACCGCGGATCGCCCTGGTGTTTTGAAGGGAGCATTGCAGGATGTGCTCCTCGCCTTTCGAATTCGCGCATTTGGCGCAGTCGTGATTGCTTCAACCTTGTTTTCAGTCAATCAAGGTATGGTACAAGCGCTTCATTTGTATACAGCCACCTATTTTTTTGAGCTGACCAGTGGCCAGATCACCCTGCTGTTTGCGGGAGCGATCATCGGTATCATCGTCGGTAGTTTGATCTCCCGACCCATGGCCGTATTGGTAAAGGAGAAGCGGCATTTGTTCATGCTGGGTTCTCTTTGGTATGCACTTTGGACGAGTAGCGTGATCATGCTCCGATTGTTTGAACTCATTCCCGGCAACGAAGACCCGATTGTTGCCGTGATGTACATTGCGACAGGCTGTGTTTCTGCCGTAGGTCTAGGCGTGGCGATACCGATGATCAGTTCGATGGTGGCGGATATCACTGACGAACATGAGCGTCTGCACGGTAATCGACAGGAAGGCATCTACTACGCGGCGGCCTCCTTCGTAGGGAAAGCGGTGAGTGGCCTGGGTCCGGTTGTAGCTGGGTTCATCGTCGATCTGGCGGGGATTGCACCGGGCACGGCTGCTGCCGATGTACCTCATGAGGTGATTGCCCGGTTTGGTTGGAGTGCGGGACCGACTGTTATCGTGCTGACCATTTTGTCTGTCGTAGCAATTCTTTTTTACAACATATCCAGAGATCGGCACGCCGAGATTCTGGCTTCGATACAGTCGAAGACTTAGCAGTGATGCCTGCCTTGATTATCAAGGTGGTGTGAGTCGATAAGCGCGGGCAGCGCTCAGGTCCAAATGCCTCCAGGCAGTATTCGTAACGAGACATGAGGGCAGACATGAACTGATCAGAGGTCCATGGACTATCGGTTTGATGCATATGGAACGGTTTACCGACTACTGAAAGCCAACGACCTGATTACCAGCCCGGCCTATATCCTGATGCAGGCATCTGATCAGTTCCAGCATCAAACCAGGCGCGTGAACGAGATGTGGCAGACGGATTTCACATACAGCAAGGTCATCGGTTGGGGTTGGTACTACCTGTCAACGGTAATGGATGACTTGTCTCGCTACATCCTTGCCTGGCAGCTGTGCACGACGATGTCGGCCCAGGACGTGAAGGGAGAGTGTCAGGAATTTTGTGTTTGTGAGCGCTAGTATGTCCACAGGAGGACAACATGGCGAACAAACGCAAACCGGTAGTTCCAGACGAGCTACTTGATCAACTCCTCAATGGGTCCGATGCCCTGGATGCATTCCAGAGCGGTGACCTTGTCCAGGATCTGAAGAAAGCGCTGGCAGAGCGCATCCTCAACGCTGAGCTGGATCATCATCTGGATGACGATGATGAGCAAGGTCAAGGTAATCATCGAAACGGCCACAGCAAGAAACGAGTGCTGACGGATGACGGTGGTTTAGATTTATCCATCCCGCGAGATCGGCATGGGCGATTTACACCACCAATGCGATCGAAAGCTTGAACAGCACGGTGCGTCGGGCGGTACGCAGCAAAGGCCACTTTCCGCATGATGATGCGGCCAAAAAACTGATCTATCTGGCGCTGCGCAGTGTGGCTGAAAAATGGAAGCGGCCACCGCAGTTCTGGTCGCAGGTAAAAAGTGAATTTGCCATCCGCTTCGAAGAGCGGTTTATTATGGCAATTGAGTGAGCATGACCCTCGTGAAATCGGTCAACCATCGTATGTCACGAGGGTCACTCAAAGGCCAGGGAAGATACTCCCTGAATTTAAGCAGTCAGCTCACACACAAAGTTTCTGACACTACCGAAGCGTTTGGCCGGCGATATTGTGCGGCAGGCCAACAGCAGCGAGGTCACCGGGCTTCGCCGTGAGGCCAGAGATCTTAAAGAGGTCGTTGCTGAGTAGACGCTGGAGCTTCGGCTGCTGAAAAAAGCATGCTCGGGAATGGGGGCGACCTCGAATGAGATACCCGGCCTCAGAAAAGCTTGAGATCATCCAGCTGGTGGAACGCTCGCACCTGCCGGCCAAGCGGACGCTCGATAAGCTGGGTATTCCCCGGACCACGTTCTACCGCTGGTACGCGCAGTATCGTGGCGGTGGCGAAGCCGGAGCTGAGCCCGCGCGAACTGGCAGTGGCAGACCGATTTTACCTACCTGAAGGTCATTGGCTGGGGCTGGGTGTACCTGTCGACGATGCTCGATGACTACTCGCGCTAGGTGGTCGCCTGGAAGCTATGCACCAGCATGACCAGCCAGGATGTTACCGAAACGCTGGAGCTGGCCCTGCAGGGGTCCGGTTGTGACCAGGCCGACGTCGTTCACAAACCGAGGCTGCTCTCCGACAATGGCTCAAGTTACATCTCCGGCGACCTGGCTGACTGGCTTGAGGGCAACGGCATGAGTCACGTTCGCGGAGCGCCTTACCATCCGCGGACTCAGGGAAAGATCGAGCGTTGGCACCAGACCTTGAAGAACCGGATTTTGCTGGAGAACTATTTTTTACCGGGTGATCTTGAGAGTCAGATCAAGGCGTTTATCGAACACTACAATCACCAGCGATACCACGAAAGCCTGAACAACCTGACGCCGGCCGATGTGTACTTCGGCCGTGCAACATCGATTCTGAAACAACGAGCGAAGATCAAGAAAAGGACCATCGCGAAGCGTCGTTTGCACTATCAACGACACGCCGCGTAACATGACCATGAGGAACAAAACTTTCCACTAGCAAATCGCTAACTCTGTTCCATTTGTTTGGCGACGGACACTCTGTTTCATTTCAACGATAGCGTCGATGACTTCTCGAGACGGTCCTTTAGGTCCCGGCTATCTGTCACCGCGGGGAGAATACAGTAGGCGATATTTACGCTTCTTCAGGGCGTTGTGGAAGTAGAGCAGGGTGGATGGTTTGATGATGATTGCGGATCTGACTAAGCGCTTTGGATTCAGAAAGAGCGATAAGAAGGCGAGGAGGGTGCGATTCTGAGAGGATAGATTGGGGAGCGTTGGCGCGACCTACCGTGAATAATCAGTTGCTGCTTGAGCAGAAGGTTCTCTGCAATGACGGCACGGCCACCGCCTGGCTGCATCATCTTGGCTATCGTCGTGAGCAGGTGAAATAGTGAATGAATGACACTGTTCATGCTACCAGAGCGTAGAAAAGGAGTCCGATTGCAGCAAACATCAACTTATTGATATTGTTGATGAATTAGAAATTCGCCATGCACAGGTGCGTTCAGTTGCTCCTCCAGCTTCAGCAGCGTAGGCACAGGGCCCAGGCGTTCGAGTACAGCGCTCAGCAGGTCAATGGCCGCATCACGGTCATGAGGCGCTATGGCGCGAACAGCCGCCGCCATATAACCGGGTTGCGGATGGTCAGCGCGGTCAAAATAAGCCCGGTAACTGATGGTGGCGAGTTCGTAATCACCTAACGCGACCGATGCTCTCGCCTGTCCGAGCCAGGCGGTTGTGTTGTCTTCGGATTTATCCAGTGCAGCCGCAAAAAAAGCGCGTGCCTGTGCGTGCTCGCCTGCCGCGTGGTGCAGCTCCCCGAGGGCTGCTAACACCTGGGCGCTTTCAGAAATCAGCCGAGCGGCTTGGTAATCCTTTCTTGCCAGATCGGCATCGCCGTGTTGCGCGTACAGATGACCGCGACGCAGGTAGAGTTCCGCTGAGTCAGGTACCCGGGTGATCGCCTGAGTTAAATCGTTAATGCGCGTTTCGAGGGCCGGGTGCGCCAGCCCTACGACTGGCAGCGCCCAGAGCAGGCAAATACGGATCATTTCTGGATAACAAATGTGTCCAGAACCTCACCCTTATCGTCAATGAATCGTGAGGTCAATGTGGTGGCTGTAGCATCGATCACGACCGAGCCGAGGCGGGCAATACCGTGCCTGCGGTAGTCATTGTCAAGTTTCTCAAAGGTGCGGTGAGCTGGGTGTAAGAGCCAGTTGTCCATGGTGCAGCCAAACGCTTGACCGTTAACGTAATTATCTTCTTCGCACGGATGCCAGGAGTTGTATTTGCCGCTACTGCCTGCAACGGTGTAAACGAGCCGATTATCCTCCGCGTAGGGTGCATCCGGTCCACCAAAAGTAGTGTTGCCGGCGTCATCTGTCGCGGCGTGGCTACCGGTATCGAACGAATTCGACAAGCCATAGTGGCCATTCAGATACCAGGAGCGTTCGTAGCTGTGAGAGTGGCCGCTGTAAACCGCATCTACACCGTGCTCTTCGAAAACCGGCGCGAAGGTCGTGCGCATGTCGATTTCTCTCTGTTCCAGATCAGAGTCGTGGTTTTCTCCTTTCGAATAAGGAGGATGGTGAAAGATCACGATATGCCAATCTTGCTGGGCGCTGGCCTGCAGGTCGGCGATCAGCCAGTCTTTCATGGCGGAGCGCAGCTCATCGTCGGAATTCGACAATTGTGAATCGAGACTGACAATGTGAACGTTGCCGAAATCACTGGAGTAATACTGTTCAGTACCGCTGGCCGCGCCGCCTAATTCAGCACGGGTGGGCAGCGTGAAAATGCTCAGGTACGGCAGCCCGCCGGCATCGGGACCTTCGCCATCGCTGTCATAACTGTTCGGGTCGCTGCTCATGCTGGTGCCGCCCAGAGGTATGATGATCTCCCCTGCCAGATCGCAGCCAAGCATATCCACAAATAAACAGATATCCATGGGGGCCACACCCATTTCATGATTGCCTATCGTCGGCATCACCACGGCTGAGCGGAGAACTTCCGGATAAATATCAAAAAAGGCCCCCTGCCATTCAGCATCGGTACCGGCAGGGTAGGCGTTATCACCTAACAGCAGGATGCCATCAATGTGCTGATCGCCATCAATGCCGCTGTTGTAGTGCTGAAAGCCGTCTAAGACCGCTTTGGCCTCGCCGGGATGCGATGGATTGCCATCGCGGTCCATTTCCGTTGCTGTGCCGGAATCACCCAATAGCCAGAATCGTATGCTGCCGTCCGATGGGACTGCGCCTGTTTCTGGCGCGGTTCGGAAGTGATAGACCTGCGCCGCAGAGTCTGCTTCACCAAGAGCGTAGTGGTAGTCAGTATCCGCTTGCAGACCGGAAATACGGGCGACCAGGTGAGCGTCTTCATCGGTCGCTTCGAATACTCTGTCAAGTGTGCTCGCCTGTTTACCGACACGGACACGATCTGCGGGCCCACGCCACTTGATGATGACGCTGGTGGACGATAACTGCTGCAGGAACAATCGCTCGATTGGACGATTGTTTTCCTCGGCAAGAAGATCCGGGTGAGATTCCTTTTGTAAATCCGAACCTTGTTGCCCGCAAGCGGCTAATGTCACCATTCCGAGCATCATTAAGGTCTTTTTCACCATTCAAAGGACTCCAGCAAATAAAAAGTTTGTGATAGGTGACCTCTCACGCTGTATGGCGCGGGTCCCCGGAATAATCGCTAAATCTATTCCCCGTTGCAGGCTGGATGACCCTTGTAACAAGGGTCATCCGCCAGTCTTAAGCGCCGTAAAAACCCAGCGCCCATATTGCCCAGATGACCACCTGCACAAAGAACAGAGCTGCGCGCACAAGCACTGCGGGTTGTGCCGCCGATATAATGTGGATCACAGACTGTCCGATTCGAGCGCCAAGCAGGGCCATGGCCAGCCCATCGGTGACCGCACTCTGGCCGGTGACCAGACCGTATAAGATCAATGCCGCGGGAATTGCCAGATTTTCGAGGCTGTTGCCATGTGCGCGGGTGACGCGCTGCCCGAGTCCGGGCAGGTCGGTGCCGTCCTGCGCGAAGACAATGGTGCCGCCTAAAATCGGCTTCAATCGCACTGCCACGACCATTAGCGTTAAGACGATTGACCAGCCAATCAGGCCAAAAAGAACAACTGCACTTGCACTCATAATAAACCCCTCCCCGGGTGTTTGATGATCAGCTCGAGGCGCTTCTTGTTTAACCTCGAATGAACAGCCAGTATAGGTGAAACAATTGCTCGTGGCCCATGCGAATTTTATGATTAGAGTTGCCTGATGGGCCGCAGATAATTTTCACAGAAATTGTGCCTGGAGATCGACCATGAAGGTTTTGAAGTGGGTTGGGGGAATACTCAGCGTTTATGTGATCTTCGTGGTGCTGTTCGAATCCGTCTTGCTCGGTGTGTTTCAGCCTGACTTTGCCGGCTACCCGATGATTCTTTTGACATCAACCGATGAAGCGGGGGAATCACAAACGCGAAAACTAGCCGTGTTTGAGACCGATGAGCAAATATATCTGTCCGCACACCATTGGCCACGGGGCTGGTTTAAGCGAGCGATGAATAATCCGCATGTGGTCGCAGAATGGGATGGTATTCAAGGGCGCTATGTCGCTGTTGAGGTTCAGGGGGAAGAGTTCGAACAGGTTTCACAACAGCACCCGTTGCCGTTGCCGGTCCTGTTTCTGATGGGGTTTCCCCCTGAGCGGGATATTTTGCGCCTGGATAAGGCGACAGATGTCAGCCCTGCCAGGGCAGGCTGATGGGCCGATAACAGTCAGTCAGGGGAGGGAACCTGATGGAGATCGAATCCAGGCTACGACGCGTCGAGGCAGCTGAAGAGATACGACTTCTCAAGGCGAAATATTGCGATCTGTGCGATGACGGATACCCGGCTGACGAACTCTGTTCGCTGTTTACCGCCGATGGCGTGTGGGACGGCGAAGAACTCGGTGTCTTTGAAGGCCGGCACAACCTGCACCGGTTTTTCACTGATATGCCGAACGTCATGTCACTCGCAATACACCATGTCACCAACTCTGCGATAGAGGTAGCGCCGGATGCAGAGACTGCGCGCGGCCGCTGGTACCTTTTGCAGGCGGCTACTATGCGGGAAGGCAATAAAGCAGTCTGGCTCGCCGCCTGTTATGACGATCAGTTCGTGCAGGTCGAGGGCCAGTGGAAATTCAGAAAAGTCAAAATTCGCAGTCGTTTCTTCACCTCATACGAGAAGGGCTGGGCGGACGTACCGCATCTGCTTGAGGAGTCCCGATGAACACTGTGACCGCATCGCTGAATTTCATTGCCGCGGATTTCACCGGCGGACCTGTTCAGACGCTCGACTTGCGTATCCCGATGCGGCCGGGGCCAACCAATCCACCAGAGACAATCACGTTTAATGATGCACGCCAGGCCATGGGGCTTGGCCTGCACACCAGCGGCTTCGAACTGCTGCGGGCGCCGAGCAAGGTGCAGGACTTCCATGATCATCACGAGGTGATGCAAACCTACTACGATGAGTGTCGCGCTCACGCCGCGCAACTGACCGGTGCGCACACTACGTTTACCTTCGACCATATTATTCGCGAGCCGGGGACCCAGCTGACCGCAGGCGGGCCGACGCGGACCCAGCTGCGTACAGGTGTCGAGGCGGGCGGTGGCTATATCAATAGTGTCCACATGGACTATACCGATAACACCACCTGGGAGCGGTACCTGCGACTTCATGGTCATGAGGTTCCCGATGCGCAGCACGTCTACGCCCTGAATTTCTGGCGTTCGCTGGGCGAGTCGGCCGATGATCATCCCCTTGCCGTCTGCGATGCGAGAACGGTGCAGCCTCGTGACCTGCAGGAGGTCAACGTCTATGGCTATGGCGGACCGGTTTACAGCTGGTACGAGATCGGCATCGAGACTTTCAGCGTTGCGTCATCTGAGCAACAGCGCTGGTACTACTATCCTGGTATGACGCCCGACGAAGTGCTGGTGATCAAGTCCTACGATTCTGCGGGCGTGGTGGGCAACACACCGCCTCACGCGTCTTTCACTCACCCCGACCCGCAAGGTATCGCCCGCCGGAGTATCGAGCTGCGAGTGCTTTGTTTCTGCTGATCATTGCCCGCTCTGTTATTTTCGCCAGAGCGGACCTTTCAGGATTGAGGTTGGAATACCGGTAGGCCCTTTCTGGAAGGCGTCCGAATTGTCGATTTGCAACTGCATCAGATTATCAAAGCGCTCTTTGACGATGCTCAAGCCATCAAAAGGATGATCATGGTCAACATAAGGCCGCACGTTGTCTGTGATCATGTAAAAGTTGCCAGCGGCAATGTGATCAAATACCTGTTGTGCATGACGCTCGGTGGTCATTGCGCGCGAAAGCATAGCTGTTTCTGTTGGCGTGACATCTTCGGCTGCAACATCGCCTTTCTTCACCGCCAGATTCGTTCGGCTGGTTGCGCCCAGCCCGGATTCAACGATACACGGGCACAACACATGAATACTGACCTGGGGGGATTTCGATGCAAGCTCAAACGACAATGACTCGGTGAGCGCAACCACGGCGTGTTTGCTTGCTTGATAAGCGGCGCCGCCGCCGTCGCCACGCACCAGGCCGCCAATTGAAGCTGTAGTGGATAATATTGAGGGCAATTCCGACGCCTGCATGTGCGGCACAAAAGCTTGTATGGTGTTGATAACGCCCACGACATTCACGTTCAATGTCGTCTGCCATTCTTCCAGGGTGCTGTTTAAGATCGTTCGGTTAAAGATTACTCCGGCATTGGCAAACACCGCACCAAAGCGCCTGCCCGGCAGTTCAGTTTGGATTTTTTCAGCACAAGCCAACATTGCAGCCGGATCGGTCACGTCGCAGACAATCCCCAGACAAGCAACGTCGAATTCTTTTGCAAGCTGATCCCTGGCAGCGCTAACCAGAGATTCATGCAGATCAAGTATCGCGACGTCCATACCCAGCGACGCACAGTGCTTTGCAAGCCCCCAGCCAATTCCGCCGTTACCGGCGCCGGTGACCACGGCGATGGTCCCTTGCAACTGGGTTAGATCAAAAGATTGCGACATCAACAGTCCTTCAGATAATTTCTATGTTGGTCTTTAGCGTCTTGGAAAAGTGCGTATTGCGCAAAGCAGCAGCAACATTCATAAAGCAGGGTTCGATACCCTCTTGTGATTCGTACGGCCATTAAGGGGCATTGGAATTGCCCGCTGGCTGGGCAATAGCATTAAATATAATCTCCGACCATGGTTGTCACCGGCCCCTGAAGAGCCGCTCACACGGCCACCTGAACGGGTCGCTTGCCCCCAGGGCCGTAGAGATTGACCGATAATGAAGAGATCGCGTGTACCAGAGGATTGGGCGCAACTTTCTGTTTTCCGGTCCAGTGGATGTCGGGGAAACGATCAATGATCCGCTCAAACGCCATGCTCAGCTGCATTTTCGCGATGCGGGAACCTAAACACTTGTGTACTCCATGGCCAAACGCGATGTGCTTGTCGACATTATCCCGCATCATGTTGAACTTATCTGGTTCGGGGAACATCTGGGGATCTCGGTTGGCTGCGCCATACCAGAGCACTACTTTTTCGTCTTTTTCGATCTTCTGACCATTGATCTCGGTCTCGTCTGTAGCGGTTCTGCGCATATGCATCACCGGAGAAACCATGCGCAGGGCCTCTTCGGACATCCGCGGAATCAGCGAAGGATCGTCCAGCACCATGGCTCTTTGGTCCGGGTACTCGGTCATGAGGCGAATGGTGCCCGACAGGGAGTTTCGAGACGTGTCGTTTCCGGCAAAGATGATGAGTAACCAGGAACCATCGAGAAAGGGTTGGGGCATCAGCTCATTGCCCATGGTCGACTGGGCAATGATGGTCAGCAGATCATCGCGTGGACGCGCCCGTCTATCCGCCATGATCTGTTCGCCGTAAGCAAACATGTCATCTACTACTCGGTTGAAGCGAAATGGCAGAAGAGGCTCCGATAAGAAGGTTTGCCATGGGTTAGACAAAAACTGGGCGGCCATCTCCAGGTGGTGCATCCAGACTTTGACCTTGGCGCGATCTTCCTCGTCGATACCTAACATTTCGCTTAAGGTATACAGGGGTAAGTCTTCAGAGAACAGTTTTACGAAGTCCGCTTCCGGCCCCTTGGCCTCAAGGTTGTCGAGCAATGCGTCAATCTTGAGCCCCACCTTTTCGCGAAGTGTTTCGACGTAGCGGGGGAAAAAGAACTCGCTTTGCTGCATGCGCATTTCTCGATGCAGAGGCTCGTCCATGTTGATCAGTGAGTTATACGCGGCGGGGACCAGTTTCTCCGGCTTCCAGTGCTTTCTTTGAGGCACTGCCATATTGATGCTGCCGCGCTGTGAAGAGAAGAGTGCATGTTCAAGCTCCACGGCTTTGATGTCTTCATAGCGTGTGATCGACCAGAATCCGGACATTCCTTTTCTGCCCTGTGTCCACATGACCGGGGCTTCATCGCGCATGCGCCGATACAACGCAAACGGGTGTCCACCTGTCCACGCGGATGGGTTCGAGAAGTCGAAGTCGGTGAATCGAGGATAGGCCGATTCAAAAGCAGGCTCCTGCCGGCCCGAATCTATAAGTATTTCTTCGCTGATGAGTCTCAAATCTTCTCCATGGTGTTGCAGTTTGGCCAGAGATTAATGTGCCTGAAGTAGCGTTCTGGTTAGCACAGTTGTTATCTTATCAAGAATGTCGGAATCTTCGTGGCAAGTCTTGGTTTGCAGGCGAAATTGCTGATGAGCGCGGTCGAAGTATGCATGTAGAACACGGTGGTGATGCTCAAATCCACTACAAGTCTGTTACTCCTGCTGCTATCTTGCGGTGACGGCGGGTTCGCCTGAGAATCCTGCATTCCCCAGGAATTCAGAAGTTTAAGTTTGGAAGGACGCCCTCACAATGAGCAATGAATTAGAAACCCTTAGACAAGAGGTTGAGAGTCTTCGCCAGCAGTTGCAACACATGCGGCAACAGGCGGAAACGAATTACTATTTCTCCCCACAAGCGCGAGAGGGATTCTCTGATGGTAAGCAGATTCCGCGAGACGGTCTTCCGGCGAAGACGGTGAAGACCATCATCGAAAACAATCATGTGCTCGACTTCAATCAGAAGCTCAACACGTCCTCTTATGTGAATGTTAGCTTAGAGGAAGAAGAGGACGAAGTGGCTCTTATGGGTCTGCGGGTTAATCTGGCAGACCAGACCGTCTATCCGCAGTCCTACAGAATGCACGACACTGTGGTGAATATGATCGCCCAACTGTGGCACTGCCCCATTCCCGATGACATCGAGGAGTGCGGTGTTTTTCCGGGGGCGGGCACCGTCGGTTCAACCGAGGCCTGCCTCCTCAGCGGACTGGCGCTGAAATTCCGATGGCGCAAATGGTACGCGGCCCGGAAGCAGTTAAGCGAAGACGCGGTAATGGGCATCCGGCCAAACTTAGTCATTTCCTCCTGCTACCAGGCCGCATGGGAAAAACTCTTCAAGTACATGGATATCGAGCCCAGACTCATCAAGCCCTCCATGGAGAAGTTCACGGTGGATCCCGAGCAAATTCGAGATGCCATCGATGAGCATACCATCGGCGTGGTCTGCATCATGGGCAACCATTACGCAGGCCAATACGATCCGGTCTGGGATGTGGACCGAGTGGTCACGGAGGTGAACACGGAGCGAGCCCTGCAAGTTGGGATCCACGTGGATGCTGCCTCCGGCGGCTTTATCGCCCCCTTTCAGGAGAATCTGCCAGCCTGGGACTTCAGGTTGCCCAATGTGTTGTCGATCTCCGCCAGCGGCCATAAGTATGGAGAATCGTGTGCCGGGACTGGCTGGGTGGTCTGGCGAGACAGAAAAGACTTGAGCGAGCATGTTGCTATATCGGTGACATATTTAGGTGGAAAGGCAGACTCCTACACCCTGAACTTTTCTCGTCCTGCCAGTGGCGTGTATGTGCAGTATTACAAACTCCTACGCTATGGGCGGAGTGGATTCCAGGAGGTCTGCGACAACATGATGGCCAACGCTCGCTTTATACGAGATGGCCTGAAGGCCATGACCTACCAAGGTAAACCTCGGCTCATCCTGCTCGATCATGGCGATACGGAGTGCTTGCCGGTGGTGACAGCCATGTTGAACCCCGAATGCGAATTCACCTACGACGACATCGATTTGCAGCATGTATTGTCCCAGCATCATTGGTATGTGAGCGGTTACAAGATGGGTTTCAACCACCCCCTCACAGAAGAGAATATTCCTCTTTTTCACGATGAACACGCGGACAAGACCATGTTCCGGATCGTGGTCAAGAACAACCTGACACGTGACCTTGCGGAGCACCTTCTGGCATCTTTCGAAGAATCCTTTGAGTTTCTAGACGCTGTAGACTTCTCTGCGACGCACGCTCTCGATACCAGTAAGTTGCGGCATAAGGACCAGCGGACCATCACCAACCACTGCTAGCCGGCCCAGGAGGACAGGACCTCTAAATATCTGTTACTTACCTAACGGAATATCTTTGTTTCCGCTTGAAATCCAGCCGGCAATTTCCATTGCCCTTTGCAGCGGGCCAGCAAAGTCGACCATATCACTATAGGACTCGCAACTGGTTGTTACGCCATCCACGATCGTAAACCATGGCGCGATTGTAAGTTGGTTCAAAGCATCGACATTCTCTTCGTCAAAAGCATGGATGAAGCGATGTGTCGCCTGCTCCGGGGACCATGTATCGGCGGCTGTGGACGACGCGAAAAGTGTAGCGAAAAAGGTAGCAAAACCCTGCTGACCAACGAACCGATAAAGTTTGTTAAGAAACCATTAACTGATGTACATGGGTCGAGCTGTCTTGGATGCCTTGAGTTTTAGGTGTATAAGGTTGTTACGTTCTCAATTGGTACACATGATGAATATACGTTCGACTCTTGCAGTGGTTTTGTTGGCGTTCGCGGGTGTAAATGCTTTTGCGCAGGCGACCGGTGCGAACTACAGCGATATGGACCAGTCTCAAAATATCGGGGTCCAGTTTGAGGTCTGCGCCCTTAACGAGGGCGCTGATCTGTCTGATATCGCTAAACTGAATCGCCGCGTCAGTGCGGAGTTCTCAGAACTTGATATCAATGTAAGCATGATCCAGCTCACGCCGTTTTACAGCCGAGGCATGCCCACTGATGCGCGTGTGGATTACATCAATATGATCGTCGCGCCGATCGCGGAGTTTGGTTCTGCTTGGGATAAGTGGTGGGTCTCCCCTGAAGCAAACAAGATCATGAATGAGGCCGGCAAGAAAGCGGACTGCCACTTCAAATTCGCTCAGGGCATGCCGAAGCACATGGATACGGACGAAATTTTAAGCACCGAGCGTCGCATCATTTCTCTGGAATGGTGCGAACGCCGACCGGGTGTTTCTTATGGAACGCTCCGGAATCGACACAACAACTATATTGCCGGCCTTGGTGATGACTTTCCATCAACGACTTGGCACATCCTGGTGCCGCGGCTTGGGAACAGCAGTGTCGGCCGGTTTGCGCACATGAAGACCTACACCAGCGCTGCGTCGTTGATGGCTAACGAAGAACGCTATGCCGGTCCGAATGGGTTCGAAGACTATAACGATTATCATGATAGCTATGTTGACTGCGATGGCCGAAGTGTCTGGAACGGGACCTACTTCCACAAACGTCAGTAGAGCAGATAACAGGCAAAGTGCGGCCACGCGACCCAGCAGCTGTCGCTTCGCTTGACAAGAAAGACGCAGGATAAGCGGTCTGCAGAAAAAAATGATGGTTGGGGCCTGCCACTTGCAGGACCCTCGACCTGCTAGAGCCTTGTGAGACGTTCCCTGCAGATTCCTGATGGTGAGCACTGCGGAACGAAGTGATTCCGATTTTTGAACTTAAGAGGGTTGCGTAGATATGCATTTAGGCATGATGCTGGGATTTGAGGACTCGATCAAAACGCTGACTACGATTGCGGCGGAAGCCGAGCGAGCTGGAGCGTATTCTCTCTACACCGTGGATGCAGGGCGAAGTGCTACGGTGACCGCGGCTGCGGTCATCAATGCGACGCATCGACCCCAAGTGGGTACATACATCGTCAACGCTTATGCGCGTGAGCCATGGATGACGGGTATTGAGGCACGCGATCTTAATGAGATCAGTGGTGGGCGATTCACCTTAGGTGTGGGAACCGGCAATCTGCATTTTAATGACCTCTACATGGGTATCGATTCGAAGAAATCGTTGGTCAAAATGCGAGACTTCTTGAGCATCGTTCGTATGGTGGCTAACGGTGGAGCAGGCGAGCGAGTACGCTATCAGGGTGATGTCCATCGTATCCGTTGGCGAGCTTCCTGGCCGCCAACCACGACCGATTTGCCGGTCTATCTGTCAGCATCAGGTCCGAATATGCTTAAACTCGCGGGTGAGGTGACTGATGGTGTCGCAGTAGGAATCATGTCGTCGGCCCGGTTTATGCAAGATATCGTTATCCCCAATGCCAGATCGGGTGCTGAATCAGCTGGTCGCAATCCTGGTGAATTGTCGTTTCCTATGGCGGCAACGGTCAGCATCAATAAAGATCGGGGCCTGGCTCGTGATGCAACCCGTGCTGCGATATGCAAGCTGTATCACCCGATCCCGCATCCATACTACGACCTGCAACTTCGCCAGCTCGGCTTTAATGAATTTGCTGACAAGGCGACAGAGCTCATGCCAAAGGGTCAGATTCAAGAAGCCATGCGGTGGGTGCCCGATGAGGTCGTGGACACGATGACCATTACCGGCAGGCTAGATGACTGTATAGCGCGTGTTAGTGAATATGAAGGATTGGCGGATCAAGTGATTCTGGCTAGGACAGCCCAGCGCGACGATCAGCGTGTGTTATCGGATTATGATGACTTTTTCAGCCTGATCCGAGAGGCTGGTACGCTCTAAAAAGAAAGTGCCAGCCTCGCCAACGATCAGTGCAAGTCGCTGAGTCAAATCTCTCTTTGCGGATCACTATCGTTCGCGTCGGGCGCCACCTTTCTCCTGGGCGCGATGCGAGCAGATCCAGGTCAAACATGAGCCCCCATGAATCCACGAAAATTGTCTTCGTAGAATTTTTTCTTCACGGTTTCGCGCAACCCGGTCATCGTTTTTTCGTAGCGGCCGATGGGATCGTCCGTACCCTCATGATGAGGATAATCAGAGGCAAACATTAAAAGGTCTTCTGCGCCCGATGACATCAACCAGCCAATGTCCTCGCCTGCGAAAGGGGTAATTCGTACCTGTCTTTGGATGTATTCAGAGGGTAGTAGTTTGAGCGAAGATAAATCCTGCAGTCGCCTGAATGCCTTAAAGCTCTGATCGAGATGCTTCATGAACGACACAATCCAGGAGGCGCCCAGCTCAACCACTGCGATCCTCAGCTGAGGGAATCTTTCCAAAACACCATCAAAAATCATTGCACTGAGAAACAGAGATGGTGCGAAGTGCATGCCCATATAGCTCATCGCATTTGGAGGCACATCTCCGCTGCCGTGCCATCGACGCTCACGGCCATTATTGAAATAGGAATCGGGCACAGACTTGAACTCGCCACCTTGCGCACCAATGTGCAAAGTCACCGAAAGGTCAGTATCGACAATCTTTTTCCAGACCTGATCATAATCCGGGTGCGTAAACGATCTGGCGCCTTCACTGGCGACGGTATCAACCAATACGACCTTTCCGCCCAGCTGAATGATTTTATCGAGCATCTGGCACGATACTTCTGGCCCCTGCCCAAGCGGTACATAGAACACGCCGAACATTCGCGGATCTACTTCGCAAAACGATGCCATACCCCGGTTGAGCGCGCGCACCCCGCCTAGTAGCACCGCCGGATCATGTGCCGCGATAACCTGATTAAATGCTTCCGTCGGGAACACCAGACTGCCTTGAAAGCCGAGCAGATCGTTAGCCCTTTTGCGCTCTATTGCATCGAACGCGCCGAGGCCATGCCAGCCCTTGAATTGCATATTCATAAAGTCAGACTCTACGGCAAGGCGTAACTCAGAATCCGTTTGTCGTGCTTGGAATTTATCGAGGGCGTCCTGAACCGTTTCTATGCCATGCACACTGCCTTTTAAGAAGGGGGCCAGCTGCGGGCGAATGGCCGCATCTGCAAACTGACTGATCCAGTCAGGCCGCTCCATCATGTGGGTGTCTGCATCAAAGATGATCTCGCGGTGTGCGTAGGTCATAGATTCTTCATCAATCTGTCTGGTCGCTTCTATTCTACCAGCCCATCCGAGCAAGTCGGGATTGAAGTCCCCGAGGGCTTTAGTACGCTCTACCGAGGCTTAGTCCACCATTTTTTCTGGTCATGGCGCCCCGCTCATTTGCCGGGCGGGCGGCATGCCCCGTACACTCACTATCTCACCTTACGACTGGTTCAGATACAGGGGTAAGGCCAGTTTCACAGCACGATCCAGGAAATCGATCAATGACCCAGCCGTTTCCCGACCATCCGTTTCTGAAGAACAATTACGCACCGATCCGCTGCGAAAGTGATGCGCCCGATCTTGTTGTGGATGGTGAACTACCCGATGAATTAACAGGTACGCTGTATCGCAATGGCCCTAATCCGTTGTTTCCCCCGCGTGATGCTTATCACTATTTCGGTGGCGATGGCATGGTGCACGCTGCAACATTTGCGGAGGGCAAGGTTTCTTATCGTAATCGCTGGGTGCGCACGGAAAAGTGGCAGGCAGATGCGGCTGCCGGCGAGGCGCTGTTTGGTACCATGGGTAATCCGATGTCGAGTGACAAACGTTCCCACGGTATACGCTATAACGTAGCCAACACGCATATTGTTCAGCACGCGGGACGTTTGCTGGCCCTGGAGGAGGGTAACCCGCCTTTTGAGTTAGACCACGACCTGGGGTCATTGGGTTCCTATACCTACGACGGCAATTTGCCGGGCCCGATGACGGCGCATCCGAAGTTGGACCCGGCAACAGGAGAAATGCATTTCTTCTGTTATGGTCTGGGTGGCATGGGTAGCCCGGGTATGGGCTACTATGTGGCTGATGCAACGGGCCAGCTGATTACGGTCGAACAGTTTGACAGTCCCTATCCCGCAATGGTGCATGACTTTGTCATCACCGAGAACTTCGTGTTGTTTCCGATCTTCCCCGCCACCATTGATATCAAACGCGCTATGCAGGGAGGCGCGGCCATTGCATGGGACCGTGATTACCCAAGCTATATCGGGATTCTCAAGCGGGGCCAGCCCGCATCCGAAATTCGCTGGGTGACCGGCGACCCCAGTTACGTGTTTCACCCGATGAACGCATTTGAGCAGGGTGACCAGATCATCATCGACATGCACACGTATCCGGCGGCACCGGGTTTCCCCTCGGTTGACGGGCGCAGGCCGAGCCGTGCGGATGCTGAAGCGGTATTGGAGCGCTGGACCATAGCCTCTGCTGCTGACAGCGATAGTTGGACTGTGGAACAACTGGATGATCGTCCTACGGAGTTTCCACGTATCGCCGACTCTGTGGTAGGGCGACCCTATCGACACGGCTTTGCGGCAACGTCGATCTATGGCACCGCGGCGCGCACCACCTATGACTCTTTAGTGCATTACGATCTTGAACGCGGCAGCAGCAAGGTCTGGTCTCTCGACCGCGGAGACTGCGTTGCCGAGCCTGCCTTTGTGCCTCGCACGCCGGGCGCCGCTGAAGGTGATGGATGGCTGGTGGCGTTTATCTATCGCGCCGTAACCAATACCAGTGAGATTGCGGTGCTTGATGCGGCCAACGTCGATGCCGGCCCTGTTGCCAGCGTCTATCTTGATACTCGGGTGCCGAATGGCTTTCATGGGACGTGGGTGGATGGCCGCTGATTTGTAGACCTGAATTAAATTCTTCTGAGTCGTAAGGAGTACCCTTTAATGAACCCGTTTGAGCCCTTATCCAGTGCTGAAATTGAAAAGGCAGTGGCTACTTTTCGTAATGCCCGCCCGGAACAGCCTGCCTATTTCTCCTCTTCCGGTCTTGTGGAACCGGCGAAAGAGCGCGTTAAAGCGGGTGAGTCAGGGGCCCGCGTGGTTCGGCTGATGGGCGTTGACGACCAGGCCGATGGTGGATTTATGGCCGACGTTGACGTTACTGCGGGTGCGGTGGTTGAGGTGCAAGGTTGGGTCCTGCGGCGCAGGGGCCATACGGGTTTGCGGAACTGGGGCTTGCGGTAAAGCTGACCAGAGCCGATGAAGAATGGCTGGCCGCGGTGCGTAAGCGCGGTATTCCGTGTACAACGGAAGACGAGCTCGATTTAATTCAGATAGATCCCTGGCCCGCGGGTGGTTATGCGATAGATGCGATTCCCGAAGGTCATCGGGCGGTGCGATGTATTGCCTTTCTGCGGGAGGATGCCACTGACAATGGCTATGCGCGGCCAATTCACGGGCTGATTGCCCATGTCGATCTGACGGCGGGGCAGGTGGTGCATGTAGAAGATAGCGGGGTAGTGCCATTACCGCCGGATTCGGGGCGGTTTGACGCTGCCCATCAGGCGCATACGCGTGACGATTTGAAAGACCTTGAGATCACCCAGCAGGATGGCCCCAGTTTTACGGTGGATGGCTATGAAGTGAACTGGCAGGGCTGGTCGTTCAGCGTTTCGATGCACCCTGTACACGGTCTGGTGTTACACCGCTTGTCACTGCAGGATCGACCCGTTCTCTACAGGGCGGCGTTATCAGAGATGATTGTGCCCTATGGCGACAGCGACCCGATGCACAGCTGGAAACACGTGCTGGACGCCAGCGAGTTCAACATGGGTATGCTGGTAAACAGTCTGAAGCTCGGTTGTGATTGTCTTGGCGAGATTTTTTACTTTGATGTGCATCAGGTGACCTGGAATGGCAAGGTCAGGACCATCGAAAATGCAATCTGTATGCATGAAGAAGACTACGGCATTCAGTGGAAACATTACGACAGCCAGTCTCAGACCAGCGAGGTCAGGCGGTCGAGGCGCCTGGTGGTCAGTTCGATTTTCACCATTGGAAACTACGATTACGGCTTTTACTGGTATCTATATCTGGATGGCACCATCCAGATGGAAGTGAAGCTTACCGGGATTGTCGGGGTGAGTGCGGTCACTCCGGACACATTGAACGCTGAACAATCGCCTTTGATCGGCCGCGGATTGGCATCGCCGGTGCATCAACATGTTTTCTGTTTCCGCCTCGATTGGGAACTCGATGGTGGTGAGAACAGCCTGTTTGAAAATGAAATTGAAGTTATGCCGGTTGGTGACAACAATCCTGATGGCACCCAATTCAGGTCAATCAGCCGTCATCTGACAGATGAACGCAGTGCTCAGCGCAACATAGCGCCACAACTGAGCCGTTACTGGAAAGTCAGCAATCCTGAGTCGTTAAATGGTCTGGGGAACCCGGTTGCGTATAAGCTCTTACCCGGTGCATCACCGCCACTGTTCGCCGCCGCAGAGTCCAGGGTTGGCCAGCGTGGGGCCTTTGGCAAGCGTCATTTGTGGGCGACGCCCTATGCGGAGGGTGAACAAAGTGCAGCAGGGCCTTTTACGGTCATGCACAACGGCGAAGGTGGGCTGGTTGAACTGACTGCGAATAATCGGGACATTGCCCAGTGTGATCTGGTGATGTGGCACACCGTGGCTCTGACACATGTGCCCCGTCCGGAAGATTGGCCCGTGATGCCGGTAGAGTACACCGGCTTTCATCTGATACCGGTAGGATTTTTTGATCGAAATCCGACGCTGGATCTACCGAGCAAGTGTCATTAGCAATACCACCTCTCGTGCAAGGTGTTTTGGTTGCCGAAACACCTGAACCGCGTTCGTTAGGCCGGATTTCCGACGATCGCTTTCGACTACAGATCCATTACCGCAGCCTGGCAGACGTTATAAACTGCGAAAAGCGCTCACACCAGACCACGACGGAATCAAAATCTGCAGTCGAGATGGCAGATACATCTTCAATGGCAAAGCCATCGAACGTGTTGATGTAGCCGACCTGGGTTGACCGTTCTTTGATTTTCCAGAAATCATCCTCAGTCTCAACGTACTCCGGGGTGAGGTACAGGCGATAGTCGGGTCCCGGCGCCATTGCACCTTCAAAAACAATGGCGTCTTCATAAACTTTTACTACGCCTTCGCCCCAGTGGAGCAGGTCGCTGTCTGCACGATCTCTGTCGAATCGAGCCTCAAAAAGCGGCGCGGAAATCTGTTTTGCTTCTACTGCGGCAATATCGGGTGCCTGCGGTTCTATAAGAATCGGAAGCAGATATACTCCGAGTGCAAAGCCAACTATGGCCGCTCCCAGATGTGTTCCTGCCAAGACCAGTTTTCTCATAACTCCCCTGCTGATTTATCGATTTCTTTTAAGCCATGTTCTGCTCTACAGATGGCGGCATACCGTTTTCGCCAATACTATGCAGCGTAGGTTAAACAGTTTGTAAGGAGCAACACAATGCATTGGTTCTTAAAGGGGATAGCCGCCTTGTCTTTTATGAGTTCTATGCAGGTCCTGGCGAATCCGTTTTCGGGCTATCACGCAGTGGATCTCACCCACGCATTCGATGAAAACACGATCTATTGGCCTACGGAAAAAGGGTTTCAGCACGAAAAGCAGTTTGCAGGCCTTACAGATGGCGGCTGGTACTACAGTGCATTTAGTTTGCGTACGGCAGAGCACGGCGGTACACACCTCGATGCGCCGATTCATTTTGCCGACGGCGCATGGGCGACAGACGAGGTGCCATTATCCAGCCTCCTTCTGCCCGCTGTTGTTATCGATGTGGCAGAACAGTCTCAGCAGAACAGAGATTTTTTGCTGACGGCAGACGGGTTGAAGCAGTGGGAATCCACCTACGGCCGCATTCCTGAAGGCTCTGCGGTGCTCATGAATACGGGCTATGCAAAATACTGGCCTGACTACGAATCTTATATGGGAACCAGAACGCGCGGAGCAGATGCTGTGTCAGAGCTTCATTTCCCGGGTTTCGCTGAGTCTGCAGCCCGTTTTCTGGCCGATGAGCGCGGCATCGCGGCAGTAGGCCTTGATACACCGAGCATTGACTACGGGCAGTCCAAGAATTTCATTGCACACCAGGTGCTCTACGAGCGGAACATCATTGGATTTGAGAATATTGCGTCTATGAGCAAACTTCCGGCGACCGGCTCGTGGCTGGTTGCGCTGCCAATGAAGATTCGAGGAGGCAGTGGCGGGCCGCTGAGAATCATTGCACTGGTCCCAACGGAATAGGCTGCATTGCCAGGGGCGCATGGGACACTTTACTCGCCGGCAAAGCCACTCAAGCATATGCTTATTATAAGCTTGTAGTTTAAGGAACCGGACGCCCTATGAAGTGCACGTTTGTCAATTTTTCGCTCGTCATTTTCATGTCAGCTTTAATCGCTGCCTGCGGTGGCGGTGGCGGCGGTAGCGGTGGCGGTGGCACTGGCGGCGGTAGCGGTGGCGGTGGCGGTGGCACTGGCGGTGGTAGCGGCGGTGGAACACCTCCTCCCTTCGGACTCAGCCAAAGAGCTTCACTATCGGAGTTAACGCTCCCGACCGGTGGCACCAGCGGTGGTACTTTTTCTTTGTCAAACGCCTATCCGAATCTGAACTTTGACGGTGGACTTTTTCTGATCGGCGTTCCCGGTGAAAACCGGATTGCCGTCGTTGAACAGAGTGGTCGCATCCGGGTTTTTCAGGATGATCGCAGCGCTGCAGCAACTGTCGAAATTCTGGATCTGACCGGCAGTATCGTGTCGGGTGGTGAGCAAGGTCTCATTGGTCTGGCTTTTGATCCCGATTTCACAGTAAACCGATATCTATACGTGCACTATTCGATGGCAGGGCCGCGCCGCTCGGTCATCTCCCGCCTGCGTTGGAATGCAGCGAACGATCGGGTGGACGTCGGCAGCGAAAAAATCATTCTGGAAGTAGAGCAACCGGCAAGTAACCACAATGGTGGCATGCTTGCGTTTGGTGCAGACGGCTACCTATACATCGGTCTTGGCGACGGTGGCTTCGGTGGGGATCCATCCAACAATGCCCAGGACCGATCCACTTTATTGGGAAGCATGCTGCGCCTGGATGTACATCCGTCAAACGACACAACGCGCTACCTCGTACCTCTGGACAACCCCTTTGTAGACGAGTCCGGCGTGCGTCCTGAGATCTGGGCTTATGGACTGCGCAACCCCTTTCGGTTCTCATTTGATCGTCAGACGGGTGATCTCTGGCTTGGAGATGTTGGACAAAATGAACTGGAAGAAATCAACGTCGTTACCGCGGGCGGAAATTACGGTTGGCGTGTGTTTGAGGGAACCAGCAGGTTCAACGATTCAGGCAATACACTACCGGACTCGGCGTTCACCCCGCCGGTCCATGAGTACGGCCGCAGTGACGGCTTTGCGGTAATTGGTGGCTATGTCTATCGGGGCTCCCAGTTTTCTGACCTCGTCGGCAGATACCTTTATGGCGACTATGTATCAGGCAAGGTCTGGGCCATCAGTTGGGATGGGACCAGCGTGACTCAGAACCAGGAGCTTTTAGATCAAGGTAGAATAACCAGTTTTGGAGAAAAGAATAACGGGGAAGTGCTGGTAGTTGCACGCAGTGGCCCGATATTCGAACTTGTCCAGTCAGACGGTAGCGGAGAACAAATTCCGACGCTGCTGTCACAGACCGGCGTTTTTTCCGATCTGTCCACTCTGCTTCCAGCCAGTGGCTTGATCGAATATGCGCCGAACCAGCCGTTTTGGTCAGACAATGCGCTCAAGCGGCGCTGGATCGGTGTCCCGGATGCCGAAACCGTGGATTTCACAGCAGAGGACTGGACCTTTCCGGTCGGTACCGTCACCGTTAAGCACTTCGAACTCGTAGAGGATCAAACTAATCCCGATACCAGCACCCGCCTGGAAACTCGCCTGTTGATCAACACCGACCAGGGCTGGCAGGGGTTTACTTATCGCTGGAATGCCAATGGGACTGACGCGACGCTTCTGAGCGGCCGAGAAACTGAGATATTCACCATAATTGAGGCAGGTGGCGGCACGCGCCAGCAACAGTACGATTTTCCGAGTAGAACCGACTGTATAGCCTGCCACACTCAAGCAGCCGGCTTCGTACTTGGTGCCAAAACACCGCAGATGAACGGCGACTTCGACTACGGGGTAGCTGTAGATAATCAGCTGCGCAGTTGGAACAACATCGACATGTTCGGTCAGGACATTGGCAGTGTGGACGAGTATAAAGCCTATCCCGCCATCGACGACACCAGCGCCACAGTTGCCGCGCGAGCGCGGGCTTATCTCGATGTGAACTGCAGCCAGTGCCATCAACCCAACGGCAATGCACCCACAGATCTCGATCTGCGCGAGCTGACAGCTATCGGTGCAATGAATGCCATTGACGTTAACCCGTCAGCGGCAGATCTCGGTGTAAGCAACGCTCGCATCGTTGCCAGCGGCGCGAAGGAACGCAGTGTGCTGTGGCTGCGCATGCAGAGGTTGGACAGCGAGCGCATGCCGCCAATAGCCAGCCACGTGGTGGATGAGGCAGGGGTTGATCTCATCGGCAGTTGGATCGATGGCCTATAAGGTGGAGCAGTCGCAGCTTAATCTGATGGCACGTTATTCAACCGAGCGAAGTGGCTTAGAACTTTTTCGAGAATTTGAGAAAGTACCGGCCTTTTCTGGGGTCGAGTTCTAAACGGAGATCCGATCGGTTCAAGCGCACAAGCTCCTGGTCCGTGTTGCCAAGTTTGTATTTGACCACGCCTTTTCTATTGATCGAGAAGTTCTCTTTTTTGAAAGGCATGTTGCTGTTGGCGGAATCAAAGGCGAGCTCGATAGTATCGCCTTCTTCCGGATCAAAATCGGCAATCTCGTCGGGCCTGGATGACAGGTAGTTGATGACAAACACATCCGCACCAGCGCCCCCGACAAAGTAATCCGTGCCGGGGGTGCCGACGAGACGATCGCCGCTGTCTGAGCCGATGATCTCATTCTCCGCCGCAGAGGCGATCAGCGCTAAGCAAATTGTTGCGATAAATAGAGCTGGCTTGAGGCGGCCATGGTTGAGCAGATTTTCCATGATGAACTGAATTCCTCTGTTGTTATGAAGCTAGCTTGCCAGCTCCAATCCACTCAACTTGTTGTTCGAACGCCACTTCTTGAGCAGGTTGAAGAACTCGATCGGTCCGCCGCCATAAAAAATGTTTTGCGGTTGTACGTTCACGTGTCCTTCGTTGTTGTAGTAGCCCGGCGTGCAGGCCTTCTGAAAATCTTCGGTCAGACGCGCTTTATCGATGATGGTCTGCACCCATTCGGCCTCAGCTGTCTGGCTTGTTTCTACTCGAGTGACGCCTTTCTTCTTCAGCTCGCTTAAGATATGTGTCAGGTGTATGGCGTTTTCGTCCAGTGAAAATGTATACGTCGCCGTAAATCCTGCCTGAGCGGGTCCAAAGAAGAAGCAGTTTGGAAAGCCTCGGGCGTGCATGCCGTGAAAAGTGGCCAGGCCTTCAGACCACTTTTGCGAGATAGTGAGGCCGTTGACGCCAGTGATGCTGTATCCGGCACGCCGTGAGTAGTCTGTGCCGACTTCGAAACCGGTTGCAAAGATAATGCAATCCACCTGGTATTCAGTGCCGTCGAAAACGACCCCTTGCTCGGTAATCTCATCTATGCCTCGACCGTCAGTATCAACGAGATGCACCTGGGGCAGATTGTAAGCTTTCAGGTACTCGTCATGGAAACAGGGCCTTTTGCAGAACTGTCTGTAATAGGGTTTGAGGGCTTCCGCGGTTTCTTTGTCTTGAACCGTCTCGTCTGCGCGTGCGCGTACTTTCTCCATATTGGCAAAATCAGCAAGCTCGACCTTACGCTCGACATCCATGTAAGCCATCGCACGATTGGTGATGTACTGCTTCATGCCCAGTTTGTACATATCTTTGGTAAAAATGCCATGTAGCGCCCAGCCTGCCAGCCGAAGATTAGAAGGACGCGCTTCCTGCAGTTGCCCAAACATGCGTCGAAAAGCTTCGGTCCAGCCATCGCTGACCAGATCTTCCTTGACGGGTGCGCCGGTCATCAGAGATTCAAAGTTTGTGCGGCGTGCATGCTGCCACCCGGGTTGTTGTGTGCCGATCCAGCTTGGATCGGTTGGCTGGTTGTTGCGTACGCTGATTGAAGAGGGTGTTCTCTGGAAAACGTGCAACGACTTTGCCCCGGCGCCGAGATGAGGTACGCATTGCACAGCGGTTGCGCCGGTACCAATAATGGCGACACGTTTGTCACCCAGCTTGTCGAGATTGCCGTGTGAGTCGCCACCCGTGTATTCATAATCCCAGCGGCTGGTGTGAAAGGTGTGGCCTTTGTAAGAATCGATGCCTTTGATACCAGGGAGCTTCGGACGATTCAGCGGGCCGTTCGAGTGGACCACAAATCGGGCATGCAGAGAATCCTGTCGAGTCGTCGCTACTGTCCAGCGACGAGCCTCCTCGTCCCAGTCTGTCGATACAACTTCCGTTTGCATCAGTGCGCTGTCGTACAAGCCGAACTTGTCTGCTAGAACCTGGCAGTACTCAAGCGTCTCAGGGGCGTCGGTATACTTCTGCTTGGGCACGAATCTGGTTTCTTCCAGCATCGGAAGGTAGACATAGGATTCAATGTCGCAGGATGCGCCCGGATACCGATTCCAGTACCAGGTGCCGCCGAAGTTGCCGCCTTTTTCGATGATTCTGATGTCAGTGATGCCTGCTTCTTTCAAGCGCGCTGCCGCCAGCATGCCGCCGAAACCGCCGCCGATGACAACAACGTCTACTTCTTCTTCGATCGACTCCCGTTCGAATCCTGGTGCTACGTAGGGATCATCCACGTAGTGCGAATAGTCACCGGTAACCTCCAGGTACTGGTCATTGCCGTCTGCGCGTATACGCTTGTCTCTCTCGGCGCGATACTTGTCGCGCAGGGCATCAGGATCAAAGTCATAGGCTTGGTGTACTGCTTCGGACATGGGACTTCCTAACGTTATGGAATTTGCACCAAGCTCGATTCTATCTACATCAGTGTATTCAAGAAACTGCTGCTTGAGGTTGCGTCATCCCCTTGAATCGGGTGTGATTGAATGCCTGTCCGATAATCTGGGGTGGAGGAAGTACGGTGACCGACAAGCAGGACTGGCAGCCTTACCTCGATGAATTGGCACGTCGGACCGCGTTGGCGGAAGCAATGGGCAGCGAACGCAAGATAGCGCTGCAGCGAGAGCGAGGTCGTCTGACGGCAAGAGATCGAATCGCCAGTTTGTGTGACCAGAATAGTTTCAATGAATATGGCGCCCTGGCGGGCGGCAATCATCCCGGTGGAGCCGAGCCGCTTGCCGGTGACGGTCTGGTTGGTGGTACCGCCCGAATCGACGGGCGCTCCGTGGTCGTCATTGCTGAGGACTTCACTGTAAAGGGTGGTTCCATCGGGCACGTCAACACGGCTAAGCGCACCCGGCTGGTCCGGCTCGCCCTAGAGGAGCAGATACCCCTGGTGCTGATGTTGGATGGCGCTGGTGAAAGAGCCGATAACCAGCGGGAGCGCTATCCCAATGCGCCGGGTGATCTGCAACTGATTGCAGATCTGAAGGGTGTGGTGCCAATGGTGACGCTGGTACTGGGTACTTCGGCGGGCCATGGTGCGCTCACGGGGGTCTTTTCTGACTTTGTCATCATGCTGGAAGGGGCCGCCATGTTTACTGCCGGGCCGCCGCTGGTTCAGGCGGCGTTGGGCATCGAGCCGACGATAGAAGAGCTTGGCGGCGCCAAACTGCATGCTGCGCAGAGTGGCGTTGCACACAATGTCTACGCGACGGAAATCGAGTGTTTTGCCGCGGCCACGAAGTTCCTTTCACTGGTGTCGGGTCAAACCGCAAGCAAAACCACCCTGATCGGCGATGAAGCGGCTGCAAAACGCAAGCTCGATCGGGCATTAGACATTGTTCCTGCCCGGACCAATCAACCGTACGACATGCTTGAACTGCTCGGGCATATTGTTGACGACGGCTCTTTCCTCGAACTGCAGCCCCACTATGGGCGCAATGTCGTTACCGGGCTTGCCCGGATAGGCGGCATCGGTTGTATGCTGATCGCGAATCAACCCGCTGTGCAGGCGGGTGCGATCACCGTCAATGCCGCCGACAAAGCAACACATTTCATTGAGGTGGCCGATGCGTTTGATTTGCCTCTCGTCTTTTTTCTGGATAATCCCGGCGTTATGCCGGGCCCTGCCGCGGAGAAATCTGGTGTGCTGAAAGCCGCGGGCCGTATGTTCCTGGCTCAGAGGCGCTATCGTGGCAGAAAAGTCTCAGTAACCCTGCGCAAGGCATTCGGTTTTGGTAGTTCTGTGATGGGTATGAACCCCTGGGATGGGCAGGCCGTCACCCTGGCCCTGCCATCGGTGTCTCTCGGTGGCGTGCCGGCTGCGGGTGGTGCCGATGCAGCACACAGCGACGAACAAGCGGCTGTTGAGCTGCAGGCGCTTCAGTCAGGCGCTTGGGTGCCTGCTGACAACATGGCGTTCGACAAGGTTATTGATCCGCGGGATTTGCGGAACGAGATCATGGATGTGCTCACGCGCTAGCGAGTGAGGGAAGCCTGGCAGAGCATGTTTTCAACAGGAACATGCTCTGCCGTAGACGGATATGCTACATATCGTAGCGCACGGTCAGGCCCCAGGTGCGGCCGCGGGTGTAACCGCCGGTGATGAAGTTGGTCACGTTGAACGTATTGACCAGTGAGCGTTCGTCGTTGAGGTTCTTGCCCTCAAGGGCAACGCGCCAGTTGCCGGTGGTGAATGCAAGTATTGCATTCCAGATGGTGCGCTCATCTGACTCCGCACTCAGGAAAAACGGATTGGTTGTGTCGATGGGAGAGTTGGTGAACATCTCCGAACGGTACGCTGCGTTGGTGCCGATCATCATCGTGCCGCCCGCTAATCCGAACTCATATTGAATGCCGGCTTGAGCGGTTTTCTCCGGGGCATAGCCCAGGGCAAAGTCGTCTGCGACATTGACTGCGGTGCTCCCCCCGGAACCGTCATCCTGCAGCTCGATGTATTCATCGATTTCGGAGTCCAGGTAGCCCAGATTCAGGTTGAATGTCAGCCCTTCGATGGGCGGCAGCCACAGCAGCTCGAGCTCGGCGCCCTTGGAGGTCACTTCGCCGACATTGTCTGTAATTGACTCCAGACCGGTCGGCAGCAGGGCAATGGATTGCAGCTGCTTCTCGGTGTAATCATTGTGGAACAGTTCGACGTTCACGCGCAGTCTGCCTTCGGCCCATGTGGACTTCATGCCCAGGCTGATCGTATCGACCAGTTCCGGTTCATATGACACGGTCCGGGTTTCAGATCCTGAGGTGTCGAAACCGCCGGATTTGAAACCGCTCGCGTAGCCCAGATAGAACAGCAGGTCGTCATCAGGGCGGAAAGACAGTTTCACACTTGGCGTGAACTCAGACCATTCATCGCCACCGGACCGGCTTGCGCGGAATGTTTCGATATCAACCTGATCGCCAATGCCCAGGAACGTGCCATCGCTGGCGAAATGGGGCAGAAAGAACTGGAAGAACGGCAGGCTCCCGAAGGTCGGCGCCGCAGCCGGGTCGAGTACCAGGGGCGCCTGCCCCGTAAAGCTGGTGAATCCTGCAGGCCAGTGTGTAATCGTCACATCAGAGATCTGGCGGACGTGCTTCTTATCCTCGGTGAAACGGCCACCGAGGGAGAGTTGCCACTGATCGTTGATGTCCCAGTCGACGTTGCCGTAGACAGACATAGATTCGATCTCCCGGTCATCACGGACACCTTCGCGGTAGTGTGACGTCAGCAGACGCAGCAGTGGTGTTTGTTCAGTTGCACTCTGCACGCCCTGCTCGCCGTCGAGATAGTAGTAGCCGAACACGGCGTTGACCGACTCTCCGGAGTAGTTGACCTGTATTTCCTGACTGAAGTCATCCTGTTCGCGATCCTGGATGGTGTTGATGAATACCTGATGAGTGCCGTCGAAATCGAAGGGCAGTACGTTTTCCAGGTCACGCGTGGCGGTCACCGATTTGACGCTCCACTGATCGTTGATGTCCCAGTCGATGGTGAGTGCGACGTTCTTGGAGTCGATTTCGTAGCGCTTGTAGCCGTTTGTGGTGTGTGCCGTGTTCACGTCATCTTCATCTGCCGGCAGGCTGACGTCGAGGGGCTCCTGTAGAAACGCGGAACCAGGGAAAAACATATTTGCGCCACTGAGCAGGAACTCGAAAGTACCCAGGCCAGCCGCGCCGCCCTGCTGAATAGCAACCCGGTTAGGAACTACGGGCGCAGAATCGTCTTTGAACATATCGGCGGTGAGTTTGACCGAGATGGCATCGGTGGCCTCCCAGATCAGCGTGCCCCGCAATGCCTTCTTGTCTTCGCTGGCGTATTCATCGCCGTCGAACTGGTTTTTCTGATAACCGTCGCGATCGGTGTAGGAGAAGCTGAGCCCGCCCAGAAGCTGATCAGCGATGGCGCCGGAGACGCCGCCCTTGACCTTGATGAGGCTGTCAGTGCCGGCTTTTACCTCAATGTTTGCTTCGGTTTCGTGACGGGGTAAGCGGCTCACGTATTTCACTGCGCCACCAATGGTATTGCGGCCATACAGATTGCCCTGAGGGCCTTTCAGTATTTCCACGCGCTCAATGTCGTAGACGTCGAGCAGCGCACCGCTGGTGCGGTTGAGGTAGACGTCGTCGACATAAATGCCGACGCCCTGGTCGAACCCCGGGTCGTTGCCGATACCACGCACGAATACCTGAATCGAGCCGGGCACCAGGCCGCTGGTTTCATTCATGGTCATGTTCGGCGTGATGTTTTCGAGTTCCACGATGTTCTCGACGCCGAGATCAGCGAGCGCTTCTGCGCCGAATGCGCTGACAGCCGCAGGAACATCCTGCAGGTTTTCTTCCCGCTTGCGTGCGGTGACGACGATCTCCTCGATCGTAGCAGACTGTTCAGCGAATACTGTGCCTGCATAAACGCTGCACATGGCGGGTGCCATGAGTGTGAGCAGTAATTTGATGATGAGTTGCCGTTTCATCTTTTTTCCCCTCTCTTGTAGGACCTCGGATGGCGGGCAGTTTCCGTTAATGCGCATTTGATGTCAATGATAATTGTGCATTTAGCCATTAAAAGGACAATAAAATAACAAAATTCGCGGAAAATTTGACTCAAATAGATTAAGGCGTAAAACTATCTGCAAGCTGGTACTGTTGTATCCGGTCTGGCTTGTAACATTAGAGGCGCGAAGGGAGGATCTATGGCAACGACAGAAGAGTATGGATTGGGCGTTTTTCAATATCCGCGCGGCTGGTTCATGATTGCAGCCTCAGACGAGGTCACCGATAAGCCGCTTGCTTTGCGGTACTTTGGCCGGGATTTCGTCTTGTACCGGGGTGAAAGCGGCAAGTTGATATTGATGGATGCTTACTGCCCCCATATGGGCACCCATATCGCAAAGAACACTACGTCCTATGTGGTACTCGATGGGCAGATCGAGGGCGATTCGATTCGTTGCCCCTATCATGGCTGGCGGTTTAATCCTGAGGGCCAGTGTGACGACATTCCGTATCACGACGGGCCAATTCCGGCAGCGGCCAAAATCGATACCTGGCCGGTAGTTGAGCGTTATGGATGCGTTTATCTGTGGCACGACCCGGAAGGTGGTGAGCCCGAATATGAGCTGCCTGATCTGCCGGAATGGGATCAGCCACACTGGGTACAGTGGAAGATAGATCAACTGGGCGAGTTGCCTTCCCATCCTCAGGAGGTTATAGACAACATCTGTGACTGTGGGCATCTCGGGCCGATCCACGGTTCGACACTTGAGTATTTTGAGAACGAATTCCGCGATCATCTGGCGATTCAGCGCCAGGGTGGGGGGCATAAAACCCTCACAGAAGGTGCGGATCTGCTCGAAACCGACACATGGTATACGGGGCCGGGTATTCTGCTGTCGCGGGTTACCGGTCTTTACGACGCCATCATGTATATCACTCATACACCGGTGGACGACGGCACACTCAAAGCCTGGCATGCGCTGATGGTCAAGGTCGACAACGCGGAGCCCACCGCGGAAGACGTCGCTGCTGCGTGCGAGTATCAGGAGTCCAGCCGGCTTGCTTTTGCCCAGGACTTCGAGGTCTGGGCAAACAAGAAACCTGTATTCAAGGTTCTGCAGTTAACCAGCGATGGCGCTTTTCACAAGGTTCGTGAGTGGTATCGCCAGTTCTACAACCCCCGCAGCGAAGCGCCGGTGCGCCAGGAAAAGGTGAACGGCGTGTATACCGTCAAATGGATGCCGCCCGCGCCAGAGGCGGTGTCGGCGGGTGGTAAGTACTGAGGCTCGTCGCTCGATACCCGGCGCTCGGCTTTAGCCTGTATCGCCGCTACTGGCTCTCGTCATTCGGTTCGGTAGGCGGCTGGCAGATTTCGGCCGTGGCTATGGCCTGGCTCGTCTATGAATTATCCGGCTCTCCCGCCGACCTGGGCATACTGGGTGCGGCTACCGCACTGCCGGCCATTGTTATTACGATCGTTGGTGGCGTCGTTGCCGACCGTTATGACAAGAAGGTCATTCTGCTGGTCACTACGGCTCTGAATTCGGTGCTACTGCTGCTGCTCGCTTTACTCACATTCCTGGATTACGTGACGGTATGGCAGATCTGGCTCATTGCGGGTGCCATCTCAGTGCTGAGTGGCTTTGATTGGCCAACGCGCCAGTCGTTTTTCCCGCATCTGATTGATCGCAGTGCGCTGTTGTCTGCCGTTGCGTTGAATTCCGTGCTCTGGCAGGCGACGCGGATGGTCCTTCCTGCGCTGGGCGGTGTGATGATTGCGATTTCCGGCGCAACCCTGGTGTTCTTCGTTGCTGCTGTCGGTTACGCCGTTAACCTCGTTGTAATCATGGGTTTTGATTTGCGTTTGCGCGGCAATTCCGGGGAATCACCACTGCAGCAGACCGTCGAGGGGGTCCGTTACATTCTTGGGCATGCGTTCTTCAGAGATCTGATTCTGCTCTCGTATGCGACCATGCTGTTGCTGAGCAGCTATATGCAGCTGATGCCGGCATTTGCTGAGCTGGTTGGTGCGGGTCCGACAGGTTTCGGTGTGCTTATGTCGGCTACGGGGCTTGGCTCGATTGTGGGTACGGCGTATGCGGGCGCTATTCGGCCCAGCAAGGCTTATGGGCGGGTCATGCTCCTCGGTGCATTCTTTGCGGTGTTGTTGTTGATTGGCTTTGCCTTCGCGACCCACGTGGGCAGTTACGTTCTGGCGCTTGTTTTCTCGGCTTCTGCGGCAACCTGTACTTCGGTTTTCCTGATCCTGTCGACCACGGCTTTGCAGGTCGAGGTGCCGGAAGCTTTGCGGGGCAGGGTAATGGGAATCCATGGCATCACATACAGCCTGATGCCCATGGGAGCACTGCTGACGGGTGCGCTGGCGGTAGAGTTCGGCGCCCCGGGCGGCCTGCTGGCTGTGCTTGCCGTTTATCTGGTGTTATTGGGGTTGTTCACTGTTCTGGCGCCGAATGTTCGCCGCCTGGAACAGCCCGTGGAGAGCCCGCGGTCTGCTGAGTCCCCTTAAGCGGCTTGCTTCGAATCAGATGACCCTGGCTGGATGCGGAATGCGTGGTTCGCCCAGTTGATCGCGGTATGAAGGCGGTTGTTTGCCCCCCACATCGGTGATGCCATATTCCATGGCGAGTTCCGCAGTAACCAGGGTTTGCCCGGATTTTTCCATGAGCGCTTCGTCGGCGGCCAGGGCGTAGATGACATGGCCGTTGAACTGCGGCGTTTCCGCCACCGCCATGAAGTCGTCGTATTGCTCACCGCGGTGGCGCAGAACCACTTCGGTGCGCTCAGTAAGCTGAGGGCCAAGCCACAGAGAGACCGCGGCGATATTTTCGTTTTCCAGATCGATACCCATGTCGGCGGCGAATTTGTCGTAGCCGACCTTCTGCGCGCCGTAGGCGGGCCCATGCATGTAGCAGGCGGAGCCAAAGGAGGAGGTGAACGTGATCAGGCCGAAATTATTCTTGATCATCAGCGGCGCCGCGAAATAGCTGGCGACATAGGCGCAACGCAAGCCCACGTCAAGAATCTTCGCCAGTTCCAGAGATTTTTCCCAGAACCCACCCGGGTCGATGAGGCTGTCGTGAATGTGGGCCGCGTTGTTGACCAGTATGTCGAGTCTGCCTTGTTCGCGCTCAATCTGCTCGATCACCTGGCGGGTCTGCTCGTCGTCGCTGTGATCGCAGGTGATGCCGATACCGGTGCCGCCGGCTTCGTTAATCGCTTCTACGGTCTCGGCGAGGGTACCTTTCAGTATTTCACCCTTCAGCATGGCGCTGGGTGTCTGGGCTGAGCGACCGGTGACATAAACGGTCATGCCTTCGGCGGCGAGTCCGAGTGCGATGCCTTTTCCTGCGCCACGGGTCGCGCCGGTGACGAGAGCAACAGTTGGTTTGGTCATCGGTTCTCTCCGGGAACAAAATCACACAGTAGCCAATAATCCCGCATAAAGCAATGTAAGCGCCTTAATACTTCCAATAACCGCAAAAAAAGAGGAAAATATTGCGCATATTGTAATGCGGAGTCCGCTGATGAGCCCTGAAAATCCGAACTGGCACTCGGCGGTTGAAGCACCGTTGCGCATCAGCAACGCTGATGAAATCCAATGGTGTGCCGCGGCCGATCTGGTGGTGGTGGGGTTTGGCGGCGCCGGTGCCACTGCGGCATTGCGCGCCAGGTTGCATGGTCTCGACGTGATCGCCATCGACAGTGCACAAGGCGGTGGCGCCACCCGGGCCAGCGGGGGTGTGTACTACGCCGGGGGCGGCACCCGGGTGCAGATCGAGAATGGCGAAAGCGATTCGCCGGAGAACATGTTCAATTACCTGAATCTGGAAACCCAGGGCGTCATCGAAGATGAAACCCTGCGGCGGTTCTGTGAGCGCAGTCCGGCCAACCTTGACTGGCTTATGGCTCAGGGGGTTCAGTTCAGCGGTCCGGCATGGAAGGAGAAAACTTCATACCCCAACGTGGATTATTTCCTGTATCACTCAGATAACTCGTTGCTGCCGGATTATGTGAAACATGCCGACCCCGCGGCACGCGGCCATCGCGGTGTGACCAGGCGTGGCCGCAGTGCGGTCAATCTCGGTGGGTCGATCTATGATCCGCTCAAGCAGCGATGTGCTGAGACAGGTGTAGAGATTTACACCAAGACCGAGGCCCGTCGGCTGATCTGTGACGAAAGCGGTCGGGTACTGGGTGTGCGGGCGCTGCAGATTCCCGCCGATACCGAGTTGTATCGCGAACATGAGCGCTGTGTATCCCGTGGCCTTCGGCTCAAAGCGGTGTACCCGTTTTTTCTGCCGGGCGCCAGCGCGGTTCATGCCAGAGCCGACCGCCTGCTCGCCAGGGCGGCGCAGATCGAGCGGGAAGAGCGGCGCTGGGTGAACCTGCGCGCAAACAAGGGCGTCGTGTTGAGTGCCGGTGGATTTATCTTTAACCGGGAGATGGTCTCGTATCACTGTGATGACTTCCGCCCGGGCATGCCTCTGGGAACGCCTGCGGACGATGGTTCAGGTATTCGTCTTGGAGAATCCGTTGGGGGCGCCACGGCGCATATGGACCGGGCTACCGCCTGGCGCTTCATCAATCCGCCGAAGGCCTGGTCTGCAGGCATCATGGTGGACGGGTCCGGTGCACGGTTCGTCAACGAAACCACCTATGGCGCCACAATCGGGGAAGCTATGGTGCGCCAGGCCGGTGGCAAAGCGTGGTTGATTCTTGATGACCATCTGGTGCGCACCGCCTGGTGTCAGATCAGCCCCACCAAAGTGCTGCCGTTTCAGTGGCAGTTGGGCGCGCTCAATATGCTGTTCGGCAAGCGCAAGTTCCGCTCGATGGCAGCTTTGTGCAATCACTATGGTTTCGATCCCGCAGTGCTGGGGTCAACGCTGGGCGATCTGGCCGCTGCGGCGACCAGCGGTACGGCTGACGCGTTCGGCAAATCGGCGGCCGATCTGCATGCCCTGCAGCCGCCCTATCATGTCATCGATGTTTCCCTGGGCGCGCGGATGTTGCCCTGCACGGTGCTGACCATGGGTGGGCTTGTGGTCAACGAGAAGACCGGCCAGGTTCGAAATGAGCAGGGCCGTGACATTGAAGGACTGTATGCGGCTGGCAGAACTGCCGTGGGTATACCGTCCTGGCTGTATATGAGCGGGTTGTCGATAGCTGATTGCGTTTTTTCCGGCCTGCGAGCCGCGGATCACATTGCCGGGGGTGATTACTGATGTCTTCATACAACTTTTATGACCTGCTGCAGGTCGTTTCTCAGGCGGTGCCCGACAGAACCGCCCTGGTATATGGCGATGAGTCGTTGAGCTATGCCGGATTGTGGGATCTCGCTGATCAATATTCGGCGGTGCTGGCAGGTCACGGTGTTGGTCATGGTGACAGGGTAGGTCTGCAACTGGTCAACTCACCCGCTTATCTGGCCGCTCTGATCGGTGCCTGCCGCGTGGGTGCTGTGCCGTTCAATGTGAACTACCGCTACTCGCCTGGCGAACTGCAGTATCTGTATGAGAATGCCCAGGCCAGGGCGTTGCTGTTCAATACTGAGTTTGCCGGGGCCGTGGCTGAGGCCTGCGCGACAGGTTTTACGCCGGGCGCCATGCTGGAAGCAGGCGGCGATGGTCTGGGTCGCAATATCGAAGATGAACTGGCGCGGTCATTACCGCTGCCGCCGCCGGTCTGCGCCGATAAGGACCTGATCATCATCTACACCGGCGGTACGACCGGCTACCCCAAGGGCGTGATGTGGCCGCAGGAGCACCTGTTCTTTTCCGCTTTGGGCGGCGGCGGGTTTTTCCATGAAGGTGTGCCGGTCGCAAGTCCCCAGGAACTGGCGACTCGAGCGGCCGAAGGGATGGAGTTGACCATACTACCCCTGGCACCCCTCATGCATGGCGCGGCGCTGTGGACAGCGTTGGTCGCTTTGTTCGCCGGCCATAAAGTGGTGCTTTCCGAACAAACGAATTTCGATGCTGCTCATGCATGGGGCCTGATCAGCAAGCATGGTGTGAATATCGTCTCCATTGTCGGTGATGCGATGGCGCTGCCTCTTGTGGAGGCGCTGGAGGCTAATCGGGGCGCACCGGCGGAACAACACTGGCAGCTCGATCATCTGTTCAATGTAGGCTCGGGCGGGGCGGTGTTCTCCGAGGCACTGCAGAACCGGTTTACCGCAGTTCTGCCCAACCTGTTTGTGACCAGTTCGCTGGGCGCTACGGAGACCGGCACCGTAGGCATGGGTGATGTAGAGACCAGTGAGGGGATCATGCGTTATGCGCCGCGGGACGACCTTGCTGTGGTAGTGGATGGCCAGCGTCTGGCCGCGGCAGGTGAAGAAGGCGTGCTGGCCCGCTCAGGTATGATTCCCGTGGGTTATCTGGGGGATGAAGAAAAGTCCCGCGAAACCTTCATTGAAGTAGACGGTGTCCATTTCGCCCTGGGCGGTGATGCCGCGCGGCTCGAAGACGATGGTTCGATTACCGTGCTGGGCCGCGGCTCGATGTGCATCAACACCGGTGGCGAAAAGGTGTTTCCGGAAGAAGTGGAGTCGACCCTGAAGCAATATGACGCGGTCGACGATGCACTGGTCGTGGGCGTCGCCCACGAAAAGTGGGGCCAGCAGGTGGTGGCAGTGTACAGCGCCAATGTGGAACAGGTGAATGAAGACGACCTGCGCAGCTTCTGTCGCGAGTCCCTGGCTGGCTATAAAGTACCGAAGCGCTTTTGTAGAGTGGATTACGTGCGGCGAAACGTAGTGGGCAAACCCGACTATAAATGGGCCAAATCCCTCGCCGAGGCGGTGCATTGGGCGGGGGCAGAATAGCGTGGAGCGCTGATACTGTGACGGAGCCGGGATGATCTATCTCAAGCTTCGTCAAAGCGGTGAGCGGGTCAATCACAAACGCGTTGAGCGGTTGTATGCACTGGAACGATTACAGATCAAACGGCGGCGGCGCAAGAAAGTACCTTCAACAGAGCGTCAGCCTCCTGTCAGACCTACGGTCGCGAACGCGGTGTGGTCGATGGATTTCATCTTCGATCGCGTCGCAAGCGGTCGACAGCTCAAGATCTTAGGTGTTGTGGACGATGGCACCACAGAGGCTGTGGTCACGCATGTCGAACATGCGATCGGCGGCGATCATTTAGTTCGAGTGATCGACCAGGTGTGTCAGAAGCGCGTTTATCCAGAAGTGATTCGCTCAGACAATGGGAGCGAATTTACCAGTCGGGCGATGCTGACTTGGGCCCACGAGCGCAATGTGCAGTTGAAGTTAATCGAGCCTGGCAAGCCGAATCAGAACGCCTACATCGAATCATTCAACGGACGCTTTCGAGATGAATGTTTGAACGAACATTGGTTTGCGAATCTGAACCATGCTCGCACGCTCATCGAGGCTTGGCGTCGAGAGTACAACGAGGAGCGGCCGAAGAAAGGGCTGGGTGGTCTCACGCCATCACAGCATGCCAGGCAGTTGGCAAGGAAAACACGTACAGTAACCGCCGGACTCTAGAGAAAAGTGCGACTCAAGAAGGGGTGACGTCGGGGGCATTACACGCCCACCCTCCACCAGGCGATGACAGAAACTCTCCTCCCAGAGCAACAGCGATGCCCCGGCACCCATGATCAGCAGCACGGCAGGGTCAGCCGGATCACCAAAGGCGTCAGAGCAGATGTCAATTCCATTGCCGCTGAACGTGCGCTCAGCATAGTAAGCAATCATTGAATACTCCTCTGTAACTGCTTGAACCCATTAACTTTTTTAGCTCAACACATTGTTCGGTTAACCGATTTTGGGACTTGACCCTCGCCACCGCTAAAGCGACCATTCGTTCACTTACATCACTACTCATGGAGAGGGACTATGCGCTACGTATTGTCGACATTGTTTGTAGGTACATTCTTTTTGGGATTCGGATCGATCCAGACTGCAGAAGCAGCGGACGAGTCGGCTGCGGGTTCCTCCTATCTGGAGGAGGTCGTGGTCACGGCACGTCGGCGTGAAGAAACCGCACAGGATGTACCTATTCCGATCTCCGCGTTGTCTGAAGACCAGCTTCGAGAGCGCGGCATCACTGAAATCAAGAACATTGAGCAGATCACTCCCAACCTGTCATTCCTGAATTCAGGCGTGAATAAAGGTACGGCACAGATCTTTTTGCGAGGCATCGGCCAGGTTAACTGGGGACCCACTCAGGACCCGAAGGTTGGCACTTACATTGATGGCGTTTACCTCGGCAGACCTCAAGGTGGCGTCTTTGATCTGTTCGACATTGATCGCGTGGAGGTACTGCGCGGCCCTCAGGGTACGCTGTTCGGTCGAAACACCACGGCGGGTTTGATCCAGGTCATTACCAAAGATCCGACCGAGGACTTTGAGTTTACCGTGCGCGGCGGTATCGGTAACGACGAGCAGATGAATACCGATGTCGTCCTTAACGTACCGATCATTGAAGGCGTGCTGTCTGGCCGCCTGGCCATGCAAACGCGGCGCGATGACGGCTTCATGGAAGACAATCTGGGGCGCGATTGGCACCAGACGGATTCTCAGTCTGCACGAGGCAAGCTCCTCTGGACCCCCACCGACGACCTCAGAGTCCTGCTTGCGGGCGAATTGTTCTTTGCAGATGAAACCGCCAGCCTCGGTCAGTGCATCGGAGGCGTACCCGGAGCCGGTACAGGACTGAACTTTTTCACCGATATTTTTGGTCGGCTGGATGACCTGGCTGCGGCATGTACAGAAAGCGATGACTGGTATCGCTCGAACGACAATGATCCCAATGGCAGCAAAGTTACCACGCGAGGGATCACCCTGACGGTGGACTGGGACCTTGAAAATGTCACCTTTAGCTCTCTGTCTTCATGGCGCACGATTGATGAAATCAACGAGTCCTGGGGCTGGGCAAATGACTTCGCAGGCGACTTCAGCAACTCAATCGAGGTGCTGGGCGATCAGAACTCGCCTTACGAACAATACTCACAGGAATTTCGACTTTCAGGTCTCGCGATGGATGAGCGCTTAAGTTGGACAGCCGGCATCTACGGCTTCCGCGAGAGCGCCACACAGCGTTTGAACGTGCCTTTCTGGGCAGGATGGGGTACCCGTGACCCGGATCCGGCTGATGCACCCTTGTTCTATCTTCCGGGCGCCGTATTTGGCCCACCCTTCAGCTTTTTCCCGCGGGTCGGCGACTTTGCACAGTCCCTTGCTGGAGGCATCAGCCGACGCCAGGAAACCCACGCGACCAATAAGAGCTGGGCGGTCTTTGCTGAAGGCACCTATGACGTGACAGAGCAACTGTCGGTTACCCTGGGCTGGCGCTGGACGAAAGATACGAGAGAGTTCAAGCGATTCCAGTTTACATCCGATTTTGGGTTCGACCCCGGCAACACCTGCCCTGGCAACCCGATCGATCCTGTGACCGGTTCTGTACTCAACTCTTCGTGTACGCAATCGGTTCAGTACAACGAAGCCACACCACGCATTATCGTCAACTACGATGTCAACGATGATCTGATGGTCTACGCCAGCTTTTCACGGGGCTATAGCTCAGGCGGCATGAATGGCGACATACGCATGCGGCCCTTCCGTCCTGAGATTTCGGATAACTGGGAAGCCGGGTTCAAAGGCAAGTTCTTTGATGGCCGCATGCAGCTCAATATGACCGCATTCCGTACAGACTATGAGAACCAGCAGATTACGGTGAGCCGTCTCATTAACGGCCAGCCGACAGCGGACCTCATTAATGCCCAGGACGCTGAGATCGAGGGTATCGAAATGGATCTGCAGTGGTCACCGATTCAGGATCTGTACATCACCGCATCGGCCGGCGTGATCCAGGGTGAGTACAATGAGTTCAGCACAGTCGATGAAGAGTTTGACCCGGTCACGCTGGAGAGCGTTGTGTTCATCAACGACTTCTCCGATACCGAATTCATTGGGGGCGCGCCCTACACCTACAGCATTAATGTGGCTAAGGTGTTCAATATGGACAATGGTGGGGCCGTCACCGCGAGTTCTGGTTGGTCGTTTCGAGGACGAACCTACAACACGCTGCGTCGATTCAGGTCTTCTCGACAAGGCAAGTACGGGATCCTCGATGCACGTATTGTTTGGGACCTGGCCAATGGTAAAACTTCCGTGGCCCTCTGGGGCACCAACCTCGGAGACAGGCAGTATTACCGCGCGGCACTCGATTTGCCCAATGGCGTTGATGCAGATGGTAACGACGTTGGTCCAGACGGAGACCCCGTCGGTGCAGACCTGGGGACAACCACGATTTATCCAGCAGAACCACGTCGCTACGGCTTGACCGTGACACATCGTTTCGGCGCAGATTAAAGCCAAAACCGTTCGATGTGAGAAAGGCGCCCAGTTTTCTGCGGCGCCTTTTTATACCTAAAAAGGTTCTATCAATCACATCAATCAAAGACTGGCCATTGCGACTGCTCTACAGCTCAAATCCATCCGCATTGACGCGCACGCTGCAGATCGTGCTGCGCGCCAACGACACGCACATGATCCGCAAAGCCGGATTCACGCGCGCCCAGGGTGCCCGCGGCGGTGCGATCACTTTCATTCAGCGCTATGGATCCGCTGTAGCCTGTCAGCACCAGATGGACACGTGGCCCTGATTGAATAAGAGACACCTTTTGCTCATCGTTAACCTACTGAGGATTGATGATGACAAATAGAAAACCAGGGATAGGAAAAATAGCTGGAATTGTGTTTGGTGTCGAAAAGTATCACCGTGCGGGGATTTAGGGCTGGTGGATGTCCGGTCGGTTTGCATAGGCGATAACTTATGCCCAAGGCAGGTGAGTGCCTGACCTGTCTAGCGCGAGCGCCGGGTTTGTGG
>CAYMUT010000039.1:0-45710 GCA_964393625.1 uncultured Pseudomonadales bacterium
GCGAAACCGCTAATGAAGTAGTTGCTCGGGTGTACCTTGAGCATCATGGCGGCATCACCTGACGCGTTTTCGTAATCCCGCAGGTGGGTGCGGTTGGTGGTGCCGACTTCCACCAGTCTGCAGCCGGATCGGGCCATCAGTTCGGGCAGGCGGAAACTGCCGCCGATTTCTATGAGTTCGCCCCGTGATACCGGAACAGGCCGATCCAGAGCAAGGGTGTTGAGCACCAGCGCCAGTGCAGCTGCATTGTTGTTGACCACCGTGGCGGCCTCGCAGCCGGTGAGGCGCTGCAGGCGCTTTTCGAGAATTGCGTCGCGGTCTCCCCGCCGACCACTGACAAGGTCGAACTCCAGGTTCATAGGTCGGGTTACCAGAGGCTTTATCGATTCCCACAACGTTTCGCTCAACAGCGCGCGGCCGAGGTTGGTGTGCAATACGGTGCCTGTCAGATTGAAAACCGGTGTGTAAGCATGGGTGCTGAGGCGTTCGTCGATGGTCGCGGCATAGCCCGACGCAAAGACACCCCATTCAGGTACGGTGCGCTGCTGTCGGAAGTCACTCTGTATTGATCTGATTTCGTCGCGTACTGCCTGTACGCCGTGTTGTGCAGTGATGGCTGCCAGTTCGTCGGCGCTGAGGAGTGTATCCACCGCCGGTAGATCACGTAAGTCGGGCATGGTCGGGCCTGGGTTGAATTGACCGCCAGTTTAACCCCAGGCAGCATGCTCTTGAAATGTAATGTTAATGGGAGGTGGGCATGGCAGAACAGAGTGGTGGTGTGGCTGCACGCAAGGTCATTCCTGAGCAGGGGCGTCCCTGGGCGGAACTGCAAGAGCACATGCGTGAGCAGGGTGGCAGCGATGTGGACTGGCGCAATGGCAAGGCGGCGGTGTATGTCTTTCATTCCGGTGATGAGGTTATGCAGGTCGCCCACGATGCCTATGGCTTGTTCATTGCGGAAAATGGCCTCGGTGCGGCTGCATTCCCCAGCCTGCGGGGCATGGAAGCCGAAGTTGTGCAGATGGCCCTGTCCCTGCAGAACGCGCCCGAAGAGGCATCGGGGTGCATGACCTCCGGTGGATCAGAGAGCATTCTGCTGGCCATCAAAGCCTGCCGCGACTATGTCGCCGCCAATCGACCCGTGGATGGCGTGCCGGAGATCCTGGCGCCATACAGTGTGCATCCGGCTTTTGACAAAGGCGCACACCTGATGGGGCTCAAGGTCGTGCGCGTGCCCTGCGGAGCTGACTTTCGTGCCGATGTCGATGCCATGGCGGCTGCCATCACGCCGAACACGATCATGCTGGTAGGCTCTGCGCCGTGTTTCCCCTATGGGCTGATCGATCCGATTGATGCACTGAGCGATCTGGCCCTAGCGCAGGAGTTGTGGCTGCACGTGGATGCCTGTGTCGGCGGGTACCTCAATCCGTTCATGGCTGCGGTGAGTGATGCGCAGATCGAGCCGTACGACTTCGCGCTGCCCGGTGTCAGTTCCATGTCGCTGGATCTGCACAAATACGGATACACGGCTAAGGGAGCCTCTACGGTACTGTACCGGTGCAAAGCCTACCGCGATGCCCAGGTCTTTCATTTCACAGACTGGCCCTGTGGACATATGTATACGCCGACATTCGCCGGCACACGCCCTGGTGGTGCCATAGCTGCGGCATGGGCGGTACTGAATTTTCTCGGGCGGGAAGGGTATGAAGAACGCGCGCGTCGCATTCTCGATGCCAGAGTGCAACTCGTTGACGGTTGTCGTGCTCAGGGCCTTGGGGTATTTGGCGATCCCAAGCTTTCTATCGTTGCTTTCGGCAGCAGTGATATCGACATTCTGGCCGTTGGCGAGGGTCTATACGCTGATGGATGGTTTTCTTCCCGGGTGCAGAATCCTGACGGAATCCAGTGCATGATTTCACCTGAACACTACAAAACTATGCCTAACTATTTGAATGAATTAGAAAAAAATATTGAAAAAGTACGCTCTGGAGTGCGCGTCCGGCGCGATAAAGGGGTTTCTTATTCCTGATTGAGCCATACTTAGATATATATATAACAAAAAGGTCCTGTACATAACCGATTAAACCGATTAAGTTCTGCTTTAACGAATCGATTAAACCGCTTTAACCGATTAATTCGATTAGAAATTCAAACGGGTAAAATGGTTAAAGCGGATCGGACCTGGCTGGGGCCAGGGGCCTGCGGCACTCAGGCAAGGGAGGACGAAAGAGATTCTTTCGATCCGTATGAAACGGGACGGGAAGTGGAACGGGAAAATGGCTGGGGATCAATCAGAATATCTGACACCCAACGAAGTAGCCTCTCTACTGCTGGTATCGCCGATCACGGTACGCCAGTGGGCTCAGAAAGGGCTGTTGGAAGCACAAACCACCGCCGGCGGCCACCGTCGATTTGCACGCTCTGAAGTTGAGCGCTTCGCAAGGGAAAAGGGCATTGAACTGCCCAACCAGTACCGCCGGGTACTGGTTGTCGACGACGATCGCCAACTCAATAACTACCTGGTTGCCTTAATGGAAACGTCGGTAAGTGATGTGCAGGTCTTCAGTGCCCTTGACGGGTTCGAAGCCGGCCGCATGGTGCAGGAATACAAGCCTGAGATCGTGCTGCTCGACATCATGATGCCCGGCATGGACGGCGTAGAGGTATGTCGTTCCATTAAGGGAGATGCTCAGACCCGCCACGCCCTGGTGGTGTCGATGACCGGGCATCACACACCTGAACTTGAACGTCGTGTTCTGGATGCGGGAGCTTCAGTGTTGCTGAAGAAACCCTTTTCCAGGGAAGAACTTCTCAGCGAGTGTGGCCTTACGCCAGCCAGTGCAGCGTCTGCATAGATAATAAACGGAGTCAATGATGTATACCGAATCAACACAATCAGTAGATGAAAACGAAATCAACGATTGGTTCCAGGTAGAGGATATCTCCCCTGTGCCGGAGCCGGTTAAAAAGCATGCATCTGCGGCACGTGTACGCGAGTTGGGTGATGCCACCGACCTCTATCTGGGCGAAATCGGTCGCGCAGACCTGCTTACCGCGGATGAAGAAAAAGCGCTGGCCCGGCGGGTGCAGAAAGGTGACATGAAGGCCCGTGCACAGATGATCGAAGCCAATCTGCGATTGGTAGTGAAGATTGCGCGCCGTTATCTAAATCGGGGCCTGCCGCTGCTTGATCTCATCGAAGAAGGCAATCTGGGCCTGATTCGCGCGGTCGAGAAATTCGACCCCCAGAAAGGCTTCCGCTTCTCCACCTACGCTACCTGGTGGATTCGCCAGGCGGTTGAGCGCGGGCTGATGAATCAGGCCAAGACCATCCGTTTACCGATTCACATCGCCAAAGAATTGAATACCTACCTGCGGGCTGCCCGTGAGCTTATGCAGAAGCTCGACACAGCAGTCACGCCGGACGATGTCGCCATGTTGCTCGACAAGCCGATAGAGGATGTGCGGCACCTGATGGAGCTCTCAGAAAACATTGCCTGCACCGAAATCTCTGTGCTGGACCCGGAGCGTGGTAGCTGGGATACCTTCGGCTCGGGCAAAGACGACGACCCCTGGCAGATGGTGCAGAACGAGCAACTCAAAGAGCACGTCGACCGCTGGCTCGAAATACTGCCTGAGAAGTCTCACGACGTGATCTGCCGTCGCTTCGGTCTGCGTGGCCATGACATTGCCACCCTGGAAGAGGTGGGTAAGGCCATCGGTCTGACCCGGGAGCGGGTACGCCAGATTCAGGTCGATGCGCTCAAGACGCTGCGCTTCATGCTGAGTGACGAAGGCTTCACCCGTGACACGGTAATCTTGTAACGAAGCAATTGCTCTCCCCCTGATCGGAACACATACCACTCGCCCAACGGCTATTCTTGTGGTGTGTGTTCTGATCCTCCCTGATTCACTTGGGATCCAATTGGACTACTCGCCAGGCAGGGCTTAATGCAAAATGCACCTCAATAACCATATTGAGGACCCGCAGTGAGCGAGCAGCAATCCCTTCGCACAGCATTCATTGGTCTTGGTGTCATGGGCTATCCCATGGCCGGACATCTGGCCCGGCAGGGGCATCAGGTCACCGTATATAACCGCACCGTGGAAAAAGCATCGCGCTGGGTCGAAGAATTCGCCCCGCTGGCGAGCGCTCCGCTGGACATGGCGACAACCCCGCAGGCGGCAGCTGCAGATGCGGACATTGTGTTCATGTGCGTTGGCAACGATGACGACGTACGCATGGTGAGTTCGGGCGAGCAGGGCGTTCTAGCCGGCATGGGTGCAGGCACGCTGCTGGTTGATCACACTACCGCTTCCGCGCACCTGGCTCGAGAGCTCGGACTCGCCGCGGCTGGTCAGGAGATCGGATTCCTCGATGCCCCGGTTTCCGGAGGTCAGGCGGGCGCCGAAAATGGCCTTCTCACCGTCATGGTGGGTGGCGATCAGGCAGATTTCGAACGTGCCGAGCCGGTCATCGCCGCATACGCCCGCAAATGCGCGCTGCTCGGACCCGTTGGCGCAGGGCAACTCACCAAAGTAGTCAATCAGATCTGCATTGCCGGTGTGCTGCAGGGGTTGGCCGAAGCTGTTCACTTTGCGCAACGGGCCGGCCTTGATGTGGACAGCGTGGTCGATGTGATTTGCAAAGGCGCTGCGCAGTCGTGGCAGATGGAAAACCGGGCATCCACCATGGCCCGCGATGAGTTCGAGTTCGGCTTTGCAGTGGATTGGATGCGCAAAGACCTCGCGATCGCGCTGGATTCTGCAAAAGCGGTTGGCGCGCGCCTGCCGTTGACGGCGCTGGTGGATCAGTTCTATGGGGATGTGCAGGAACTTGGCGGTGGGCGTTGGGACACGTCCAGTCTGTTGCGACGCTTAACGTCGGCTGGCGAAGCTGAATAACCGATTGGGTTTATGCGATCGCGGCCGTCAAGACCGCGATTGCGAAGCCTCTTGAAAACCCGTCGGCGGTGAGACGGGCCAGGGCGAATCAGCGGTTGCCGATCTCCACATAGTCCCGTGCACTGGCGCCCTGATAGAGCTGGCGGGGACGTCCTAGTTTGTTGCCGCGGCCGATCATTTCGTTCCAGTGCGCGATCCAGCCCGGGGTGCGGCCCGTAGCGAAGATCACGGTGAACATTTCCACCGGTATGCCGATCGCTTTCAAGATGATGCCCGAATAGAAGTCGACGTTGGGGTACAGACGCTTGCTGACGAAGTAATCGTCTTCCAGCGCGATTTTCTCCAGGCGCTGAGCCATCTCGAGCACCGGGTTGTCCTCCACGCCGAGTTCTGCCAGCACTTCGTGGCAGGTCTGCTGCATGACCTTGGCGCGCGGGTCGTAATTTTTGTAGACGCGGTGGCCGAAACCCATGATGCGGAAGGGGTCGTCTTTATCTTTCGCCTTCTTCACGTACTTGTCGATATTGTCGACGCTGCCGATCTCATCGAGCATGTTCAATACGGCTTCGTTGGCGCCGCCGTGAGCCGGGCCCCACAGCGCGGCGATACCGGCTGCGATGCAGGCAAAAGGATTGGCGCCGGTAGAGCCGGCCAGTCTTACCGTGGAGGTCGACGCATTTTGCTCGTGGTCTGCATGCAGCAGGAAGATGCGGTCCATCGCCCGGGCGATGATCGGATTGACCTGGTTATCTTCGCAGGGTGTGGCGAACATCATGTGCAGGAAGTTTTCTGCGTAGTTCAGATCGTTGCGTGGATAGATGAACGGCTGCCCCAGCGTATGTTTGTAGCTCATTGCTGCCAGGGTCGGCATTTTCGCGATGAGCCGGTGCGTGGTGATCATGCGGTGTTCGGGGTCGTCGATATCCAGAGAGTCGTGGTAGAAAGCGCTCAACGCCCCGGTAACGCCACACATGATGGCCATGGGGTGGGCGTCGCGACGGAAACCCTGGAAGAAGTGGCGCAGTTGTTCATGCACCATCGTATGGTTCTTGATGGTATCGACGAAGTCCGCGTTCTGCTCGGCGCTGGGTAACTCGCCATTGAGCAGCAGATAGCACAGTTCGAGATAGTTCGACTTTTCCGCTAGTTGATCGATGGGATAGCCGCGATGTAGCAGAATGCCCTGGTCGCCATCGATGTAGGTGATTTCAGATTCGGTGGCTGCGGTGGAAACGAAGCCGGGATCGTAGGTGAAGTAGCCTTTGTTGGTCAGGGCACCGACATCGATGACATCTGGCCCCTCAGTACCCGAATACACCGGCAAATCAATAGGATCGGCCATGCCTTCAATGGTAAGTGTTGCGGTCTTGGTGGGCTGGTTCGCCATGTATCCTCCCAGAATGTCGCGCCTAAGACGTTTGCCTCACTCAAGTAAGGCAAAGCTACGCGTGTTGTCCAATAATAAGCGGTATAGCGGCGGCGTAAACGCGCTTGTAGTTATTCTGCATCCGAAATCTGGTGGCTACCGTACATTTGCATTTGTGCAGTGCGGCACCGTCATGCGGGATAGGGAGCGTATTAACACTCCCAGTGCCTGTCAATTGTTAGTGTCCCGTAGAAGCGGTTTGTGACTCGAAACGTGACAATTGCATGGTAGCTGCCTAAAATTGCGCTGCTCGTGCCTTTCTCAGCATGCCTCATTTAGGATTTAACTTGGAAACAGAAGAATGAAGACAGACCGCCCTGTCAATTTGAACCTGTTCAGCATGTCATGGCCGTTGGCCGCGATTGCATCGATCACCCATCGCATCACCGGTGTGGTGCTGTTTGTGGGGGTTGCGTTCGCCCTATACGCCCTCGATATGGCGCTCGGGTCGCCGGCCGGCTACGCAGCGGCGGTGGCGCTGGTGCATACGCCGTTCGGCATGCTGGTTTTCTGGGGCCTGTTACTGGCGCTGGTCTACCACATGGTAGCCGGCGTCAAGCATCTGCTGCTGGATTTTCATTTTGGTGATTCACTGCAGGCTGCTCATGCCAGCGCGATAGTGGTGATCGTCGCCACCATTGTCATCACTGGCATCGTGGGAGCATCATTATGGTAACTCAAGTTTTGAGCCTGACCCGCAGCGGTCTTACCGATTTCATCGTACAGCGGGTATCAGCGGTCATCCTCGCGTTTTACACCCTTTGCGTCATCGGCTTTTTCATGACGACCGAAGTCGACCACGCCGCGCTGACCGGCTTCTTCAGCCGTTTCAGCATGCAGCTGTTCAGCACTATGGCGCTGCTTTCCACTGTAGCCCATGCGTGGATCGGCATGTGGACCATCGGCACAGATTACCTGCGGCCTGCCCACCTGCCGGGCCTGGCAACTTCCATCCGATTCGCATACCAGCTGATCTGCGTGGGTGCGTTGTTTGTGTATGTGATCTGGGCGCTGGGCATCATCTGGCAGTTCTAAGCGCAGTTGAATCATCAGGAATAGAGAAAAAATGGCGACTTTAAGAAACATGGAGTTCGACGGTGTTATCGTCGGCGGTGGCGGCGCGGGTATGCGCGCCGCCCTGCAGCTTGCACAGTCAGGACTCAAAACTGCGGTGATCTCGAAGGTGTTTCCCACCCGATCTCATACCGTATCAGCCCAGGGGGGTATCACCTGCGCCATTGCCAGTGATGACCCGGATGACGACTGGCGCTGGCATATGTATGACACTGTTAAGGGTTCCGACTACATCGGCGACCAGGATGCAATCGAATACATGTGTTCAGAAGGCCCCCAGGCCGTGTTCGAGATGGAGCACATGGGCCTGCCGTTTTCGCGTACGGAAAACGGGCGCATTTACCAGCGGCCGTTCGGTGGGCAGTCCAAGGACTACGGTAAGGGCGGCCAGGCGGCGCGGACCTGTGCGGCAGCCGACCGGACCGGCCATGCGCTGTTGCACGCCCTGTACCAAGGTAATATCAAGGCACAAACCACCTTCCTGAATGAGTGGTTCGCGGTTGATCTGGTCAAAAACGCCGATGGTGTGGTCACTGGCGTTATCGCGATCTGCATGGAAACCGGTGAGGTAGTCTACGTTAAATCCCGTGCTACGGTACTGGCTACCGGCGGTGCCGGGCGAATCTATGCGTCTACGACCAATGCCCTGATGTGCACCGGTGACGGTGCCGGCATGGCGCTGCGCGCCGGTTTCCCGCTGCAGGACATAGAGATGTGGCAGTTTCATCCCACTGGCATTCATGGCGCCGGGGTACTGGTGACGGAAGGTTGCCGGGGCGAGGGCGGCTACCTGATCAATAAAGACGGCGAGCGCTTCATGGAGCGTTATGCGCCGACCGCCAAAGACCTGGCCGGACGCGATGTGGTGGCGCGCTCCATGATTCTCGAAATCCTCGAGGGGCGGGGTTGTGGACCCGAAGGCGACCACGTATTCCTGAAGCTCGATCATCTTGGTGAAGAAGTTCTCAACAGCCGGCTGCCGGGCATCCTCGAATTGTCGCGCACGTTTGCCGATGCTGACCCGGTGAAAGTGCCGATTCCCGTGGTGCCGACCTGCCATTACATGATGGGCGGCGTGCCGACCCAGGTTAGTGGCCAGGCGCTGACCCAGAATTCCGCCGGGCAAGATGAGCCTATCGAAGGCCTGTATGCGGCAGGGGAAGCGGCTTGTGTCTCCGTGCACGGGGCCAATCGCCTGGGCGGTAACTCGTTACTCGACCTGATCGTTTTCGGCCGTGCCGCCGGCAAGCACATCGAAGAGGTTATGCGTCAGGGTGTGTCCTATCGCGAAGCGAGCGATTCAGACATCGAAGCCTCCATGGCGCGCTTGAATCGCTGGAATGAATCCACCGGTGGTGAATCTGTAGCAGACCTCAAGAAGGAACTACAGACCATCATGCAGAACAGCTTCGGAGTATTCCGCACCGAAGAGCACATGAATGAGGGCATCAAGATGGTTGCTGATCTGCGCGAGCGAATCGGCAAGGCGCATCTGCCTGATAAATCCATGGCGTTCAACACCGCACGTCTTGAAGCGCTGGAGCTGGATAACCTGCTCGAAGTTGCCGAAAGCACTGCCATTGCCGCTGAAGCGCGCAAAGAAAGCCGTGGTGCGCATGCTCGTGATGACTACAAAGAACGGGACGATGAGAACTGGTTGTGTCACTCGCTGTTTTTCCCGGCGGACAAGCGCTTGGCCAAGCGGGGTGTGAACTTCTCACCCAATACCGTACCCACATTCGAGCCCAAAGCGCGGGTCTACTAGAGTTAAGGTAAAGAACATGCAAGTCAGTATTTATCGTTACAACCCCGATGTGGATGAAGTGCCAAGCATGCGCGACATGCAGATAGACGTGCCGGAAGGCAAAGATCCCATGGTGCTCGACGTGCTCGAATTGCTCAAAGCACAGGACCCGACCCTGAGCTACCGCCGCTCCTGCCGAGAAGGTGTGTGTGGTTCCGATGGCATGAACATGAACGGCAAGAACGGCCTCGCCTGCATGACTCGGGTATCGGAAGTTGCCAAACGCGGTAAGCTGGTATTGCGTCCGCTGCCCGGTCTACCGGTGATCCGCGATCTGGTCGTTGACATGACCCAGTTCTACACCCAGTTCGAAAAGGTGCAGCCGTATCTGATTAACAATTCACCGGCGCCCGCTCAGGAGCGTCTGCAGTCGCCAGCAGACCGCGAAGAACTCGACGGTCTGTACGAATGCATTCTGTGCGCCTGTTGTTCTACCTCCTGTCCATCGTTCTGGTGGAATCCGGATAAGTTCATCGGCCCTGCAGGGCTGCTGCAGGCATACCGTTTTCTGGCTGACTCTCGCGATACCGCGACCGCAGAGCGACTGGCCAATCTCGACGATCCCTTCAGCGTTTTCCGCTGCCGCGGCATCATGAATTGCGTGAACGTTTGTCCTAAGGGATTAAACCCGACCCGTGCGATTGGTAAAATCCGCACTATGCTTATGCAACAAGGGACATAAAACACGCATCAACCGAAAGCCGATGAGCCTTTATTGCGCGCCTGCTGGACTTAACAGCCCGGCAGGCGCTTTTGTGTATGTGACAGATGGCTGCTGCGGCAGCAGGTGCAGCGCATTGTGAATGCAACTAACAAAATGTCAGGCAAACAGAGTATTGAACAGGTGGGGTGAGTGACATGAGCGAAACATTTATGCAGCGGATGTTGCGCAGCTCCCACCTGGGCGGGCAGAACGCCGCATATATAGAAGCCATGTACGAGTCTTTTCTCGATGAGCCCGATTCGGTGCCCGAGAACTGGCGGGCGTATTTCGAGCAGTTGCCTATCGTGGAGGGTGCCATCGGTCCGGATACACCGCACTCAGCGGTGGTGAACCACTTCGAACGGTTAGGACGCAACCGTCTTAAAGCCAAGCCTGAAAAGGTCGCGACCAGCATTTCAACGGAGCACGAAACCAAACAGATGCGGGTGCAGGATCTGATATCTGCCTATCGCCACCGTGGCCACAAGAAAGCCAATATTGATCCACTGGGCATGATGGAGCGTCCGCCGGCACCCGTGCTCGATCTCGCCTATCACCACCTTACCCCCGCGGACCTCGACGAAACCTATCAGACCGGTACGTTCCACTATGGCGATGGCTCGGCCAAATTGCGCGATCTCGTCGATGCTCTGGAACAGACTTATTGCGGTTCCATCGCAGCAGAGTACATGCACATCGCCGACGACGGTGAGCAGTTGTGGGTACAGCAGCGCCTCGAAAGTGCCCGCGGCCGGCCCATTTATACGCCGGAGCAGAAGCGTTCGATTCTGGAGCGTCTGACCGCGGCGGAAGGCCTGGAAAAATACCTGCATCGCCGTTACCCGGGCACCAAACGCTTCGGTCTGGAAGGCGGTGAAAGCCTCATTCCCATGTTGCACGAGCTGCTGCAGCGGCTCGGCTCCCACGGCATATTGGAGTCGGTCATTGCCATGGCTCACCGTGGCCGCCTCAACGTACTGGTCAATGTGCTGGGTAAGAACCCGGCGGAACTGTTCGATGAGTTCGACGGTCGGGTGATGCTCAGCGCCGGATCCGGTGACGTGAAGTATCACCAGGGCTTTTCTTCCAATGTGATGACGCCTGGCGGCGAAATGCACCTGGCGCTGGCGTTCAACCCCTCGCACCTGGAGATTGCCGGCCCGGTTGTGGAAGGTTCCGTGCGGGCACGTCAGGATCGACGTCGCGACTATGCAGGAGATCTGGTGGCGCCTATCATTTTGCACGGTGATGCCGCTTTTGCCGGGCAGGGGGTGGTGATGGAGACATTCCAGATGTCCCAGACTCGGGGCTTCCGCACCGGCGGCAGCATTCACATCATCATCAACAATCAGATCGGGTTCACAACCCATCGACAGATCGACGCACGTTCTACCGAGTACTGCAGTGAGATTGCCAAAATGGTGCAGGCGCCCATTCTGCACGTAAATGGCGATGACCCGGAAGCGGTGGTATTTGCCACCCAGTTGGCGGCGGATTACCGCATGGAATTCCGTAAGGACGTGGTCATCGACCTGATCTGCTATCGCCGCCGGGGACACAATGAGTCGGAAGAGCCGATGAAGACCCAGCCGCAGATGTATCAGAAAGTCCGCGCTCATCCTACCACACGTACGCTTTATGTTGAGCAACTGGTCGGTGAGGGTGTGATCAGCCAAGCGGAAGCGGATCAGGCTGCGGATTTCAATCGCGAGCAGCTCGAATCCGGCGGCAACGTTGCTTTGTCCTTGGTTCACGAACCGGACCGTCAGCTGTTTGTAGACTGGCACCCCTATCTGGGCCACACGTGGCAGTCTCCATGTGATACCACATTCGCTTCCTCACGCTTCAAAGAGCTCGCCAATCGCCTGGGGCAGCTGCCCGAAGGGTTCGTGGAGCACAGGCAGGTGCAGAAAATCCTCGAAGACCGGCATAAGATGGCTGCCGGCGCCATGCCGGTAAACTGGGGCTTTGCCGAAGTGATGGCGTACGCGACGCTCATCGATCAGCAAGTGCCCGTTCGTCTCACCGGTCAGGACGTCGGCGTTGGCACGTTTTCGCATCGCCATGCAGCGTTGTTCAACCAGAAAACAGGCAAACGCATAATTCCGCTCAATCTGTTGAGTGAAGAGATCACCTTTGACCTGTACGACTCACTGCTTTCGGAAGAAGCGGTACTCGCCTTCGAATACGGTTATGCAACCACCGCGCCCAACACCCTGGTTGTGTGGGAAGCTCAGTTTGGTGATTTCGCCAACGGTGCTCAGGTGGTAATCGATCAGTTCATCAGCTCAGGCGAAACCAAGTGGCAGCGCCTGTGCGGGCTCACCATGCTGCTACCCCATGGTATGGAAGGCGCAGGACCTGAACACTCGTCCGCCAGGTTGGAACGCTTCCTTCAGTTGTGTGCCGAGCACAATATGCAGGTTTGCGTTCCGTCGACGCCTGCCCAGGTTTATCACATGTTGCGGCGCCAGTCGCTACGGCCCACACGCAAGCCGTTGATAGCACTCAGCCCTAAGAGCCTCCTGCGGCACAAACTGGCGGTTTCTACGGTAGATGAACTGTGCAACGGCCGCTTTGCAAATGTAATTGACGAAATAGACGGCCTTGACTCGCGCAAGGTAGAACGTGTCGTGCTGTGCGCCGGCAAGGTGTTCTATGATCTGCTGGAAGCTCGGCGCACTGCAGCAGTTGAGAATGTCGCCATCATCCGCCTCGAACAACTTTATCCGTTCCCAGAGGAGGAGTTCGTGCAGGTGCTGGAACCCTACGAAAACATCAAAGAAGTGATCTGGTGCCAGGAAGAGCCCATGAATCAGGGTGCCTGGTACTCCATGCAGCATCGTCTGCGTCGGGTAATACTCGCTCAGAACGAAGAGCTGTACCTTGGCTACGCCGGGCGCGCGGCCTATGCCGCGGCCGCGGTCGGGTATGCCAGCATTCATATCGAGCAGCAACAGCAACTGGTGCAAGACGCACTGTTCGGCTAGCAAACAAGGACTTGAAGTCATGAAAATTAGGGCCCCTGCATTCCCCGAATCGATCACCGAAGGAACCGTGGCGCAATGGCACAAGCAGCTCGGCGAAGCGGTTCGCAGGGACGATCTGCTGGCCGATATCGAGACGGATAAGGTTGTGATAGAAGTTGTCGCCCCCGATGACGGCACGCTGACCGAGATACTGAAAGCGGAGGGCGACACGGTTGAATCGGAAGAAGTCATTGCGCATTTTGAAACGGGCGCGGCTGCGGTCCCGGCCAAGCCTGCAGACGAGCAAGAACCCATTGATCTCGGCGCGGTGGGCGCGGAGGCAGTCGCAAGTCCGGCAGCGCGCAAGATGGCATCGGAACTGGCCATCGATATAGGCGCCGTAAAGGGTAGCGGCCGTGATGGGCGTATCACCAAAGAAGATGTCGCCAAGCATGTGGCGAAACTGGATGTGGTGAAAAAAGACGTGGTCGAAAAGCCGGAAGCCCCGCCCCAGGTGAGTCCCGCGCCGCCCATCGGCGACATGCAGGCTCTGGGTGAAAGAGTGGAACGGCGAGTTGCCATGACCAGATTGCGTGCCAGCATAGCCAAGCGTCTGGTAGAAGCGCAGCACAACGCCGCTATGCTGACCACCTTCAATGAGGTCGACATGGCGCCGGTAATGGCGTTGCGCAGGAAATACCAGGATCAGTTCCAGGCCACCCACAACGGCACGCGCCTGGGATTCATGTCGTTCTTCGTGCGCGCCGCCACCGAGGCATTGAAGCGCTTTCCGTCGGTAAACGCGTCAATTGACGGCAACGACATCGTGTATCACGGTTACTACGACATTGGCGTAGCGGTTTCCACTGAACGTGGACTGGTGGTCCCCGTTGTGCGGGAAGCGGACGCTTTGAGCCTGGCCCAGATCGAAGATCAGATCAACGCATATGGCGAAAAGGCGCGGGCCAACAAGCTGTCTTTGGAAGATATGGCCGGTGGTACCTTCACGATCTCTAACGGTGGTATTTTCGGTTCGATGATGTCCACCCCCATCCTGAATGCGCCGCAGACCGGCGTGCTCGGTATGCACAACATTCAGGATCGGGCAGTGGTCGTAGATGGCGAAATCGTCATCCGGCCGATGATGTATCTGGCACTTTCATACGACCATAGACTCATCGACGGGCGAGAAGCTGTACAATTCCTTGTCGCCATAAAGGGCATGATAGAAGACCCGGCACGAATTCTTTTGGAACTTTAACTATGAGTGATAATTACGACGTCGTTGTAATCGGTGCGGGTCCGGCGGGTTACGCCGCGGCGATCCGTTGCGCGCAACTGGGTCTGTCCACGGCCTGTATAGACAAAAGCCTTGGTAAAGACGGCGAGCCTGTACTGGGCGGCACCTGCCTGAACTGGGGGTGCATACCATCTAAAGCGCTGCTGGATGCTTCCCACAAATTCGTCGACGCCAAAGACCATTTTGTGGACGTCGGTGTATCGGTTGGCGAGGTTTCCATTGACGTGCCCAAAATGATTGCCCGTAAGGACGAAGTCGTCAGCGGACTGACTGGCGGCATCAAAGGACTGTTTCAAGGCAATGGTGTAACCGCGCTGCACGGCAGGGGCAAGCTGTTGGCCAATCAACAGGTAGAGTTCACGGCTCACGATGGCGCCCAGACCACATTGAATGCTGGAAATGTCATTCTGGCGCCCGGCTCGGTGCCCGTTGAAATCCCGCCGGCGCCGCTTACCGAAAACCTGATCGTGGACTCCACCGGCGCACTGGAATTCAATGAGGTACCGCCGCGGCTTTGTGTGATCGGTGCAGGTGTGATCGGTCTGGAATTGGGCAGTGTGTGGAACCGCCTGGGTTCTGAAGTCGTAGTGTTGGAAGCCCTTGAAGAATTTCTGCCCATGGCTGATGAGCGCATTGCCCGGGATGCCCGGAAGATCCTTGGCAGCCAGGGTCTCGACATTCGCCTGGGTACTCTTGTAACAGGTGCCGAAGCAGTAGATGGCCAGGTCAATGTGATCTATCAGGACAAAGACGGCGAGCATCAGCTCAGCTTTGACAAGTTGATCGTTGCGGTCGGTCGCCGACCCTATACCGAAGACCTGCTGGCGTCGGACAGCGGTGTGAATCTTGACGAGCGGGGCTTTCTTTATGTGAACGACCTCTGCCAGACGGACGCGCCTAACGTGTATGCTGTCGGCGATGTGGTGCGCGGCCCGATGCTTGCACACAAGGGTACTGAAGAGGGCGTCATGGTTGCCGAACGCATCGGCGGCTATAAACCACTGGTGAACTACGACACCATTCCCAATGTCATTTACACTCATCCGGAAATCGCCTGGGTCGGCAAAACCGAACAACAACTCAAAGGCGACGGCGATGCGTACAATGTTGGCTCGTTTCCCTTTGCCGCCAGCGGTCGCGCATTGGCTGCGAACGATACTCAGGGCATGGTCAAGGTGCTGGCAGATGCCCAGACTGATCGAATTCTTGGCGTGCACGTACTCGGGCACCAGGCTTCCGAGCTGGTTGCCCAGGCGGTCATTGCGATGGAGTTCGATGCCAGCGCAGAAGATCTCGGACTGATCATGTTTGCGCACCCGACGTTGTCGGAAGCTATACATGAAGCGGCGCTGGGCGTAGCGGGGCATGCCATACACATGGTCAATCGCAAACGGAAGTAGTCATAGATTTCACTCTCGGTGGGAATATTTTTTGACGTATAAGCAGACACTGTCCATCTAGGAGGGGACTCCCAAGTGAATCTACACGAATATCAAGCAAAGCAGCTCTTTGCCGAATACGGGCTTTCCGTGTCGGAAGGGTATGCGGTGGATACGGCGGATGAGGCCGTTGCTGCTGCGGAAAAAATCGGCGGTAACCGCTGGGTCGTAAAAGTCCAGGTACATGCTGGCGGCCGGGGTAAAGCCGGTGGCGTGAAACTTGCTGATACCCTCGATGAAGTGCGGGCGTTTGCAGACAACTGGATCGGCAAGAATGTGGTGACCTTCCAGACCGACGAAAACGGTCAACCGGTCAGCAAGATCTACGTGGAAAGCTGCACCGACATCGATCGCGAGTTGTATCTGGGTGCGGTGGTCGACCGGGGTACCCGTCGCGTCGTATTCATGGCGTCTACCGAAGGCGGCGTGGAGATCGAAAAAGTCGCGGAAGAAACGCCCGAGAAGATTCTACGTGCCGTGATTGACCCGTATGTGGGCGCGCAGCCTTATCAGGGTCGTGAGCTGGCTTTTCAGCTGGGTCTCGAGGGCCCCCAGGTGCGCCAGTTTACCGACCTGTTCATGGGGCTGGCCAAGCTGTTCCACGAGTTGGATTGTTCTCTGCTCGAGATCAACCCGCTGGTGGTGACCAGTGAAGGCAATATCCACTGCCTTGACGCCAAAGTGAACATAGATGGCAATGCGCTGTATCGCCAGCCCAAACTCGCTGCGATGAACGATCCGACTCAGGAAGACGAGCGCGAAGCCCAGGCCGCGGAGTTCAGCCTCAACTACGTGGCTCTGGATGGTTCAATCGGATGCATGGTCAATGGTGCGGGCCTGGCCATGGGCACCATGGACCTGGTTAAGCTGCACGGCGGAAATCCGGCCAACTTCCTAGACGTTGGCGGCGGCGCCACCAAGGACGCGGTCGCGCAAGCGTTCAAGATCATCCTGTCGGATGATTCGGTGACTGCCGTACTGATCAACATCTTCGGCGGCATCGTCAGTTGTGCAACCATCGCCGAGGGAATCATTGGCGCGGTTGAAGAAGTCGGCGTTGAAGTACCGGTAGTGGTTCGCTTCGAGGGCAACGATTCGCAACTTGGCCGTAAGACCCTGGCGGAAAGTGGACTGAACATCATATCCGGAGAATCTCTGGCAGATGCTGTTGAAAAAGCAGTTGCCGCATCGGGAGGTCAGGCATGAGCATATTGGTCGACAAAGACACCAAGGTCATCTGTCAGGGTTTCACGGGTTCCCAGGGTACCCTGCACAGTGAACAGGCCATTGCTTACGGCACCCAGATGGTTGGCGGCATCACCCCAGGTAAGGGCGGCAGCGAGCATCTTGGCCTGCCGGTATTCGACACGGTCGCCGAAGCGGTGGCTGCAACGGGCGCTACTGCATCCGTCATCTATGTGCCTGCGGGTTTCTCCAAGGATTCCATTCTCGAGGCGCTCGATGCCGGTATCGAGTTGATCGTGTGCATTACCGAAGGTATTCCGACGCTGGATATGCTGGCCGTTAAAGCGCGCCTGGAACTGACCGGCGCACGTATGATCGGTCCGAACTGCCCGGGCGTCATTACGCCTGGCGAGTGCAAAATCGGCATCATGCCTGGTGACATTCACTTGCCGGGCAAAGTGGGCATCGTATCCCGTTCGGGTACCCTGACCTATGAAGCGGTCAAGCAGACTACTGATCGCGGCTTCGGCCAGAGCTCCTGCGTGGGTATTGGCGGTGACCCGATCCCGGGCAGCCACTTCATCGATATTCTGGGTCTGTTCCAGGAAGACCCGGATACTGAGGCCATCGTCATGGTAGGCGAGATCGGCGGTACCGCGGAAGAAGAAGCCGCGGCATTCATCAAAGAACACGTTACCAAGCCGGTAGTTGCCTATATCGCCGGTGTAACCGCACCTCCGGGTAAGCGTATGGGTCATGCCGGGGCCATTATCGCGGGTGGTAAAGGCACCGCCGATGAAAAGTTTGCTGCCCTGGAAGACGCTGGGGTTCGCACTGTACGCAGCCTGGCTGAAATCGGCGATGCGCTGGCTGAGGTAACCGGCTGGGACACCAGATAAATCAGGGGGATTGATATCGCGGCATTCCCCTTGAATTTCTTCAACCTGACCCCCACTTAGCGTCCAGTAATCTGACTCGGACTCGATCACATATGAGCGAAGCTACAAGCAATAACAATACAGAAACCCATAGTTTTCAGACTGAAGCCAAGCAGCTGCTGAAACTGATGATTCATTCTCTGTACTCAAACAGAGAGATTTTTCTGCGGGAGCTGATTTCCAATGCCTCGGATGCCATCGATAAGCTGCGATTTCAGGCCATTGAGCAGCCCGACTTGCTCGAAGGGGATGCCGACTATCACATCGACATCAGCTTTGACAAAGATGCCAAGACGTTGACGATCGCCGATAACGGAATCGGCATGAGCCACGACGAAGTGATCTCCAATCTGGGCACCATTGCGCGCTCGGGCACCGCGGAATTCCTTGCTAATTTGTCCGGGGACCAGGCGAAAGATTCCCAGTTGATCGGCCAGTTCGGGGTTGGTTTTTACAGTGCCTTCATGGTGGCGGACGAGGTTGAGGTTCTAACCCGGGGCGCGGGCGTAGAGCAGGGGGTGCTTTGGCGATCCTCCGGTGAAGACGCCTATGAACTGAGCCCCGCGAATGATGTGTCCCGGGGCACCCAGGTGATTCTGCATCTGCAGGATGATGCTTCGGAGTTTGCGGAAGACTTCCGTCTGCGCAGCATTGTGCGCAAATACTCTGACCATATCGGCGTTCCCGTGCGCATGCCCAGACAGGATTCTGGCGAGCAGACAGAAGATGATGAAGAGACCGCCGAAAAGCCCGTAGAACTCGAAGCGGTGAACTCCGCTCAAGCACTATGGACGCGCTCTCGCAGCGACGTGAGCGAGGAAGAGTACAAGGAATTCTATAAGCACGTCTCCCATGATTTCGAAGACCCCCTGAGCTGGAGTCACAACAGGGTAGAAGGCAAGTTGGAGTACACCAGTCTTTTGTATCTGCCTAAGCGAGCACCCTTCGACCTTTATAACCGTGAGGCACCTCGCGGCCTTAAACTATACGTGCAGCGCGTCTTCATCATGGACGACGCCGAGCAATTCCTGCCGCTTTACCTGCGCTTCATCAAGGGCGTGGTCGATTCCAACGACCTGCCGCTCAACGTGTCCCGGGAGATTCTGCAGCAGGACGAAAAGGTCACTTCCATCCGCAATGCGCTGACCAAGCGTGTGCTGACCATGCTCGACACCATGGCCAGTAAGGAGCCGGACGATTACCAGGCTTTCTGGGACGAATTCGGCGAAGTCCTCAAAGAAGGCGCTGGCGAAGACTTCAGCAACCGCGAGGCGTTGACCAAACTGCTGCGTTTCGCCACCACCAAGGGTGACGGCGCGACCAAGCAGGTCAGTCTTGATACTTATCTTGAACGCAAGGCCGAAGAGCAGGACGCGATCTATTACATCTGCGCCGAAACCTTTGAAACCGCCAGCCGCAGCCCGCATCTGGAAGTGTTCGAGGAGCGGGATGTGGAAGTACTGCTCATGTTCGACCGCATCGACGAATGGCTGATGAGCATGCTCACCGAATATACCGGGGTGCAGTTCGTCGACGTCATGCGCGGCGACGTGAAGCTGCCGGGCGAAGCCAAGTCAGGAGAAGACAAAGACGAGGCAGAGCAACAGAGTGAAGAGCAGCATCCGCTGACGGAGCGTGTCAGCGGTGTGCTTGGCGAGCGGGTGGAAGAAGTACGCCCCTCCAAGCGGCTCACCCAGTCACCGGCATGTCTGGTGCTGGCGGATCACGCCATGGGTGTGCAGATGCGCAAGATAATGGAGGCCAGCGGTCAGGCTATGCCCGAGGTCAAGCCGATTTTCGAGTTCAATCCGGACCACCCGCTGCTGCAACGACTGGATGCCGAACCTGACGAAGATCGCTTTGCGGAACTGGTGGAGGTGCTGTTCGATCAGGCCAGCCTCGCCGAGGGTGGTGCGCTGCAGGATCCGGGTGCCTATGTCGAGCGCATGAATCGCCTGTTGCTGCAATTGCTGGATAACTGATGAGTGAGACTTCGCTGGAGAACCTCATCGGCGAAGTGCACCAGCAGTTCGAAGAAGCAACCTTAAGTTACGGTCACGGTACCGATAATCCATGGGACGAGGCGGTCAGTCTGGTGCTGAGTTTGACCGGCTACCCGGATGATACCGCGGTGCTGGCAAGAATGGTCAGTGCGGCGGTTGTCCAACGTGTGCGCGATGTGGCCACGCAACGAATTCAAACCCGACAGCCGTTGGCGTATCTGCTTGGCGTATGCCACTACATGGGCCTCGAGTTCGACATCGAGCCTGGCGTTATCGTGCCGCGCTCGCCGATCGGTTACTTGCTGCAGGATGGGCTGGCGCCCTGGCTGCCGGGCCGTATCGAGCGCATTGCCGATCTCTGCTGCGGTTCCGGTTGCCTGGGAATCGTCGCCGCACATTGCTTTCAGCAAGCGCAGGTCACCATGGTGGAACTGGATGAGCAGGCGTGCGAACTCGCCCACCACAACATAGCACGCCACGGGCTGGGTGATCGTGTCGATGTGGTCACCGGGGACGTCACGGCGCCCCTCAACCTGGGCAAACCATTTGATCTGATCGTCAGCAATCCGCCCTATGTCGATGCTGCCGACATGGCCGGCCTGCTGCCGGAGTTCCAGGCGGAACCCATGAGTGCTCTGGCGGCGGGCGATGATGGTCTGGCGGTCATGCGCGGTATTCTTCAGCACCTGCCTGACTGGCTTGCGCACGACGGCATATTTGTCGGCGAAGTCGGCGGCAGTGCAGCAGCGCTTATCCGCGCTTTTCCCGAAATTCCGTTCGTCTGGCTGGACCTGCCCCTGGGCGGCGAGGGTGTATTTCTACTTGAAGCAGGTGGGTTAACTTCCCATACTGCGCGCGGTTTGTAGAATTAAGTTTACATATACAGATGGCGGGCAACAGCTTCGGACAACAGTTTCGGGTCACGACCTTCGGCGAGAGCCACGGCGCGGCGCTGGGCGCCATCGTCGACGGCTGCCCCCCCGGCATGGCGCTTTGTGAAGAGGACCTCCAGCCGGACCTCGACAGGCGTCGGCCCGGGCAGTCGCAATTCACCACCCAGCGTTCTGAAGCGGACCAGGTTCGTATCCTTTCCGGCGTGTTCGAAGGCAAAACCACCGGTACGTCGATCGGACTGGTGATTGAAAACACCGATCAGAAGAGCAAGGACTACTCGAACATAAAAGACGTTTTCCGTCCCGCTCATGCCGACTTCACATACCATCACAAGTACGGTATCCGCGATTATCGCGGTGGCGGGCGTTCGTCGGCCCGTGAGACCGCCATGCGCGTCGCGGCGGGCGCCATCGCCAGAAAATATCTGCGCGAACAGGTAGGCTTGAGCATAGCCGGATATCTATCAGGCATTGGCGATATTGCAATCGAGTGTCGTGATCTGGAGGCAGTTGAGCACAACCCGTTCTTCTGTCCCGATCCTGACCAAGTCGGCGCCATCGGCGAACTCATCGACCAGCTGCGCCGGGACGGTGATTCCATCGGCGCTGAGGTCACCGTGTGCGCATCGGGTGTGCCCATTGGCCTTGGCGAACCCGTGTTCGGGCGGCTGGACGCAGAACTCGCCGGTGCATTGATGAGCATCAACGCCGTCAAAGCTGTGGCGATTGGTGACGGCGTAGAAGTCGTGCGTCAGCGGGGTACCCAGCATCGAGACGAGATGAGTCCGAACGGATTCATGAGTAATCACGCCGGGGGAATTCTCGGCGGTATCTCCACTGGCCAGGACATCATCGCAAAGATCGCCCTCAAACCCACCAGCAGCCTGACTACGCCGGGTCAGTCCATAGACACCAGCGGCAACCCGGTCGAAGTGGTGACCAAGGGGCGCCACGATCCCTGTGTTGGTATTCGCGCTACGCCCATTGCGGAGGCAATGGTGGCAATTGTCTTAATGGACCAGTTACTGCGGCATCGGGGCCAGGTGGGTTGATTTAGTTATGTCCAGCGGAGACTCCATATTCGTTACTGGTGCCGGCAGCGGCATGGGACGGCTCGCGGCGCGCAACCTGTCCCAACAAGGGTTTCAGGTGGCCGCGGTAGATGTCAACGAGAAAGGCTTGCTGGAGACTGCGGACGGTCACCAGAACATCCGAACCTTTAATGTGGATGTCACGGACTTTGCTGCTGTCAGGGAGGCGGTGCAAGAGACCGAGGCCAGACTGGGCCCGATCCGCAGGGCATACAACGCGGCAGCCATCATGCCACTCGGACGCATTGTTGATCAGGACGTGGAAGTGTTCCAGCGCGTGATGGACATCAACTACAACGGCGTAGTGAACGTCAGCAAAGCAGTGATGCCCAGGTTGCTCGAGCGCAATCAGGGTGAACTGGTCAACTTCGCTTCTCTGGCCGGTTGGATACCCGTGCTTTATATGGCGGCATATGACGCTAGCAAGTTTGCCGTGGTGGCCTTTACCGAAGTGCTGCGTCATGAACACGTCGATAGTGACGTGAAGGTGTTGTGTGTCTGTCCACCGCCCGTGAAAACCCCACTGTTGGATCAGGCCAGAGATACCGTATGGCCCAAGATATTCGACCAGGGCGAACACATCGAGCCGCAAGACGTCCTGGATGCCATCGACAAAGCGGTTGCCGATGACGAGTTCTTCGTTTACCCGGGCAGGGGCTCGCGCATGGTGCAACGCATGCGCCGTTGGTTTCCGAACCTGTTATGGAAAAACGTACACAGGGTGGAAGGCATCTGACCAGGTCCTCTGCAGATTGAAGGCGCTCAATCTCAGCTATAGTGGACGCCCACCTGCTAGCCAGCCTTCACGAACCCCGAGAGTATTTCAGTGAAAGCCCGCGCTGCATTGCTCATGCTGCGCTCGGGATTGGTCACAAAACCCAATGTACGCGACATCGGCGCGCAATCTACCTGCAGCACTTCGAGGTTCGCCGTCATGCTCAGCGGCAGCACGCTCCAGCCTAAACCCACACTGACCAGCATGCCGATGGTTTCAAGGTAGTTGGTGGACATCGCGGGCTGCAGGGTGATGCCCTGTTCCGCGAACCGCTGCAGTACGATGCGGCCGGTATAGGTTGCCGTTCCGGGCAGGACGCAGGGCAGTTGTGCCAGGTCCCGCAGGGCGAGAGAGCCCGATTCTGCGACTGAGCTTACGAAGACAAGTGGGTCGTGCCAGACGGCCTGGTATTGCAGCGTAGGATCACCTTCAGGGTTCAAGGTGACTACCGCCAGTTCAATCTCGCCCTGGCGAACCAGGTCATGGGCCACCTCCGAGTCTTCGAAGGAAATGTTCATCTGTACCTGGGGATAGTTGCTGATGAAGCGGCGCAGCACCGGCTCCAGGCGATGCAGGCCGATGTGATGAGAGGTGGCGAGCTGCAGCGTGCCGGCGACGGATTCCGACAGGTTGCGCAGCTCCCTTTCAGTATCTGCCAGCATGGTCAGTAGTTGCCGAGCCTGGGGGATCAGCAGTTCACCCGCTTCGGTGAGAAATATCCGCTTGCCGACCCGGTCGAACAGTCGCGCTCCGAGGCTTTGCTCCAGAGTCTGGATCCTTTTGCTCACCGCGGGCTGGGTGATGTGTAACGCGCCTGCCGCTTTAGAGAACGAGCGGCTCTCGGCGATCGCCAGGAACGTGCGCAGATCCTGAATATCCATCGATTAGCTCCAGATATCGAAAACATGAATATAATGAATTGGAGTTATCTTTTCTTGAGATTTAGACTTGCCCGCCATCAAATCATGCGATTCGGAGTGTCCTCATGGCTGGACAGACGCTTTACGACAAGGTCTGGGCTGCACACCTGGTAGGTGAGCGTAAAGATGGTAGCAGCCTGATTTATATAGATCTGCAGCTGTTGCACGAAGTGACTTCGCCCCAGGCGTTTGAGGGCTTGACCGTCAATTCACGCCCACTGTGGCGGTTGGACGCCAATCTGGCGACGCCGGACCATAACGTGCCAACCGAGAAACGCGAGCTGGGCTTCGCAGGTATCGGCGATGAAATCGCCCTGGAACAGGTGCTGACCCTGGATAAGAACTGTAAAGCCTTTGGCGTTGAACAGTTCGAGATCCTCGATCCCAGGCAGGGCATTGTGCATGTGGTTGGACCCGAGCAGGGTGCCACAATGCCGGGCATGACCATCGTCTGCGGAGATTCTCATACCTCGACCCACGGCGCCTTCGCATCTCTTGCCCAGGGCGTGGGTACCTCGGAGGTAGAGCACGTCATGGCCACCCAGTGCCTGGTGCAGAACAAGGCGAAGAATTTCGCTGTGCGGGTTGAAGGCGAACTGCAGGCCGGCGTGTATGCGAAAGACCTTATTCTCGCCATCATCGGCCGGCTGGGCACCGCGGGGGCAACCGGGCATACCATCGAATACATGGGTTCAACGGTACGTGCGCTGTCGATGGAAGGGCGTATGACGCTGTGCAACATGTCCATAGAAGCTGGCGCCCGGGCCGGACTGGTGGCGGTCGATGATACGACCATTGATTATGTGCGTGGACGCCCTCGAGCGCCGCAGGGTGAATTGTGGGATGCGGCTGAAGCGTACTGGCGCAGCCTGGTCAGCGATGCAGATGCGCGGTTTGATGCCGTGCTGGATGTGGATGCGGCAACCGTGGTGCCGCAGGTATCCTGGGGCACCTCGCCGGAAATGGTGGTTGGCATTGATCAGGAAGTCCCTGACCCTGACAGCTTCAGCGACCCGGTGCAGACAGAAGCAGCCGGACATGCCCTGAAGTACATGGACCTTGCCCCGGGCACGCCGATAACCGGCATAAAACTCGACAGAATATTCATCGGTTCGTGCACCAATGCGCGCATCGAAGACCTGCGTGCCGCCGCGGCAGTGCTCAAAGGGCGCAAGGTAGCCTCCAGCATCGCCGAAGCCATCATTGTGCCGGGTTCCGGCCTGGTAAAAGTCCAGGCGGAAGAAGAGGGCCTTGCTCAGATATTCGTCGATGCGGGTTTCCAGTGGCGCGCTGCCGGCTGCTCCATGTGTATTGCCATGAACCCGGACAAAATTGACCCTGGACAGCACTGCGCGTCTACCAGTAACCGTAATTTCGAGGGTCGCCAGGGCCATGGCGGCCGGACCCACCTGGTCAGCCCGGCGACTGCGGCGGCCGCGGCGGTGGCGGGACATTTCACAGACGTAAGGGAGATGATCTGATGCAGGCGTTCACCACACATACGGGGGCGGTGGCACCGCTGGATCGAGTCAATGTCGATACCGACCAGATCATCCCTAAACAGTATCTGAAGTCCATCAAGCGTACCGGCTTTGGTGACTACCTTTTTGATGGCTGGCGTTTCAATGACGAAGGTCATATCGGCATGACCCCCAATGAACGCCAGATCAACCACGAATTCGTACTCAACAGACCGGAGTTTCAGGGGGCGTCGGTGCTTCTCGCGCGGGACAATTTCGGCTGTGGATCATCCCGTGAACATGCTGTTTGGGCCATTCAGGAGTATGGTTTCCGCGCCGTGATTGCGCCGAGCTTTGCCGATATTTTCTATGGTAACTGCTTTAAGAATGGCCTGTTACCCATTGTTTTAAAAGAAGACCTTATCGATCGATTGTTCGCATCCGCGGGTCCGAACGTCAATCTCAGCATCGATCTGGCGGCACAAAGCGTCACCACGCAGCAGGGCGAGGTGCACAACTTCGATATTGCACCCGGACTAAAGGAGAAAATGCTCAGCGGTATGGACGACATCGCCATGACTCTGGCTGAGCGGGGCATGATCGAGACCTATGAAAGTCGGCACCGTGCCGCACATCCCTGGCTGTTTGAGCACAAATAGCCGCAAACGAAGAATCCTGGGACGAACACCATGAGTAGCTACGACATATATGTACTGCCCGGCGACGGCATCGGCGCCGAGGTCATGAAACCGGCGAGGGCCGTGATGCAGGCGGCCGCGGAGCTGACCGGTTGTCAACTCAACGTATCTGAAGGACTGGTTGGCGGCGTTGCCATAGATGCAACGGGTTCACCTCTGCCGCCGGACACCCTGGCAGCCGCGAAATCTGCCGATGCGGTGCTGCTGGGCGGCGTTGGTGGTCCCAAATGGGATGACCTGCCCATGGATCAGCGTCCCGAGAAAGGTCTGCTGGGCTTGCGTCAGGAACTGGGCCTGTTTGCAAACCTGCGTCCCGCACTGCTGTTCGGCCCGCTGGCCGAGGCGTCTTCGCTGAAAACCGAACTTGTAGCGGATCTGGACATTCTGATCATTCGGGAACTCACCGGCGGTATCTATTTTGGTGAGCCGAGGGGGGTTGAGATACGCAACAATGAGCGGGTAGGCGTCAACAGTCTTGTCTACTCTGAGAGTGAGATCCAGCGGATCGCCAAGGTCGGTTTCGAGCTCGCCCAGAAGCGCAACGGGCGACTGTGTTCCGTCGACAAGGCCAATGTTCTGGAAGTTTCCCAGTTGTGGCGCGAGGTCGTGACCAGCATGGCGCCGCAGTATCCGGACGTAGAGCTATCGCACATGTACGTCGACAACGCCGGTATGCAACTGGTGCGTACGCCGAAACAGTTCGATGTGATTGTCACCGGCAATATGTTTGGTGACATTCTTTCCGATGTGGCGGCGATGTTGACCGGTTCCCTGGGGATGTTGCCGTCTGCTTCCATCGCTTCCAGCGGCGTGGGCATGTACGAGCCGGTGCATGGCACCGCACCGGACATAGCAGGGCAGGATGTGGCAAATCCATTGGCCACCATCCTTTCCGTGGCGATGCTGTACCGCTACAGCCTCGATCAGCCGGCCGCGGCGGATGCCATTGAAGCAGCTGTGAGCCGTACCCTGGCGGACGGGCACCGTACCGCTGACATCCGTGGCGATGCCGATGCAGTGGTTGGCACGCAGCGCATGGGTGAACTTGTTATTGAGCACTTGCAGGTTTAGAAAATGTCAGATAATCAAACAGTTAACGTAGCAATCGCAGGTGCCACTGGAGCCGTTGGCGAAGCCTTCATAGAGATTCTCGAGGAACGCAACTTTCCGGTTGGCAATCTATTCCTGCTGGCGTCGGAGCGTTCCGCAGGCAAACGTATCCAGTTTCGCGGCAAAAGCATCATGGTGCAGCGCCTGGATGAATTTGATTTCAGTCAGGCGCAGATCGGGCTGTTTTCCGCCGGCGGCGATCTCTCGGCCCGATTTGCGCCTGAAGCGGCGGCAGCAGGGTGTGTGGTGGTGGATAATACTTCCTGTTTCCGCTATGACGACGATATTCCGCTGATTGTTCCGGAAGTGAACCCCCACTGCCTTGATCAGTACAAGAATCGCAACATTATTGCTAACCCCAACTGCTCGACGATTCAGATGGTTGCCGCGTTGAAGCCGATTCATGATGCCGCCGGTATCACCCGCGTCAATGTCTGCACCTATCAGGCGGTCAGTGGCGCCGGCGCAGGTGGTGTACGCGAACTGGCCGGGCAGACTGCTGATCTGCTGAATGCCAAACCCATCGAATCCAGCGTCATGCCGGTGCAGATCGCTTTTAATGCCATTCCGCATATCGACAAGTTTCAGGACAATGGTTATACCAAGGAAGAAATGAAGATGGTGTGGGAAACCCGCAAAATCCTTGAGGATGAGTCTATACAGGTGAATCCGACCTGTGTCCGTGTACCGGTGTTCTACGGACACTCCGAGGCTGTGCACATTGAAACCCGTGACCATATCAGCGCCGCAGAGGTCACTCGATTGTTGTCCGAGACACCCGGCGTAGAAGTGATGACAGATGCGCTTTACCCTACGGCGGTAGAGCATGCGGCCGGTACCGATCCGGTGTTCGTAGGCCGTATCCGTCAGGACATTTCGCACCCCAATGGCATAAACATGTGGGTGGTTTCCGACAACGTGCGCAAAGGGGCTGCACTGAATAGTGTGCAGATCGCGGAGTTGCTGCTGAAACATCTGTAGCGTGTTGAACTTGCGGATTTGACTGCAACAAATGTAGGTTTCTCAAGCCGTTAAGTGCTAATCTAAAAAAGTCTTTGCACTATTTTTTTAGAAAAGCGGAGCACACGGCGCAACTGCGGCAAATGGGGCGCAAGAAGTGATACCTGCTTCCGCCATTCGGGCTGCCATCTGCGCTATGTTTTGCGTTGATTTCACCTAAAATGAAACCGGCGACGCAATACGTGTCGCCTACGATGTTTGATTGAAACGGACACATGGATTTGGACACGCGATATCGGGCCAGCGCCCTGGGCTTACAGGGCATTTTTCCATCATTTTCAAAGCAAAGGAGGCTGTTACCTATGCCTATGCGTAAGTGCCGTTGGCTTCATATGGCACTGGTGGCGCTGTGTTTCGCCGCGCCTGCCCCGAGTTGGGCATTGGGACTTGGCGAGATCAAAGTGGAATCTGCACTAAACGAGCGTTTCATTGGCAGGATCGATGTATCGGATGTTCAGGACTACGGAAAATCCGAAATCGTCGTGTCTATGGCCTCGCGGCAAGACTTCGAGCGCGTTGGTGTGGAGCGCTTCTTTTATCTGACGTATCTCGAATTTGAAGTAGAGGTTGCGTTAGATGGCCGTGTCCACGTGAATGTAACCAGTTCTCAAGCCATCTCAGAGCCTTATCTAAATTTCATCGTTGAAGTGATGTGGCCTAAAGGCCGCCTGCTCAAGGAGTACACCGTACTTCTTGATCCGCCAACATACACTGAACTTGCGGCGCCTTCTGTCACCGTTCCGCAGCAGCCCGTTGCTGTCGCTCCGGCGCGACCTGTTGAGCCGAAGCCGGCGGCGGCTGACCGTGGTACCAGGGTGCGGGTTGCGCCTGCATCTGCGCCCGCGCGGCGTTCTGGCCGAATGGACAACACAGACCGCGTCAGGACGACCCGGCAAGACACTTTGTGGAAAATTGCCAATCGTACCTTGGCTTCTGATCGGGTGACGGTGTATCAGCAGATGCTTGCCTTACAGCGCAAGAACCCTCGAGCATTCATACGCGCTAACATCAACCTGCTCAAAGCAGGTCATGTGCTCGAGATCCCCACGGAATCGGAAGCAATGGAGATGTCCCATGCCATGGCTTTGGCTGACGTGGCAGAGCAGACCGCTGCATGGCGGGAGAACCGTCCCGTACGTCGCGAGAGCCCGGCACAGCCTGAAGCCCTAGCCGCTGCAACCGAACAGCCCGAAGTGCAACTCGCGTCCCAGGTCGACGCCACGCCGGAACGGCGTGAAAGCCGCGCCAGTGCTGACGAGAATACCGGCCGGGTACGCATACTCGCAAACACCGGTGATGCGGGTAGTGGCACGTCAACTGGTGCTGATGTCGGCGTAAGCCAATTGATAGAAGAAAAAGAGGTGTTGTCGCGCCAGGTCGAAGAACTCAACTATCAGCTTGACCGGGAAAAGGAAATCGCGGCCAACCAGGTTTCCGTAAAGGATCGTCGGCTCGAAGTAAAAAACCAGGAGATTGCCCAGTTAGAGGAGCAACTGCGTCAGCAGCGTGAAATGCTGGAACAACTGCAATCGAATCAGAACCAAAATCAAAACCCCAACGCCTCTGAGATTCCATGGTGGATGTCTCCCCTGGTGATGTTTGGCGCGATTGGCGTTTTGATATTGATTCTGGTGCTGGCATTGATCAGCGCGCGGCGCTCACGCGCGGCGCTGGCGACGGTTACAGCATCACCGATTAATGCGCCGATAGAGTCCAATCCGGTTTTTGCAGCGTCCGCGGGAGCGATGGATGCCGCTGAAGACGAAGAAGCAGAAGATTTCCAGGACGACGATGAGGTCGATACCGGTCCGCTAGAGCCGACTATTGGCGATGACGACGATTTGGACCTCGACATACTCGACATAGAGGAAGACGCGCCGTTAGAGGAAGGCGCCGCTGGAGCAAGCAATAGGTCCGGCGAGATCGGCGACATGATCGGCGAGGCGGAAATCTATATTGCGTACGGACGCTTCGGACAGGCGGTGAATCTGTTGAGCGGTGTATTGGAACAAGAAGCCGAACGCCACGATGTGCGCCTGAAACTGTTGGAAGTATTCGTAGAATCGAATGATGAAGCAGGTTTCGAAGCCCACGCCCAGTATCTTGCAGACAACTGTGATGACGCGGATATTCTGCAGGCCTACCAGCAGCTTGAAGACCAACTGCGCGAAGGTGTTATTGATCTCTCCCGCGAAGATGGTGAAGACGTTGCCGACACGGGTATGTCTGAGACGGAAACCGAACCACCCGATGGCGGAGACCTCACTCTGGGAGATCTGGAAGATTTCGAACCGGCATCCACAGACTCGGCAAACGATGAACCTGCGTCTGCTGATGAAACCGCCATGGAGGATGCGGAGGATGAGTTCGAGCTGGAATTCGAGGGTGATATAGAAGCCGCGCTGGATGAATCGAACTCCAGCGGGAGCGCTGATCTTGGTGGTGAGCTCGGAATGGACTTCGATCCGGAAAGAGATGTCGACGAAGATATACTGGCGGCCGGAGAAGACGTTGAGCCGGTGTCTGATGAGTCCATAGTGTTGGAAAGTGAGCCATTGGACCTGGATGATCTGGTCAGTGAATTGGACGATGTTTCGGTTGAACAGGGCGATGCTCACAATGAGGCCCCCAGCGGTGACGAGAGTGCCGCGGAAGCGGAAGATGAGGTCACTGTCGATCTGGGCTCAGCGTCGGGTGGCGAAGACAATGAGTTTGATTTCGACACCGGTGCAGATGCGGATATCAATGCCACGAAACTCGATCTGGCGGAGGCCTATATTGATATGGGCGATGCTGATGGCGCCCAGGAGATTCTCAAGGAAGTCGTCGAAGAAGGTACACCGGAGCAGCGCACCAAAGCTCAGGAGATGCTCGACGGTATAGCCTGACAGCGCAATGCCTAAGTACGCTATTGGCGTCAGCTACGATGGCGCTGCATTTCACGGTTGGCAGCGCCAGGCCGATCTGAATACGGTGCAGGGCGTGCTGGAAGATGCCGCTAGTCGTATCGCCAACCATTCTGTACAGGTTCATGTTGCGGGTCGCACCGACGCCGGCGTGCATGCGTCCGGTCAGGTAGCTGCGTTCAGCTGTGCCGCACCACGTGAACTGCGCGACTGGCAGCGTGGCTTAAACGGTCTTACACCTGCTGCAGTACGCATCAACTGGATCAACGTCGTAGACGACGCATTCCACCCGCGATACAGCGCGGTGGCCCGTCGTTACGTATACCTGTTCCACGACATTGGTTTCGAAGACCCACTGGTCAGCGGCCGCGCCTGGCAGTGTTCACCATTGGACGTGGACGCCATGCACCGGTCGGCCCAGATACTGGTTGGTGAACATGATTTCAGTTCCTTCCGGGGTGCGGGCTGTCAGTCACTTACGCCTGTGCGCCGCTTGAACCATTGTGTCATTCGTCGTCATGGACACTGGGTGAGCATGGACATCCAAGCGAACGCCTTTGTACTGCACATGGTGCGAAACATCGCCGCGGGTTTGTACGGGGTAGGTAGGGCTGGCGCCGACATGTCGCTGGAAGCGCTGCTGGCAGCGAAAGACCGTACGTTGCTGGGGCCCACCGCGCCGCCGCACGGTTTATATCTGACGGGCGTCAGCTACCCGCAATTCCACCTGCCAGACCCAGCGCCGCTGGCCTGGCTTGCCGATTGAGCGACATAGACGGTCCGTAAACCCTCAGGCGAGCTGCACCGCGGCTCAAGCATCCCGGCAGAACCGGGCGATGCTGGCGGCGCTCTCCCAGCTGATGTCCGGACAGGCAGCGCTGAAAATTTCGATACCGTGGCTGGTGCCCATGACCTGTATGCAGCGGCTGGGCACGCCAGCGCGATTGAGCAGCCGATAAAACTCGACGCCTTCATCCCGTAATGGGTCGCACTCATTGACGCTGATCACGGTGGGTACTAGGCCCGCTACGTCCTCCTCACTTGCGAACAGTGGCCAGGCCAGAGGGTCCTTAGCATCAAAGGCGTCAATACCATAGGCCATGCGGCCGCGATTGTCGTGCAGGTCAAGGAGAATGCCGTTGTTTTCAACCGATGACGGTAGGGTGTCCTGAGGCCACTCACCAGCGATGTAGGGACACAGAGCATATAACCCGCGGATCAGGTGAAGGTTGTTTTCCTGTTTGAGCTTGAGTCCCGTGGCCAGGGTGAGGTTGCCGCCGCCACTTTCACCGGCCACGATGACGTGATCTGGATCGATCTGCAATTCCGCGGCATTTTCGACTACCCATTTCAGGCCGGCTACGCAGTCATTCAGACCTGCTGGGTATGGGGCAACCTCAGGTGCCGATGAGGGATGCAGGCAGTTGCGGAAGTCCACCATGGCCACGGCAACACCCTGCTGGGCGATGATGCGCCCCCAGGACCGATACATGCCATCATAGCAGGACATGGTCTGCATGCCGCCGCCATGGATGTAATACACGCACGGTAGGGGCTCCGCGGATTGCGGGCGAATGAACTGAATCTTTACGTTGTTGCCGTCGGGGCTGGAGGTAAATTCCTTGGTCGAAATATCCAGCCCTGTTGACGGGGCGATCTCTTCGTTGTCGAGCATCTCCATGCCGGCTTTGAGTTGCTCGAGTTGAACCAGCCCTTCTGGTGAGTTGGCTTGTTCGAGCAGCTCCTCCCGAGAAGTGACGTTGCCCTGGGAGGCGGTCTCGGGAAAAGCGCCAAGGATCATTCTGATGCGGGGGTCGAGGCGCGCATCATCCTGGATGCTGGGCATATCTGGTTCCTTACTTAGTTGGATTTTCCTGGTTTGAATTGAGCGATAGATATTCGTTGAGTAGGTGCGCAGGATACTATAGCCGGCGCAGCCAGATGTTTCGATAACTCACCGGATTGCCATGGTCCTGCAGGCGAATGGATGCTGGGCCGTGAGCCTCATAGTTGGGTGCACCGACGTAGGAGGTCGGCCCGCTTATGGTCACATGATTCTGCACCAGCACGCCATTGTGCAGCACGGTGACTCGCGCGGGTTTGAGCAGGCGCCCGGTATCGTTGAAGCGCGGCGCCATGAACACGATATCGTAGGTCTGCCATTGGCCGGGCCCCTTAGATGCGTTGACCAGCGGAATGTGCTGTTTATAGATGCTTGCAGCCTGCCCATTGCTGTAGGTGGGGTTGTCGTATGAATCAAGCACCTGCACTTCGTATCGGTCCATTAGAAAAACACCGCTGTTACCGCGGCCCTGACTGTGGCCGCGTACTTCGCCGGGGGTGCGCCACTCCACGTGGAGTTGCACGTCGCTGAAATGTTCGGTTGTGAGGATGTCGCCGCTGCCTGGTGCCACCGTGACAACGCCGTCCTGTAGGTGCCAGCCCGCGGGTGCGCCCTGGCGATTGACCCAGCCGGCCAGTGTATGATCGCCGAGCAGTATCACAGCGTCGGATGGCGGCGCATTGACGATTCCCGGAGTCACCTTGGCTGGCACCGGGCTCCAGAGCTCAGTTACCCGGGCTCGTTCGTGTAGATCGCTGTTTGATGAGTCGGCAGTGCCGGCAGCAATACCTACCAGCAATATGAGCGGCACGGTGGTGAGTCTCGCCAATTTCCTGCTCCTGAGATTTCAGCTCTTCCAAGCGCTTGAGTCTGGGGCTAGACTACCGCGTTTTCGCATTAGCTACCCCTAAGAATGACCATCTGGTGCAAAATTTGTGGCATAACCACGGCCGCTGACGCCCGTGTTGCCGAGCGGGTCGGCGCCGATGCCATTGGTCTAAACTGCTACCCGCCCAGCCCCCGATTTATCGAGCCGGCGGTGGTAGGAGAGTTGTCTGCGGCAGTGGGCTGCACACGGGTTGCGCTGTTTGTCGATCCCGAGCCGGATCAGGTACGGGCGGTGCTCGACACCGCAGCCATCGACATGCTGCAGTTTCAGGGTGATGAATCGCCGGAGTTCTGCAGCCAGTTCAGGCTGCCCTACATGAAGGGCATTCGCATGTCGTCCGACACTCCGGTGGCCGAACTGGTGCAGCGCTATGAGAACGCATGGGCATTTCTGTTAGATACTTTCGTCGAGGGTGTTCCGGGTGGTACCGGCAAGCGATTCGACCTCGATCTGTGGCCGGATCTGCCCGGAGCACGTCTGGTGCTTGCCGGTGGCCTTGATCCGCAAAACGTTGCCGCGGCAATAACACAGATAAGACCTTTTGGTGTCGATGTTGCCGGTGGTGTGGAGGCAGCGACGAAACGCCTTAAAGATCGGGCCAGACTAGAACAATTTGTGCAGGAGGTTCGCAGTGTCGGACGCGAATGAAGGCAGCAATTACGCGCAGCCAGGTCGGGACGGTCTCTTTGGAGATTACGGTGGCCGCTATGTGGCGGAGACGCTGACCCATGCGCTGGATGAGTTGGCCGAATTATATGAGGCGGCCAAGCAGGATCCCGAATTTCAGCAGGAACTACACGATGATCTGAGCAATTACGTGGGCAGACCTACGCCACTGTATCTGGCGGAACGGCTGACCGAGGAACTTGGCGGCGCGAAAGTCTACCTTAAGCGCGAAGACCTCAATCACACCGGCGCACACAAGATCTGCAATACCATCGGACAGGCGCTGCTGGCCAAACGCATGGGTAAACCCCGGATCATCGCCGAAACCGGTGCGGGTCAGCATGGCGTGGCCAGCGCAACTATTGCGGCTCGGCTCGGATTGCAGTGTGACGTATACATGGGGGCGGAAGACGTCGAGCGTCAGAGTCTCAATGTGTATCGTATGAAGCTGTTGGGAGCCAATGTCATTGCCGTGCATTCCGGCACCAGAACGTTGAAAGACGCGTTGAACGAAGCCATGCGCGACTGGGTCGCCAACGTCGACGATACACACTACATCATCGGTACCGTGGCCGGACCGCATCCGTTCCCGACCCTGGTCAGAGACTTCGCGTCGGTGATCGGGTCCGAGGCTCGTTCGCAGATGCTCGAGCGGGAAGGGCGCCTGCCGGATGTTGCGGTCGCCTGCGTGGGCGGCGGTTCCAATGCCATGGGGCTGTTTTATCCGTTCATCGACGATTTAGACGTCGAACTGGTCGGTGTCGAAGCGGCTGGTCGAGGACTCGATACGGGCGACCATGCGGCGCCTCTGAACATCGGTCGGGTCGGCGTTCTGCATGGCAACAAAACCTATCTGATGGCGGACAACGACGGCCAGATTCAGCCGACTCATTCCATCTCCGCCGGACTCGACTACCCCGGAGTAGGGCCGGAGCATTCCCATCTTAAGGACATTGGCCGCGCCCGTTATGACAGCGCTACCGACGAACAGACCATGGATGCGTTCCGTACGTTGAACCGCACCGAAGGTATTCTTGCCGCTTTAGAATCCTCTCACGCCGTGGCTTGGGTGATCGCCAACGCGCCATCGATGTCGAACGAGCAGATCGTGCTGGTCAACCTGTCTGGACGTGGCGACAAAGACATCAACACAATCGCGAAACTGGACAACATCGACCTGTCATGACGAGAATAGAGAAACTGTTTGCTTCCCTGGGCGAACGCAAGGTATTGGTAAGTTATCTGACCGCGGGCGACCCCACACCAGATCACACTGTGGCAGCACTGCATGGCCTGGTGTCCGGCGGCGTAGACATGCTGGAAGTGGGCATACCGTTTTCCGATCCGGAAGCCGAAGGGCCGTCTATCCAGGCTGCCTGTGAACGAGCGCTCGCCAACGGCATGACCCTTGTCAAAGTGCTGGATATGGTCAACGAGTTCCGTCAGCGGAACGCCGATACCCCGGTCGTGCTCATGGGTTACCTCAATTCGGTGCTGGCCATGCCGGATTTCGCCCTGCGTGCCCGGCAGGCCGGCGTGGATGGTCTGATCATGGTTAATTTACCGCCGGAGGCTGCGGACGAGTTGCGCGAGCAGCTGGCCGATCATCAGGTCAACCTGATCTTCCTCATCGCGCCAACCACAACCGACGAGCGCGCCGCCAAAATATTGAGCAAGGCCAGCGGATTCGTTTATTACGTGTCGCTCAAAGGTACAACCGGAGCAGGTAATCTGCGGGTTGACGAGGTTGGCGCGCGCCTGAGCAAGCTGAAAGGCATGAGCGATTTGCCGTTTTGCGTCGGTTTCGGCGTGAAAGATGCAGACAGCGCCCGCAGTGTAGGACGCCATGCCGATGGTGTCGTGGTGGGCAGCGCGCTGGTAGATCTGCTGGCAGCCCATGCTGACGATGTCGAGGCGGGCGTCCAGGCTGTAGAACAGATGGCAGCGCAGTTGCGAGCGGGCGTGGATAGCGCCTGATTGAGGTAGCGGGTGGCACATCCACAACTTCTGCAAGACTGGCTCGAATATATATCGACCCGGCACTGGCAGAGCATCGATATGGGTCTCGAGCGCATGCAGAGCATGGTTGCATCGTTGGGACTTGCCCGTCCGGCAGGTACGATCATTACCGTCGCTGGAACCAATGGCAAGGGTAGTACCTGTGTTGCCGCTGAAGCCCTTTTGCAATGCGCCGGCAAACGGGTTGGCACGACTGTGTCGCCCCATGTACATCGATTCAATGAACGTATTCGCGTGGCTGGCGTTGAAGTTGACGATGACCTCATCTGTGAAGCGTTTGCAGCTATCGAGGCAGTACGGAGTGAAACACCTCTGACTTATTTCGAATTCGCTGCGCTGGCTTCGCTATGGATATTCAGGCAGGCCGAAGTAGACGTGGCGATTCTCGAAATCGGGCTCGGTGGACGTCTTGATGCGTACAATGCCATAGACGCCGACATCGCGGTGATTACATCCATCGGCCTGGACCATCAGGGTTTCCTGGGGGACACGCCCGAAGCCATTGCCGCGGAAAAAGCGGGAATACTGCGGCCGGGTCAACAGGTCGTTCTGGGGCCGGATATGCCGGCTACCGTAAAGCGTGCTTGCGACGAGTTGGCCCTTACGCCAATGGTGCTTGGTGAAACTCATCTGGTCGAAGTTGATGCCGGGAATGGCTGCTGGACGCTGCATGGGGAACAAACTGCCGAGATCGAGCGGGTTCCCATGGGCGCTTTGGCGCCACAGAATCTTGCATTGGCTTATCTGGCTGCAGGTTGTGTTGCGGCAGTGCCGGAACAGGTCGTGGGCAACGTCAGCCAACAGGCGGCGCTGCCGGGAAGAATGCAGCAGATCAGCCGGGATGGCCGTATCTGGCTGCTCGACGTGGCGCATAATCCCGCGGGTGCTGACTTTCTGAAGCAAGCTCTGGCCGATCGAGGCCTGCAACCGTCGCTGCTGGTCTGCGGCATGCTTGAAGACAAAGACCATGCGGGCGTCATAACGCGGATTCGCGCAGAACTCGATGCACCTTGGTTGTTGCTTGATACTGTCGCAGAGCGTGGTTTAAGCGGGGCTGAGCTGGCCGCGCGCTGCGGTTTTGAGGCCTCCAATGCGGTCAATTGGAGTGATCTGTTTGACACGGCGAACTCGGCAACGCAACCAGGTGATGTTATTCTTCTGTTCGGTTCATTCAATGTTATCGAGCAGTTCGCGTTACTCGATGGAGCATAACGATCTCCTCACAGTCTGCCTTTTCTCATTCTGATGCATGAGCGCACGCGTTATCGCGTTACCGGGTCGATATTTCTGATTGCCATGGCAGTGATATTGCTACCCATGCTGTTCGATGATCCTGGTCCCGCGCCTGTCGAAGTGCCGCCTGCGCCGGCAGTCACACAGCCCGCACCATTGCCGGATTTTGCCGAGATCGTACCCGACCTGGATACTGTCGAGCAGGTCGCCCAGCTTAGAGAAGAAGTAGACGAAAGCGGTTTCTCCACCGACTCGAAAACCCGTTTTGGCGAGCCAGTGCTGCTGCCGCCGGATGACGAAAGTGCGGTATGGGCCGTGCAGGCCGCAGCGTTCGCCAGTCAGGACAATGCGTTCGCCTTTCGCGACGAATTGCGCGGGGCGGGTTACGAGGCGTTCATATCCACAGTCAAAGGGCGAGACGAAAAGCCTCTGCACCGGGTAGCCGTGGGCCCGTTGTTAAGTGAAGCAGATGCCGACCAGTTCGTTGCGGAGATTGCCGAGCGCTTCTCTGTCAATCCACGAAAGATGGAGATGACCCACTGATGCAGGTGGCAACGCTGGATATCGTGATCGCTACCGTGGTGCTGCTGTCGGCAGCGTTCGGACTGGTACGCGGGCTGGTAAAAGAGGTGCTGTCGCTGGTTTCCTGGGCGCTTGCGTTCATCCTTGCCGCCTATTTCTCTACCGATCTTGCGGTACAGATGCCCGAGACGTGGGGTTCCGATGCAGTGCGCACGGTGATGAGTTTCGGCGTCATATTCATTGCCACACTTATTCTTGCTGGTGTAGCCCAGTGGTTGGTCGGGCAACTGGTCGATGTAACGGGTCTGAGCAGCACTGATCGTCTGCTGGGGTTGGTATTCGGCAGCGCCCGGGGTTTGCTGATCGCCATTGTCATGCTGATGGGACTGCAACAGATCGCATCTGATGCACAATGGTGGCATGCTTCGATGTTACGGGGAGAATTGCTCGCCTTCGAGGGAGATGTTACCGGTCTGCTTCATCAGGTGCGGGATATGTTCAATGGCTAGCTCAGTGCGGGCATGCCGTTTATGAACGATATATTTGATCAAAGGGCATAAGTTATGTGTGGCATCGTCGGCATCGTCTCCCATGGTTCGGTAAATCAAGAGATTTACGACGCATTGACCGTTCTTCAGCATCGCGGACAGGATGCTGCAGGCATGGTTACCAGCGACGGTCATAAACTGCACCTGCGCAAAAGCAATGGCCTGGTGCGGGATGTATTCCAGCAGCACCACATGCAGCGGCTCGAAGGGAACGTCGGTATCGGCCATGTTCGATATCCCACCGCCGGCAGTTCCAGCAGCGCGGAAGCGCAGCCCATGTACGTTAACTCTCCATACGGCATTACCCTGGCGCATAATGGCAATCTCACAAACGCCGATCAGCTCAAAGCCGATCTTTTTGCCGAAGATCTGCGCCACATAAACACTGACAGCGATTCCGAAGTGCTGCTCAACGTGCTTGCACACGAACTGCAACTGCAGCGTGCCGTGAGTCCTACGCCCGATGATGTATTCACTGCTGTACGGGGTCTGCACAAACGCTGTCGCGGCGCCTATGCCGCCGTCGCAATGATCATTGGCGCCGGCGTGCTCGGCTTTCGCGATCCCTATGGGATTCGTCCGTTGGTTTACGGCGCCCGGGAAACCGGCGCGGGGACGGACTACATGATCGCATCGGAGTCGGTAGCACTAGATTTACAGGGTTTCAGACTAATAGGCAGCGTGGCGCCGGGCGAGGCGGTATTCATTTCTAACGATGGTCGGATTCACCGTGAGGTCTGTGCGGAAGATACGCGGCTGGTGCCTTGTATCTTCGAGCATGTATATCTGGCCCGGCCCGACTCCATCATCGACGATATATCCGTTTACAAGAGCCGCTTGCGGATGGGTGAGTATCTGGCGGCGCAGATTCTCAAGCGATACTCTCAACACGGGCACGATATTGACGTCGTGATACCGATTCCGGACACCGGCCGTACCGCGGCACTACCTCTCGCGCATCAGCTGAACGTCAAGTTTCGGGAAGGTTTTGTCAAGAACCGCTATATCGGTCGGACCTTCATCATGCCCGGCCAGCAGGAACGCCGCAAATCGGTTCGGCAGAAGCTCAATGTGATTGAGCTGGAATTCCGCAACAAGAACGTATTGCTGGTGGACGATTCGATCGTACGGGGCACAACCACCCAGCAGATCATCCAGATGGCGCGGGAAGCGGGCGCCCGCAAAGTTTATATAGCGTCCGCGGCACCGGCCTTACGCTATCAGAACGTATATGGCATAGACATGCCGTCCAGGGAGGAATTCGTCGCTCACCAGCGCACCGATGAAGAGATAGCCAAGATCATCGGCGCCGACTGGCTGGTGTATCAGCACATCGAAGACCTGAAGGCCGCCGCATGGGAAGGCAATCACAAAGTTGATGACTTCGAATGCTCCACGTTTAATGGCCAATACGTGACGGGCGACATAGATGATGCTTATCTGGACCAGATATCCTTCGCGCGCAACGATAAAATGAAACAGCACCGCGACGCCGAACACAACGCTGATGCGAACATCCTTGAGCTCCATAACCACGCCTGAAAGCGGCGGCGTCAGCCGCGCAAATGCCAAAGATCATATTGATGGCCTGATCGAGGCTCTCAATACGGTGCTGCTGGGCAAACAAACCCAAGCGAAAATGAGCCTGGCATGCCTGTTCGCTCGTGGGCATCTGCTGATCGAAGATCTGCCGGGCATGGGTAAGACACTTCTTTCTCATGCGCTGGCCAGGGTACTGGGTTTGAGCTATAACCGTATTCAGTTCACATCTGACGTACTGCCGTCAGATATCATCGGCGCGACTATATTCGACAAAAACACCAATGCCTTCCGTTTCGTCGAGGGCCCGCTGTTTGCGCAGCTGGTGCTTGCGGATGAAATCAATCGTGCAACGCCCAAGAGTCAGAGCGCTTTGCTTGAGGCCATGGAAGAGCGGCAGGTTACTTACGATGGCGAAAGCCACGCACTGCCGAAACCATTCTTTGTCATCGCCACCCAGAACCCTTCGACCCAGACTGGCACATTTGCGCTGCCCGAGTCGCAGCTCGACCGCTTCCTCATGCGCATTGAACTCGGCTACCCGGAGCCCGCCGCTGAACGCGAGCTGTTGCTGCACGGCGACCGCCGTGGCCAGGCAATGGATCTGAAGCCGTTGCTCAGCCTCGACGAGCTTCGTCAGATACAGGCTGCGGTAGATACCATCAAGGTGTCGGAGCCTTTGGTGGATTACGTGCAGCGCTTGGTGAGTTTCACCCGCCAGGGCAACGAATTCGCCTATGGTTTGTCTCCGCGAGGGGCGTTGGCGCTCATTGCTGCAGCGAAGGCGTGGGCTCTGATCAGTCATCGCACGCACGTAGTTCCGGAGGATGTTCAAGCGGTATTGCCAAGCGTGGTAGAACATCGCCTGCGCGAAAGCGCGGATTTCACCGGCCATGGCGGCGGAGCGCTGGCGCAGCGACTATTGGGCAGCGTCGACGTCGTTTCCTGATCGGCCTGGGTCCTCCGGTTCATCAAATGGCCGTTTCTTCTCAAACTGAGCAACTCGCGCCGGCCCAATCCGGTGCAGGGAGTCGATTTTCAGTCTGGCTGGATCGCCGCATACCACCAGGCCCGACAATTCTCCTTAGTCAGGCAAACATCTTCATCTTTCCAACGCGATCCGGGTTTACGTTTGGTGGCTTACTCGCGATTCTCATGCTCGGCGCGATCAACTATCAGAACTCGCTCGTCTATGGCGTTGCCTTTCTGTTAGGCGGTATGTTCGTCGTTACCATTCTGTATACGTTCCGTAATCTGTCTGGTTTGACCATTGAGCTTGCCGAGGCGCACAGCGGTTTCGTCGGGGAGGATGTCGAATTCGAAGTGCGGGTGAAGCGCCCGCAAGGCAAGGGTAGAGAAGGCATACAGATCGGCTGGCCCGAAGGGTTCAAGCAATGGGTCGAAATTTTTGATACTGAAGACAGTGTCGTGCGTTTGTATGTCAATGCGCCACACAGAGGCTGGCTGTATCCAGGCCGTTTGCTGGTGGAAACGTATTATCCGTTGGGACTGCTGCGCGCATGGACCTGGGTCGACCTTACCGCCAGAGGTCTGGTGTACCCCAAGCCGATATTCGGTGAGGCGCCCGACCAGCAGTCGCACAAACACCGGGACGATGGTGTATTGATAGATCCCCTGGGCAGTGATGATTTTGTCGACATACGTGAATACGCCGAGGGCGACCCGATCAAGAATATCATCTGGCGCTCCTACGCAAGAGCAGATCAACTGGTCGTAAAGCGCTATGCCAGCTATCTGGAGCCGCGCCTGTGGTTCGACTTCGAAACGCTGCCTGGCGATACCGAAGAAAAACTCGGCCGTATCACTGGTCTGGCATTGCAGGCCACCCAGGCAGAGCGGGAATTCGGTGTGCACCTGCCGAACATAGAGATTTCTCCGGGTACCGGCCAGCAGCACCTCGATCAGGTGCTGCGGGAACTGGCGTTGTATGGCCTCCCTCGATAGCAGTAAAGGCGCCGGCGTCGCCTATCAGATTCCGCGCAACTCTCTGGCGTTGTTGATGGTTTCTCAGGCCGCGGTGATTCTGCCGCTGGCGGCGCATATCTCGCTGTGGATCGCAGGTGTGTGCCTGTTCTGCGGCTACTGGCGTACCCAGGTGCATATGGGCCGCTGGGGTTATCCGGGCGGTTGGGTAAAAGCCGGGCTGGTCTTTGCCGCTATTGCGGGCATAGCGCTGAGTGGTTATCGCACCTTCAGTCTGGAAGCTGCAGCGTCACTGCTGGTACTGGCATTTGCGTTGAAGCTGGTGGAAATGAAAAACCGCCGGGATGCCTACCTTGTGATTTACCTCAGCTATTTCCTCATAGCCACGGCGTTTCTGTTCGATCAATCCATAGCCCTGGCCGCGTATGAGGTGTTGGCGGCGATTGTGATTACTGCAGCCATGGTAGGTCTGAATCAGTTGCAGAGCAGGGTTCGACCCATTGCCTCGTTGAAAGTGGCAGCTGGACTCGTGCTGCAAGCGGTGCCTCTGACGCTGGTGCTGTTTCTGTTGTTTCCCCGCATAGCGCCGTTGTGGTCTATACCGGTGCCAAGTGCGACTACCACGGGAATCAGTGACAAGTTGACGCCAGGGGATGTGGCGACACTTACGCAATCCGACGAACTCGCGTTCAGGGCCGTGTTCGACGGTGACGTGCCGGCCCAGCGAGAGCTCTATTGGCGGGGACTGGTGTATTCCGATTTCAAATACGGAACCTGGAGTATTGCCAAACCGCTGGATGCAGTGCCGCCACCGCGTAGTGTCGGTAACGCTGTAGGATACGAGGTTTTCCTCGAACCGACACAGAGCAAGTGGCTGTTTTCCCTGGACACGCCCGTTGAGCACGGCCAGCGGATGGAACTTCTGGGTGACTATCGGCTGGTGAATCCAGAGCCAGTGCTGTCGGTCATGCGTTACAAGTTGCTCAGTGATTCCGGAGCAGCCATGGACCCTGAACTGGATGAGCAGATTCGCATTCGTGAAACGCGTATCGATGATCCCCAGGACAATCCGCGCCTGCAAGCCTTCGCGGAAGAGCTGTTTGAGCAAACCGGCTCCGCAGAGGCCATGGTGGACGCGATGCTGTTGCATCTGGTCGATCAGGGTTACCGATATACCCTGCAACCGCCCCAGCTTGCGGATCGTTTCTACAACACGATAGATCAATTCTGGTTTGATGCCCAGGCAGGATTCTGTACCCATTACGCCGGCGCTTTCGTATACGCGCTGCGCTCTGTGGGCATCCCCGCACGCATGGTTGGTGGTTATCAGGGGGGCGAACACAATCCGGTCACCGGTCACGTGGTGGTGCGCCAGTATCAGGCCCATTCATGGATCGAGGTATGGTTACCCAATCACGGCTGGAAGCGTTACGACCCGACATCTGTGGTAGCGCCTGAGCGACTCGAAAATGGCCTCAATGCGGCACTGTCCAGCGAGGATCGCGCAACGCTTGCGTTCATCACCAGTGCACGATTCGGTGACGCAGGCCTGGTCAATAATATGCTGCAGTGGGTGGATTCACTGGAGCATCGCTGGAACCTATGGGTCGTGGGTTATGACGCGGATACTCAATCCGGCGTACTGAAAGATCTGCTGGGTCAGGTTACACCTGCGCGGGTCGGCATTGCATTGCTGGCGGGTAGCGGTTTTAGTCTGCTGCTGGTGACCGGAACCATATTCTGGCGCCGGCGCCCGCGACAACGGCACCCGGTGGAACGGTTGATGCATCGTTTCAGCGCCCGCATGGCCCGCTCCGGCTACGGGCGGGAGCCTGGTGAAACGCCGGCGGCCTATATCGGGCGTCTGGCTCGCATAGCCGATCTCGACGGGACAGAAATGGCGCAGCGCATGCAGCGACAGCTTTACGATCCGGATAGCGGAAACGTCGGTGTGGAGCGCCAAAAACTGCGCAAAGATTTGAGAAAGCTGCGTTTCCGGCTTGTGTTGCGCGTTGCCGCCATAGACTAATATCAGGCAGGACGGCACACTAGGCATTCGCTGTTTCCATTGGTTTGCGCTGCCCGTGGCCCTCAACAAAAGAACGCCCTGTGTCGGTATCTGCTCCACCACCTATGGCGACCTGGTGTGCCGCGGGTGCAAACGCTTCGCCCATGAAATTGTACAGTGGAACAGCTACGACCAGGCGCAGAAGGGTCAGATCTGGCAGCGGTTGGAATATCTGCGGGACGAAGTGGTGGCACAGCAGGTACAGATCGTCGAACCGAAAGCAATGGTGTTGATGCAGAATCAGGCTGGCCACGAGGCCGCTCAAGGGTCAGAACAGCTTTATCTGCTGTTGCGTTTCATGAGTGTAAAGTCCCTGGGGCTTGCCGCGGCAGGGCTGCAGGCAGCGGACGCGGATGTTAGCGATGCGCTTACCCTGCTGCAGAAGATCGATGCGGAGATATTCGAACGCTCAATCGCTCATTACGAACGCAATTTCAAGGTGCTGGCATGAGCCGCGCGGAGCCAAACCCCGCGGTGGAGTTCGTGCGGGTACCGACCCCGGACAGCTGGCTGGAAGCAGCGCTGCAGCATCTCCCGGAACTGCTGATCGATCACGCCAATTGCGAGAAGAAAGCCGCCAGCACCGCCATGAGCCTGATGTACAAATACGTCGATCACAGTGAGCTGCTCTACAAGATGTCGCGCCTGGCGCGGGAAGAACTGCGCCATTTCGAGCAGGTCATGGATCTGATGGCGGAGCTCGAGATCGAGTACACCCATCTGGCTTCGGCCCGTTATGCCGGCGAACTACATAAGCTGGTGCGCCACGGTGAACCCGAACGGCTGATTGACGTTTTGATACTGGGAGCGGTGGTGGAAGCACGCTCCTGCGAGCGCTTCGTACGGCTCATAGAGGTTTTGCCCGATGTAATTGCCGAGCTTTACCGGCAACTGGTGCATTCCGAGGCACGTCATTTCATCGACTATCTGCAGCTTGCCCGGGATGTCGCCGAGCAGCACGCGGGCGCTGATGAGTCAGTCTCGATCGACGATCGTATCGATGCTTTTCTCACCCGTGATGCGCAACTCATCACTTCGCCGGACAGCCAGTTCAGGTTCCATAGCGGCGCGCCAGGCTGAAGCTCTCCAGCTGAAACTTGTTATCAATCTGGCGAACCAGCCAGCCGCAACGTTCCCACGAGCCGGTAACGATGCGCGTGAATGATTCGCCGCGGTGTACGCCAGGGCGATGGGTATGTCCGTGAATGAGCGTATGAGCCCGATGCTCCGCGATCAGTTCGGTGACCGCAGCGGCGTTGACATCCATAATGTTGGTCGGCTTGTTGGCGTTGCCCTGTTTGCTCTGAGTACGCAGATCGGCGCCCAAAACCTGGCGTTCCGTCAGAGATTTACCGAGTATGTCAGTCTGCCATTCGGGGCTGCGTAGCAATTGACGCATGTTCTGATACTCGGCATCGTCAGTACATAGCGCATCGCCATGACAGAGCAGCACACCGTCTTCGGTGCAGTATGGGTCGTTGATCAGTTCGACACCCGTGGCTGCGGCGAACTTCTCGCCAAACAGAAAATCGCGGTTGCCGTGCATCAGCAGAACCGCAGCGTTGTGCGTTGACGCCAGAGCATCGACCAGCGCCAGGGAACCCGGTGTGTCGTCATCGTCTCCGACCCACATTTCCACCAGATCGCCGAGGATGTAAAGTTCATCGGCCCGTTCGCTTTCCGTCTGCAGGCACTCAACAAACCGCTCAAATGCGGGTGCTTGCCGCTCCTGCAGGTGCAGGTCTGATATGAATACACGGTGCACGCTGATCCTGCCTCAGTCCGCAGCCTTTTCCTGCAGGGCCAGGCGCTGTTCCGCT
>CAYMUT010000040.1:0-37628 GCA_964393625.1 uncultured Pseudomonadales bacterium
ATTCCAGCACAATGGTATAATTGAAAACCGACAATGGTCGAATCGCACATCCATAGTACGTGACAAAAGGCAGTAGAAATCTATGACATCTGATGAACAACTTACTGCTCTTGTGACAGGTGCATCCAGCGGCATAGGCGAGGCCACAGCGCGAGCGTTATCTGCTCATGGTATGAAAGTTTATGCAGCCGCACGTCGCCTGGATAGGCTGGAACAGTTGGCGGAGGACTCAGGTTGCATTCCCATTCAACTGGATGTAAGAGACCGAGTAAAAGTTCAAGAGTTTGGTCAGTCTCACCCGATCGATATTCTCATCAACAATGCCGGATTGGGCCGAGCACTCGGCGCCATTTGGGACGCTGAGGTAACCGACATCGAGATGACAGTTGATACCAATGTCACTTCCGCAATTAAGGATAGGAAGAATTAAAACCGTTTAGTGGTTGAGACGAAAGTACGCACGGTTCGCGGATTTCTTTGGATTTGCGGGCGGAGGCATCACGGAGCAATCGGCGTACGCGGTGGATGATGTTTTACGGCTTGTACCCGGTACTCCGACCGTCATTGAAAGCTACGTAAGGTGAGATTTCCTTGAATTCTGTTGATACGAGAACCCCTTTCGGCAACAGATACTTGGGATTTTGTAGGAAAACGTGGTTAATTCTTCTTATCCCCCTGGAGAAGCAGCGGGGAAAGAAGCGCCGTAAGGAAGTCCTGCGCTTCTCAAGAAATGAAGGGCCCCCTGGGAAAGGAGCGGAGACGATGAAGAGCCTGTATTTTGCGTTCATGATGGGAGAAGAAAAAGTCGGGTATCAGGAGATCTCCTTCGAGCAGGTTGAAGGGGGCGTCAAGAAGACGATCTTCACGACCTTCCAAATGGGCGACGACACCATTGAGAGCGTGTTTTATTTAGTCACTGACGCCGAGGGCGCGCTGCTGAAGGTCAGCGCCGATGGGGAGCACTTCGCCGACATCAGGGGCAGAGCAGACTCCTTCCCGGGCTGCGCGACCGATGAGGTCGTCAAGATGCCCGAGCTGGCTGTGGGCAGCTCCTACTCTTTCGAGCAGCTCGACGACGCCACGGGCGAGGTCCTGGCTCCTGCGGAGCTGAAGGTGGAAGAAGCCCTCGTTTACGAGAACCCCCTCTCGGGGGAGGCTGTGGAGCTCTTCAAGCTCGTCGAATACGTCGACCAGCATCCTGGGCGTTATTTCTTAGTCGACGCAGACTCTAAGGTCCACGTCGCCGGCTGGGGTGGCCCAGCGCATTCGGTGATCGCGGCCGACAAGGAACAGGCCCTGCAGGTTTTGAGCTTTTAAGCACCCCCGCGCACCCGCGCCCCGATCGTGCCCTCCCTAGGCAGTGGCGCTGAAGTGGCGCTCCCCCAGCCAGGAATTGGGGGCTGAAACAAGCCTCGCCAGTGAGATTGCCATCGATGAGCCGAATGTTACGGCTCACCGGCAACGGATCACTGTCGGAACAGAGATGGCTGGGCGGGTTTCTCCCAGGTGATGCCTGATTGGGGTGACGTTTCCCTCAACGACTAAGCCATTTCACGGTTTCTGGAAAAAAGCAGGTCACCGACGTAGGGCGATACTTTTCTGAACGTCGGGAAAGGGTGTTTATTCTTGCTAACCACTCCGGCCCCAACTTCAAAGAAATCCACGAACGGTGCATACTTTCTTCTCAAAGACCGGCTGTCGACACTGTGGATACTACCCTATGGACATGGACCTAACCGTTGAGAACGAGCGTTTAGCGAAGGATAGGAAGAATTAAAACCGTTTAGTGGTTGAGACGAAAGTACGCACGGTTCGCGGATTTCTATGGATAGGAAATATAAAGGGGATATTTATCCTGTCGGCGGGGCACGCGTGCGTGGTCAGCGTGCGAATTGAAGTGTCTGGTGACGATGGTTCAGTCGGTAGAATTTTCGAACGCCGTCGTCAGCTGACCTCGAAATGTCCCTCTTGGGGGGACCTGTGGGGCAATTTTGCTTGTCCCGCGCATGATCACGAGCCAGGGCCTTACTTCATTGGGGTCGCAGACTGACCCTGCCGGGCCAAAGCTCACCTGTTAACCTGGTGGGGCATTCCCTCGGAGGTCTGATCGTCACCCTTTATGCCGGGCTCTTCCCCGAGAAAGTTGCCAGCCTGGTTGCGGTAGAAGGAGTCGGAGCCTACTGGACAATGATGCGGGACACTGGCTGCACCACGACCAGTTTGAAGAATATATAAACCAGTTACAGGCTTTTCTTGGGAGGAATTGAAGACATGGGAACACTGACGGGAAAGGTTGCCTTTATCACAGGCGCAGGATCGGGAATCGGCCGGGGAACTGCCGAACGCCTGGCAAAGGAAGGCGCAAACATCTGCATTGCCGATATGGACCTTGAAGGTGCGGAACGGACAGCGGACCTGGTCGGTCAGTTGGGAGCCAAAGCCAGTGTCGTCAAATGCAACGTGGCCAGCGACGTGCAGGTTGCTGCAGCAGCACAACACTGTGTTGATACACTGGGTCGCCTTGATATCGCGGTGGCTAACGCGGGGATAGGCAGGATGTCACACATACTAGAGATGCCACTCAAGGACTGGCAGGACCAGATCGACGTTAACCTGACCGGCGTTTTCCTTACCGTCCAGGCAGCCGCCAGGAAAATGGTTGAATGTGGTAACGGTGGACGGATCGTCTGTCTTGCCTCACTGGCAGCAGAAACCACCGGAGCAGGAATCTGGTCCTACTCGGTAACCAAGGCGGGGGTTCGCATGATGGTCCGTGGCCTTGCCCAGGAACTTGGTCCTCACGGGATCACCATCAACGCTATCGGCCCGGGCGTTATCAACACTCCCCTTGCTGCAGGACTCGCCGGGAAAGAAGGTGGCGTCATCCGCAGCAGCCTTGAGGCAAGAACACCTTCCGGCAGGGTTGGCCAACCGTCAGATATCGCCGGGCTTATTAACTTTATGGTTGGACCTGACGGCGAGTTCATGACAGGTGACTACGTCATCATGGATGGCGGGCTCAGGGATTCACAGGGGGCAGTCAGCCAACCCAACGAAACGGCCATGAAAGAAATCGAGGAAATCATGGAAGAAGGTGCAGAACGCCGGGCGAAACACCAGGAGCTGATAGACGACCGTTAGGCTCGCCGTTAATCTGCTACCAGCGATCCAGCCCAACCAGCTTCCTGCCAAGGTCAGTCAGTTCCGGTGGCGGGCCTTCTTCTTTAACCTTGCCACCGGATATCGCCTGGGTAAGTGCCCAGTCCGGCAACAGTCTGTCTCGCCATTCCGCTATGGTCCTTTCACGAAGCTCTTCAAGAGCAGGAACCATGGTGACGTACTGAACAAAACGGTGGTGGTCTGACTGATTTAGGTCACTGGTGTGAGGCATCAGACGATGAAAGATGACCAGGCTGCCCTTTGGTCCCGGGATGCGAACAAGTTCGCTGTCGTCAACCTGAGGGTAGCGCCGGTGTTCATCCTGCTCATGATCAGACAGATACTGTTTTAGATTCCTGAAGATTGAGGGTACACAACTGAACGCACCCTGGCTTTCGTCGGTGTCGTTCAGGTACACCAGTCCCTGCATACCCAACTGCGTGAAGTTCCACGGGTCGCAGTCCCAGTGCACTCTCTCGCGTCGCCAATCTGATGTCTCTTCCGCTTTTGGGGCCTTGCAGGAAACACGGTCATTGCTGACCCAGAGGTTTTCAGATTCATAGAGTTCTGAGAACACCTGGTGGATACCCGGGTATTGCCGCAGATTCCAGAGGGACTGATGATGATGCAGGGGGATTATCCCGTGACCGTCATTTTCCCGGTTGTACCAGGTGTTCCTGTCTTCAGGGTCGATACCGGCATATTCCAGCATCGCATCCATCACTGCATCACAAAGATCATCCGGTACCAGACCTGGAACAACCAGGTACCCCTCTTCATGAAAGTGATTTTTCTGCGACTCGGTCAACATTTTCTTAGTAACCGCTCGGTGCCGTCTCTGCTAGCATCATTTTATGTTCGTGGTATTCGATATTGGCACAAGTCGCCTCAAGGTGTCAGCGTTTTCAGCAGAAGGTGCATTGCTGGGCCAGGTTGCAAAACGGCACGAGGTCTATGCGGACGGCGAATTCACCTGGCAGGACAGCGCTGAATGGTGGCGCAACGCCTGTTCCGGCTTTAAGGCATTGATGTCGGCGAACCGTTTACAACCCCGTTATGTCAGGGGATTTTCTGTAAGCGGGCGTGCAGGTGCCGGGATTTTCGTTAACGACTCCGGCGACGTCATCGCTGAACCCTGGTCTGACAGTCGTCACCGCTCAATCCTGCAGGATCTCAGACAAGAAATCCCGGGTTCACCGACTTACGGAATGACGCTTGTCTCCAAATACCTCTGGCTACTCGAGAATCACCCCGACGCCATTGACATCGAGCACTGCCTGTACGCCAAGGATTTCCTGCTCTACAAGCTGACCGGGGAAGCAATCACAGACCCGAGTTCCGGTCCGGATTCCCTTTCCTGGGACTTCCAGGACAGGGTAGATATATCGCTTCTTCCGAAGCCTGCACTGCCATGGACTGTCGCCGGTGAACTGACCGATACAGCCGCAAGGGAACTGGAATGTGAGAAGGGCATTCCCGTTGCCGTTGGCGCCCATGACGGCATCTGCGCCAACACAGGCTGCGCCATGATCTCGGAAGGCGAATACGCCCTGACTCTCGGTACCCATGCTGTTTCACGAACATTCACCAGCAAAAACCATGGGCCCGCCGACCGGTTCTACTGTTACCCCCCGGACAGGCATGTGTACGGCGGCAACAGCTGGCATATCGGCTCGACCCTGAACTGGATGCTCACCACCATTGCGGGCCTCTCTTCAGAACTGGACGAACCTGCGCTGGAAGCCTTCAACCAGCAACTGGAAAACAACCGGGCCGACCCATCGCTGGTGTTCCTTCCCTATACCGGTGGCCAGACAATTCCCGAGAGACGCGACCCCGGCAGTGGCAGCTTCCACGGCATTTCACTCGAAACTGATCGCGGCCAGATGATCCGTGCCATCTTCCAGGGTTCTGCTTTCGCCATTTACAGGACCTACAGGAAGATCACTGAGTTAACCGGTGAGGCATCGGTGATAAGCCTGACCGGCGGCGGTATCGTCTTCAAACCCTGGCTGCAGATGCTATCCGACGTGTTTGGCAAAGAAATGAAGGTAACTGATACAGGTGTAGAAGGCAGAGGCGCTGCTGTTTTCTGTGCGGTCGCTCTTGGTGATTACAGAGATGTTCAGGAGGCTGCCATCGCCATGCAGCCAGACGTGCACACCATTGAACCGAATCCGCTTGACGACCTGACGAGGGATCAGCTCGAGCGTTTTACCGAACTGAGTCAACTGATCTGAACAATACAGACAGGCGCCGGAACAGCAATGTCCTGGTTCATATCCGTCAACAGTCCCGATTCCGCATCCCTTGAGAACAGCACGATATTGTTGTCGTCCCGGTTGGCCACCATCAGCATGGTGCCATGTTCAGTCAAGGTGAAGTACCGGGGGTGCCTGCCACCCGTCGGTACCCACTGGATGGGTCGTGGCAAGCCGTTATCCATGGCCGTGACGACAATGGAGTCATGGCCACGGTTGGAACCGTAGAGAAACCGGCCATCCCTGCTCATCTCGAGGTGGCCTGTGAAGCTCGCATCCTCAAAGCCTTCCGGCAGGGTGCTGACAGAACCAACATGTGTGAACGTTGATCCATCTACCTGCCAGGTTTCGATCGTGTTGCCCAATTCACAGATCACGTGCAGGCGATCCGCGTCCCGCGCCATCAGTCGAGGCCCTGCTCCTGCGCTAACCTCGACCTCTGTTACCGGCTGGAGTTCCAGGTTGTATACCATGAGTCTGTCCATGCCGAGGTCCGCAACGACAATGTTGTCACCAACACGAATGGAGGAATGGGCGTGCGCTGACGTCTGTCGAACCGGATCTGGACCGGAACCGGCATGATCGATTCGGGAGATGTTGGCGATCCCTCCATCCGCATCAACATCAAACAGGGCGACCGAACCGCTGGTAAAATTGGTCGCAAATAGAGAGTTATTACTTTCAAGTAGATGACAAGGATCATCACCCTGGCTCATTTCAGTCTGAATCAGTTCCAGCATTCCCGGCCGTGCTTCGCGGTAGACGCACACCTCACCCTGGCTATATTCCCCAACGGCAAAGACGCGTTGCCGGGTGGCATCCCGAATCAACCAGCTCGGATTGTCAGCCGTAGCCGCCAGGGTTAACTCATGCCTGTCGCCTTTCAGGACAAGATGGTAAATCCCCTCGGATTCGGTCCCGCGCGTGTAGGTACCAATATAGAATTCCATGACTGAAGGACATTGCTGAAATGATCGGGCATTATGCAATCATCAGTTAACAACCGGTAGCCATGGCAACGACACTGATCCAGGGCGGCAGGGTTTACGACGCCGTTGCACACAGTTTCAAGGAAGCCAATGTCCTCATCGGCGACACACTGGTGGAGTCAATCGGCGATGAGCAACCAGAGGCCGACACTGTTGTGGATGCAACTGGTGCCTTTGTCACCCCGGGGCTTATCGACCTGCATTGCCATATCTTCAACCATCCGGAACAACCCTCCCGACTACCTGCAGACCAGATTGGTGTCCATCAGGGTGTAACCTGCCTGCTGGATACGGGTTCAACCGGGGGTGATACGCTGGATGAGTTCCGGGAGCTGGTCGTGGAAAGTCAGGCAACCCACACCTATGCGCTATGCAACATTGGTTCCCCGGGTAAACCGGGGCTCCAGTCCGGGCATGCGGCCCGACCGGAACTCGTTTCCATTGAGAAGACTGTCAGGGCTATCGAGCGAAACCGGGACTATGCCCTCGGTGTAAAAGTGCTGGCATCGTCCAGCCATACCGGCCTGATGGGCATCGAAGCCGTGAAGATGGCGAGGAAGGCGGCAGAAATCACGGGCACACCGCTCATGGCCCATATTGGTAACGCACCGCCCGTGATCGACGATGTGCTGAATCTGCTGCGCCCCGGGGACATTGTCACCCATGCCTATCACGGCAAGGCAGGTGGTGTACTCGGCTACGACGACAAGGTGATTCCAGCGTTCAGGGAAGCTGTCGCACGGGACGTTCACGTCGATATCGCCCACGGCCGATCTTCCTTCAGCTTCAGCACCTGCGAAAAAGCGCTGGACCAGGGCATGCCTGTTCACTCCATCAGTTCTGACCTGCATCGCGGCAACATTGATGTCTGCGTACTTTCACTGGCGAGGACCATGTCAAAGTTCCGCCTGCTTGGCATGCCCCTTGAAGATATCGTCAGAGCCACAACCATTTCACCGGCTTCAGTTATCGGCCTTGATAAAAAAGGATTCGGCAAACTGGAAGCAGGCTTACCGGCAAATATCAGTCTCTTCAGGGAAACCGACAGGCTCGTGGAAGTCGAGGATGCAGACGGTGACGTGCGCACGACGAGTAAATGGATAGAGCCTGTCGGATGTTTCGTTGACGGGCAGTATTTCGAATCAGGGGAACATATCTGATGGACCTGGCCAATGTCAGGGTAATCAACGCCGCGGGAAAGCTGACTGCGCTCGGTGGCAGCGCCCAGTCAGAAACTGTTGCCGCGATGCAGTCCACTGCCGCGAGGCAGCATGTTGATCTTGCTGCTCTCAGGCAGGAAGTTGCCGACCAGGTTTCGACGCTCTGCGGGGCAGAAGCAGCCTGCATTACGTCCGGTGCAGCCGCAGGAATCACGATCAGTATTGCTGCCCTGCTATGCCGCGAAGCCCCCGACCTACTCAAACAGTTACCGCGACTGGCCAGTGACCGATCTGTTTTGATCCAGGCAGGTCATGACATCAATTTCGGAGCTGACATTGAGCAGATGGTCATCATGACCGGGGCTGATACAAACATCATCGGTTCGGCCGATTCGGTATCTTCTGCAGATCTTGCAACGGCACTTGCGACCGGTCCCCTGGCTTTTCTTTATGTTCAGTCTCATCACTGTATCCAGGAGAAGCGTGTTGAGCTGCCAAAGTGCATCGAACTTGCGCACACCAGCGGTGTTCCCGTGATCGTCGACGCAGCGGCTGAAGATGACCTGCAGAAATACATCTCACTCGGCGCCGATCTTGTTACCTACTCCGGCGGCAAGGCGTTTGGTGGTCCTACCTCAGGATTTATTGTGGGACGACGGGAGCTGATCGAGCTATGCGAGCTCCAGTTCCAGGGTATCGCCCGCCCCATGAAAGTCAGCAAGGAACAGCTGGCCGGGCTGTCTGCTGCACTGGCTGAATACACAACAGCAGACCAGGAAAAGATCCAGGCTTCCTGGCAGGCGTTGAACGAGAAACTGATCTGTGCATTCTCCGGTTCAACTTTCTATTCAATGGAACTTAAACCTGATGAAGCAGGCAGGAATTTTGAACGGGCTGCAATTACACCGGATTGCGATTGCAGGGAGCTTGTTCGTTTTCTTGTCGCCGGAACACCAAGCATCCGCTCACGCAACCACCAGATTGCAGAGCAGCGTATTCTGATCGACCCCCGTGAACTCTCGGACCAGGATATGGATACCATCATATCGCGGCTCCAGGAATTCGAGTCCCAACAATCATGACTGAAAAGCCCCACCTCTCAACCGAGGCTGTGACAGCCTGGCTGGCAGAGTACTACGGGAATCCGGTTGAGTCCGTGGAACCACTTGCCGGGGGTTTCTGGTCAGCTGCTTTTGCCTTTCGGCATGAAGGCAGTGACCTGGTGATACGTTTTAACAAGGACCCGGAAGGATTTTCGATTGATCGCAATGCGTGGACCATGGCAGGGTCCTGCCTGCCCGTACCTGAAGTGGTGGGAACCGGTGAGGCACTCGACTTCCACTATGCGGTAAGCAGAAGACACTTTGGCAGTTTTCTTGAACTTGCAGATCCCGCAGATTCTATCGCTACCGGGAAATGCCTCAACGACCTGTTGCACCCACTGGTCACCCTGGCATCCCGGGATAGCTGCGGTAGATATCATCGATATGACGCTCAAGGCAGCTGACTTGGAATCAGAAGCCCTTGAGATGTTTGCTGAAAGGCACCACTGCTACGAACTGCAGATCGCCGCTTCCCATATCGATTGGTACCTGTGGACCAACGACGAAGAGAACCTGGGGCTGCTTGCTGAAAATCTGAACAACATTCTTAACCGGGGACCTGTTTCATAATGCGTGTTTTGTTATTTCTCGTTCTTTTTTCCGCCAATGCCATCGCAGCTGAGTACCCTGATCCTTCGCTGTGGGACTATACGATCGGTGGTTTTGCGCTCGAAGATGAGATCGTCCAGTTTGAGAAAGGCCAGATCGTGGCCACCGGAAGTTCAAGCCTGCGCTTCTGGCACCACCGTATTCACAAGGATTTGGCTCCTCTGACCATCATCCCAAGGGGTTTTGGTGGCAGCAATATGAACGATGTCCTGCATCATATGGAAACGCTGGTACTGAAACACAAGCCAAGGGCAATACTGTTATATGAAGGAGACAATGATGTTGCCCAGGGGGTTGAGCCGGATGTCATCATTGGGACATTTGAGACGTTTATTTACCGAGTGCACGAGCGCCTGCCCAGAACACGTATTTATATCATTTCTGTTAAGCCCAGTATTTCACGTGCTGCCATGTGGCCGACTATGGTTGAGGTAAACCGTAGATTAAGAACTCTGTCCGAGGCTGATGAGCGACTTGTCTTTATCGATGTTGCAACACCGATGCTGGCGGAAGATGGAGAGATTCGTCCTGATCTTTTTGTTACAGATCAGCTGCATATGAACCAGAAGGGTTATGAAATATGGGCGGATGTTGTGGGTTCTGTGGTCATCAAGGGTGAGTTGTGAATGGCAAAAGGGATTTCACGGACCGATAGTCGTAAAGCTACTCGCCGCTTGTGGTGTTTATGACAGAGCAAAACCAGGTTATCCGGCGTCGTCTCACCACCGTCTATCCAATGCGTCGCACGGCAGCCGAATGGTTTCGTAACGACGGCATCTTGTCCGAAGCAATTCAATATGCCCTGGAGTCCGAGGAGGCTGAGAGTATAGCGTTGTCTGTCGAGAGTCTCGGTGGATGGCAATATGCAGCCCTGGGTAACGTGGCGACAATTCGTCAGGCACTGGCAGCATCGAATACTGAGACAGTTTGCAGGTCATTCGACACCCTCCAATCCACAAACCCGGCGCTCGCGCTAGACAGGTCAGGCACTCACCTGCCTGATGACCCCTGCGCTTGAGACAAAACCCTGTCAATCTACGATCGCACCTGCCTTGGGCATAAGCTATTGCCTATGCAAACCGACCGGACATCCACCAGCCCTAAATCCCCGCACGTCGATACTTTTCGACATCAAACACAATTGCAGTTATTTTTCCTGTCCCTAGCGCGACTTTCTGATCAATGGGGTCGTCCGGGGGGCGCTCCCTGATGACAACAAGGCCGCCACGGCGGAACAGCATGAGGATAATAAACCAATGGATCTAGGACTGAAGGGTAAGACAGCGATCATCACCGGCGGCTCCGGTGGTATCGGGCAGGGCATGGTCCTGGCATTCGCCCGGGAGGGCATCAACGTCGTCAGTGCGTCCCGCGATGTGAAAAGCGGAGAGAAGCTGGCGCAGGAGGCCCAGGAGGCCGGCTATGAAGGGCGGGTGCTCGCGGTGGCCACGGATGTGACAGACCGGGCATCAGTGGATGCAATGGTGGCGCGCTGCCATGAGGTCTTCGGTCCGGTGGATATCCTGATTAACAATGCCGGAGGTGCTTCGCGTCCCGGTGAGTTCGTCGATCTCGCCGATGAAAGCCGCGAGTTCGAGATCAAACTGAATATCGATGGCGTGGTGAATTGCTGCCAGGCGGTCGCTGACGACATGCTGAGCCGCAACACAGGGTCCATCGTCAACATCTCGTCGAATTCCGCTCTGCTCGGCGAGGCGGCGGCGGGCATCATCCACTACGGCGGCGTGAAAGGATTCGTTAATTCGTTCTCCAAGTCACTGGCCTGGGAATGGGCCAAGCAGGGCGTACGGGTAAACAACATCTGTCCGGGCTGGATCGTGCCCGAGAGCGAGGACGATATCGGTGAGGGCAGCTTCTGGCGTAAGTTCGGGTTCGATATGATGGGCACCCCGGACCAGATGCAGACGGCACTGGAGGAGGGTACCTTGTTCAATATGAGCGGGCTGCCTATTCCACGCCTCGGTCGACCCGACGATATTGCCAACTGCGCCATGTTCCTGTCCTCTGACTGTGCCGGGTACATCACCGGCCAGATGATCAGCGTGAGCGGCGGTGCGTTCATGCACTGACGCAACAGGAAGAGCCGAATGAAGATCGACTACAGCGGAAAAACCGTTGTCATCACGGGAGCCGGCGGCTTCATTGGCAGCGCGAGTGCTCGATTGTTCGCACAGTTGGGTGCACGCGTGATAGCAGTGGATATCGACAAGCCCAGCCTCGCCGAGTTGGCCGAGTCGGTCACGGCGGACGCCGGCGAGTTCACGACGGCCGTGGCCGATCTTACAGATCCGGATACTGTCGATGCACTGGTGGACGGAATTATGCGGGATCGCGGTCGTATCGACCTGCTGTTCAATAACGCCGGCGGCATGATGCCGACACCGATGTCCGCTATTGACCGGGCCGAGTTCGAGCGGCTCCGGGCCCTAAACTTCGACGCGGTTTATCACGCCTGCATCCGGGCTCTGCCAGGCATGGTGGAAGTCGGCGGTGGTGTGATCCTGACGACCACCTCCAGTGCCGGCACCGGGGCTGTACGCGGGCTCGGTGTGTACGGGGCGGCCAAGGCCGGGGTGAACAGCCTGATGCGCAGCATTGCCGTCGAATATGGCAAGGACGGCATCCGTGCCAATGCGATCGCACCGTCTGCCGCCAGCCCCGGTATGCTGGCGTACCTGGAGACGCTGCCCGGTGGTCGTCAGGGCTTTATCGAATCACAGCCCATGGGGCGTGTGGGGACAGCCGCAGAAGTCGCTCAGGTGGCGGCGTTCCTTGGCTCGGAGTATGCGAGTTTTGTGAACGGGGTGGTGCTGCCGGTGGACGGCGGTATCGAAGCGTTGCTGGCCACACCGCAGTAGGGGCCTGGCCCGGTTCAACCATCCCAGATTTCGCGCATCGCGCGATCTACGTCGTACTGCATTTCGATCTGATTATCGAAGATCATCGTGGGGCGTCGCTGCAGGTCGAAAGGCTCCCAGTGCGGCAGTCGGTTCGCGGACGGCACACCGTGACGGGCAAAATTGACCCAGGTGTCGCTGACGGTGTCGGCCATCTCGCGCAGGGGTTCCAGGTCGCCGAGCAGGCGTGAGAACGCCTCGAGGTTCTGGTTGGCGAAGGGCACATCGATACCATGCATGGCACCAATGGCGCCGTTCATGACCGGTGATGACCAGTTGAACTGGTACAGCCAGATGCGGCCGTGCTCCGCATTGACCCGTGCCTCCGCCGCTTTCACGGTGCCGCGCTGCAACATGCAGTCGGTGAGAATCTGGCCGCGTGTCGCGTTTTTTGAAGCGCCGGGCATCACCTGCCGGTAGCGTTCATACACCAGCTTTCGCTCGTTTTGCGGTTTGAATAAACCTTTGAACAGGAACATGCGCTGTCGTCGCCCAACCCCATCAACGCAGCAAACTCGAAAGATTATGCCGCTATGTCGCACGTCCGCCGCTGGCCCTGGAGCGGCTGTCGGTAACCGATGAAGGTAAACTGCGCTACGCCCTCAAACACCCCTACGCCAACGGCACCACGCACTTATGGATAGCAAATATAAAGGGGATATTTATCCTGTCGGCGGGGCACGCGTGCTTGGTCAGCGTGCGAATTCAAGTGTCTGGTGACGATGGTTCAGTCGGTAGAATTTCGGACGCCGTCGTCAGCATTGACATAGTCACGGTCATCGTCTGAATCGTCCATGGTCTCACCCGGCTATTCAGCGACGGTCAAAGTCAGCGAAATCTGGTTTAGCCATGACTTCCTTGAAGTCACTCCTAGTCCAGGGCCAGGTGGAGGGTATACCCTCTGAATCGAGGTACCAGCTGCTGCAGCCCGTCGCGAAAATAGTTTTCTTTGCCTGTTCAACCCTGGCGCTTTCGAAGGTGGTCATTGCCAGCTGCGTGGCGCTGAGTTCTCGGCATGTGCCGGATTCCAGTTCGTCAAGCAATTGTTCAATATAGGCCCACTGGCATTCCGCGATTTCAATCAAAGAGAAGTTGCCAACGGGTCCATTAGGGCCATTTAACATAAACAGGTTTGGGAATTCGGGTACGGAGATTGATAAATAGGCAACGGGTTTGTCCCGCCAGACATGATTCAACAGGGTGCCGTTTCGACCGACAACATTCATGGGTCGCATGAATTCATGGGGTCGATAGCCAGTTGCCAGAACGATGACATCAAAGTTGCGAAGCCTTCCGTCAGCGCCCCGGATCCCCTTTGCTTCGATGCTGTCGACGTTTTCAACAAGGACTTCGACATTATCTCGCTGTATAGCCTCATAGAAATACGGCGAGTAGATAAGCCGTTTACAGGCAGCCCGATAGTCAGGTCGGACTAATTCCCTTAATTCTGCGTCCGTGACACTCATCTCCAGAAAGTCTTCAACAATCGTTTCGATTTCTTGCATTGCTGGCGAGTCGGGATTTGTGATTGCGGCGGTAAAGCGCTCAATGTTCAATTCCAGGTCTTCACCATAGTGTAGGCTTTGCAGCACTTCAGGGTCGTTTCTGAAAGACGCCAGTTCCTCCTCTGTGTAGGCTCTGTCTTCGGCGGGCATAATCCACTGAGGTGTCCGCTGGAAGTGAGTGAGAGCAGATGCTCTGTTGGACAGCGCGCAGACCAGTTGCACACCTGTCGATCCTGTGCCAACAATGGCGATGCGCTTGTCATCCAATGGTACTGAGTGGTCCCATTCCGCACTATGGAAAATTGCGCCTTCAAACTCGTCGGTCCCTGGAATATCGGGATATCGCGGGTGATGCAGAACTCCTGTTGCCGCGATAACAACATCGGCGACGTCCTCGATACCCGATTTTGTCTTTAGCTGCCATTGCCCTTGGCGATAGACGCAGCTGACCACCTCCTCATTGAACCTGATCCAATCCTCGAGCCCGTATTTTTCTTTTACCGCTTCGAAGTAAGCTTGTACCTCGTGCCCCGGGGGCAGGGTACGCGTCCAGGCTGGGTTCAGTTCGAAGGAATAGGTATAGGAATGCGATGGCACATCGCAGGTCAGTCCGGGATAGCTGTTCTCGCGCCAGGTTCCGCCAACGGTGTAGCCTTTTTCGTATACGACAAGATCACGACAGCCCCTGGCAAGCAGTTTAATCGCTGCCAGCATTCCTGCCATACCCGCGCCGATAATGACGTATCTCAATCCCGGTCCAAGGTTTTTGCAATAGGTAGCTCATGGTAGCAGTCCTGATGCTATGTTCGATAGCAGTAGCAATGATTGTCTGGCAGGTCTGGTTACCAGCGGAAAATGTGCTTGATTTGGTCCGTAAGCAGTGGTTGTCCTGACGCTCATCTGTAGGAGGCTGTGGGTATCATCAATGGGAGGTAATATGGGCAGAGTCGAGGGAAAAGTAGCGATTGTGACTGGAGGCGCGTCGGGGATTGGCATCGGCGGCGCAATCCCCGATTTCACCCTTGAGGACTGGCGACGACAGCAGGCTATTAATCTTGACGGTGTCTTATGGATAGGAAAAATAAAGGGGATATTGCATCACCGGCCTTGTATCTGGCCGCGCTGGCATTGATCAGCGTCATCAGCATGAGCTTTCTCAAGACCGCTGACGAGCAACAGCTGAAGAGTGCAACAGAATAGACCCGCAGACGGAATCCATTGGTGCCCGGGGGCTAGATTTCAGTCTGGTTACCCTTTTGCTCGGCTGTCTGGTTCAGTTTCCGGATTAACGGACCAACCGTTAGGCCCTGCCCGAGAATCGAGACGACGACCACCATGTAGGTGATGACGAGGAACAGATCCCTGGACAGCGACTCCGGTAAGCTCAGTACCAGAGCTATCGAAATGCCGCCACGAAGCCCCGCCCACGTCATCACCAGGTTGGTCCTTGGCATAAACTCATGGGTCTCAGCATAGATATAGATGGGCAACCAGAGTGACAGATAACGGCACACCCACAGCAGTGGGATAAAGATCAGGCCCAGATACAGGGAGTGGCTCTGGACATTGAGCAGAAGTATCTCCATGCCGATTAACACGAAGAGCAGGGTGTTGAGGAGTTCGTCAACGACCTTCCAGAACTTCTCCAGGTAGGATGCATTGTCAGGTTCCAGTGTCCGCTGCTTGAAATAGTTATCACCAACCAGTAGACCGGCGACGACCATGGCAAGCGGTGCGGAGACTTCGAGTGCTTCGGCCAGGGCGGTTCCGCCCATGACGCAGGCGATTGAAAGCATGGTTTCTGTCTCAAAGCTGTCGATAGCGCGCATGCATTGAAAGCATAACCACCCGAGGATTGCGCCCAACAGCAAGCCGCCCAGAACTTCTCGGCTGAACAATTCGATGACCGAGATAATCGTAGGTTCCTGGTTCTCATAGCCTGCCAGACTCAATAGGGTGAGGAAGACAACAACACCGACGCCGTCATTGAAGAGGGACTCGCCAACAATTTTGATTTCCAGCTTTTTCGGGGCCTGTGCTTGCTTCATGAGTCCGAGGACAGCAATTGGGTCAGTGGGAGAGATCAATGCGCCGAACAGCAGGCAATGCAATAGCGGAATGTCCAGGCCAAACCATCCCAGGATGACATAGGTCGACACACCGATTAGAAACGTAGAGGTCAGGACCCCGAAAGTCGCGAAGGTCAGAATGGGAGTCCTCAGGTTCCTGATCTGGGTTAGGTCAGTGTGCATGGACCCGGCAAACAGGAGGAAGCTGAGCATGATGTTGAGCAAGACAATCTCAAAATCAATGCTGCGAACCAGCGCCAGTTCACGTTCGAGCAGGCGATCATCAAACTGCCCGATAAACAGGAGGGTCAGGGTAAAGGCCAAAGTAATCGTCATCAGCCCAATGGTGTTGGGAAGTTTTAACCAGCGGGTGTTGATCAGGCCGAAGATGGCCGATAGCACCACCAGGTATGTCGCTGCCTCATAATATTCCATAGCGTAAAGGTGTCCTGTCTCTGGCAAAACTATATCGAGTTTAACTGTGCCTGACGACATTACCGGTCAACGGCGCCCTGATCTAATTGGTACTTTGCGGTCATTGGCGGAGAGTCAGCAATGTCTGCTGAGCCTTCGACTACCAAAATCCCAACCAGGTCTTGAATTTTGGCCCCGGAAACAGCGCATCAGCCCGAAACCACTTTCGACTCGAGAACGGAGCTGAAGTCGATCCTCAATCTTGGCTGGCCGATCGTTATGACCCAGCTCTTTGTCATGCTGACGGGAACGATCGATGCGGCCCTTGCCGGGCATTACAGTTCGACTGACCTGGCTGGTGTTTCCCTTGGCGGCATGGTGCGCGTGCGTGATCAGCCTGCCGGTTTGAGTGCTTGTGAGAGTTGGTGAATGAGTGAGAAGCGGTGGGTTAGGAGTGGGCTCGCTGGGAGCAAGGGTTGGTTCCCAGGTACTGGATAGACGATATCTGTCGTGGGTATTGTTCAGACGTGGCAGAGTGTGCGAATCAGGATGCGCAAGATGTATGGGTTGCTGACCCGTGGCCGGGGTGTGACTGCGACGATCGCGCAGCATTTGATCGAAATCAATTTGGTCAAAATCACAACATATAGTACTTTTCTGTCCGCAATGGGCCTAGATATAGTGGTTCTTCATCGGAGAAGCACACATGTCCTCAATCGATATTTCCGCCCGCAACGCCTTGCGGCCGACGCCCCCAACCCCCCATCCCCTGACGCTCCCTTTACAGGCCGTCAGCCACGAAATCTGGGAAACCAAATACCGCCTCACCGATACACAGGGACAGGTGGTCGACTCGACGCTTGAACACACAATCGACCGGGTTGCCCGTGCCCTTGCCGAAGTAGAAGCTTCCGATCAGATAGAATACTGGCATCAGCAGTTTCTCTGGGCCCTCAAAAACGGTGCGACACCGGCGGGGCGGATTCTCTCTAACGTCGGTGCCGAGGCATTCAGGCCGGCAACCTCGAAGATTAACTGTACCGTTGCCGGCACCGTGACCGACTCGATGGATGGCATTCTCACCACGCTGCACGAGGCAGGGATGACCCTCAAAGGCGGGAGCGGTATCGGCTATGAGTTTTCGACCTTGAGGCCCCGACACAGCCGAGTCTCAGGTGCCGATGCTCAAACATCCGGTCCGTTATCGTTCATGGATATTTACGACAGCATGTGCCGGACCATCTCCGCCGCCGGTGGCCGCAGGGGTGCTCAGATGGCCACCTTCGACGTGGGACACCCTGACGTACTGGAGTTCGTCAAAGCGAAAAAAACCGACGGGCGCTTACGCCAGTTCAACCTGTCGCTCTTGATTACCGATGCCTTCATTGACGCTGTCCGTAGTGATGCCCTGTGGCCACTGGCATTCCCAATGAAAGCCGAAGAAGTGGCGAATCTCGACCCGGGGGATCCTGAAAAAGTGCTGTGGCGAGATTGGCCGATAACCGATGGTTACCATGTCGACCGCGAAGGTAAGGTGGCCTGCCGCATCCATCAAATCCTGCCTGCTCGCCAGTTGTGGGATGCCATCATGCGTGCCAGCTATGACTATGCGGAGCCCGGATTCATTCTGATCGACCACGTTAACCGAATGAACAACGCCTGGTTCTGCGAAGACATACGCGCGACCAATCCGTGTGGCGAACAACCTTTGCCACCCTATGGCGCTTGTCTGCTGGGTTCGATCAACCTCACGGCATTTGTACGTAAACCCTTTACTGGCGATGCGGAGTTCGACTGGGAACAGTACCGCAAGGTAGTGAGGATCTTCACGCGAATGCTCGACAATGTCGTTGAGATTCACGGACTGACGCTTTCCGGCCAGATCGAAGAACTACAGCGCAAGCGTCGCCATGGCATGGGTTTTTTCGGTCTCGGCTCAACCCTGACCATGTTGAGGCACCGATATGGCGATGCGGCATCACTCTCCTTTACCGAGCGGGTGTCCAGAGAGCTGGCGATCTGCGGTTGGCAGGAGGGCTTAGCCCTCGCACGAGAAAAAGGCCCGGCTCCAATTATGGATGAATATTTCACCATCACTGCCCGTATGCTGCGGCACCAGCCCATGTTGATCAAAGATGGCTATCAACCAGGCGATCGGGTTCGTGGGGCGATTCTTCTGGCCAGGTACAGCAGATACATGCAGCAACTGGCAGAGATACAACCACAACTGGTGGAGGCGCTGGCAACGCAAGGCGCCCGCTTCACCCATCACAGTTCGATTGCACCAACGGGCACCATCGCCTTGTCTCTTGGCAACAACGCAAGCAACGGTATCGAGCCTAGCTTTGCCCACAGCTATGTCCGCAATGTGATCCAGCAGGGGCGGAAAACCAAGGAAAAGATGACTGTCTGTTCATTCGAATTACTGGCTTACCGAGCCTTGATCGACAGCAAGGCATCGGCCACCGACCGGTCTGGCACACGTTCGCTGCCTGACTACTTCACCACTGCCGACGACATCAGCCCCAAAGAGCATATCGATACGCAGGCCGCAGCCCAGAAATGGATCGACTCGTCAATTTCCAAAACGGCAAACGTGCCCACTGACTTCCCCTACTCTGCCTTCAAGGACATATATCTGGATGCTTGCGAAAAGGGACTGAAAGGCTGCACCACATTCCGCTTTAACCCGGAACGCTTTCAAGGGGTGCTGGTTCGGGAGCAGGACCTCGAAAACACCCGCTATGCCTTCACGCTCGCCGATGGTTCAGTCGTCGAATGTCGGGGAGCCGCAGAAATTGAATATGACGGAGAGCTGCACACCGCGGCCAACCTTCATGACGCTCTTAAAGAGGGCTACTACGGAAAGCTTTGATATGCCGCAAAAGATCGACCAACCAATCACCTCCAGTGCTGTGATTCATGATGACCCGGAAACACCGGCAGACATCATTTACATGCATGAAAAGGTGGCCCGCCCACCGATGCTGCAGGGCACCACCTACAAGATCAAAACACCTCTGTCCGAACACTCACTGTATGTCACGATTAATGACATCGTGCTCAATCCTCACACCGAACACGAGCTGAAACGACCATTCGAGGTCTTCATCAATTCGAAGAACATGGATCACTTCCAGTGGATCGTGGCCCTCACTCGAATCATTTCTGCTGTTTTCAGGAAAGGCGGTGACGTCACTTTTCTCGTCGAGGAACTGCACAGCGTGTTCGATCCGCGCGGCGGCTACCTGAAAAAAGGCGGCCGCTTTATGCCCTCACTGGTGGCAGAGATTGGCGACGTGCTCGAAAAACATCTGAAGCTGATCGGTATTCTGGTAGATGAGGTAGACCCACACGTCGCACAGTATCTGTCCGACAAACGCACGGCCCTCGGTGAGAATGTTGACTCGGATCATGCGAATTTTCCTACCGCAGCCGAGGTCTGCGGGAAATGCCGCGCTAAGGCGGTGATTTATCAGGATGGCTGTTATACCTGTCTGGGCTGCGGCGATTCAAGGTGCGGCTGATTGGCAGAGCCTGAGCAAACGTATAAAGTCGGCGCATTGTGTGCATCAGTTTAAGGACAGCCAATGCGTAGGCTCTTTATCGCCCTGGCGTCGGGTTTGGCATTCACGGCAGCCGCGGAACCATTCCCCTCCACCTACCAACCCTTACCGGCCGCCCCAACCCTTATCACCAACGCCACGTTACTGACGGGGGACGGCCAGCGTCTCGATGAGGCCCAGCTTTATCTTCAGGAGGGAAAAGTTGTCGCGCTGGCGGCACCCGCAGAGCTACCTGAAGGCGCCAGCGTCATCGATGCCGAGGGCGGCTGGGTTACCCCCGGTATTATAGATGTCCACTCACACCTGGGCGTCTATCCCAGTCCTGGCGTCTCGGCGCATGCCGACGGCAACGAGGCCACTGCTCCGGTCACGGCGGAAGTATGGGCTGAACACAGCGTTTGGCCTCAGGATCCGGGCTTTTCAAGGGCACTGGCAGGCGGCGTCACAACCCTGCAGATCCTACCCGGGTCAGCCAACCTGTTTGGCGGACGCAGCGTTACGCTGAAGAATGTACCGGCCACAACCTATCAGGCCATGAAATTCCCGGGGGCGCCCTATGGCCTGAAAATGGCCTGCGGGGAAAACCCGAAGCGGGTCTATGGTGGGAACAAGCAGGCCCCCTCCACCCGCATGGGTAATGTCGCCGCCTACAGGGCCTCCTGGATCAGGGCACAGCGCTACATTCATGATTGGGAACAGTATGAAGATAAAATGGCCAAGCAACAGGCCAAAGGTGAGGATGATGAGAGCAGCTCGCTGGCTGCCGCGTTGATCAAGCCGCCCAAGCGGGATCTGGAACTGGAAACACTGGCAGGCGTGCTGAAGGGCGACATCATCGTGCACATGCACTGTTATCGGGCCGATGAGATGATGACCATTCTCGATATGGCAAGGGAGTTCGGTTACCAGCTTGGAACTTTCCACCACGGTGTTGAAGCTTACAAGATTGCCGATGAATTGGCCGAGAACAACGTCTGCGGTGCGCTCTGGGCTGATTGGTGGGGGTTCAAAATGGAGGCTTACGACGGCATACAGGAAAATATCGCCCTGGTTGATCGCCCCGATAACGGCTGTGCCATAGTCCACTCGGATTCCGATGAGGGGATCCAGCGACTGAATCAGGAAGCCGCCAAGGCCATGAGCAAGGGCCAGGCCGCTGGACTTGCTATTCCTCCGGAACGGGCCATCCGCTGGATTACGTCAAATGCAGCAAAATCCCTGGGCATAGAGACCCGTACGGGTACCCTGGCGCCCGGCATGATGGCTGATGTAGTGCTCTGGAACCAAAACCCCTTCAGCGTTTATGCACAAGCACAAAAGGTCTTTATCGATGGTGCCCTCGTCTATGATCGTGACAATGCAGCACTGCAACCGCAATCCGATTTTGAACTGGGACAGCTGACTGGGGCCGGGCAATGACACGCAAATACCTATCTGTATACCTGCTCATCTGGGCATCACTGGCCGGGGCACAGGACCTGCTGATCACTAACGCTTCCGTGCACACCCAGACCGAGGCGGGAGTGATCGAGGATACTGACATTCTGATCAAAGACGGTCGTATCGCCCGAATTGCGCCACGCATTCCGACCAACAGGATGATTCGTACCATCAACGCCAACGGGCGGCACGTGACGCCGGCACTGTTTGCGGGTGTTACCGTTTCTGGACTGAGTGAAGTTGAGGCCGTTCGCGAGTCGGTTGAGAGCAGCTACAGCGAGCTTCACACCGAGTTGATGCACCCGGAATTCGATGTGCGGATCGCCTATAACCCCCACTCCAGCGTCATTCCTGTCACTCGAGTAGAAGGTTTTGGCTATGCCCTGCTGGCCGCCACAAGGGGCGATCGAAGCCTTACCGGCCAGGGTGGGCTTGTTCGTTTCGATGGCGGCTATGACAGTTTCGAAGGCCGGCCGGTTATCTATGTGCAAACCTCGGGAGGCTCTGCCAGCAAGATTGGAGGGTCCCGGGTAGTGCACTGGATGCTGCTGAATCAGGTCTTCGCTGAGGCCGATGGCGGCCAGGACGCGGATCTGCTCAGCCCCCAGGGAATTGAGGCTCTGAATGAAGTCCGCGAGGACGGAATTTTCGTTTTCGCTGCCGACCGCGCGGCGGACATCATGCGGGTCCTGGCATTCATTGATGAGCAGGAGATCTCGGGCGTGGTCCACGGGGCCCGGGAGGCCTGGATGGTTGCCAGTGCCCTCGCCGAGGCGGAGGTGCCCGTGATCGTCAATGCTCTGGATAATCTGCCCGCTGACTTCGATTCACTGGGCTCCAGACTGGATAACGCTGCCGTTCTGCACGGCGCGGGGGTAAACGTCATCTTCAGTAGTGGCGAGACGCACAATGCGAGAAAAGTGCGCCAGGTCGCAGGTAACGCTGCGGCGAACGGTATGCCCCACAGTGCCGCCCTGGCAGCGATTTCCACAGTGCCGGCGGCGGTGTTTGGTGGTGAGGAACGCGCTGTCGCGACAGGTCTACGAGCAGACCTGGTCATTTGGAATGGCGACCCCCTCGAGGTCACGTCGATTGCTGAACAGGTCATTATGGGCGGTGTACCTGACACCATGATCAGCCGACAGACGCTGCTGCGTGATCGTTACCTACCCGAAAATCCAGAACTGCCCAGGGCCTACATACAGCCATGAGCGGGCACTCTGATCATGTGTTGAGGGTTCGCCAGATTTGCTGGGCGACAATAGGGCTAACGGTTTTCTATGGTCGTGGTGTTTAGGCGGGTCCATGTTGATGAAGTTGACCCGCTCCATTCCTTCAGGGAAGTCCACAATCTGTATTCCGCCATTTTGTTATGAGAAGGTTTGATGGTCCCTATCAACCGTCATGATGTCGTTGAAGCGGGTGATCGACCAGCAAGGTCCAGAACGGCTATCCGAACAATGGTGAATAGGTGCTTCTCTTCATAGTGGGGTGAAGTACTGCCCGATGGTGTCGTGCTGATAAAGCCCGGGTCGACTCACGTCGATGTTCTCGAGAGGAATCTCTGCGATGTCTGAATCGCTCACAGTTTATCTTCCGAATCGGTAACGCAGTTTCACAACGATGAAATCAATGATGGGATCATCGATCGCGGTGCTCAAGAGGTGGCCGAAGGATTCCTCATCATCGGCCAACGCCAGGTTGCTGCCGCGGGTATAGACGATGAACAAGTCGGATAACGGGCCTATTTCCCAGCGGTATCTGAACTGAGCGGTAAGCCTTGATAAAGAAAAGTCCTCGTTGGGCGCACCGGCGTCCAATGCACGATGAATCAACGTGCCTTCCGATAAGGGTATCTGCCAGTAGTCCTGGGCTTCAGCCTGGATACCTGCCCACTGCATGGTTAGGCGTAACTGGTGTTTCGCTGTTACAAAATAGTCCAAAGACAATCTGGGTTTGAGATCATTGGCCTTGTAAGTAGTTAGATTACGCCCGGTTCGATAGAGCAGCCACCCGTCCCTCTTTTTGAAAGTGACGTCAAATTCGAACGTTAGGTTGTCGGTAGGTGTGTATGTGAAGCCTAAGTCTGACGAGTAAGTCCACGTGCCGTCGAGTTCTTCTTGTTCAGCGCCCAAAGTCCCACTCCAGGCGAACCGCTTCGACGAGTCAGATCCATAGCCGATCTGGGTAAAGAAGCGGGCATCGGTCTTGAACATGCCGTTACCACGACTGTTGATGTCATCCCACTGCTCGGGGTAGTAGTCAATTTCAAAGCGGAATTGATTGTTGTTCTGCATCAGGAAGGTATGGTTTGTGAATATCCCTGCCCGGTTGAGGAAGCCATCTGTATTTGATTGCGCGCTAATGAACAACGAGTTCCGAATCCAGCGAAATCGATCACCGGGTTGTCCACCGGCTTGTCTTGTAATGCCGTATTGACCCGCCCAGATATCATTTTGACGAATGAATCCCAGATCGCGAACGTTAAATTGATCGTCGATGTAGTCGAGGGCGATAAAGTGGGTCAGCCCTCGCCGCTGGGTGTAGACGAGGTCATTGAGCATGCCGTAGCCCGTCAATCCACCAGCGTCCGAACTCATCACTTGAGTATCGAATTTGATCTTGCCCGACTCTGAAAGATAGTGCGCGTCTATGGCGTGTGCAGCGGAGTCCTCTTCTGGGAGCGTCACTAAAGTGCCCATGTAGCCAATGCTACGGCGAGACTTGCCAGGTGCGTCATAGATCGCTCGAACGACGCCAAAGTTCCGGCCTTCTGCCGTCACCTTTACCCGTTGTCCAGTGGCTGCAATGCGACCAGGAAGTTCAACGTCATCTTCGAACGCGCCAAGAATGCCATAGCGAAGGTTGCCGAGAGACCCGGTTGTTTTAACTGCGCCTAAGAGATCGGTTGGTTTGCCCCGCTCAACTGGATCTACTTCGACACCGTCTGGAACAGTAAGTTGTCTGGGTGGGCCGCCGATCCTGCGAGTATTAAATAGAGTTGTTGGTTCGGGGGTAAACGTCGACGGTGTAGGTCGGGCACCGCCACCTTCGCGAGATGAGCGGAACCTCTTGGTATCTGAGCGCGGTGTTGTCACAAACACTTCCGTGCCCTCGAGAAAAAACAGACGCTTTTCGGGAAAAAAGGTTTCAAAGGCAGTCAGGTTGACAACAACGTCATCCGATTCCACCGCACCGAAATCAGGGTTTAACGTTGCCGTGATTTGCGTGTTCGGATTTGGTCGCCAAGCGATGTCGGCGCCGACCTCATATTCGTCATCGTTAGTAATCGCATCGTGGGTTGCGGATACGTAGGGAAAGATCGCGAGCTGCGATTGTGCCTTTAGATCTGGAAGCTTTGTGGGTTGCAGCGCTGACATAAAGCGAGGTTCTGTAAAAGGCAACGCAGGCATGCCGTACAGCTCATCTCTAGATGCGACCTTGCGCTCAAGCCAGATACCAACTTGGCGATCATGAGTATTCTCAGGCAACGCCATCATCGACCACGGCAGAAACATCTCTGCACTCCAGCCTGATGCAGTTCGTTGGCTCTCACCACGCCATGGTCCATCCCACTGTTCGGTAATCGTACGTTCTGGCAGGACGCGACCGTCGGATAACGAGCCACCCAGATTGACCTTAAACCAGTACCCGTAAAGTCCTTCGCCTGAGGCATCGATGGTGATGCCAAAGGCGTCTCTATTGAGAAACTGATCACGTGATGACAGCCGAGCAACAAGAGTTTCTTGCGGTTGCTCCATCACTGCGGAGACGTACAGGCCTCGATGAGTGAAGAACATGCGTGTTTGAGTGGCAAACTCGGGCACTTCCATCGAATCTGGATCGATCACGCGCATACGGTCAATAATGGGCAACGTTTGCCAGAGCGCTTCATTGACGTGGCCGTCGATCTTGATTTCCGGACCGTCAATGTATGGAATCTGCAATGCCCCATCTGATGTGTTGAGCGTCGCGATAGCTTTTTTGCGGAAATGCACTTCCTCTGCTGCAGGTGCTGTCTCACTCGCCGTCGGCTTGGTTTGCGGTTCGATAGCAACTTCTGTGGGTGCGGGATAATGCGCGATTGGAGAAAACCAGGCATCCAGCCCGTGCATAGCGTCGCGGGCGGTACTTTCGCTGATTACGCCTGATTGTACGCGATGATAAAGCCTTCCATTCACATCGACAGGGACTGCTTCAATATCGAGATCCAGCGACTCAGCGAACTGTTTCTTGGCGTTGTCTGCAAATTCCGGATTGAGCCAACTGCCCAGGACGAGGTGTCCATAGCGTTCGTCGGCGTTCGCGATCGTGCAAACACCAAGAAGCAGCAATACTAATGGACTAACTTTGGCGTAGATGCTGTTTTCCCCGGCACAGCTAAGAAGCCTTCTATTGTGCCTAATCATGCTTGCCACTGCGATGGCAGTTCCAGCACACTGAAGGTTCTAATGCCCGGGCGCCCAGGTGTTGCGAACGCTGAGGTTGAACCTGGGACGACAGCGATGCTCAGGAAAGGGTTCAGTCAGGAGGATTGTGCATGAAAATATATATCACCAGTGTGTTTGTGGATGATCAAGCCAAAGCACATGACTTCTACACTGAAAAGCTTGGTTTCGTCGTAAAGAATGACATTCCAGTCGGCGATAATCGTTGGCTGACAGTGGTCTCGCCAGAACAGCCGGAGGGAACTGAGTTACTTCTTGAACCCGGCGACCATCCAGCAGTCCCCAAATACAAGGCAGCAATTGTCGCGGACGGTATTCCAGCTGCATCTTTCCAGGTAGATGATGTTGATGCTGAGCATGAACGGCTGAAGAGCCTCGGCGTTGAGATCACACAGCCACCAGTGGATGCCGGGCCTGTCCGTATGGCTGTGCTGGATGATACCTGTGGAAATCTCATCCAGTTGATTGAGATGCCGGGTGAGTGAGGGGACTTCCAGTATGCTCACTGCATGATCAATGAGTTTGGAACGTCTCTTTACCTAGCCGAAAGACCGGTTGTGATTTACGCGGGTGTACCGGGACCAATGCCATGACCGCTGGGCGAGCGTGCTGTTGCATGCGTCACCTGAGCTCTTGAAGAAAAAGCCGGGCCTGCACTACGTTGCAGAATATGCGTGCTCAATGCGACGGGGGCCCAAAGCGAACCGGTGGCATTGAACGGAGTACGACAGGGGTCAGGGTCACTAAGCAGTGCGGTGCCGCGTACTAGGAACATTGGGCGATTTAAGGAGATGCACATGTCTGATGCGATGGAACAGAGAGTGGCGGCGCTGGAGGCCGAGCTTCAAGAGCTGCGGGACCGTGAGGCGATTCGCGAGGGGATACACCGGTATTGTCAGGCGGTAGACCGCTGCGATCTCGAGATGCTCAAGTCCTGCTATTGGCCGGACGGCTACGATGATCACGGCTTTTTTGCGGGCAATGCTCACGAGTTTGCGGAGTATGTGATCCCCTGCCTTGAAGCCGTGGACTCAAGCATGCATTCAATCACAAACACGCGTTTTCAGTTTGACGGCGATCGGTGTGCATGCTCCTCGCAGTGGCATGTCGTCCACAGATTGGCGCATGAAGGTGGTTTTACCGACTTTCTGCATGACGGACGCTATCTTGATATCTGGGAAAAGCGGGATGGTGAGTGGAAGTTACTTCATCGAATCATCACCGGCGACCTGGATCGCTGGGTGCATACCATCGACATCCGCTCCCAGGCGCTTGGCGGCGCCAACGATCCGTTACTTGGATGTCGGGGTAAAGAAGACCCGGGCAATCTATGGTTCGACATCCTCAAACACCGACCAGAACGACCGGCCATGGATGACCTCTGGACTGGGTTCCATCGATTGAGCGAGATGGATAGAAACAGCTAGCGCAGATTCAATGCTTGGTTGGAGCCCGGCAGGAGCACTTTCCCGGCCGGCGCACTGAGCTGGGCAGGTGGAATTGTAGAGCGCCGGATTACATATGGAGACTAGGGATAGGAAGAATTAAAGCGCTGCTGCCGTCGCGATTGAATTGCCAAAACCATTGGAATAGAGCAATGTTTTTGCCAGTGGGAATACTCATGCTTAAGGCATGTACGCTTGCATTTTCGAAGCGGAAAGTAGCTTTCAAACAGGAGAATGACTGATGTCAGGCGTTGAAGATTTTGTTTTTAATCAAACCATGTTGCGGATCAAGGACCCGCAAGCCTCCGTGGCCTTCTACCGCGATGTGCTGGGCATGACGCTGTTAGATCAGTTTGACTTTCCCGACATGGAGTTTTCGCTCTATTTCATGGGCTATCCGGCTTCAGAGATCCCCAGCGATAAAACCGAACGGGCGAAGTGGATATTTGATCAACCGGCGCTGTTGGAACTCACGCACAACTACGGTACGGAGCAAGAAGCGGGGCCGGTCTATCACAATGGCAATGATGACCCGCGCGGCTTTGGCCATATCGGCATCTCGGTACCGGATGTGTATGCCGCCTGCGCGCGCTTTGATGAGCTTGGCGTGGAGTATGTAAAGCGCCCCGACGACGGCAATATGAAAGGCCTGGCGTTCATCAAAGACCCGGACGGCTACTGGATCGAAATTCTCTCCTCTAAGGGGCTGAGAGATCTGATTCTGTCCTGACCATGAAGGCGTAGCGCTGCTTGAGAATATTGCCTATCAGTACGCCGGCTGGAGCCGCGCTTGCAGCAATTCCCGGGTAGCGATGGCCTCGTCTGAGTTGGTAAAAAACTCTGTGGGGCTGAACTCGGTAACACCGGCTTCGCGCATTGCTTCAATGCTGTCTTCAACTTTGGCCCTGGAGCCGACTATGGCAACATCCTGCGGGCCGGCAGCCCCCTCTCGCTCAAACATCGCTCGATAAGAGGGCAGTTGACCGTACATGGCGAGCCCCGCGCCGATTGCTTCGCGAACGACCTGTTCCTGGTCGGTCACACATACCGGCAGTGATGCAACGATGCTCGGGGCCGCATTACCTGATTCCTGGGCTGCCGCAGAGATGGTGGGGTTAATGTGTTGCGCAATGGTTTTCGGGCCTACCCAGGCGAGAATGGTGCCATCGGCCATGCGGCCGGTAACTCGCAGTGCCTGTGGCCCCAAAGCCGCCACCAATACCCTGGTTGCGGGCCGGTTTTTGCCGAAAAACCTGGCCTTGGCAGTCAGTGTTTCTCCCTGGTAGTTGACCGATCCCTCCCGCAGTAACGGCATCAAGACAGATAAGTATTCCTTGAGATGGCGAATAGGTTTGTCGAAGCCGATACCCAACTCGGCCATCATGGGTGCATGAGAAAGGCCAATACCCAGGGTCAGCCGTCCGCCCAGTATGTAATTGGTAGTCGTTGCCTGCCCCGCCAACACCGCAGGGTGTCGCGGCATGGTTGGAATGATGGCGGTACCCACGTTAAGGTCGGGCAGTGCGCTGCCCACCGCGGTGAGCACGGTAAGCGCGTCGAATCCTCCGGTTGGGTGTTCGGCTATCCAGTAGTTGGAAAAGCCATCGTTGTGAGCCTGGCGGGCGTGTTCGATGACGGCCTGGGTGTCTGCCTTCTGTACCAGTCCGGTACCGTTGATGCCGAGTTCCACAAATACGCTCCTATAGATTCAATTTAGTGCTGCATTATGCCAAGGTAAGAGCATACCAAGGTGTGTTACGACAGGAGCGGGTTATGGCATTGCAGGACATTACACCAATCAACGATCAGTTGGCGGACATCATCGTTCGAGCGGACGAACCGTGGATCGAGACTGAACCTGGACAAGCATGGATGAAGGTGCTTTGGACCGGTGCTGAAACCGGGCGCTGGGCGGCGCTGATCAAGTGGGCCAAGGGCTATACGGCGGCACCGCACAAACATCTGTCTGATGCTCATACTTATGTGCTTAAGGGCAAGCTGCAGGTACGAGATGGCGTGCTTAACGCGGGCGATTACGATTACGAGCCCAACGGCGTATTGCACGGCGCCACCGTAGCTTTGGAAGACACGGAGTATCTGTTTATCTGCGAGGGGCCGGTGCTGTTCTATGACGATGACGGCTTAACGTCTTTCCTGGGTTGGGAAGAACTGCAGCGTATGAAAGAAGCTGCCGCCGGTTAAGTCCGGAGCTCTTCTTCGGTCCAACCCACAAGCTTCAGCTGGTTGTGGTTTAACTGGGGTGGGCCGGGCCATTGATACTTGGCGCGATCCTCTACCGCAAGAATTTGTGGGAACTCATCAGCATTGATGAACCGATCGCTCCAGTTGGTGGTCGATGTACGCTCGGCAATGGCTGCCTTGCGTTGTGCGATGACCTCATCGTTTGATTTAGCACGAGGCATCATGCAGACCAGGCTCGCAGCGCGCAGCAAGGCTTGATCATTGTCGGGTCGGTCAGTTCCTGGGGCACTGCAATGGATGGTCCGGGAATCCCAAAGCAGCAGATCTCCAGGGTACAGATGAGCCATGATCGGTTGAAATTCTGTTAGCCCGGGGTCGTCGTTAGGGAAGCGAAAATGATCGATGCTCGGGTGGATGCGGGCCAGGCGCTCTTCATAGAGGCTGGGAATCTGATCAAACAGTCGGTGGCTGCCAGGCACTACAACATTGCCACCGGTCTGCGCTGAGCTCTCGATGAGGTTAACCAACCCCTGCACGCAGTGTTTTCCAGGGCGACCAATGGGGTGTTGATCGATGTGCAGCCAGCTATTGCCTTCGTTGGTCCGCCAGGCTTCGTTGTAGGTCCAGGGACGCCAGATACTGACGCCATCGAAGCTGACCAGCAAATCATCAGTCTCCCAGATTTGTGCGAAGCATTCCTGGACTCTGCCTGCATCGCGTATGTACCACTGAGCATCGCAATGGCCGATGCCATAGCTCGGCAAAATCGCTCCATGCACCGCGGTCGGCCAACGATCATCATCCCAGGTGGACACCTGATTTCTATCAACACCAGTGCCGAGTTCTTCCAGGTAGTCCCAGAGTTTCGACAGGGCAGTTTCGGCCTGGTCTGGGCTCAGGGCCTGTGCAAATACCACGAAACCCTGTTCTTCGAGGAATTGCAGGGCAGCAGGGTCACCTGGGGTAAAACGGTCGACCTCGGTAAACTCTATATTTATGTTCGGTTGCATGAGAAAACCCTACACTGCAAAGCTTATGTTTCTAGCTTACCATAATGTCTCTTGTGGCCGACGAACGCTCCATAAGTGATCGCTAAGGTGGGAATGGTGTTGTGATGAAGAATATGAATATGAGCGCAGAGAATGCTAGCGAGATTCAGCAGGCGGTAATGGCAGCCCAGCCGCGCGTGCTGACCCAGGAACAGCGGGAGAAGTACTTTCGAGACGGCTACGTTGGCGTGCCACAACTGGTACGCCAGGATTGGCTGGACCGACTTAATCAGGTGACGGCAGAGTTCGTCGATCTCAGCCGTACAGCGGATTCGGGCGATAAGCGTTTTGACCTGGAGGCTGACCATTGTGCGGAACGCCCGCGTCTAAGAAGGTTGAACAGTCCGGTCGACTTGCATGAGGCCTATTGGACGTTCGCAAGCGAAGGCCCGTTCGTTGATGTGGCGGTGGACCTGCTGGGCCCCGATGTGAAATTTCATCACTGCAAACTCAATTTTAAATGGGGCGACGGTGGCGAAGAAGTGAAGTGGCATCAGGATATCCAATTCTGGCCGCACACGAACTATGACGTGCTTACCATCGGTGTTTATCTCGATGACGTGACCGAAGACATGGCGCCGATGGGGGTCATACCCGGGTCTCATGATGGTCCCCTGTATGATCTTTACAACAGCGATGGACAATGGACAGGCAGTATTCGGGATGAAGACGTACCGCGCATCGAGGTCGATCGGGCGGAGTATCTGGCCGGTCCTGCAGGCAGTATCACGATACATAACTGCCGTAGCGTGCACGGCTCGCCACCCAATCGCAGTCCGCGTTCACGTCCGCTATTGTTGTGTGCCTATAGTGCCGCGGATGCTTTGCCCATTACCAACCTGACCATGCACCAGAAGCACGCCGAAACGATGGTGAGCGGTGCCCGCGCGCGCTGGGCCAGGTTTGATCCGCGGCCTGTGCTGATGCCGCCGGATTGGAGCCGCACGGGCTACAAGTCCATCTTTGCGCACCAGCAGGAAAAAGATTAGGCCGGCAGGGGCGTGATAAATTGACCCAAGCTGACACAGGAAGAAACAATGAGCGAAGCCGTAGCGAATCTGCATGATGTTCAATCTATGGTCTCCAGGGAAGAGTGGCAGGTACGACAGGATCTGGCGGCGGCTTATCGGCTGGTAGATCACTATCGTTGGAGCGATATGGTGTTTACACATCTGTCTGCTCGAGTGCCTGGGCCTGACGAGCACTTCCTGCTGAATCCATTCGGCTTCATGTTCGATGAGGTGACGGCGTCGAACCTGGTCAAAGTCGATGTAGAAGGTAATGTGGTTCTTGATTCTGGCTACCAGGTCAACGCCGCGGGGTTCACCATACATAGTGCTGTACATATGAGCCGCCCGGAGGCGGGCGCGGTGATGCATCTGCATACGGAGGCTGGAGTTGCGGTGTCATGCACGCAACAAGGCCTTTTGCCTCTGAGTCAGCACGCCATGTTTGTGCACCCGGACATCAGTTATCACGATTGGGAAGGGGTAGCGTTAGATCTGGACGAACGCGAACGCCTTGTCGCTGATCTGGGTCAGCACAACGTCATGATCCTCCGCAATCACGGCACACTGGCGGTTGGCGGGTCGGTCGCCAGTTGTTTCATGCGACTCTATTATCTTGAACGGGCTTGTCAGATACAGGTCAAAGCGGCCGCAGCGGGGGCGCTGAACATGCCCAACGAAGGCGCCCTGAAGATGATGGAACAAACTTTCAACAACGCCGATGCATGGGAAAGTGCTTTGGCCGCAACCGCCTGGCCGGCACTGCGGCGACTGGCAGACCGATTGGACCCAGGTTACGCAGACTGATTCAGCGCGTTTTGCGCTTGCCTACAATGACTTAACCGTCGTGATACCAGGAGTGAACCCATGGCTGATACGGGCACATTTACATTCATGACCGGCGAGTCGTTGAGCTCGCTCTACCGCAATGGCCGCGTACTCATAGATCGCGATCCGCGCGGCAATACGAGTGAGAGCAAGGGTATCGATGTGGATCACCGGAAGATGGTCGTGCACGACGCACGCCAACCGGAAGTTTCCATGACCTGTGATGAGAATGGTTTCGAGATCTGTGATCAGCCCCTGACGGCACCCGTGTCGTTTCTGGACCACGACGATGTGATTCGTAATTACTATCCGCAGTGCGAGAAGCTGGTCGCCAAGGCCACCGGTGCACGGGCTTTTGCGTTCGACCACAACGTGCGTTCAGCCAGTGGCAAAGAAGGTAATCGCGCCATCGAAGGCGGGCAGGACGTGCAGGGCCCGGCGCATATGGTGCATGGTGACTACACGTTGTGGGGCGCCCCGGAGCGCCTTGCCCAGCTGTCGCAACCGCCTGGAGGCAACGACACGCTGAAAGGCTATCTGCCGGAAGGTGAGCCGCTGATTCCTGCGGACCTGGCGGCCGCGGCGCGCCAGGATGGTGGCCGGTTTGCCATCATCAATGTGTGGCGCAATATTGCCGATGAGCCCGTGGCGAGGCACCCGCTGGCACTCTGTGATGGCCAGACGATCCGGCCGCAGGATCTGGTGGTGTTCGAGATTCACTACCCGAACCGAATCGGTGAAAACTACTTTTCGAAGTTTGCCGATCAGCAGCAGTACTATTACTACCCGGAGCTCTCAGGCGATGAGGCGCTGCTGATCAAGCAGTGGGATTCCGCGGGTCGTCTGGCGATGACTGATGGTGCGGAGGGCGATCGACCGGGGGAGCCGTGCACGTTCAGCTTCCACACGGCGTTTCACCCCGATGCTTTGCGCGATGATGCACCGGACCGCTGGAGTATCGAAGTGCGCTGTATGGTGATCTATTGATGACGGTGCAGCATGGCGGCGCTTACGCTGGTCCTATCAATTCGTCCCATTGATTATGGAAATGCTGCATGCGCATTTCATCATGACCGAGCACCAGGTCATCGAGGCCCTGGGAGGTCATCCCAGCCTGGACCTCTTCAAGCAGTGAGATGTCCTGGTCGATGGTGTCGGTCATCGACTTATCACCGCGCTTTACCGCAGCTGCCTCGAAACAATCCTTCAGTGGCCTCGTCCGGGGTCTTTGCATTGTGCCATGCCTTGTTTGACCGCCGATGTGCTGCATACCCTCTTGGGTCTTTGGAAACATCAGCAGACTCAATTTATCGAACCAGCAGCGGTTAGGGTCACTCGCATGCGGCCTTGGTCTTAGTATCCACAGGTGTTCAGGGGTGAAGGACAAGATCGCATTCGGAAACAGGTTGTATTGCCAGACATCAGACAGCTGATGGTTTTCCAGTCGTGAATAGTCAAAACCCAGTGAGCTGCCTGCTTCGCGTTTACGCAGTTGGATTGCCTCGCGGATATCTGTAACCCTCCCTGTGAAGTCCGCAGGGTCGAGCCCGACTTGCTTGAGCTGCATTGATTGTATGTCGGTAGGTTCGGACGGAATCGGGAACTTGGGGTTTACCGTTGCCCCGGGCACTTCAACGCCGGTGTGGCCTTGCTCGAACAGTCGGACTAAATCGTTCTGGCAATCCACCATGCGCTGATGTTGCGGGTGCAGAAAATCGACGTGGTAGAGCTCGGAGAAATTGTCGACCACAGTTTTCCAGTTGCACGCGATATCTGCGGTCTGATCTTCAACAAGTGTCATGTCGGCAAACTGGTATCCAGCCAGGTGGTCGGCCACAGGACCGAGAAAAGAGGCCAGGCTTGGGGGCTGATCGCCGAGGTGAACAAATATCAGACCATTCCACACATCCAGCGCGACCGGTTTCAACGGGCGCCCTGGTCGTGGATCCTCGGGAAAGTTCGTCAGGCCCGGGACACCCTTCAGCTGGCCGTCCAGGTCGTATGTCCACGCGTGATACAGGCAGCGAAAGTCCTGGGTACGACCGGAGGACTCATTCACGAGCCGGTTTCCTCGATGCTGACACACGTTGTAAAAGGCCTTGAGTTCACCCTCGCCGGTTCGGGTCACCAGAATCTGTTCGGAACCTATTTCGAACACGAAGAAGTCACCTGGTTCGGTGACGTCACTCACCAGACCCGCGAGCAACCATTGGGTGCGCCAGATTCGGTCCCACTCGATCTGAAGTATATCGGTATCTGTGTAGCGCTTAACCTCGATACAACCCAACTCAGGTTCACGCACACCATGACAAACGACTTCTAGCGTCATCTTCACTGCCCCCTCAACGGTTCATGTAGTAATTGCAATGGCCTTGATTCCAGGGCTGCAATCACGGCCATCAGATCATCAGGCAGCCCGCGGCGCAACTGTGGCTCGGTGGAATAAACGATCGTATCCGTCGTAACCACCAGTGGCCGCATAGACAACCGAGCGATTATCCCAGATCAGCAAAGAGGGTGTCTCCACCAACAGGAGGGATCACACTTTCGTAAAGCAGCGTCGCTGTGGGAGGTGCAGGCAGGAAACTCCGATCAGAGTGCCAACCACCCGCAATTCAGCAAGCAACTGCGTGTCCATCAAGTCCTCTAGAGCCAGGCCGGTAATCGCGGCGCCGCAGCAGGCGCCAGAGGGCCGAATCTGCATAAGTCCTCCTGAGTTATCGTGAGTCGGGATTATCCTGCTTCACCGCGCCACTTAGAAGCCTGTCTTTAAGAAGCCTGATTTCACGAAAAATTCACACGCCACTGGCTAACGTCAGCGGTTCTCAGGGTCGATTTTCTGCATGAAAAGAATTGTAGTTGCAATAGTGAGCGCTGCCTTGATCAGTGGCGCATGGGGTGAGGATCGGCCCGCTCATCATGAACGTGGCGGGTTCGTGAATCCGTACAGCCAGCACACACCGCCCGGGCTGTGGAGCTTCCTGCGGGCGCGCTTTTTCAGTGGAGATTGGGCGAAGCATGATCCTGAACAGTATCAGACGCCGGTTCAGAAACCTGACCCGGTGGCAGCCGCTGGCGCATCGGACAACGTCGCCGTTACCTGGTTGGGCCACTCTACAGTGCTTATCCAGCATCAGGGACTGAACGTACTTACCGATCCGGTTTTGACGAAGCGCGCCTCTCCGGTAGCTTTTGCCGGCCCGAAGCGAATTTCCCCCCTGGACTGAGCGTAGAACAACTGCCGCGTATCGATGTTGTTGTCATCAGTCACGATCATTACGACCACCTGGATTTCAGGACGGTGCGGCAGTTTGGCCCGAGCGCCCGGTATTTTGTGCCGTTGGGCATGAAGCGGTTACTGCTGAAACAGGGCGTGGACGCCGACCGGGTGTTTGAAATGGACTGGTGGGATGCCCAGGCCGTGGACGTGGGTGGGCGCTCGGTGCGTATTGTAGCCACGCCATCGCAACATTTTTCCGGCCGCGGAGCGTTCGATCGTAATCGCAGCCTGTGGGCATCCTGGGTGCTCGAGTGGAGCGACTTTACCGTCTGGTTTGGCGGCGATACCGGCTATAACACCGTGCAATTCGCCGAGATAGGCCAGGCGTTCACCACCTATGCTGTGGGGGAAACGAGGCGCTATCGGCGCGATGCGCTCTGGCGGAGAGAATAACTGTGCAGAGCGAACCCGCCATTGTTGAAGTTCAACAGCTTATCCAGCCCAAACTCACGCGGTTGATCGAATATGTCAACGAGCAGCATGAAATGACGGCGTCGATTTACTTCACGGAATTGGCGATACAGTTAGCCGAGGCAAAAGCCGAGGCGGATCTGCTGGGCTGGTGTATTGAGCTGTCCAGGGCTGCCTTTGTGGGCATCCAGTACGACGACGTATCCTGGGCTCTGGCGGACGAAATTCTTGCTGATGCTGAGCGGATTTCTCTGACGTTCACAGCCAGCGATGAAAACCCTCAATAGATAGACACCTCGGCGGTAGCGACTGAGGCCACCGCCCGGGGTTACTCCGAGAGCCAGGCGCTAGCCGCTCCTGATTATCAAAAATGCCCGTTAGCCGGCGCTGACCTGCTGATCATCTGAACCAGAGAACACCAGGGCGTCATCTTCGAATGCCAGATTGGGGATGATGTCCTTCTCTTTGTAGTAGTCCTGGCTGTTCACCCAGGGCCCCTGGTCACTCTGTTTAGGCAATCGATGCACACCACGCCTCATATAGCCTGGCGCGAAGTCATCCGGGTCGATGAAGCCTTTGCCGTTCATGCCTGCATCTTCAGCCCGCAAGGTTGGCGTGCAGTGGGTTACACCTTTCTCATCCATGTAGTTCAGCAGGCGACACACATAATGAGCGATCATGTCAGAGCGCATTGTCCACGACGTTCGGATGTAGCCGAAACTCCAGGCAAGATTGGGCATCCCTGACATCATCATGCCGTGATAAGCAAATGCCTGAGAGGCATCTACGGTTTCACCATCTACGCTGAATTCCACATCACCCAGGCCGCAAAGCTCAATACCAGTAGCGCTCACGATAATGTCAGCCGCCAGGTGATTACCCGACTTCAGTAAAATTCCGTCTTCTACAAACTTATCGATCTCATCGGTGGTGATCGAGGCTTTACCGCTCGTTATTGCCTTGAACATATCGCCATCGGGCAGCAGGCATAAACGCTCCTTCCAGGGTCCATAGCTGGGTGTGAGGTGCTTCTCGAGGTTGAAATCTTCCGGCAGGTCTGCCCGGGCTAACTCAAGCAACTCCTGTTTCGTGCCTTCAGGGTCTTGCATGGATTTTTCGGCGATCTCTTCACCGAAGTTAAGCGCCAGATCACGCTTGACCTGGTAGATCGTATCTTCCGAAACATCCAGCTCTCGAAGGTCAAGGATCACTTGCTCTTCGGTGGAGTTGTCCAGGGCGTAGTAATAACTGGGTGAACGCTGCAGCTGGGTGACGTGGGAAACTTTGTCGGCAACCGCCGGCACGATCGTCGCAGCAGTTGCGCCAGAGCCTATGATGATCATGCTTTTGCCGGTGTAGTCCAGATCTTCCGGCCACTTTTGCGGGTGAATCAGGTCGCCCTTAAAGGATTTCTGCCCCGGGAATTCCGGCTGATAGCCTTCCTGGTAGTTGTAATACCCCTGGCACATGAAGAGAAACTGACCCGTTACGCGGACCTCGTCGCCGTCAGATGTCCTGGCATTAACGCCCCATGCCGCGTCTTCACTGGACCAGGCTGCCTTTTCTACCCAGTGATTGAAACGGATATTGGGTTCCAGTTGGTTTTCATCTACGACCTCATGCAGATAGCGAAGGATCTCCGGCGCTGTCGCAATGGGGTTGCCATACCAGGGCTTGAAATCATAGCCAAAGGTATAGAGGTCGCTATCCGACCGGATACCCGGATACTTGAAAAGAGACCAGGTGCCGCCAATTGTCTCTCGGC
>CAYMUT010000041.1:0-37548 GCA_964393625.1 uncultured Pseudomonadales bacterium
TTTGTCCTGCTCGAACGTGTAGACGCCATCGGGGATCAGCATGTGCAAATGCACAGATCGTTCCCGACGACGAGCCGCACCTCCGACATCGAGAATCAAGATTTCTGAACGGGAAAGCACGCCTACTATTCGAGACAGGGTACGTAGAAGAAGCTCTCGCGACCTACCAATCCGCGTTGGAAAAAGCGTTGTTTCTCGTAGACGTGGATGAAGACAACACCCTGTGGAGGTCGGAAGTAGCAAACATTTCGGCCGGATTGGTGGAAGCCATCGCCACAGTCGGTGGAGATCCAAAGGCCGTGCTACAAACCGGGCAGGACGCTCTTGCACCGCTTCTTCTAATCGAAGGGCCTTATCAGGATTGGCAGGATCTTGCGTTTCGTTACGACTATCTAACGGCGAAACACCTTGGCAATTCTTCCATAAACGCCGAAACCTTCGAGTCGATCGACACTCCAAATCTCAGCACCTCAGTGATTTGGGCACGATTGGCAATACTACTTGTCGAGCGAGGTGATCAATCTAATCAACTTCTCGAAGAAGGTATTCGTCGACTCGAAGCAACAATAGGCGAGTCTGAAAGCAGTGGAGCAAACATTACGTATGCGAGACTTCTGCGCGCCACCAATCGTGTGGACCAGGCGAGAACCATCGTCCAGCGGCTTTTAGAGAGAGGCAGTCGGCTTCCCGATCTAATGATTCTAAGCGAGGAGATTCTTGCTTCAGATCCCTAATTTTGGCTAGGACGTCCCGCAAAGCGGAATTGGCTTTTCTTTATCGGTACTAACCGCCGATGCTGACGGCTCAACGGTTTGCTCAACATGCGAATGACTGCTCAGGGCCGGAAGCGGCCTGTCACGCTTCACTGGTTGAATGTCCGCTTTCACCAAGACAGGGTGCGTGCATTTGCGAGGGTGTTTGTCACCGGTCTGCAGCGAAACCAAACTCCCACCTAGATTCGTACGTTGCAGGGGTGTCTGACTTGTTGTCGGTCTGTCTTGTGAATTTCAGCTGGCAAGTTTACTTGGTCCCAATACATAACTATGATACTAGTTTGTTCGGCTACTGTGGGAAAGAACGATGGAAGATGTGGTCAGCCTGGTGCTCGGAGATATCGACTTCGAGCCGGATGCGTTGAAGGCGAAGTATCTCGAAGAGCGAGACAAACGACTTCGCCTCGATGCGAACGAGCAGTTCGTTGAGGTTACCGGTGAATTCTCTAACTACGTTGATGACCCTTACGAAAAGAGAATAGACCGCGAGCCTCTGAACGATCGCGTTGAGATCGTCCTCATCGGCGGTGGATTTGGTGGATTGCTGCTCGGCGGCCGGCTGCGTGAAGCAGGTTTCGACGATATCCGGGTGATAGAGAAGGGCGGCGACTTCGGGGGAACGTGGTACTGGAATCGCTACCCGGGAGCGATGTGCGATGTGGAATCCTATTGCTATTTACCCATGCTGCAGGAGCTCGACTACATCCCGCGGCACAAGTACTCCTTCGCACCGGAAATCATGGAGCACACGCAGAACATAGCGAGGCATTACGGCCTGTACGAAAACGCCTGCCTTTCTACGGAAGTCACAGATCTCACATGGGACGAACAGGATGAGCACTGGATCGTCAGCACCAATCGTGGCGACCGCATGCGGGCCCGCTACGTTGCCATGGCCAATGGTCCCCTGAACCGACCGAAGCTGCCGGGTATTCCCGGTATCAACCAGTTCAAGGGCCACACCTTTCATACCAGCCGCTGGGATTACGACTATACCGGCGGGGATTCGAGCGGCAATCTCACCAAACTGAAGGACAAGCGGGTAGGAATCATCGGCACTGGCGCGACCGCTGTGCAGTGTATTCCGCACCTTGGTGAATGGTCGGGTGAACTCAAGGTTTTTCAGCGCACACCGTCTTCTGTAGACGCCCGCAACAATCGTCCTACAGATTCGGACTGGGCCTCCTCGCTGCACGATGGCTGGCAGTACGAGAGAATGGAGAACTTCAATACGCTCGTCAGTGGCGGCGAGCAGGACGAGGACCTGGTTGCCGACGGGTGGACGGACATATTCCGCAACCTCACGGGTATTGCTGCCAAGCAAGCTTCCCAGAAGCTGGGACGACGCCTCACGCCAAAGGAAAGGGGCGTCCTGTTGGAAATGGCTGACTACCAGAAGATGAATGGTGTGCGCGAACGCGTGGACTCGATCGTCGAAGACAAGACTACCGCCGAAGCGCTGAAGCCCTGGTATCGCCAGTTCTGCAAGCGACCCTGTTTTCATGATGAGTACCTGCCCACCTTCAATCGTGAAAATGTGCACCTGATCGACACGCAGGGAAAGGGCGTTGAGCGCATAACCGAGAAAGGCGCCGTGGTGGATGGAGTGGAGCACGAACTGGATTGCCTGATATTTGCGACCGGTTTCGAGGTTGGCACGAGCTATACCCGCCGGGCTGGATATGACGTGATTGGCCGCGAGGGTGAGAAGCTCAGCGAAAAATGGGCCGAGGGGCTTAAAACACTGCACGGTTTTACCACCCATGGATTTCCCAACTGCTTCTTTCTGGGTTTCACCCAGGCGGCTGTGACCGTCAACGTACCGCATGCGTTGAACGAACAGGCGGTGCACATCGCGCACATCATGAGTGAGGCACGGGCGCGGGAATCGAACTCGATTGAAGCCACCGCAGAAGGCGAGCAAGCCTGGCTCGATGAAATCAAACGCATGGCCAAGTTCGGACATCGCTTTCGCGCGGAATGTACGCCCGGTTACTACAACAACGAAGGCGAACTGGACAATCCTAACGGCATCCTCACCAGCGGTTATGGTGGTGGGCCGGTCAAGTTCTTCCGAATTCTTAAACAGTGGCGCGAGGCGGGTGATTTTGATGGCATCGAGTTTGGCGCCCGACAGGATGCTTAAACTGGTTGTGCTGGTGAAGCGAGGCGAGGGCGTTAGCCACGACGAGCTCGTCACGCATTGGCAGGAAAGACACATGCCCGCTGTCATCGAGCATGTGCAACCACAGCGCTACTCGGTGACGTTTTTCGATGGCGATGCGTCGTACGATGGCATGGCATCGCTGTGGTTCGAAGACGCCGAAAAGGCGAAACGCTGGTATACAACGGCGGATCTCGCCACCGCGCTCAATGACGGTTTTTTTGCCGTAACTGACCAAAAGCCCGTGGTGCTGGTCTGTGAGGAACACGTGATCGTAGATGGGCCGCATCCGGCAGAGGCAGTCAAAGTGACGGGCCTGCTGCGACGCAAGCCAGAGGTTGATGCCGACACGTTCTATCAGAGCTGGCTGGAGGATCATGTGCCGAATGTCGCCGGAGCCCTCGAGGCGACCCCCGGGGGACTGCGCTACGTGGTGTCCCATGCCACCCTGGGTGGGTCAAAACCGGCGTATGCGGGCCTGGCTGAGGTGTACTACACAGACGGTGAGGCGGCATCCGCGCACATGCGCAAGCTCGGCGCGGACAACTTTCTCAAACACACACAGCAACCCGCAGAATTTCTCAATGGCTACGAAGTGGTAGGCATCGCGTAACGTCATGATGCCGCGCTAGTGTGCGGTATCGGTATCCGCGATATCTCTGGCCCACTTGTAGTCAGCCTTGCCGTTGGGGCCACGCTGAACTTTGCTGACGAACCGGAAGCCACGCGGAACCTTGTAGCCTGCCAGTTGGGAACGAACGTGGTCTGCGAGTGTTTCCTGCCTACCGGATTCACCGGCTTCGAGTGAGACCACCGCCGTAACACGCTCTCCAAACTTCTCGTCTGGCACACCCACTACCAGACAATCCGTAACAGCCGGATGGGTTTTCACGGCTTCCTCGACTTCTTCGGGATAGACCTTCTCGCCGCCGGTGTTGATGCAGTTTGAACCTCGGCCCAGCAGCGTGATGGTACCGTCGGCCTCCACGGTGGCGTAGTCACCCGGAAAGCTGTACCGCACGCCGTCGATAACCCGAAAGGTGCTGGCGGTTTTTGCCGGGTCTTTGTAGTAGCCGAGTGGAATGTTTCTGCTGGTGCCCAACATGCCGATTTCACCGGATCCAGGCTCCACCTCACGATCATCGTCAGTAAACACCCTTGTCGTGTTCTGTATCTGGAACTTCGCTGTCTGCGTGGCCTGGCCACGGCGCGTGATCTGCATTGCCAGACCGCCCTCTGATGCGCCCATGGAATCGGCCAGTACCATGTCGGTATGCCGTAGAAGACCGTCCTTCACGGACGCCGACCACATTGCACCCGAGGAGTTGACCTCCTTCAGCGTTGAGAGATCGTACGGCGAACCCGCGTTCGCCGCTTCGTCCAGTGCGTTTAGCAAGGGTCGGGCGAATACATCGCCGACGATAACCAGGGTGGTTGCGCGCTCCCGTTGGGTGGTCTGCAAAACCTCATGCGGGTCGAAGTGGTGATTCGGTAGCGTGATGGCACAGCCGCCCTTGGTGTGAGCCATCATTGCCGACCACCAGCCGGTACCGTGCATGAGAGGAGGGGGCACTATGGTGCGAACCTGAGATGCATCGCTTGTCCGTTGTCTGGCCGCCTGGATGATTTCGGGCAGCGTCTCCGGAACGGGTCCTCCAGCCAGGGAGGCGCGGAACAGAAGGCTGAGTGTGCCTGTGCGGTGCATGACACCCTTCGGCATTCCGGTGGTGCCACCGGTGTACAGCAGGATCAGGTCGTCAGGATCGTGCGGGCGGCGTGTCTGCGGCGGGGCGGACAGCGCATCTGCATAGGTGATCGCGCCCTCGAGCGAAGCGCTTGCGTTGTCACCAACCTCGATCAACAGCTTGAGACCGCCAATCTGGTCTTTGATCGCGTCAAGACGCTCAGCGAACTCGGATCCGTAGATCAAGACCTCGGCGTCGGAATTGTCGAGCAGGTAGCTGAGCTCTTCCTCCTTGTAGCGGTAGTTGACGTTCACCGGTGCGGCACCAAGTTTCAGGGCCGCAAATGTACCTTCGAGATACTCGGGGCAGTTGTGCAGGTACAGGGCAACTTTGGAGCCGCTCGTGATGCCAGCCGATTCAAGTGCGCTCGCAAGGCACGCGGAACGTTGCTCGAACTGTTGCCAGGAAGTGTGCCGGCGGCCATGTACCAGTGCCTGCTGGTCACCGAATTCGTCGGCAACGATTTCCCATATGGTCGCGAGCGCGCATTCTTCCAAATGAATTCTCCCCAGATCCCAAAATCGAATAAATAGTATACTAGAATTGCGACGGCAGATTTCAACTGGGGATAACATGTCAGCCATCTCATTCGACGACAGCCTCGATGGCAATGTGTCGATCGTCACGGGCGGCACGCGTTCGGTGGGAGAAGGTATAGCCAGGGCGTTGGCCCGGGCGGGTGCCACTGTTTACATAACGGGTTCTTCTACTCCTGATGAGACCGCGCGCAGGATCACCGAGGAGACCCGCAATGCAAACGTCTTCGGTATCAGGCTGGACCACAGCGACGACGCAGCCACTGCCGAGTTTTACGAACGGATAAAACGGGAGCAGGGTGGACGGCTGGATATCCTGGTGAACAACGCCATCGGTGCCGCCACATACGTTCTTACTGAGGACTACGACCCGAAGGCCCGTTTCTTTGAGCGGCCTATTGGGATCTGGGACTCGGTACACCGCGTGGGGCTGCGCTCGGCCTGGCTCATGTCATGGCATGCGGCCCCCATGATGGTTGCCAGGCAGTCCGGACTGATTGTGAATATCGGTTCGTTTGGCGGTGTCGAACACTATCTTGATACGTCGCACAACATAGGCAAGACAGGCCTCGACCGATTCAGCTTCGATGCCGGGCAGGAACTGGAGCCCGATGGTGTCGCGGTGGTGTCACTCTATCCTGGCCTCGTGCTGACAGAGCGGGTTCTGCAGCTATACGGTGAGAAGGTACAAACGTCGAAGGCGAAGGAAACACCAGAGTTCGTCGGCCGCGCGGTCGTGGCGATGAAGCAGGACCCGGACCTGCTCGCCAAGACGGGAAAAGTGGTCATGGCCTTTGAACTCGCCGAAGAGTACGACTACACCGACATCGACGGCAACAAACCGCGCGACCCGGTGATGAAAGCGCTGCGGGAGACGATGTCACGGCCGCCAGATCGTTGGGTGAAGGACTGGTAAGTCCTCCGCCTCTAGACGTCGAACCGCCAGAAGTCGTCGTCGCGAACGATGTGGCCCGCGGTTGGGGAGGCGAAATGCGTGCCCATCACCAGCGTTTCGTCGCCGTACTGCTGCATGAATGCGTGGCGCGTGCGTTCTGCTGTTTCACCATCCACGTCTGCAATGTCTTTCCAGCCCGGATACGCGAACTGCAGCGGGTGATGAAATAGATCCCCGGTGATAATGGCCTGTTCGCCGCGTGAGCGGATCAGCACGCTGACGTGGCCCGGTGTGTGACCAGGGGTAGGGACCAGACTCACTTCGTCGGTTAGCCGGTGGTCGGTCTCAACGAACTGAACCAGATCTGACTCGACGATGGGCAGTATTGAGTCGGCTTTGGCCTGTTTGCCGAAGGGATCGTCCTCGTGTTCCCAGAATGCCCATTCCTCGCGGCCGATCAGGTACTTCGCCTTGGGAAACGTCGGCACCCAGCGGTCGTTCTCTAAAATGGTGTTCCAGCCAACGTGATCCACGTGCAGATGGGTGCATAGCACCATGTCGACAGCTTCTCGTGACGCTCCGCGCTCAGACAACCGCTCCAGAAAATCGGAGGTTCGTTTGTTCCAGTTTGGCGCATCCCGCTCTTTGTCGTTACCTACGCAGGTATCCACCACGATGGTCGCATCGCCTGAGCGCACCACAAAGGTGTGAACGGAGACGGTCATCGTCTGTCCGTCTGCGTGCAGGAAGTGAGGCATCAGCCAGGGGTGATGCGGTATCAGCTCCTCGGGTTGGCCCTCGGGAAACAGAAATGCCGTGGGCATATCCATCAGCAGATCCACCACGCGATGAATCTCGACATCCCCGATTTTCCATGTCTCCACTTGTTCTATCTCCAGTTCAGATACCAGGACAGCACGATGCTACAAAGGGTTTAGTCTCACCGGCACATCCTTGATGCCCCGAATGAAGTTGCTGGACAGACGCTCGATATCTCCCACCACTTCCACACTGTGGAACCGCTTCATGATCTCTTCCCACAATACGCGCAGCTGCATTTCTGCCAGGCGGTTGCCCATGCAGCGGTGTACACCAAAGCCGAAAGAGACGTGGCCCCGTGCGTTAGGCCGGTCGATAACCAGGTTGTCCGGGTTTTCGAACACCGTCGCGTCGCGATTGCCGGAGAGGTACCACATCACCACCTTGTCACCCTCGCGGATTTTCTGGCCACCAAGCTCGTAGTCCTGTAAAGCGGTTCGGCGCATGTGAATCACAGGCGTCTGCCAGCGCACCATCTCTGCCACCATGTTGGGGATCAACGCCGGATTGTTACGCAGTTTCTCGTACTCGTCCGGAAACTGGTTGAGCGCCATGACGCCGCCGCTGATGCTGTTGCGGGTGGTGTCGTTGCCGCCAACGATCAGCAGAATGATGTTGCCGAGAAACAGTTCCGGATCCTCGTTCAACTTCTCGGTTTCAGGATTGTTCTGCAGCATGGAGATGAGATCAAAAGAGGGTGGCTGACCCGCTTTTGCCGCCCACAGCTGATAAAACGCCGCGGCACACCCCATGAGTTCGTCGTAGCGCTCTTTCATGTCGATGCTGTCGTCGCCGGTGACCTGGGGTACAGCTGTGGCCAGATCCGACCAGTGCACAAGCTTGCGTCGCTCTTCATAAGGAAAGTCGAACAGGGTCGCCAGCATTCTGGCGGTCAGTTCGATGGACACCTCCTGCACCCAGTTGAAGGTTTCCCCTACCGGCAGGTTTTCGAGAATGTCGATGACCCGTTCTCGTATCAGCGGTTCCAATAAAGCCAGGTTCTTCGGTGCAACAGTGGGGGCCACCGCCATCCGCTGCGGCATGTGTTCCGGTTCGTCCATGGCGATGAAGTTCTTGCCCTGGATCTGGCCCTCGACAGGAACCAGGTCGACAATGGAGATGCCACCTTTTTCGGATGAAAATACGGTGTTGTTGGAATCCACCTCTTTGATCAGGTCGTGGCTGGTAACCGACCAGAAAGGTCCGTTTGCACTGTCGGCCAGATAGTGCACCGGTGCCTCCTTGCGCAGGCGTGCAAACCAGGGGTGCCAGCTGTCGTTCTCGAACAGCTCGGGGCGGCTGACATCGATTTCTTCAAGCGGAATGCTGTTTACGTCGTTTGTTTGCATAGATGTATTCCCGTCTGGAGATTCCTCGGCAGGTGAAATGCGATTAGCAGGTAGAGTTGTTAACTAGGATACTGGTTCTGGTCAGGTGGTCAATCTCAGCCGGTTACCCAGGAAATGGGTGCATCCAGCAGCTCAGGTGCGTGCTTTTCCCAGTACCGTTTTCCGGCGGTGTGCATTTTGGTAGATATGGCGTAGGCCTTATCGGCGTCTCCGGCTTCGATCGCCTCCAGAATGCGTTGCGAATTTCGCGCATTCGCCTTGCGGTTCTCCAGGTCGTATTCGACACCGAAACCGTCAGACATGCGGTGGAGGGCATTCACGAGAAAGCCGAGTACGAGATTCTTCGACGCGGCAGCGATGGTTTCGAAAAACTGCCGGGACTCGCGGGTGGTTTCTGATGAATCCTCGAGTGCCGCCTGTAAGCGCTGGACGCATTGATGGAGCGCTGCGATGTCCTGGTGCGTGGCGTTTTGAGCTGCTTCAGTGACCAGCACGGGATATATGGAAATTCTCGCGTCCAATACGGATTCAACGGTGGCGTTTGCGAACTGTAGCTGCAGCGAGATCGCACTTGCCAGGTGGTCGATGTCCGGCACACTCACGACGGGCCCACCGCCCGGACCAGCCTTGATGCGCAGGGCGCCCTGCAGTTCGAGGAAGCGTAAAGCCTCCCGGATGGTTGCCCTGGCAACGCCATACTTCTGGATCATGACATGCTCGGGTTCCAGCTTGGCGCCCGGCCTGAGACCCTGCGTCTGTATTTCGTTGACGATCTGCCGGGCGACCCGGGTCGCGGCCCGTTCGGGAGGGAAAACTGCTTCCGCCATTTGAACCTATCGCTGTGTTGTTGCGGTCTGTTTCATACGCAAGCCGCTGGTGTGCTGCGTATCTGTGACAATAGTTTATTTGGCATGTGAAATACACTGCAGGACATCGCTCACAATATAACAGGTACAGAAATCTGTACTCAGACAATTGATGTAACTAGTATTAGAGATTGGTCCATCGCGAGAGATCAGGAGGGAGTAGTTCCATGGCAGCGAATTCCGAGAGAGAAGCCGAATTACTGGCAGCCCAGGCGTGGCGCACCGAGACCCCGGGACACGAAGGTTGGTTGCGAACCGTTCGACCGGATGATGCAGACAAGTTCTATGTCATATCGGCCGACTGTCACGCGATCGAGCCAAGAGACTGGATGGACGGTTATATCGACGACGACGTGCGCGAGCGTCTGAGTGCACGGCGTGCACGCCGCGAAGTGCAGATGGATGAAGAGCGGGCCGAGGGTGTACGTGAGCCCAAAGAGGCCGGCGAGAACCAGCAGGACAGCAAGAAGAAGGAAGCGTCCGTCCCAGCCCATTTGCTCGACCGCTCGAAGATGGCAGGTGAGGATCTCGAACGCTTCATGTCGGGGCGATTTGCGGACAAACGGGTAGAGGACAATGCACGCGATGGTGTCGATGCGGAGATCATCTTTCCGGGAGCCGCTTTCCTCGCTGCGCAAATTGCCAATGACGATCCCGGGTTGGCCATGCGCCTGTGTGAGGGGTGGAACAACTGGGCGCGTGACTGGTACGGCGACCACTGGAATGTTCAGCTACCGATGGCGTTCATCACCACGGCTGACGTCGATGCGGCGGTGGCTGAGATAGAGCGGGTCGCGAAACTGGGTTTCCAGGGTGTGTGTCTGCCCAACAAGCCGGTGTACGGCCCCCAGCCTCCAAAGGAGCGCAACTACAACCTGCCGGAGTTCGATCCCATCTGGTCGGCGCTCGAGGACACCAACATGCCGGCAACGTTTCACGTCAGCACCGGGCGCAATCCGGCAACCACGCGCGGTCCTGGCGGGGCGGTCGCCAACTACGTCGCACACTGTTGTACGACCAATGTCGAGCCGCTGGTACTGATGTGTGCATCCGGTATCTGCGAGCGCCATCCGAAGCTGCGCTTCGCGGTGGTCGAGTCCGGTATTGGATGGGTTTCCTGGAGCCTCGAGGCGATGGACGAGGCCTATCGCAAACACCATATGTGGGCCAAACCAAAGCTGCCGGAGCTGCCTAGCTACTACTTCCGGCGGCAGGGATATGCGACCTTCGGTGAAGACCGCTCTGGTCTCGCGATAGCAGAAGAATTCGACCTGATCGACAACTTCTGTTGGGCCAGTGACTATCCCCATCCCGAAGGTTCGTGGCCGCACTCACCTGAAGCCATCGAGCGTCAGATGGGGCGTTTGACTGACGATCAGCGCGCGAAGGTTCTGGGTGAGAATGCCGCACGTCTGCTTGGTATACAGGTACCCAAACAGTAGCTGGCAGGATTTCAGCACGCTGGCGAAACCAACCGGAGACGTACGATGAAAAAAGCAGACTTCTACCGCAACGCACGTACGGACATTCCTGGCCCTCTGGCCGGCGTGCGCGTGCTCGAAGCGGCCACTACCTGGGCTGGACCGATGTGTGCGGCAGTGCTCGCTGACTTCGGCGCAGATGTCATCAAGGTCGAGATCCCCTCAGGTGACATAAGCCGCTCCGTGCGGCCAACTCTGCCGGACAGGGAGGTCAGTCTGATGCACACCACGGTTAACCGTAACAAGCGCGCTCTGTCACTGGACGTACGTACTGAAGCCGGACGCGACATTTTCCTGAAGCTCGGTGCCGAATCAGACGTCATGGTCGAGAACTTCAAGGTTGGCACCATGGCGGGATACGGTCTCGGCTACGAGCACCTCTGCGAAGTGAAGCCCGATATCGTTTATGTCTCGATCACCGGTTGGGGGCAGTTTGGACCCAACCATGCGGCAACCGCATATGACCCCCTTGCCCAGGCCTCGTCCGGTTTTATGTCGGTAACGGGGCCACCCGATGGGCCGCCAACCAAGGCTGGCACTTACCTTGCGGATGATCTGGGGGGGCTTCACGGTGCGCTTGGCGCCATGGCGGCCCTGCGCCATCGCGACCAGACCGGTGAAGGTCAGCACGTAGATGTAGCCCTGCAGGATGCGCTGCTCTTCCAGAGCAATGGTCTGCCAACCCTTGGAGCGATGGGCGTGCAACCCGAAAGAATGGGCAACCAGTTTGGTGGAACGGCACCGGCCGGTGTCTTTGAATGTCAGGATGGTGCCGTGTTCACCGGTGTGTTACTGGATGCGCACTGGCGTGAGCTTGCAGCGATCATCGGCGAACCCGATCTTGCCGATCATGAGAGTTTTGCGTCCCGCGACGAGCGCATTGCAAATCGGGACCTGTGTAACAGTATTTTGGGCAACTGGCTTGCTTCGCGCAGTCGAGATGAGGCCGTGGCGACCTTACGCAAAGCGGGTTTGCCGATTGCACCAATAAACACCTATCCGGAGGCTGCGAAAGATCCGCACGTTCTCGAACGCGACATGCTGCAGTCGCTGGAACTTCAGGATGGCGCCACGGCGCCGATCACGGGGCCGGCAGTCAAGTTTTCGCGCACGCCAACACGAGTGCGAAGTCCTGCACCAGAGATCGGTGAACACAACGCCGAAATCCTTTCGTCTATCGGTCTTGATGCAGAAGACCAGCAAGCGCTTGCCACAGCGGGTGTGATCGGATGAAGAGAAGAGCCCTGGCGTGAATGTCGGCCGATGACCGTTGCGCTGATCGATCGCATAGAAGACCTGACGCCCGCCTGGATGGCTCAGGCGCTGGGTGCTCGTTCGGAAATCACTGATCTCGGCTTTTCCCCTGTCGGAACGGGGCAGATGGCCGACAGCTTTCGCGTGCAACTGGTCGGTTCTCACGCGGTGCCGGCAAGCGTGATTGTAAAAATGCACGCAGCCGACGATGTTGCCCGGCTCGCTGGCGCCGGCGGATCTTATCGATCCGAGATCGGGTTCTACACCGACATCGCATCCACGGTTTCCATCCGCACTCCGCAATGTTTGTACGCAGCGGGACCTGATGAATCAGGGCGCTTTGTATTGGTGCTCGAGGACATGGCGCCGGCCCAACAAGGCGATCAGTTGGCTGGCTGCTCTATCGAACAGGCCCGTGACGCCGTGATCAATCTGGCGGGGCTTCACGGCCCGCGCTGGTGTGATTCGTCACTTGCACATCTGTCCTGGCTGCGGCGGGTCAGCCCGGTCGAAGCGAGTTACTTCGAAGAGATGCTGGCGACGCGCACAGAAGAATTCATTGAATACTACGCGGATCGGCTTTCCGGCGCGGATAGAGAGGTATTGCGCGCGTTTGCACCGAGGTGCGGCTCATGGCTCATGGATCGACCTGAGCGATACACGTTGGTTCACGGAGACTATCGACTCGACAACCTGTTGTTCGGCAGTCCGCATGGAGGCGTCTCGATTGCTGCAGTGGACTGGCAGACCCTCGAAGTCGGTAACCCCGGACGCGACCTTGCCTATTTTCTCGGTAACAGCCTGATGCCCGCCGATCGCCGGGCGCACGAACAGAACCTGGTGCACGCCTACCATGACGCGCTGCTGTCGTATGAAGTCACAGACTACACGCTTACCGAGTGCATGAATGACTACCGTTTTGGTCAGTTTCAGGGACCCCTGATCACAGTGCTTGCAGCTGTTGGTCTGGCTCACACGCAGCGGGGAGACGACATGTTCATCGCGATGTGTTCGCGCGCCTGTGAAGCTATTCGGGATCTCGAGAGCCTGGAGTTCCTTTAGCCGGCGTGGAGAAGCATAGCCGGGGTGCCGCCGTGCGTCCGGATCTGGTTTACTTCGAACCGAATGATAACTATGATACTAGATAGGGCGAAGGGATAAGAGATATGAGAGGGATCCATACCGGATCTTGATGTGCTACTGGCGGCTGTCCGTTTCCTGCTGGAAGCAGATTGCCCGTTGGCTCCATTCCCAGGCCACGTCGATAGAAACTGGCGGAGTGAGTGATGAAACTTGGATTGAGCATCGGGTATTCCGGGGGCGAGATGCGCTTGCCCATCGAGAAAGTGCAGCTGGCTGAACGCCTCGGTTATGACAGTGTCTGGACGGCGGAAGCATACGGCTCTGATGCCCTGTCGCCGTTGGCTTACCTGGCAGCGAAGACCGAACGTATCAAACTCGGCACGGGTGTCATTCAACTGGCAGGTCGCACCCCTGCCAACGCCGCGATGACCATCGCAACGATAGACGCTCTGGCGGGGGGCGGCCGGGTGATATGCGGCATTGGCGTCTCCGGTCCACAGATCGTCGAGGGATGGTACGGGCAGCCCTGGGGCAGGCCGTACTACCGGATCAAGGACTACGTCACCATCATGAAAAAGATCCTCGCCCGCGAGGAGCCGGTGGTGCATGAAGGGAAAGAGATCTCGTTGCCCTTCACAGGTGAGGGGGCACTGGGAGTTGGTAAACCCCTGAAGTCCATTCTGCACATGAACCCCGATATTCCCATCTGGTTGGGCACGGGTATGGAGTCGACCGTCAGGCTGACTGCAGAGATTGCAGATGGCTGGTTGCCTTTGGGGCTGGTGCCGGAAACGTACGAACTCTACCAGCCGTGGATAGACGAAGGTCTTGCCAAAGCAGGCAAAGACCGCGGCCAGTTTGACGCCCAGGGCGGTGGTGCCGTCATCGTGACCGACGATGTGCAATCGGCTTTGAATCGGCTGAAACCGAACATCGCTCTGTACGTCGGGGGCATGGGCCACAAGAACAAGAACTTCCACAAGGAAATGATGATTCGCCGTGGTTACGGCGAGGCGGCCGACCGTATACAGGAGCTGTATCTGGCTAAGCACAAGCGCGAAGCGATCGAAGCCGTTCCGGATGAATTCGTCGACCAGGGCGCATTGGTGGGTGATCGAACTCGGATTCAGAAGCGTTTTCGAGACTGGGAAGACAGCGGCATTACCGGGTTCACGGTCAGTGGCAACGAAGAGGCCATGCGTCTCATGGCGGAGCTTGCAAGGCTAAACGTCGACCCTGCTGGTTGAGAGGGAGAAAAACATGAGTTCGACAGAAGACGACAAACAGCCCCCTGCACGGGAAGCACCACCCAAAATGGTGAAATGGTCGCCGCCCTATCGTCGTGAGAACGTCGAGATGCCGGAGTTCGACCTCGTCGAAATCGAAAGGGATGCACCGATCGGGCGCATTGTTCTGAACTCCCCGGAGAAACGAAACCCGCTTGGATACGAGCGTCTGCTACAGATCGAGATGGCGGCCAAGCTGCTCGAACTCGATGACGAGATCCGGGTCATCATCATCAAGGGGCAGGGTCCGAGTTTTTGCGCGGGATACGACATCACGCCGGTCAAGAAAGGCGAGCGGCAACGAAACATGCCGCCAGGTGGATACATCAATCCGAAAAGAGATCGCCTCTGGCAGTCCTACGACCTGGAGCATGCGCGGGTCTACATGACGCTCTTCGATCTGCAAAAGCCGGTCATTGCGCAAATACAGGGTGCGTGCCTGGCAGGGGGAACAGAATTGGCTGGATTCTGTGATCTAAGGATCGTTGCAGATGATGCCAAGATCGGCTGGCCCGTGGGACGCAATTGGTCGCCGGGAAACCTGCAGTACATACCCTGGCTCGTGGGTATGACCAAGGCGAAGTACTACATGTTCACCTCAGAACCCATGACTGGTGTCGAAGCCGTGCAGTGCCAGTGGGCTTCCGAATCGGTGCCCGAGGAGAAGCTAGAGGCGCGTACCGAAGAACTGGCTCAGCTCATCGCCCTTACGCCTACTGACCTGATCATGATGACCAAGCGCAGTATCAACCGCCAGTTTGAAGTGATGGGCTTCAAAACCGGCATTGCCGCCAGCGTCGATCTGCTGGCGCTGTCCAGCTTTCGAGATCAGGGCCTGTACACGCCCAGATCCAAGGACGGCGATGAAGGCGACGAATTCATGCGCCGCTCGGAACGAGACGGGCTCAAAGCAGCACTGAAGTGGCGCGAAGAGACGTTTGGTAACAAGTATCGGGACGACGAAGAAGACGACTAGAACGCTATGGAATATCCGCTAGAAGGCATTAGGGTTCTGGATCTATCGCGGGTGGTCTCAGGGCCATTCGCGGGTCGCCTGCTTTCCGACCTCGGTGCCGATGTGGTGAAGGTCGAACCCCCTGGTGGAGACGTGACGCGCCTCCATGGCAAAAAAATCAGCGGAGTTTCGGGACTCTTCAATCAGCAGAACGTCGGCAAACGCAATGTGTGCCTGAACCTGCGAAAGCCGGGTAGCGTCAACATCGTGAAACGACTGGCCAGGGTCGCCGATGTGGTGCTCGAGAACTATCGGCCGGGTGTGATGCAGAAACTCGGCATCGACTACGAGGTTCTCGCTGGCGTTAACCCGGCTGTCATCATGTTGTCGATCTCGGGTTATGGGCAAGACGGCCCTGAGGCTAGTCGACCTTCTTACGCGCCGGTGGTGCACGCCGAAGTGGGCTTGATGCACAGGCTGGCAGGACGTAACGGTACCCCGCCCGGTGACCTGCCCCTGTCTGTCGCGGACACGAATGCGTCGCTTCATGGCGTTATTGCGGTGCTGGCGGCGCTCAACATGCGCCACCATACGAGTGTGGGGCAGCACATCGATATGTCCATGATGGATGCAACGTTTGCGACGGACGATCGATCGCACTTTGAGATGGAAGATGTGCCGGACACGCTCCCGGTGTGTCCTATCTTCGATCTGCCTTTCGGTCGCGTCTTTGTTGCTACCGACCTGAAACTGTTGTTTCGGCAACTGAACCGTCACTGCGGTCTGGCGGATCCAACCCCCGACGGTGCCGACCTCGCGACAAAGATCGCAGTACGCAGCGAAGCCATCGAGCAACGGCTGAATGAGTGTGAGAGCGAAGCACAGTTTGCCGAGTTGATGGACACGATCGACATACCCTGGGGGCAGGTTCGCGATCCTCATCACCTTGAGGATCAGGCAACACTCAAACACAGAAACATGATCGTGCACGTTGACGATCGTGCCGGCGGGGTGCGCCCAGTAGCGGACTCCCCGTATCGCTTTTCCAATGCGAATAGTGGGATATGTGGTCCTGCCGCTCACCTTGGAGAGCACAATCGCGAAGTATTGAAAGACTGGCTGGATGCGTCCGACGCTGATATCGATGCGTGGATCGAGTCTGATTCCCTGATCCCTGGGTCGAGTAAACAGCCATGAAAAAAAGAGACAACGGAGAAAACTATGCGTTTCGGAGTTTTTTATGAGCTTCAGCTACCCAAACCCTGGGATGAAGGCGCTGAACATCGACTGATTCATAATGCGATCGAACAGGTTCAGCTAGCTGATCGTCTGGGTATCGATCATGCCTGGGCGGTGGAACACCACTTTTTGGATGAGTACTCGCACTGCTCAGCGTCGGACGTATTCCTTACCGCGCTGGCTGCCAAGACCGAGAACATCCGGGTCGGTTTTGGTATCCGCCACGTCATTCCCAAATACAATCATCCGGCGCGCACGGCCGAATCTGTGGCCATGCTCGACCTGGTCTCAGATGGGCGGGTGGAGTTTGGTATCGGTGAGGGTGCATCGCGCCTGGAACTGCATGGTTTCGGGATCAAGGCGAAGGAAAAACACGACCTGGCGCTGGAGGCGGGTGAGCAGATCGCCAACATGATGGCGATGGACCCATATCCGGGTTACGAGGGGCAGGGGTTTAGCATGCCGTGCCGCAACGTGCTGCCGAAGCCTTTACAGAAACCCCACCCTCCGATGTGGCTGGCGTGCACCAACCGTAAGACCCTCGAGGTGGCAGCGCGTAATGGGCTCGGTGCACTGGCTTTCACCTTTGTTGATCCCGAAGCAGCCGCCAGCTGGGCAAAGACCTACTACGACATCATCAAGTCCGAGGAGTGCGTGCCTCTGGGTCATACGGTAAACGCCAATCTGGCGATGGTGGCCGGTTTTTCCCTGCACGAAGATGCCGAGGAGGGACGGCGCCGCGGCGAGGATGCGTTTGCGTTCTTCCGCTATGCGATCAATGCGGTGGCCGCCAGTGACATCAAGCCCGGACGCACCACGCTCTGGGAAGAATATCTGCAGCTCAAGGATCGTGACCTGCCGACGATACCGGCACCCGGTATTGGCACGCCGGCGGAGTTTTCCAACTTTCTCCGAGAGTTTCAGGACGCTGGTGTGGATCAGGTCATCTTTCTGCAGCAGGGTGGGAAGATCCGACACGATCACATCTGCGAGAGCCTGGAGTTGTTTGCCCGTGAGGTGATGCCCGAATTCGTCGAAGGCAGAGAAGAGCGAGAAGCTGAAAAAGCGGCGGAACTTGCGCCCTATATCGAAGCAGCGCTCGCCCGTAAGAAGCGTATGGAACCGCTGGCAGATGAAGACATACCGGTTGTGCATGCAGCCATTGACCGGGATGCGTTCTATCACAAAGACTGAATCGGCTTCGATATACAAAGCTCAGGGAGATAGGGGATGAAAGACGTGAAGGGGAAGGTGGCATTTGTCACCGGCGGCGCCAGCGGCATCGGCCTCGGTATGGTGCGGGCGTTTGTGGGCGCTGGAATGAAGGTTGCGATTGCGGACGTCGAGCAGGCTGCGCTGGACCGGGTGAAGGCTGAATTCGATTCGTCTGATGCCGAGTTAATCTATCTGCAGGTTGACGTTACCGATCGCGATGCGATGGAACAGGCGGCCCGACAAACGGAAGAGGCCTTCGGCAAGGTCCATGTTGTTTGCAACAACGCAGGCGTTGCCGTGGCAGGTCGGGTCGACAAGATGGACTACAAGGACTGGGACTGGGTGATGGGTGTCAATCTCGACGGGGTCATCAACGGCGTGGTGACCTTCGTCAACCGTATCAGGGAGCACGGGGAGGGTGGCCATTTCGTGAACACCGCCTCCATGGCGGGACAAATGCCGATCCCCGGTGGCAGCATCTACACCGCCAGCAAGTATGCGGTTGTAGGCCTATCCGAAGTGATGCGCACGGATCTCGCGCGCTTTGACATTGGTGTGTCTGTGTTGTGCCCGGCAGGGGTGACAACCAACGTGGCCAACTCAGGCCGTAATCGCCCGGCTGACCTGCAGCTCCAAAAAGACACTTCCCGGCTGGGTATGAGCAAACTCGCGATGGGCGAGAAGGTACTGTCGGACATGCTCGACCCTGCTGACGTCGGGGAGATGGTGCTGGCTGCTGTACTGGATGACGATGCCTATATCTTTCCCCATCCACATCACAAGCCCATGGTCGATGCGCGCACAGCGAGGGTGGATAAATCGTTCGAGCGGTGGTCGCATTACTGGGAGGAGAATGGGATTCAGACAGGGGAAGCGAATGTATGACCTCAGTGGCAGGGTAGCAATCATCACCGGCGGTGCGAGCGGTATGGGGCGCGCAGCTTCCCTGCTGTTTGCGCAAGCGGGCGCAAACGTGGTGGTGGCTGATCTCAACGACACGGACGGCGAAGAAGTTGCGAAGCTCGCCTCCGAGAGCGGTAATGAAGCCGTGTATCAGCACACCGATGTCTCTGCGGAGTCAGACGTCGAAGCGATGGTCGCGCGTGCGACTGATACGTTCGGTCGCCTGGATATCCTGTTCAACAACGCCGGTATAGGCGGTGCCATCGGACCGCTCGAAGACGTGTCGGTCGAAGACTGGGACCGGACTCAGGCGGTTTGCCTGCGTGGTGTATTTCTCGGTATGAAGCATGCTGCAGCACCGATGCGCTCCGTCGGCGGAGGTTCCATCATCTCGACTTCGTCCACCGGAGGTCTCGAGGGTGCTACCGGTTTGTTTTCCTACTGTGCTGCCAAAGCGGCCGTCGCACATTTGACGCGTTGCGCGGCGCTCGAGTTTGCCAATGATCGCATCCGCGTGAATTGCATTGCTCCGGGGGGGATATCCACGCCGATTCTCTTCGGCATCAATGGCAGCGATAAGGACCAGGTTGAGGCCAATCTGGAACGCTTTCAGCCCTATCCTCGCGCGGGACAACCGCAAGACATTGCCAATGCCGCTTTGTTTTTAGCCAGCGATGCATCGGAATTCATCACGGGGCACACACTCGTTGTTGACGGCGGCGCGACTGCGGGGCCGCGGATGGCGGTGCCGAAACCAGGCAGGAAACGCAGGACGCGTTTCGCGGGACCGTCGTTCGAGCGCCGGCCTCGCTGAAGTCAGATCTAGCCGAGAATGAGTTCCGCCAGTTTCTCGCGTTGATGGGTGGCATTGCCGAAGAGGGTCTGGCTATGCAACTGGCGCTTGAGATAGATGTGCACGAAGCTTTCCCAGGTAAAGCCTATGCCGCCATGCAGCTGAACCGACTTTTTCGATCCGAATGAGGCGGCGTCATTCGCCGCAGCCTTGGCCATGCGGGCGTACTGCTCGGCGTTCTCCGGTTCGTGGTCGATGGCACAGGCGGCGTTATATAGGTGTGATCGGGCCAGGTCGATCGCGACCATGAAATCGACCAACGGGTGTTTGACCGCCTGGAAGAAGCCCAGGTTGCGGTCGAACTGTTTGCGGGTACGCGCATATTCCGCAGTGGTTTGCAGCTGCCACTCCGCTGCGCCACACATGTCTGCGCTGATCATGACCAGCAGTGCCGGTGTTGCCTGTCGCAGGCTATCCAGGCCCTTGCCCGGTGCGCTGACGATTTGAGTCTGATCAACATCTGCCAGATCGAAGTGTAAGCGCGCCTGGTCTCTGGTGAGGTCGATGATTGTGTTTGGCGTGATCGTCAAGCCTTCCAGGTTCGCGGGCACTGCGAGCAGTATCACCTCATCCTCGTGTTTCGCGTTGACCAGAAAATAGTCGACTTTCTGTGCGTCCTGCGCGAAATGAAGCTCGCCGTTCAGTTTGCCGTCTTCGAAGGTCAGGCTGGATGCGTCGTGCTCCCAGGAGCCGTTCTTGTCGCAGCTGACATAGCTGAAGGTCTTTCCCTCGCAGATGAGACCTAGTGCTGCGTCAGCATTATCTGTTTGGCAAGCGTCCAGAATGTAGGAGGCATTCAGGGTTGGGACCAATGGCCCCGGCAGCGCGGCCTTGCCAACTTGTTCGACGAGGGCAGCCACCGAAACCGCAGACATGCCTATGCCGCCCGCCCTTTCCGGCACACCGACCATGAGCCACCCGAGGTCGACCACCTGTTGCCACAGCTCCGCGTCCCAGCGGGATTGCGACCCGTTTTTAAGGTCGCTGTCGTGAGCGACGAGCCCGTGTAGTTCGTGCGTCGGCAGATTGTCCTGAAAAAACTTCTCTGCCACGTCCTTCAGGGCCATGGCGTCTTCGTCAAAGCCAAAATTTTTCGGCTGCTGGGCCGCGGTGTTAGTTGCCGTCACTTGTGTTCCCCTTTGTCTACTTGCTCTTGTCGAGACCCAGCACGCGCTCGCCCAGAATGTTTCTCTGGATCTCGCTGGTGCCCGCGGCGATTGTGCCGCCGAACGAGCTCAGGTAGGCCAGCGGCCACCTGCCATTGTCCGGTGCATCGGGGTCAAAGTTTGACAGCGTGCTCGCTGACCCTTCTATTTCCAGTGCGAGCTCCGCAGAGTCCTGCAGGTATTCGGTGCCCAGCAACTTGTCCTGCAACGCCAGGCGTTGATAGTCCGCCAGACCCGACACGCTGCGCAGTCTGCGGTTCTGTTTGATACCGACCTGACGGATCAGCATGTCCATAACCCTGTCGCGGACCACCGGGTCGTCAATGGCCGGTTTGCCATTTCGCTTACACAGTTGTGCGAGTTTGAGCAGCCCAAACTCGTTGCTATCAGAGGTTGGTTTAACCTCCAGGCCCTGCCCACCGGACATGGGTGTGGTAAGCGGCCCTGCGCCGCGTTCGTGGGCGAGGGTGGTCATGGCTACCTGCCAGCCCTTGCCGACTTCATCGAGTCGATAGCTGTCGTCGATCTCCAGATCTTCGAATATCTCCTCATTGAATCCTGTCTCGCCGGTGATCTTGATAAGAGGTCGCACCGTGACGGATTTTCCGAGTTCTGATTTGATGGGCACGACGAAGTAGGTGAGGCCGTTGTACTTGTCGCTCTTGTCAGTGCGGGCCAGCAGTATCATCCAGGTGGCGAATTGCGCGGTTGAAGTCCAGACCTTGTGTCCGTTGATGACCCACTTGCCGTCGCCTTTGCGCTCGGCGAATGTCTGCACGCTCGCGAGATCTGACCCTGCGCCAGGTTCGCTGAATCCCTGGCACCACATCTCGTCACCGGAAAGCAACTTAGGCAGCAGACGGCGTTTCAACTCCTCCGATGCATGGAAGAAGATCGTGGGAGCAGCCATGCCGAGACCAATGGCACCCGGGAGGATCGGCGTTTTGGCGCGCAACATCTCCTGGTTGGCTACCGACTGGCACCGGGTTCTACCACCGCCGCCATATTCGACCGGGTAGTCGCAACCGACCAGTCCCGCGTCATACGCCGACTTCTGCCATGCGCTGTAATAGGCGAGATGTTCTTCTGTTGCTACCTCGGCGCCGTTCTTGAGTGGTTTGAAATCGGGCGGGGGAGGGACATTGCTTGCCAGCCACTCCCGACAATAGCGCCTGAATTCTTCCTGTTCAGGCGTATCGCGCTTTTTGTCCTCTGACATGTTGGTTTCCTCGGTCGAAATCGGTCGAACCTGGTCGAACTGGTTAGTCGCCTGTGAACTCAGGCTTGCGTTTCTCGAAAATAGCCCGGCGCGCCTCTTTGCCGTCGCTGCTCGCGAGGCCCTTGCCGGTCAGACGAAGTTCGTTTCTCAACAAGCTTTCCAGGTCTTCGGGCAGGCCCACCTGGGTCACCTGGAGCTTGGTCTGTGTGGCGGCGAGTGGTGCGACTGCAGCAATCTTTGTGCAATACGCGAGAAACGACTCAGCGAACGTATCGGCGGGCTGAATGTCTCCTACCATGCCCATAGCCAATGCCTTTTCTGCGTCGATGAACTCGACTTCGAGCAGAAACCTCATCGCTCGTTCATGCCCCACTGCCTGCGGCAGGCTCCAGGTCAGGCCGCAGTCTGGCGAAGTGCCGATACGGGCGTAACCCGGGTGAAAGGTGGCGGCACTGCTTGCCATACGCATGTCACAGCACATGGCCAGCGACAGGCCGGCGCCGATGGCCAGCCCATTAACGCCAGCGATTACCGGTTTTTGGCATCGCACCCGGATGCCGGTCACCAGTTGAACGGCTCGTTCTATGGTGTCTTCAGCGCTTTCACGATTCCTGGACGGGCTCAGATCAGCACCGGCACAGAACGTGTCCCCGACACCGGTGATGCCGATGACCCGAACGGCAGTGTCTTCGTTTGCCTGGTTGATTGCGTCTACGAGTGCGGCGGTGAGCTCGCCGGATAACGCATTCTTCTTTGCCGGCCGATTGAGCTTGAGCAGGCGAACGTGTTCGTGGGTTTCTTCGATCAATACGGGTTCGTGGTTTTCAGAGCTCATCGCGACAACCTCCCATCGAGTTCATCCACGTGCGCAAAGCCGTCACCGAAGGGTGCGTCCCTCCGTTTGAGAGCCTCGCGCACACCGTACTCGCGGCTATCGCTGGCCCAGGTTTTTAGGGCCGGTGCGCGATGAGCGCGGGCGTCGTTCTCGGCAGCCAGACGTTGCAAGACCTGGGCGCCCATCATTTCGAGCGACAGGTTCGTGATGCGTTTGTTCGCGGCGAGCAGGTCAGGATCGATGAGCGCCAGACGATCCGCGATGCCCTCCACTTCGTCCTCGAGTTTGTCGGCGGGTACGGCCTTGAGTGCAAGGCCGATCTTGGCGGCATCCGCGCCGGTGATCGCGTCACCCGTCAGCTGCAGGCGCTTGGTCCATTGCGGCCCACAGTGGTACATCCACAGGTTGCTCGGTAGCGCGCCCATGGACCGGGCTGCCGGAAATCCGAACCGAGTATCTTCTGCTACCACGACCAGATCGCAAGCCATGGCGAGGTCGGTTCCCCCGGCAAGACAGGCACCGTGTACCTGGGCGATAGATGGTTTGTGCATCTCCCAAAGTGTACGTATGCGCCGATTACATCGTTCTATGAACCAGATGTCGTCGTCGTGGCTGCGGCCGGTGCGATGGCCGGATCCGGGTTCCCCTCGTGGCATGGCGGCCAGGTCATAGCCCGAGCAGAACGAACGGCCCTCGCCGCGCAATATGACGCTGTGCACGCGTTGGTCGTCGTCGGCCTGCCATAGTGCATGTTCGAGCTCGTCCAGCATTCGTTGTGAAATCGCGTTGTGCGCCTTGGGTCTCGCGAGGGTGATGCGAGCCCTGCCTTCAGCCACTTCGTAACGGATGTCTTCATAGTCGTGGGATGATTCGCTCATGTTCAGGCTCCAAGACGCTGATTCAGCGCTGCTGCGTTGTCGTGCAGGATTTTCGCCTGCACAGGTTCAGGAATACTCCCGATCTCTTCGAAAATATCCCTTGGGTGTTCCAGGCCTTCCATGTGCGGCCAGTCGGAACCCACAATGACGCGGTCTTCGCCCATGTGGCTGATGATCTCTTCGATGTCGTCCTCCCAGAAGGGGTTAATCCAGATGTGCTCCTTGAAGCTTTCTACCGGGTCTTCCTTGTAGTAAGAGGGAGTCCGCTCCTTGCTGTGTGCAAGGGCGAGCAGCAGGTCGCCGAGAAATTCGGAGCCGTTCTCTACCGAAGCGATGCGAACGTTGGGGAAGCGCTCGAAGACCAGGTCGAACACCAGGCTTGCGAGAAAGTCATTGATGTTCCGAGCGCGGTGGAAATTCGTGACGCTTGGCTTGGGCCCCATGCTGAGCACGTCCTGATTTTTGACGTCGTAGCCGTTGCTGTCGTGTCTCGTTGCACCGATGTGCGCCACCACCGTTATGCCGGCCTCATTCACCCGCGACCAGAAAGGATCGAACTCCTTTGCACCCGGGTTGCGCGGGCCGTTTCTCGTATAGACCGCACTCGGGCGCATGACGAGCACACGAGCGTCCTTTTTCAACGCCTTGTCCAGTTCGGAACAGGCCCAATCGACGTCGGCCAACGAGATGTAGGGGGCGGCGAATAACCGGTCGTGATAGTTGAACCCCCAGTCTTCATCGAGCCACTGATTGAACGCCGAGTAGAGCGTGCAAACGGCATCGACGTCCGTTTTCAGGAGTTCTTCGTAGAGGATGGCAAGTGTGGGGAACAGCCACGCCGCCTCCAGGCCCTGCTCGTCGAGCCTTGCAATACGTGCCTCACGGTCCATGTACTCGGGTGGCATGGGTTCCAGCGAGGAGCGGATGAGTTCTGCGCTCGTCGTACCATTGGGGTTGCCCCGAAACAGTTCGCGCAGGACGCCGGGCTTCGATATGGGGTCGAATGTAGGGTTGGTGAAGCGGTCGATTTTGCCGGCGATGGAATGGTATTGGCGGCCACCCTCCATGGTCACCCACTGGACGCAACGTGACTGCATGTTCCTGGGCACGTATCGCGTGAACGCGTCGTGTGACTCGTAGTAGTGATTATCGGCGTCGAATAGCTGACCCTGGTAGTTAGACATTGGTTTGTTCCGGTTTGTTGGATTGAGGGTGAAATACTGGACGATGGAATCTCGTGCGCAGGCGGCGAATGACGTTCAAGTTCTGTGCTACCCCGAAGTCAGTTCAGATGCCTTCAATTGGCTTCTGATAAGCGCCTTGCGGGACAGTCCTGACGAGATGAACACTGCAGGCACAAGTACAAGCCCGAGGAGCAGCCACGCGGTGTCGTAAGCGCCGGTTGTATCGTAGACAAAGCCTGCGATCCACGGACCGATGGCTGAGAAACTGATGATGGTGTACATCAGGCCTTTTGCTCTCCCAAAGGACTTTGGCCCGAATGCTTGCCGAATGATCGATGCTGAGAGCGGCATGCTGCTGCCTGCGGCTACGCCAACCAGGCAGGCTACGGTGAGCAGAAGTGGGTAATTCATCTCAGCGACACTCAGTATCACCAGGGCTGTTGCCAGGGCGGCGCTGGTCGTGAGGTAGAGGTGGCGAATGTCGGCCCGGTCGGCCAGGTAGCCATAGACCAGTTTGGCGCCGATCATCAGGGTGGCCATGGCGGCAACGGCGGTAGAGACGGCCATAGCACTGATATTGCTGTCGGTTGCCAGCGGTGCCAGGTTTTGCTGGATGCCGATGAAAATCATGGAGATCACGGTAAAACAGAACGCCATCGACCAGAACGAGCCCGTCTTCAGAATACTGCGCAGGGTCCACTCCGGATGCTCTTGTGAATGGACATTGCCACCGGCCGGGTTCTCTTGCTCAGTTGGTTGAAGCCCTGCTTTCTCAGGAGAGTCGTAGATCAGCAACGATGCCGGTGCGATGACGAGGAACACCAGGCCGGCCAGCCAGAGATTTGCCTCTCGCCAACCGAGGCTTGCCTGGAGATAGACCATCAGAAGCGGCATGAGCAACCCGCCGATGGATGTGCCCGTGGATACGATGCCGAGGGCCAGGCCGCTATTGCGGCTAAACCAGCGGGCGGTGAGCGTCTGCGCCGTGATCGAACCCGACGCCAGCAAGCCGCAAACCATGGTTACCGAGTAAATCAGGCCGATTTGCCACAAGGCTTGCGCGTAAGCCGATATTGCCAGGCCGATAGCGAAACACAGGGTTCCGGCGAACACCAACCAACGCACTGGCATGCTGTCTGCGGCACGACCAGCGAAAGGGGCAAGTACCGCCATGCCAGCCTGGATGGCGACGAAAACGAGCATAATGTCGCCGCGACCGGCCCCGAATTCGGATTCCCAGTGCGGTACCCAGAAGGTGAAGCTATAAATCGCGATGCCGTACGTGATGGCTTGATAGGTCATCGCGACTGCAACAATGGTCCAGCCGTAATACCAGGGCGTTCGGTTTGGAATCATGCTCGAGGGCGTGTTACACAATATGTCTGTATACTCAATTCTGACTTATCATTCAAATATGTTGCCCTGTGACGCTGCGCCGCACCATAGTGTTGTGCCGTCACCTAACTCAACCTGCCTGCACCAGGAGGAATTGTGCCGACCGTGATCTACGAGAAAAGCGACCACATCGTGACGATCACGATGAATCGCCCGGAGAAGCGCAATGCGATGAACTCGCAGATGCTGGTGGAGCTGGCGCGCGCGTGGGCTGAATATCGTGACGACGCCGGGGCCCGGGTGGCGGTTCTGACCGGGGCGGGAAGCAAGGCCTTCTGTGCGGGTGCAGATCTCGGCTCGTTGCTACCACTTTTTACACGATCGCGACCGCCGGAAGACGAGTGGGATGAGGCTCTGCTGGCTGACAGATCGATTCAGATGTCGGCGATACTGCGTGGGTTCGAACTGTACAAACCGGTAATTGCTGCCGTGAATGGGTTTGCCCTGGCTGGTGGCACGGAGGTGCTAGGCGCCTGTGACCTGCGTATCGCGGCAGCGCATGCAACGATTGGGCTCACCGAGGTCAAGCGTGGTGTTGCTCCAGGCGGTGGATCGATGGTTCGCCTCGCTCGCCAGATACCTTACGCGAAGGCTATGGAGATCCTGCTGACAGGCGAACCGATGAGTGCCGAGGAGGCACATCGGATTGGGCTGCTGAACGAGGTGGTGTCCGCTGAGCACCTGCAGGAACGCTCGCAGGCGGTTGCCCGGTTGATCGCGGGTAACGCGCCACTGGCGGTGCAGGGGTGCAAAGAAGTTGTCTTGGGTACAAGCGGATTGCCACTCGATCAGGCATCTGCCATCGAGGATGAGGTTGCGGTGCGCGTGCTAAAAACCCAAGATGCGGTCGAGGGTCCGCTCGCATTCATTCAGAAACGAAAGCCGGAGTTCACCGGGACCTAGTGCCCCCGGTCTGCATTGCTCATGCCAGAAGAAAAAGCAACAGGTGAGAAATCCAGAAGCCAGCGGGGCAGCACGCCCGGTGACGTCGATGAACCGAAACGCCGAAAGGATGGTCGTCTAACCAAGGCCGAACGCACGAAGCTGAAGATTCTCGAATCCGCGGAGCAGGTTTTTGCTGATCGCGGATACGAGAACACAACTCTGGACGCAGTCGGCGAACCGGTCGATGTACTGGGTACCGCCGTGCTGTACCACTTTAAAAGTAAGAGCGTGCTCTACCAGGAGACGCTCAAGTTCGTGTTCAAGCCCCTGTCGTTGCGGGTAGCAGCCGACTTCGATTCGCGTGTTCCCCTTGATGAGATGCTCACCGACATCGCCATGGCGATGATCGACTACGGTGTCGAGCGCCCCAACTCGATACGGCTGTTCATGCGGGAAGCTGCAGCCGGCTCACCGGAGACCGGCGCAGCCATCGGGCCTGTCGTCGGCAAAGCGCTTCAAAACGTTTTTGACGCCGTAGAGGCGCAGAAAGGTACGAAGAAACTCTCGAAACTCGACCCGGTTCTGATGACCGCCACCATGATGGGTGTCATTGGCTTCTACTTCACCGCGTTCCCGACGATCATGGGGGAGAAGACCCCCTATGAGCCGTACAACTCAGAGAACATCGAAAGTCTCAGAGACTCAGTCAGCTCGCTCATCAAGTTGATGCTACAGGCGCGCGACTAGCAATCCCGTTGCTCTCTTCCGTAGACGCCGATTTTTCTAGTGGTGTCCAGTGGGTATGAATTTCCTTTCCAAAAATAATGAATAGCTATTCAAAAATGAATCTTTAATCATTATACTCGGGTGCGCGAGGTGTCGCAGGGTTTGAACACCTCGCGTGGGAGAGAGTGCGGTTTCAGCGGTTCCTGAAACTGCCAGTGGTTATTAACGGGAACAAAAGGGGAGATCCTCATGCCCAGACTATCCTCGGCTGCCGCATCGGTGTTCGGTGGTCTGATGCGACGTACCGACGTCGTCTACCTGGTTCTGCTATCGATGATGGTTGCGTCACCGTATAACGCACTAGCGCAAGAGCAAGGCAGTACAGCTCGCGCATCCAGTGCGCTGATAGAAGAGGTTGTTGTGACGGCCCGCAAGCGCGCCGAACAACAACAGGACGTGCCGATTGCGATTACTGCATTCAACTCGGCCCAGCTTGACGCCCTGAAGGTGAGAGAGCTGGAAGACCTGTCCTTCAGCATGCCCAATGTTGCCCTGGATGACGTGGGGACAACGCGGGGGGTGGCCAACTTCTCGATGAGAGGGTTAGGCATCAATGCATCCATCCTCTCTGTTGACCCGACGGTGGGGGTGTTTGTTGACGGCATCTACATGGGGGTGAACACGGGTATCCTGTTCGACATCCCTGACCTCGAGAGTATTGAAGTGCTGCGCGGGCCTCAGGGCGTGCTGTTTGGCCGCAACGTGGTCGGTGGTGCCGTGTTGATCAATACCCAAAAACCCGGGGAAGAGTTCGAGGCCAGGTTCCGTACTACCTACGAGGACAGTAAGGAAGGCGGCAAGAACATGTACTACAGCGCAAGAATCGCCGGTCCCATCAGCGATCGCCTGTCTGCCGGACTCACTGTCTTTTTTAACGACGACGATGGACCGCACGAGAATTCCTTCACCGGCAATGAAATGAGTGCAATAGAGCAGTTAATGGTGCGCCCGGTGGTTGTCTGGAATCCCACTGATGACCTGGAAGTCGTGGCGCGCTACGAGTATCTCGATACAGATGGAGATGGCACTGCAGCGCAGTCGCATCTGGCTGGTTGCGCTCGATGTCTGCCCGGGAGTCCGAACAATCATGACGACGATGACTTTGACTTCTCCATCGACGAGGAAGGCGTACAGGAACTGGAGAAACATCGTTTTTCGCTAGAGGTGAACTGGTCTGTAGGCGAAAACGGCACGATCACCAATATATTCGGCTGGCGGGACCAGGAGATTTTCAATCGCCTCGACGTTGACGCTCAGCCGTTCGCCGGATTTCACGCCGAGGAGTGGAGCGAGGTGGAGCAGATCAGTAATGAGTTGCGCTACAACGTGCTGATCGACGACCGCATCAACCTTACCGCCGGTCTCTTTTACTTCGAGAACGACATTCTGTTGCACGAACGACGTCTATTATTCGGCGGTGTCGTCACTCAGGATGGTGGTGGTGACTATCAAGTAGAGTCGTTGGGTGTGTTTGCATCGGTGGACTACGATCTCAATGAGCAGTGGAGCCTCTCCGCCGGTTTGCGCTACACGAAGGAGGAGAAAGAGGCTGACATCACTTCCCTTTCTCGCAATGTCAACAATCCCTGTCGTGTTGACCAGGGCACCTGTGTCTTTGACTTCGTCGACGATGACGAGTGGAGCAACGTGTCGCCGAAACTGGGCGTTACCTACCGAATGAACGATCAAACCATGATGTACGGTCATTGGAGCGTCGGTCATCGATCTGGCGGCTACAATCTGCGAAACACCACGACGCTGGACATTCCCCCGGGACCCTTCGACGAGGAACGCTATGACAGTTTTGAGGTGGGTTTCAAAACAGAGTTCGAAGGCGGTCGACTGAATGGCGCGTTCTTCTACACCGAAGGCGAAGATGTACAGCGAGTGATATTGGGTCAAGACCCCAACTCTCCTTCCGGAGGCGCGCAGGTTATTCGTAATGCGGGTGACACGGAGCAGATGGGCGCAGAGCTGGAAGGTGTGTTCAGCCTGACGGACAACCTGGTGTTAACGGCAATTGTCGGCTGGCTGGATCACGAGTACACGGATGTAACGTTTGATATCAACGGCGACGGTGTTGTGGATGGTATCGACGAAGGGCTCGGGTTTACTCGCGCCCCCGATTGGACCTATTCGGTTGGCCTGGTGCACGACTTGCAGTTGGGCAGTTGGTCAATGGCCTCGCGGATCAGCTATTCCCATCGGGATGAGTCGTGGTTTGACGATGACAACGAGGGGGTCTTTCCGGAGCAGGACATCATCAATGCAGGTATCGATTTCTATTCCAACGACGGTCGCTGGGAAGTGGGTGTATACGGTAAGAACCTGACCAACGAGGTGCTGTGGGGAGGTGAAACGGCCTTACCTGGTTCTCTTGGTGGCGGCACCTTTGCACCGCTTGCGAAACCAGCTCGTTACGGAGTTGAGCTGACCTACAATTTTGTCCAGTAGCGACGATTAGTCGGGTGGCGACGATTCGTTGACGACGACGACCGCCGAGGACGACTATCCAGGGCTAGGTGCGGCGAGCTACGCACTAGCCCTGCTCTTTGTTGCCTACATATTTTCGTTTGTCGACCGGCAGATACTCTCTCTGCTGGTCGGCCCGATACGCGAAGATTTCGGAATATCGGATTTCGAGTTCAGCCTGCTGCAGGGCGCCGCCTTCGCCGTTATCTACACGTTTGCCGGGTTGCCCCTCGGACGTCTGGCTGACCGCTACTCGCGAAGGCTCATCATTTCCGGATCGGTGATGTTCTGGAGTCTGATGACGGTAGCCTGTGGCATGACCCGGAGTTTTGGTCAGCTGTTTGTTGCGCGCATGGGCGTAGGTGTTGGTGAGGCAGGTCTGTCACCAGCGGCCTACTCGCTGATACTCGACAGTTTTGAACCTCGGCGTGCGACTTACGCCATGTCGTTCTACAAGCTGGGTGTGAAGATCGGAGCCGGCCTGGCCCTGGTGATCGGCGGGGTACTCTACGATTTCTATGCGGGTATCGGCACTGTGGATCTGCCGCTCCTCGGACCGGTGGTGCCGTGGCAGGCTACGATCATCACGGTCGGTGCGCCGGGCGTGCTGCTGGCATTGTTGCTTCTGACGATTCGCGAACCGTCCCGAAAAGCGATGGCTGCCAACGCTGATGGCAGTACTTCAACCGAGTTGCCTGTATCGACGGTGTTCGGCTTCATCTGGCAACGAAGGCGCGTCTACCTTTCGCTGTTTCTCGGTTCATCGATGATGGCGATGGCTGGCTACGGCAATGCTGCGTGGTATCCGGAGTTTCTGTTTCGCAACTATGGCCTGTCGAAGAGCGAGGCCGGTACGTATTACGGCACCATCGTGCTTGCCGCTGGCAGTCTGGGGGTGCTGTTCGGTGCTTGGTTCGCGAATCGTTTGCTGCGGCGCGGTCATACGGACGCTTACGTGCGCACGATTCTCTTGAGCTCTGCGCTCACCATCGTGCCGTCAGTATGGGCGCCGCTTGCGGGTAACGCATCGTCGACGCTGGTGTGGTTGATACCAGCCGAATTTCTGAGTGCTTCTTACATAGGGGTGCTCGCCATGGCCATGATCGTGATCACGCCGAACCAGATGCGTGGACAGATCACTGCGATCTATATCTTTGTTACCAACATGCTCGGCCTTGCGGTCGGTGCCAGCGTGCTGGCGGCTTTCACGGATTTCGTTTACCAGGACGAGAGCATGCTTCACTATTCCATTGCTTCGATAAATGCCTTGTTCTATCCCATCGCAGCGCTGCTGTTCCTATACTGCCTGCCTGCCTATCGTCGGGCCGAGGGCGAAACGGGACGGTGGGAACTGTCTTTTCAAAGTTGACCTACGGGTCGGTGCAGGTCTCTGTAGGTTGGGACGAACAATCAACGTGTACGACTTTCGACGAAGGAGGGTTCAATGAAACTCCTGGTAGCCAATCGCGGTGAGATTGCGGTGCGGATCATTCGCGCTGCCAAAGAACTGGAGCTCGACAGCGTTGCCGTCTATGCAGAGGACGAAGCCAACGCTCTGCACATTCGCCAGGCCGACGAAGCGGTGGCGCTGGACGGTACAGGTGCTGGTGCGTACCTGGATATCGAAACCGTTGTGGCTGCAGGTAAGCGCAGTGGATGTACGGCGGTGCACCCCGGATACGGATTCCTCTCGGAGAATGCTGATTTTGCCCAGGCGGTGATCGACGCCGGCATGACCTTCGTTGGTCCGGACGTGGAAACGCTCGCTTTGTTCGGCAACAAATCTGCAGCGCGCCAGGCAGCCGGGCAGGCAGGTGTACCCGTGCTCGCGGGTTCGGCGGGTGCGGTAGACCTGGCGGAAGCAGAAGCATTTCTCGCCGGTCTCGGTGATGAAGGTGCAATGATCATCAAGGCACTCAGTGGCGGCGGCGGAAGGGGCATGCGCGTCGTTCGTCGGGGCGATGACGTGTCATCCGCCTACGACCGGTGCGTCTCTGAAGCGGGTGCCGCTTTTGGCGTGGCCGAGGTCTACGTCGAAGAGTACGTCTCCAATCCGCGACATATAGAAGTGCAGATCGTGGGTGATGGTCTGCGTGCCATCGACCTCGGGGAGCGCGACTGCAGTATCCAGCGCCGGCACCAGAAAGTACTGGAGTACGCTCCCGCACCCGAGCTTGACGACGGTGTGCGGGCAGACATTCTGAGCGCCGCACGACACCTGGCGGAGTCTGTTGGATATCGCAACGTGGGCACATTCGAATTTCTGCTGAGTGCGCCGGATGGGTTTGCCTTCATTGAGGCGAACGCCCGGTTGCAGGTTGAACATACGGTGACTGAGGAAGTGAGTGGCGTTGACCTCGTCGCAACCCAGCTGAAGATCGCTGCAGGAGCAGAGCTCGCAGAATTGGGGCTTGCCGAATCGATCACCCCCCGGGGGATGGCGGTGCAGGCGCGGGTGAACCTGGAGACCATGGGTAGCGATGGTGAGGTGCTGCCTACGGGCGGGGAGTTGAGGCACTTTGATCCACCTGGTGGTCCCGGCGTGCGTATCGATACGTTCGGCTATGGTGGTTATGTCACCAATCCCCGCTACGACTCGCTTCTGGCCAAGGTAATCGTGTCGACACCGAGCTCTGACCTCGCCGTGCTCAACCGCAAGGCGCGAAGGGTGTTGTCGGAATTCAGAATCGAGGGTCCTGCGACGAATATCCCGTTCTTGCAGGGGCTTCTGGGGCTGGGCGAGGTGAATGCGGGCAAGCTCTCTACGGGTCTGGTAGCGGACAATGTCCAGCGCTTGAGTGAGCATGAAGGCAGTTTGCGGCATGTGGTTGAGCAAACCGGCTCAGCCGACAGGATAGCCGGTGCCAGGCTGGACTCATCAGACCCGCTCGCCGTTCTCCAGTTTGGAAAAGACCAGGCCGGGACAGAAAAAGAGCGAACAGACCGTGAACCGACACCGGATGGAACCACTGCAGTATCCACACCGCTACAGGGAACAGTCGTCAGCCTCGAGGTGGCAGTTGGCGATAGCGTGTCAGCTGGTCAGCTCGTTGTAGTGATGGTTTCGATGAAGATGGAGCTCGAGATTCGTGCGCCCTTCGCCGGTGAGATCGTGCGCGTGGACGTTTCGGTCGGCGATGCGCTGTACCAGGATCAGACGCTCCTGCTGATGGAGGAAGGTGGGGCTGCGGGCTCTGAGACTGAAGCAGCCAGTGCCATCGATCCTGACTACATACGCCCTGATTTGCGCGAGTCCTATGACCGCCATGCCACCACGCTGGACGAAAATCGGCCTGATGCAGTCAGCAAACGACATGACAAAGGATTAAGGACGGCGCGGGAGAATATCGCCGATCTGTGTGACGAAGGGACGTTCGTTGAATACGGTCCCCTGGTCATCGCTGCCCAGCGCAGGCGGCACCCGGTCGATACGCTGATGAAGACGACCCCGGCGGACGGCATGGTCACCGGCATCGGCCGAATCAACGGCGATACGTTTGGCGATCCCGACGCTCGGTGTGTAGTGATGAGTTACGACTACACCGTTCTTGCCGGTACACAGGGCACGCAAAACCATCGCAAAACCGACCGAATGATCGACATCGCCAGTGACGGCACCATGCCCCTGGTGATATTCGCCGAGGGTGGTGGTGGTCGCCCCGGCGACACAGACGGCATCGGTTCGGGCGATCGTACGTTTGCGAGGTTCGCAACCCTTTCAGGGCTCGTACCCATGGTGGGGATAACCACTGGCCGATGTTTCGCAGGCAATGCATCGTTGCTCGGTTGCTGCGACGTCATCATTGCAACCAGGGGTTCCAATATCGGTATGGGTGGTCCGGCGATGATCGAGGGCGGTGGCCTCGGGATATTCGCGCCGGAGGACATCGGACCCGTTGACGTGCAGGTCCCCAGTGGCGTCATCGACATCCTGGTCGAAGACGAAGCGGAAGCTGTCACCGTGGCCAAAAAGTACCTGTCGTACTTTCAGGGTGACCTGTCCGACTACCAGGAACACGACCAGCGTTCGATGCGCCACATCATTCCCGAAAACCGGCTGCGGGTTTATTCGGTGCGGGAAGTCATCGAAACACTGGCCGACGTCGATTCGGTTCTCGAGCTGAGGCCGAACTTTGGCCACGGCATGGTGACCTCTCTCATTCGCATCGAAGGGCGGCCGATGGGCGTGATCGCCAACAACCCCCACCATCTTGGCGGTGCCATTGATTCGGATGCCGCCGACAAGGGCGCGCGTTTCATGCAACTGTGTGATGCGTTCGATATCCCGCTGCTCTACCTGTGTGACACACCGGGCATCATGGTAGGCCCGGAGGTTGAACATACCGCACTCGTGCGCCACTCGAGCCGCATGTTCATCGTGGGAGCGAACATCAGTGTCCCGTTTTGCACCATCATCCTGCGCAAGGCGTATGGGCTCGGGGCAATCGCCATGGCCGGTGGTTCCTACAAGACGCCGTACTTCGCCGTGTCGTGGCCGACCGGTGAGTTCGGGGGTATGGGTCTCGAGGGTTCGGTAAAACTCGGCTACCGCAAAGAACTTGCCGCCATCGAGGACCCGGAAGAACGCCTGCAGGCCTATGAAGAGAGGGTTGCCAGGGCGTACGAAAGAGGCAAGGCGGTGAACAATGCCAACATGTTCAGTATCGATGACACCATCGATCCGGCTGATTCCCGCTGGTGGGTGACGAGCGTTATGAATTCGGTTCGCAGAACGCCGAGATCGGGAAAGAAACGCCCGTTTGTAGACGCCTGGTAGCCATATCCGGGTGGCACCCATCTTGAGTGCAGCACAATGATGAATTAATATTCAAAAATGAGTATTGATTCAAAAATGTGAGACCATGAGTACACCGGACGTAGAGCTGAATACCGAGACACGGATAACTGATGAGACCATTGCTGAGCTTCAGAAAATGGTCGATCAGTCTGTGGAGACCCCCCTCAAGAGGCAATGGCACTGCGAAACCTCTCTCGACAGTGTGAGGCATTGGGCATGGGGTATTGGTGATGCGAATCCACTTTGGAGCGAACCTGATTACGGCGCGAATAGCGCCCATCAAACGACTCTGACGCCACCCTCATTCTTCTACAGCTGCAATCAGGGACCCAACGGTTTTCGCAGCGAGCCAAGCCGGGGGGAAGGGTTGCCGGGGCTGCATGCAATCTGGGCCTGGGATCGATGGGAGTGGCCGGCGCCGGTGCCGCGCAACACCCTGGTCAACACCACCAAGCAAACCACCGAGGCCAACGTGCGTCCCAGCAAGTTTGGTGGTGATCGGGCTGTAGAGGTGGTTACCCGGTACACCTTTCGCGACGACGACGAAAACCTGCTCGCTACCTACGACGTGGCGTACATGCACTTCGGACGGGACGTGGCGGCCAAGAAAGGCAGCAAGGGCAAATCCATCGAACGGCAAGTGTGGACCGATGCAGCGTTAGAGCAGCTGGCCCAGGATGTGGCCAGGGAAGACGATGCCCGCCGTGGTGCCAGCGACCTGGTCTGGGATGAGGTTCAGGTTGGCGAAGACATAGGCACAGTGGTGAAGGGGCCGCTCAGCGTGACGGAAACCATCGCCTTCACCGCTGGGTGGGGTGGCCCTTTCATCATGGCCTCGGAGATAGCACATCGCTATGTGAGGGATCACCCGCGCGCCAATGCGCCCGACCGTTACATGCGGATACCCGACTTTCCGCAACGGGCTCACTGGGACGGGGAGTGGGCTCGAGAGTGCGGCTTTCCTGACGCGTACGACTATGGCGGCCAACGCTTCGCCTGGATGATGCACGGGGTCACGGACTGGATGGGTGACAACGCGCATCTGCTCAGATTTGAGGGAAAGCTGCTGGGCCTGAACATAATTGGCGATGCCTCATGGTGCCGCGGCTCGGTCAGTGACAAGTTCATCGACGAGGAGGGCCGTCGCTGCGTTGCGCTGGACCTGACGATGACCAACCAACGCGATCAGGTGACGACGGTGGCGAAAGCGGTGGTTGTTGCACCCCGCTGATACAAAAGCTGAAACAGCAAACGAGCCAGGAAGAGTGATATGACAGAGGCATACTCCCAGATAACCTTTGAGACGCGCGGCACGGCGGCGGTCATCACCTTGAATCGACCGGGCAAGGGCAATGCAATCTCCATGCGGTTGGGTGCCGAACTGAAGCATGCAGTCGAAAGGGCAGAAGACGACAGGAATGTCGTTGGAATCGTGATTACCGGGGCGGGTTTGGTATTTTGCGCGGGCGCAGATGTCGGGGAACTGCAGAAAGTCAGTCAGTCTGGCGAGTTACCCTCTGCCAGTGCAAACGAGGAGCTTCGTGCCGACCCCGGCAGCCTGGAGGTTCCGGAAGCATTTCGTAAGGGCGCTTATTCCTACCTCACGTCTGTTGGTAAGCCGGTAATTGCAGCCGTAAATGGCGCGGTTGCGGGTGCTGCGCTGTCCATACTCCTGTCGTGCGACCTGCGCTTCTTCGGGCAATCGGGTTTTGTGATCTCCTCGTTCTCCAAGCGTGGCCTGACTGCGGAGCTCGGCATTGCCTGGATGCTACAGAGGATGGTGGGCATCGATGCGGCTCTGGATATTCTGTGGTCGAGCAGAAAAGTCCGGGCGGATGAGGCCAGGGAACTCAAGCTCGCAACCCGTGTTTATCCCGATGAAGACCTCCTCGATGAAGCAGTGGCTTATATCGACCGTCTGGCGGACGATTGTTCTCCGGCGGCGATCGCCGCGATGAAGGGGCAGGTGTATCGGGATATCTTCAGAGACCCGACGGAGGCCTTCAAAGAATCGCATCGAATGCAGAAGGCAGCGCTGAAGACAGAGGACTTCATCGAGGGCATCACGGCGTTCATGGAGAAACGTAAGCCCGATTTTCAGAGACTCGGGAAGTAACCATACCGTGCAAATGGCGCCTCTATGGGCTTCGTCAGAGGCTGCCTAATCCTCACCCCAAATTGCAGCCAGCAATTCCGCGCGTACTCCTTCGGCGTGATTGATCACCTGTGTTGCCTCGTCGGCGGTGAAGCCCAGTTCCTGCATCACGTTGGCGGTATCGGCCGATAGTGCCGGCGGCAACCGCTGATCGGGTGCTGGTGTGTCGCTGAAATGCACCAGGGGGCCCACGGTTTTGACTTTACCGACGACGGGTACGTCCATCTCCATCACGTAGTCATTGGCCAGGTTTTGCGGGTCCTTCAACACCTCGGCGTAGGGATAGGAAAAATAACCGCAATTGTGTTTGATGTCGAAAAGTATCGCCGCGCGGGGATTTAGCGCTGGTGGATGTCCGG
>CAYMUT010000042.1:0-3722 GCA_964393625.1 uncultured Pseudomonadales bacterium
TTCCGCACGCAGTGCTTGTGTATCAATCTTCTGTATGCGGGCCCGACCATGAGATGAATCGGTATGGATGGCTACCTGATCAGCAAGAAACGATTTGCCATGTATACCGATTTTACCCAGGGCCATGCTCAACAGCGCAATCGTGACCTGTTCGCCAGATGCTGTGAGTACATCCATCTCTCTTCGATTGGCTACGCCACCGGCGATGTCCTCGCCCATGGCAACCAGACGGTTGGTTTCACCGGACATTGCCGAAACCACCACGGCCACCTGATGGCCATCGCGCACGTAACGTGCAACCCGCTCGGCAACGCCGTCGATTCGCTCCAGCGTACCAACGCTGGTACCGCCGTACTTCTGCACAATCAGAGCCATCTGGATCAGGCCCCGGTTACGCTTTGCGACACGTACTGCTGCGCGGCGGCAAAGGCTTCGTCGAGACCGGCGGGATTATCGCCACCACCGGCTCGGGCCAGGTCCGGCCGCCCGCCGCCTTTGACTCCAACCAGCGCTCCAATGTGATTGAGGACATCCGGCGCCGCAACACGCTCAGAAAGGCTTTTGCTGACAGCCACCACCATACCGACTTTGTCACCCTGAATTTGCGCAAGCACCACCACACTGTTGTCGAGCTGAGAGCGCAGACTGTCCAGAGTCTGCATCATTGCCTTGTTGTCACCTGTTAAGCTGGCAGCAAGAAACCTGACTCCGTCGATATCGACTACCTGGCTGAGAAGGTCACCGCCCTGGCTGGCCGCAAGCTGCTGCTCCGCCTCCGCCAGCGCTTTGCTCAGCTGACGGTTCTCCGCGATCAGCGAAGCCACCCTATCGCGCACGTCCTGGCGGCTGCCCTTGAGCAACGCGCTGATTTCCCCAAGGGTATGGTCAGCTTGTTTGATCAGCGCCTGCGCACCTTCACCGGTAACAGCCTCGATACGGCGCACACCGGCAGCAATACCGGTTTCCGCGGTCAATTTGAACAGGCCGATGTCACCGGTTCGAACAACGTGGGTGCCGCCGCATAATTCCACGGAATAATCACCGCCCATGGCCAGCACGCGCACCTGATCACCGTACTTTTCCCCGAACAATGCCATGGCGCCGCGCTCCAGCGCCTGGTCGTAGCTCATCAACGCCGTTTCTACTTCACCATTAGCCAGAATCTGCTCATTCACCATATCTTCGATGGTGCCCAGTTGCTCAGGCGCTACCGGTTGGCCGTGGGAAAAGTCAAAGCGCAGCTTTTCGTCGTTGACCAGCGAGCCTTTCTGCTGCACATGATCGCCCAGCACGTTGCGCAACGCTGCATGGACCAGATGGGTGGCAGAGTGATTGCGGCGTATGCGATTGCGCCGCGCCGCATCGATGGTTGCTTCTACCTTGGCGGCGGTATCGAAACTACCTTCAACCACTTCACCCACGTGCATGTGCTGCTGGCCGGTCGCCTGGGTGTCGTCCACCCGAAATCTGCCGGCACCACCAACAAGCATGCCGACATCCCCGACCTGACCGCCGGATTCTGCATAAAAGGGCGTCCGGTCGAGTACCACGATGCCCTGCTGTCCAACACTCAGGCGTTCCAGCGCTTCGCCTTCCAGGTCGAACATTGCATCAATCTGCCCTTCACTCACGTCGACTTCATACCCGGAGAAATCAACGACGGTGGGTACAGTCACGCGCTGACTGAGACTGGCGCTGAAGCTCGCCGCAGCACGCCCTCGGGAACGCTGCTCCTCCATAGCTTCTTCGAACCCTTCCATATCCACCTGAAGACCGCGCTCACGCGCTGCGTCGGCGGTCAGGTCAGCGGGAAAGCCGTAGGTATCATAAAGTTGAAAAACCACACGCCCCGGAATGACATCGCCTTCCAGTTGCTCGATGTGGCCTTTGAGCAGATCCATGCCTTGACTCAGAGTTTCGCCGAAACGTTCCTCTTCTGCACGCAGGGTTTCCACCACATGATCACGGCGTTCGCGGAGAATCGGATAGGCATCACCCATTTCTTCAGCCAGTACGTCGACCAGCTTATGGAAGAAATGCTCGGTGATTTCCAGCATATATCCATGACGCAGCGCTCTGCGGATGATCCGACGCAGGACATAGGCGCGATCTTCGTTGCCTGGAGTCACGCCATCGGCGATGAGAAATGCACTCGAACGGATATGATCTGCAATCACCCGTAACGAAGCATCTGCAAGCACTTCGTTTTCATTGGTGATACCGGCAAATGCGCCAGCGGCCATCAGCACGTTTCGAAAAAGGTCAATCTCGTAGTTGCTGTGCACGCCCTGCATGATAGCCGCCATGCGCTCCAGACCCATACCCGTGTCCACGCCAGGTTGGGGCAGCGGCTTGAGTTCGCCATCTGCAGATCGATCAAACTGGGGGAATACCAGATTCCAGAACTCGATGTAACGGTCACCATCTTCATCCGGCGAGCCTGGCGGGCCACCTTCAACGTCGGGGCCATGGTCATAGAACAGTTCAGTACAGGGTCCGCACGGGCCGGTATCGCCCATGGTCCAGAAATTCTCTTCCAGATCGATAACGCGCTCAGCCGGGATGCCCATCTTGTCGATCCAGATGGCGCGGGACTCATCGTCTGAGGGATGCACCGTGACCCAGATTTTTTCCGCCGGCAGTTTCAGAACCTGGCAAACAAATTCCCAGGCCCAGGCGATGGTCTCTTCCTTGAAATAGTCACCGAATGAGAAATTCCCCAACATCTCAAAAAAAGTGTGATGACGTGCCGTATAGCCTACGTTTTCAAGATCATTGTGCTTACCACCAGCGCGCACACAACGCTGGGACGAGGTCGCGCGGGTATAGCCAGGATCAGAACGCCCCAGCAGCGGGTCTTTGAATTGATTCATGCCTGCATTGGTAAACAGCAGGGTAGGATCATTGTGGGGCACAAGCGTACTGGAAGGGACGATTCGATGACCCTTGGACTCAAAGAAGGACAGGTATGCCTGGCGCAGTTCTGCGGTATTCATCTGTTTGCGGCGCGAGTTCTAAAAGGCGCGGAGTATAATGGAATTTTCCCGGAAAAACGCTTGTCTTGAGGCGCAGCCTGCCTCGAAAACCTTCCATATCACCTTGCCAGCGTAACTAAGGCCTTGCGCCCAGAGCTTTGCGGACCACCTCACCTGAAAAGCCACGCCGCTGCAGAAATCGCGCGGCCTTTTCCCAGGCCTGCAAATCACCGCCGGATTCGGGAAAGCGTCGCGTTATCAACCCCCTGGCAATTTCACACCAGTCGGCTTCTGGCATTTCGAGCGCATCTTCCGCATGTAGATCGTCTATGCCCTTGGCCGCCAGCTCGCGGCGAATGTAATAGGGACCGTAACCTCGATTCGCCCTGCTGCGCACCAGCACTTCCGCAAATCGTTGATCGCTCAGCCAGCCACGCTCGACGAACTCCTCAATGAGATTGTCGATGCAGCTGGTTTCGAGCGCGGAGAATTTGCGCCTGAGCTTCTGCCGTATTTCCGCACAACTGTACTCTCGCTGGCCAAGCATGCGCAGCGCTGCACTGTGAGCTTTGGCAGCCTGTATTTCAGCAGGGCTACTCAGCTCAGAGTTTCCTGTGCCGCCTCGGGAATGACTACGTCTTCGATCGCCGCCTCGTTCAGATGGGGCATGAGCTGGCGCCGGATTTCCGCCTCGATCTCATCGCGGGTTTCCGGATTTTCATCAAGGTAATCCGCAGCGTTCTTGCG
>CAYMUT010000042.1:3732-22832 GCA_964393625.1 uncultured Pseudomonadales bacterium
TGTTGTAGGCATACCACGCGCCGGACTTTTCGACAATGCCCTGCTGCACACCCAGCTCGAGGACCTCGCCAGTATGATGGATGCCCTTGCCGTACATGATCTGGAATTCTGTCTGTTTGAAGGGCGGTGCAACTTTGTTCTTCACCACTTTGACCCGGGTTTCATTACCCACCACTTCATCGCCTTCTTTGACCGCCCCGATACGACGAATGTCTAGTCGCACAGACGAATAAAACTTGAGAGCGTTACCACCGGTGGTGGTTTCCGGAGAACCGAACATTACTCCGATCTTCATACGAATCTGGTTGATGAAGATGACCATGGTGTTGGACTGTTTGATGATGCCGGTCATTTTGCGCAGCGCCTGACTCATGAGGCGTGCCTGCAGGCCGACGTGAGAGTCACCCATTTCACCTTCGATTTCCGCCTTGGGCGTCAACGCGGCAACGGAGTCGACAACGATGGCATCGACGGCACCGGAACGCACCAGCATGTCGCAGATTTCCAATGCCTGCTCACCAGTGTCCGGCTGGGACACGAGCAGATTGTCGGTGTCGACACCCAGCGCCTGGGCATACATCGGATCGAGCGCGTGCTCTGCGTCGATGAAGGCACAGGTGCCGCCGGCCTTCTGCGCCTCTGCAACCACCTGCAGAGTCAGCGTGGTTTTACCTGAAGACTCAGGGCCGTATATCTCGACAACACGGCCGCGCGGCAGACCACCGATACCCAAGGCGACATCGAGGCCCAGCGAACCCGTTGAAACCGACGGGATCATGACCTGCTCCTGGTCACCCAGACGCATGAGCGAGCCTTTGCCGAACTGACGCTCGATCTGGGCCAGTGCGGCGGACAGGGCGCGATCTTTTTCAGGGTTGGCGGAGTCTGATGTGGTCTGCTTGGCTTTGTCTTTCACTAGGTAAGTCCCTGTAGTGGCTGGATAGGGCATACTGTATATTCATTCAGTATACGATTGCAATACCGGCATATGGATAAATTCGCCGGAGATCATCACCAGGCTGTGTACGGCGTTGACCATGCTCTGTATTTCTGGCCGTCGCGATAGTCTTGTCCATGATTTACAAGGCGCGACACTACCCCAAATCAGGGCTCCATATGCCCTTGCCCGGCATACCAGATGCAACTTCTTCCCCACAACGGTTGACTCCGATTTCCTGGCTGTAGTTCACTCCCTGCTTGTAAATGACTCGGGTCCCCATGAATACCTCCGCCTCCGCCGACGCATCCCATACCCCAATGATGCAGCAGTACCTGGCCATCAAAGCCCGGCATCCTGACGAGCTGCTGTTTTATCGCATGGGCGATTTCTATGAGCTGTTTTATGACGATGCCCGGCAAGCCGCGGAGCTGCTGGACATCACCCTGACGGCGCGGGGCCAAAGCGCCGGCGAGCCGATTCCCATGTGTGGGGTGCCGTTTCATGCGGCAGACAATTATCTGGCAAAACTGGTAAAGCTTGGGCGCGCGGTGGCGATCTGCGAGCAGGTTGGTGATCCCGCCACCAGCAAGGGACCGGTAGCCCGGGAAGTGCAGCGTATCGTCACACCAGGCACATTGACTGATGATGCACTGCTTGACAGCGGGGTGCGCAGTCAGTTGCTGGCGATCAAGCCGGGTACAGACGGGTTCGGTGCGGCGCAGCTCGATCTTTCGAGTTGTGTAATCGAGATCGTCGAGCTGCCGGATGAGCAGGCGCTGGCCAACTTTCTGCATCAGGCACAGCCCGCCGAAGTGCTAATGCCGGACGAGGCGGAACCTACCGTCGACTTAGCCGCCCTGAGCGACGCCAGTTTGCGCCATCTGCCCGGGCACCAGTTCGATAACAACAGCGCGCTGAGTTCCCTTGGTCGGCACTTTGGGCAGAGCATAACCGCAATTACCGGTCTGCTAGACAGCAGTCTCTGTCTGGGCGCCGCCGGCGCGGCATTGAGTTACGCCCAGCAGACGCAGTGTCAGGATCTTGAATTCGTTCAGCAGATCCGCCACGTGCAAAGTACCGCGCTGATCAGTCTGGATGCACAGTCCCGCCGCAACCTGGAAATCGATCAACGTGTCAATGGCGCTACCGACCACACACTGTTCGCACTGATGGATACCACCCGCACGCCCATGGGCAGCCGCCTGCTACGACGCTGGCTGCATGAGCCGAGCCGCGATCTCAGCGAGGTTCAGGGCCGCCAGCAATGGATCAGTGCCTGCCTCGACCTGCGCGCCGAAAGCGATGTACGTGAATCGTTATTGGGCATTGGCGATGTGGAGCGCGTTCTCACCCGCATCGCCCTGCGCTCCGCCAGCCCACGCGACCTGCAGCGACTGCGCGAAGCGCTGGCGGCGCTGCCTGGATTGCGCGGCGCCATGGCGGAGATTGCATGCCCGATGAATGACAGCATGAGCGCGGCACTGCCAGACTTCAGTTCGCTTACTGACCTGCTAAACAGCGCGATAATCGAGAATCCACCCGCCACGATTCGCGATGGCGGCTTCATCGCCGACGGCTATGACGCCGATCTCGATGGATTGCGCAATCTGACGCGCAACTCGGCGCAATGGCTGGCCGAGCTGGAAACCCGCGAACGACAGCGTACCGGCATAGCAACCCTCAAGGTGGGCTACAACCGGGTGCACGGCTACTACATCGAAACCAGCAAAGCGGCCCAGGGAGAGACTCCACCAGAATACGTGCGGCGCCAGACTCTGAAAAATGCCGAGCGCTATATCACGCCGGAGCTGAAAACCTTCGAAGAAGAAGCGTTGAGCAGTTCAAGTCGGGCGCTGGCCCTGGAAAAGCAGTTGTACGAATCGTTACTGAACGACATCGCAGCGCACTATCAGCCTCTGCGAGTCGCCGCCGATGCCGTTGCCCGTTGCGATGTTCTGTCCACATTCGCCGAGCGCGCCGATACCCTCGATTTCTGCGCACCAACCTTCAACGATCGTACCGGGGTTCACATCGAAGCGGGTTGGCACCCGGTGGTCAAAGCGGCCAGTACCGCGCCATTTATCGCCAACGATCTGAAACTGGGTGACGATCAACGCATGCAGGTACTCACCGGCCCCAACATGGGTGGTAAGTCGACATTCATGCGTCAGACTGCAGTAATCTGTCTGCTGGCTTACTGCGGTAGCTACGTGCCCGCCCGCAGTGCGGCAATCGGTCCCGTCGACCGCATATTCACGCGCATCGGCGCCGCCGATGACCTGGCCGGCGGACGTTCCACTTTCATGGTGGAAATGACCGAAACAGCCCACATCCTGCATAACGCCACCGCCTCCAGCCTGGTACTGCTCGACGAAATCGGCCGCGGCACCAGCACCTATGATGGCCTGGCGTTGGCCTGGGCGTGTGCTGAACACCTCGCGGAGCAGGCAGGCGCCCTCACTCTATTCGCCACCCACTACTTCGAACTGACCAGCCTTGCGGCCACGGCGCCGGGGGTGGGCAATCTGCATTTGTCCGCCACCGAGCATCGCGGCGACATCGTTTTTCTCTATCAGGTCGAGCCCGGCCCTGCGAGTCAGAGTTATGGCATCGAAGTGGCCAAACTTGCAGGGGTGCCACGCAGCGTGCTCAAACGGGCGCGCCAGCGCCTGGCCGGTCTCGAACAGACCAGCGTCGACCCGGCGCAGCCGGACCTGTTTGCGCCCGCACCACCAGGGTTTGATGAACAGGCCAGTGAACTGCAAGAGGCGCTGGCCAAGGTGGACGCCGACGATTTGAGTCCCCGAGCGGCTCTGGAGCTGGTATACCGCCTCAAAGCAATGCTCGACTAGACCCTCGACACCAGCCCGCCATACGCTAAAATACCCGCCTTTTGCAGGACGTAGGGTGCCATGACTTTCGTTGTCGGAGAAAACTGTATCAAGTGCAAGCACACTGATTGTGTCGAAGTGTGTCCTGTCGATTGCTTCTATGAAGGACCCAACATGCTGGTCATTCATCCGGACGAATGTATCGACTGCGCGTTATGTGAACCGGAATGTCCGGCCGAAGCGATTTTCTCTGAAGACGAGTTGCCCGACGATCAGCAGCAGTTCATGGAGCTGAACGCTGAGCTGTCGGAAGTCTGGCCGAACATTACGGAGAAGCAAGACGCCCCGGAAGACGCTGAGGACTGGGACGGCAAACCCAACAAGCTGCCATTTCTCGAAAGATAAAGCCACGCCGGCGATCGCGGTGAACAACCGCGCTCGCTCGGGTCCGGCATCAATTCAGCGCGAGCCGTCAGGAGAAGATCTGTTCTGGATTCAGGCCCTGCTCTTCCAGCGAACGGCGCAGGCGCTTCAAGCCTTCCACCTGAATCTGTCGAACCCGCTCGCGGGTCAGGCCTATTTCAGAGCCCACCTCTTCCAGAGTCCCCCGCGGGTAACCGCGCAGGCCAAAACGCCGACTGATGACTTCCTGGTGTTTGTCGGACAGATCGCTCAGCAGCACCTCCAGCTTATCGAACAGATCTGAACGCTGCACCTGACTGGCCGGATCCGGTGAGTTTTCATCCGCAACCATTTCCAGCTGACTGCGATCACCGACTTCGAGTACCGCGTCAATCGAATCTACGCGTTCGCTCAGCTTGAGCATGCGGCGCACATCATCTACAGGTTTATCGATCAGCGTGGCAATTTCATCCGGAGAGGGTTCATGGTCAAGCTTCTGGGACAGTTCCCGGGAGGCCCTGAGGAAATAATTCATCTGCTTCACTACATGGACCGGCAGACGGATAGTACGTGTCTGGTTCATGATAGCCCGTTCGATGGCCTGCCGGATCCACCAGGTAGCATAGGTAGAGAAGCGGAAACCGCGCTCCGGATCGAATTTCTCAACAGCATGAATGAGGCCCAGGTTGCCCTCTTCGATCAGATCGAGCAGCGACAGCCCACGATTCAGATAACGACGGGAGATTTTCACAACAAGGCGAAGATTGCTTGTGATCATGCGCTTTCGCCCGGCCGGGTCTCCCTCTCGCGCAAGCCGTCCGAAATGCTTTTCCTCATCAGCGGTGAGCAGCGGCGTATAGCCGATTTCCTGCAGATATAACGCCGTTGCGTCGGGAGCATCGTCGTGGGCCCGCCCTTCGGCGCGCTCATTCACCGGCAGATCGGCGGGGTGTGGATCCAATACGCCACCTTTAGCGGGCGAATCTACAGTTTGCATGTCTCGAGTGTCCAATTGCTGGCTCCTGTACCACGTCCTTTTGCACCAACCAGAGTCCGCCATCCTGGCGTCTGTTCTTATCGACCGGAGCGAATCACGGTTCGCGGATCGACCGGTTTTCCATTTCTACGCAGCTCAAAATGCAGCGACGGCTTGGTTCGGCCTCTGTTCCTTATGTCGGCAACCGTCGCGCCAGCTTTAATCGTCTGCTGCTCTTTAACCAATACCCTGCCATCAAAGCTATACGCACTCAGCAGCGTTGCGCTATGTTTGACGATAACCAGGCGTTCGAACCCGCCAATGCCGTTGCCCGCATACACCACCTTTCCGGTGGACGTCGCCAGGACCTGCGCAGCAGACCGGTCACCCAGTCCATAGTCGACGCCACTGGTCGCCGTGGTGTAGTGGCCCATAGGCCGCCAGCTCAAAGGCCAGCCCCATGTCGCCAAGGCCGGCGGCGGCTCTGCAGGTGCTGGAGCAGCCGTTGGCGGCACCTTCGCAGCCGTCGTTTTCTTGACGCTCTGCTGTTGTGGTTGAGCGCGCTTCACCCTGCGCCCAGTGGGCATCTGACTGACCAATCGCAAGCTCTGACCGGGCCTGATCACGTAGGGACTGGCAATACCATTGGCCCGCGCCAGACCGAGATGATCAAGATCGAAACGCCATGCTATAGAGTACAGAGTGTCGCCCTTGCGGACCGTGTACACGCGCACACCCCGGGCATCTTGCCGCTCCGGCGGTTTGAGTACCGGCGATCGATCAGCTACGGCAGGCTTACCGGGCGCAAGGCAACCGCTCAGTATCACCAGGCACACAACCACCGTGGGGAATCTCAGCAACGTGAAACGCGGGTCAGTAACCACAACAGCGCCCCACCAACCAGCACCATGAGCACCACCCACGGCAGAAAATCCGGCGAACCGGTAGCATCCACATACTGCTGCGGTGTCGCCAGCGCGGCAAAGCCGTCGGCTTCGCCATCCGGCTGCCACGGCCACAGTTTGGCCACAGCGCCAAGCATGAAGCCGGTGAGCAGGCTCAGTAGCTGCTCGGTATAGTGTCGCATCAGCCAGGCGAGCAATCTGGCAAACAGTATGATGCCCGTCGCGCATCCAAGCGCCAGGGTACCCAGGGTAATCAGGTCGAACCCGGCGATGGCACCGATGATCGACTCGTAAAGACCGAACGCCAACAGGACGTAACTTCCAGATACCGCCGGCAACAGCCACGCACAGACTGCCACTGCCCCACCTGCGAATACATGAAACAATCCAGTCTGGGATGTCCCGACCGGGAGCAACAGCAGAGACACACCAGCGATGAAACCCAAGGGTCCCCACACCAGCAACGCATCCGCCGCGCGCACACGACCGATGACAAATACGCTCATCAGTATGACGCCACAGAAGAAACCCCACACCACCGGCTCAAAATTGGCGAGCAGATAATGCATGAGCCTGGCAAAGCTGACGATGCCCAGGGCCATGCCCGCGGCCAGGCTCAAGAGGAATCGCAGATTGTGATGCGCCCAGAACTGCTTCGGTTCGCTAAGCATCACGACGGAACCAGGACCGAACCGCGCCAGGCTGTTGACCAGGTCCTCGTATATCCCCGTTACGAAGGCAATGGTTCCACCTGAGACGCCCGGCACGACTTCAGCGATACCCATGATCAGGCCGCGACCGACGATGCCTGGAAGTGATTTGGAAGGTTTTTCTGACATCTACTTCAGTGGGTGCTCACACCCTGTTTAAGCGGCACGAACTTAACCTGTTCATGCACGTGCTCGCTGAAGCCTTCAGCGGTCCGGTCGACCACCTTGAGTACTTGCCCTTCATCGTCTCCCACCGGCAATACCAGGCGCCCTCCTTCGGCAAGCTGCTCCAGCAGTATCGGCGGAACCATCGGTGGCGCCGCGGTCACCATGATTGCATCGAACGGACCCTGTACAGGCCAGCCTTCGTAACCATCGCCGATCTTACAGGTAACGTTACGCAGCCCCAGCGCATCCAGCCGGGTACGAACTCGCGGCGCCAGCGCTTCGATGCGTTCAATGCTGAACAGCCGATCTACGAGGCTGGCAAGCACGGCTGTCTGATATCCACACCCTGTACCGACTTCCAGTACTCTGCGCGGTGCAACCTGCAGCAGCAACTGGGTCATGTGGGCAACCACGAAAGGCCGGGATATGGTCTGGCCGTGGCCAATAGGAAGGGCGGTGTCTTCGTATGCCCGATGGGCCAGGGCCTCATCGATGAATATGTGCCGCGGCATCCTGGCCATCTGCTGCAGCACCCGTTCATCGCTGATACCCTGATCACGCAGCCGCGCGACCAGTCGATCTCGAGTGCGCTGACTGGTCATGCCGCTGCCCTGCAGGTCGAAGCCACTCACGCGGCCCTCCCGGTCAGGCTGGAACTGTCATCGACCACGCTGACCACATGTTCCAGCATACTGGTGGCGTAAGCACCCGCGGGAAGTGCGAAACTCAACTCAACCACACCGGATTCGATCATCTGAATCTGCAGGTCTTCGGGTACGACCCAGATCGCCCGGCGATCCTGATTAAGACCCGAGTATTCCAACGACGTGCAGACCTCCATGTAATCGCTCAGCGCCTCCTGTTCAATTTCCAGCGCGAGCCCGCTTGCGCCTGAACGCCCACGGCCCCACAACGGGGCCGTGGCTAGGCCAGCGACCAGCACGTCGCCGGCAATGGTCTGATCGGCATTGCCCCGGGTCACTCTCGCGGCGACAACAGCATTGAACAACATGCTGCGCAACACGGAAAGATGCCAGCCTCTGCGTCCACCCCGGGCCGGCTTACGCCGACGACGGCTGGCGCGGCCGGGCCCAAGTTGCTGCTGTTCCAGCCATTTGAGCGCCTGCTCCAGGTTGCCCGGGGACAGCCGCTGGCCACCAAAGTAATTCGGGAAACCAGCGCTCAGTGTTTGCAGCTGCGCCTCGGCGTCTACATCAGTCTCGCGCAGGCGCAGCACGAATTCATTACCGCGGTGCTGACCCCGGCGCAACTTACGCGTATGTCGAGCGCTCTGCAGGCACTCGACGCCAGGCAGACTGCAGGGCCATGCATCCTGATCAGTAACGGCACTGAACCATTGCTCGGTAATCGCATGGCGGTCCTTGAGACCTGCATAGCCGATATCTCCTACACCCACGTGTAACGCGTCGGCAAGGGCGCGCACGACGTCTGCGGTGTTGCACCCCTCTTTGCGTACCAGGTAGAAAACATGCTCGCCGCTGCCTGCGGGTGTAAAGCCAAGATCTTCGCGAACCAGGAAGTCCGCGGGGTTACGTTTGATGTGGGCGACGGGCTTTTCTACAACCTCTACAAGCGCTTCGATCACAGCGCAGAATCCGAAATAAAGAAGAACACTTCGCCTTCTTTCACCATCCCCAGGTCTCGTCGGGCACGAGATTCCAACGCGCCGGAATCAGCCTTAAGCGCCAGCACTTCGGCGGTGAGTATGCGGTTGCGCTGCTGCAGAACCGCCACCCGTTCCTTGTGTTGATCAAGTTCATCGGCAAGGCGCAGCTGAGCAAAGTGACCGGATTGTCCGAACCACAGGGTGTATTGCAGCCAAAGGAAAATGACCAGCGCTACCGCGACGAGTTTACTCATGTAACCCTGCCCAACTCCGTTACTTTGCTCTGATTGCCCCGCGCCCGGGATAAGTCGCTGCCGAACCGAGCATGCTCTCTATGCGCAGCAGCTGGTTGTACTTTGCAACCCGATCGCTGCGGCACAATGAGCCGGTCTTGATCTGTCCAGCACCGGTGCCGACGGCGAGATCGGCAATGGTAGTGTCTTCCGTTTCGCCTGATCGATGAGAGATAACGCTGGTGAAACCAGCTTCACGGGCCATGGCGATGGCATCAAGAGTTTCGCTCAAGGTGCCGATCTGATTGAACTTGATCAGAATGGAGTTACCAATGCCCTCATTGATACCACGGGATAAAATCGCTGTATTGGTAACAAACAGGTCATCGCCCACCAGCTGCACCCGATCGCCGATCTTGTCCGTCAACGCTTTCCAGCCATGCCAATCACTTTCATCCATGCCGTCTTCAATGGATACGATAGGATGCTGGTCGCAAAGTTGCGCAAGGTAGGCTGCGAATCCTGCCGAATCATAGCTGGCGCCCTCGCCGGTCAGCTGGTACTGACCATCCTTATAGAACTCCGATGCTGCGCAATCCAGAGCCAGGGTAATATCGGTACCCAGGCGGTATCCGCTCTGCTCCACGGCGATGGCGATGACGTCCAGTGCCTGGGCATTGGAACTGAGGTTCGGCGCAAAACCGCCCTCATCGCCGACCGCGGTGGCCAGCCCCATGCCTGACAGCACTTTTTTCAGCGCATGGAAGATTTCGACGCCGGCGCGCAGTGCTTCGGCAAAGGATGTCATGGACACCGGCTGCACCATGAACTCCTGTATGTCGACGTTGTTGTCGGCGTGTTCACCACCATTGAGAATGTTCATCATCGGCACAGGCATGCACATGTGCGGATTACCTGCAAGATCATTGATGTGCTGATAGAGCGGCACCGCCGAAGCTGCCGCTGCCGCCTTCGCTGCCGCCAGCGAAACCGCCAGTGTGGCGTTGGCGCCCAGCTTGGATTTGTTGTCGGTACCGTCGAGCCCGAGCATGGCCTCGTCGATGGCACGCTGATCGCTGCAATCCATACCGATCAGGACGCCGGCAATCTCATTCTCTGCATGGGCAACCGCATTGCGCACACCCTTGCCGAGATAGCGCTGTTGGTCTCCATCACGCAGTTCCAGCGCTTCCCGGGTGCCTGTGGAAGCACCAGACGGCGCCGCGGCCCGGCCGAACGCACCATCTGCCGTGGTAACCTCTGCTTCGATGGTGGGATTACCCCTGGAGTCGAGAATCTCCCGGGCGCTAATGGTGGTGATGCTTGACATAACGGGTTCTACTGATTGGCCAGAAGCTGATCTTCCAGACGCGGCGTGCTCTTCACGGCCTCGTCGAGTGTTTTCAATTGTTCGAGCAGTGGGCGCATCATGGCCAGCGGCCAGGAATTCGGCCCATCGGATTGAGCTTCTTCCGGACGTGGGTGCGTCTCCATAAAGAGCCCCGACACGCCGGCAGCCACCGCCGCGCGCGCCAGTACCGGCACCATTTCCCGATTACCCCCGGATACACCGCCAAGCGCGCCGGGTTGCTGCACCGAATGAGTAGCGTCATAGACCACCGGACAACCGGTCTGGCGCATCCACGAAAGACTACGCATGTCCGACACCAGGTTGTTGTAGCCGAAACTGGCGCCCCTCTCGCACACCATGACCTGTTGATTGCCCGTGGAATGGGCCTTGCCGGCAACCTGCAGCATATCCAGCGGCGCCAGGAACTGCCCTTTCTTGATGTTCACAGGCTTTCCCTGGGCGCACACGTTGACGATGAAATTGGTTTGACGGCACAGGAACGCGGGCGTCTGCAGTATATCCACCACATCGGCAACCTCATCTAAAGGCGTATCCTCATGAACGTCAGTCAGCACAGGTACGCTGAATTCCTCGCGCACCCGCTCAAGAATCTTCAAGCCGGCTTCCACACCCGGCCCGCGGAAACTTTCCAGTGATGAACGATTCGCCTTGTCGAACGAACTTTTGTAAACGAACGGAATCGCCAGTTCGTCCGCGAGCGCTTGCAAAGCACCGGCGGTTTCCATGGCCAGGGCTTCCGATTCGATGACACATGGACCGGCAATGACGAACAGGGGTTTGTCTTCGCCGACTTCAAAATCACAGAGCTGCATTTGCTGTTACCTGTAAAACGTTTACTTGTGTGGGCCGTTAGTCCCGGGTGCCGTCCTTGATCTGACTCTGCTGGGCATGGGCGAGGCCCGCCAGTACGAAGCTGGAGAATAACGGATGCCCTTTACGCGGCGAGGAAGTGAATTCCGGATGAAACTGACACGCAAGGTAGAAGGGATGATCTGCGACCTCGACGACTTCGACCAGCTCCCCGTCTTGCGAACGGCCCGCCACCATCAGGCCACTTGCTTCAAGCTGCTCAACATACGAATTATTCACTTCAAACCGGTGGCGATGCCGCTCGTGGATGACCCGTTCGCCGTAGACCCGTTCCGCCAGACTCCCCTGATTGAGCACACACGCCTGTTCGCCCAGGCGCATAGTGCCACCGAGGTCGCTGTCTTCGTCGCGATATTCGAATCTACCGTCCGCTGTTTTCCATTCGGTGATCAACCCGATGACCGGGTGCGCCGGTGTAGTGTCGATTTCGGTGCTGTGAGCGCCTTCAAGCCCGGCACAGTCCCGGGCGATTGAAATGACTGCCGCGTGCAGACCGTAACAGATACCCAGATACGGCACACCGTTTTCCCGCGCGTACTTGGCCGCCAGAATCTTGCCCTCGAAGCCTCGTCGGCCAAAGCCGCCGGGGACCAGGATCGCGTCCGCCCCTTCCAGTGCACCGGCGCCGTCCCGCTCCAGATCTTCCGCATCGATATAGTTGATGCTGATACTGGTGCGGGTCCGAATACCCGCATGGGTCACTGCTTCAATCAGAGACTTGTAAGCTTCCAGCAGGTCGAGGTACTTGCCAACGAACGCCAGGTTCAATGTGTGTTCCGGGTGCTGCTGAGCGGTAACTACATCGCTCCACTCGGACAGATCGACATGGTCGCACTCCAGGCCCAGACGTTCGACCACATAGTCATCGAGGCCCTCGGCGTGAAGTTTCAGCGGCGCTTCATAGATGCTGTCAAAGTCCCAGCTGGAAATTACCGCACGCTCCTCGACGTTGGTAAACAATGCGATCTTAGCTCGCGCGGAGCGCGGCAACGGATGTTCCGAACGACACACGAGAATGTCGGGCTGCAGACCGATGGAGCGAAACTCCTTGACCGAATGCTGGGTCGGTTTGGTCTTGATCTCACCTGCCTTGGACAGAAACGGCACATAGGTCAGATGAATGAACATGGTGCGATTGGGCCCCACTTCCAGGCGCAATTGACGGATGGCCTCCAGAAACGGCTGCGACTCTATGTCACCCACCGTACCGCCGATCTCTACGATGAGCACATCGAAACCGTCCGCGACCAGGCGAATGCGACGCTTGATCTCATCGGTAACGTGGGGAATGACCTGAACTGTGCCGCCAAGATAATCGCCACGACGCTCACGACGGATCACCTCGGCGTAGATGCTGCCTGTGGTGAAGTTGTTGTTCTGGGTCATGCGGGCATTACAGAAGCGCTCATAGTGACCCAGATCGAGGTCTGTCTCAGCGCCATCTGACGTTACAAATACCTCACCATGCTGAATCGGACTCATCGTGCCGGGGTCGACATTGATGTACGGGTCCATTTTCAGGACGTTGACTTTGAGGTTACGGGCTTCGAATTGGGCTGCGAGAGAGGCGGTTATGATGCCCTTGCCCAGGGAGGAAACAACACCGCCGGTAACGAAGATAAAACTAGTCATGCAAACCCATCATGTGACGCCTTGGTGATCAGTAATACTGGAGTCGGAGCCTTGGCTGGGCTCGTTCAAGATGGCATTGCACGATAGCAAAAGGTGGTGGGAAGCTCAATTGCGGAAAGGCAAATTCTTTATCGGGGTGAACTGCGGCTAAGCTGGGTGCCAGATGGCAAGGCATTGCGGTTCGGAGTTGGTTGCGGCTTGTTCCTGATATGACGGGTCTGTGGCTATGTTGGGGACGCAGATCAGGGTCTGGTTGTGGTACAGCAGCGGATAGTTGGCGCGTTGCCACGGGAGCATGCGCTGATCGGCAAGCAGGCGCTTTACGGGTTTTGGTTTCCCTGCGGGGTGCTGGTTGATGTGTTCGCCGCCCTGGCGGGGTTTGATGCTGAGGGGGCCTGGGTAGGTGAAGGCGCCTGGAGTCTGGCAGTCGCAGGTTGTCAGTTCCAGGGTGCCGCCCGGTAGATCCAGGGTTTCACCCAGGGCGATGCTTTTCGCTTGGGTAGTCGATTCGCCGGTTGAGGGGACAAAGTACAAGACATCATCGTGGGTACGCAGGGTTGCACCCTGATCGCAGTGGAGTGTGGCGCTCTGCCCCGCCCGCAGCTGCTGGTCGAACTCGTGCAGCGCTCGATCGCTGACGGAGTGGGCGCCGCGGACTGCAAGGAACGCCCGCAGCCAGGCTTGACGGCTGCCAGGATCAGCAGGGAGATGTTCCAGAGCAACATGATCACCCAGTTGCGCAACGGTGTGTACCAGCGCGGCATGAGTGTATCGTTGATGGCTGGCGATGCGCAGGATGCCCTCACCCAGTGCATGCCAGCGTGCGCGCAGTTGAGGGATGATTTCGTGCCGCAGGAAATTCCGGTCAAAGCCCGTATCGACGTTGCTGGGGTCTTCGATCCAGGGTTCGCCACGATCACAGAGGTATTGTTTCAGGTCATCTAGTGGAATATCGAGCAGCGGACGGACAAAACGGCCCTGCCCGATCGCACCTTCAGATCGCATGGGCAGCAGACCGCGGCCGGAAAACAAGCGCTGCAGGATGGTTTCCACCTGATCAGCCAGATGATGTCCGAGCAGCAGCACGTCAGCCGGTCCGATATGCCCGGCGAACTGCTCATAGCGTGCCTTGCGCGCATTGGCTTCGAGATTACCGATATCACTCACCGCAGCCTGCTCGACCACGATTTCAATCCCGTGGCGTTTGCACAGCCCATCGCAATGATCCGCCCAACTGCCGGCATCATCATGAAGTCCGTGGTTTACATGCAGGGCCGTAAGGGGTACGCGCGGCTGACGGGCCTGCAGCAACTCATTGATCGCAAGCAACAGTGCTGTGGAATCCCCACCCCCACTGAAGCCGACCCATACCCGCCCGGGCTGCCAACGCTCAAGGCAATCGGCTAGAGCCGTTCGTATCTCAGCGGGCATGTCAGGCCCATTGGCCATGCTCATGCCTGTGCGTACTGCAGCTGTACACACCCGCCAAATTCATCGCGCAGGCTGCGCAGCAGGTCATCAGACGCCTGTACGTGCCAGTCCTGGCCCAGCGCGATACGAACTTGCGCAGCCTCGCCGGCATACAGAATGCTGACGCCACAACCTTCCGCCTCGGCCCGATGCGGGCCCAGCAGTGCTTTCAGGCGCGGACTGAAGTCTTCCGGCAGACTGGCTTGTGAGAAATCCAGAACGAATCCTTGAGAAAAACGTTGCCGGGCTTCAGCCATGGTGTAGACCTTGTCCCCACGAATCACCAGGCCGCCGGAGAAATCGTCGGACTGTACTTCCCCTTCAACGATGAGCAATTCGTCTTTTACAACCTTACGCCCATAGTTTTCATAGGTTTCCGGAAACAGCGAAACCTCTATGCGGGCGCTGCGGTCATCCAGCGATAGAAAGCACATGGGAGCTCCGCGACGGCTTTTCATGATTCGCGTGCTGACCACCATACCGCACACCAGCTGGTGTTTTTTCTCTGCGCGCAGCTCGCCGATACGGCGCCTGCAGAAGTGGCGCAATTCCTGCTCATATTCCTCGATGGGATGCCCGGTCAGATACAGGCCCAGAGACTCCTTTTCACCCTGTAGACGCGCAGAGGTACGCAAAGCAGCGAAGGGAATATTGATTTCTTCGGTACTGGCCACCGGGGCACTCCCGTTGAACATATCGACCATGCCGGCTTCGGCATTGCGGGCCAGCTGCTCGGCACTGGCCATAGCATGGCTCAGGTGGGCCAGCAGACGACCGCGTGTGGTGTTCAGATCTTCTTCAGGCTCCGCGAAGTCATCCATTGCGCCAGACAGGATCAAGGCCTCCAGCACACGCTTGTTTGCCTTCTTGGCATCCACGCGCCGACAGAAATCCAACAGGTCCTGGAACGGACCGTCACGGCGGGCTTCGACAATGTGTGAGACCGGGCCTTCCCCGACCCCGCGCACCGCACCCAGTCCATATACGATGCTGCCTTGGTGCACCGAAAAGCGGAACTCACTGCGTTTGACGCTGGGCGGAAGCAACTCGAGGTTCATGCCATTGACCTCGTCAATCACAACCACAACGCGGTCGATATTGTGCATATCCGCGGAAAGGTTGGCGGCCATGAATTGCGCTGGGTAATGGGCTTTCAGCCATGCGGTCTGAAAGCTCACCACCGCATAGGTTGCCGAGTGCGACTTGTTGAACGCGTAGCCGGCGAATTTCTCCATCAGATCGAAAATCTCGCTGGCCAAACCGTGGTCTACACCATGGGCATCGGTGCCCTCGAGGAATTCCTTGCGCACCCGGGCCATTTCCTCGGGCTTCTTCTTGCCCATGGCGCGGCGCAGCAGGTCCGCCTGGCCCAGACTGAAACCAGCCAGTTCCTGGGCGACCTGCATCACCTGCTCCTGATAGAGCACCACGCCATAGGTGCCTTCGAGAACCGGCTCGAGCTTCTCGTGGGGATACACCACCGGCTCGATCCTATGCTTGCGGTTGATGTAATCGGTATCTGCACCGGATTGCAGCGGACCAGGCCGGAACAGCGCCACAAGTGCAATGATGTCATCGATGTTGTCCGGCTTGAGCTTACTGATCAGCTCCTTCATGCCCCGGGATTCAAGCTGAAACACCGCCGTGGTTTGCGCCGCTTTGAGCAGCTCGAATGCGGCCGGATCATCCAGCGGAATGCGATCAATCGCCAGCTGATCATCCGCAGCTCGATCGGCATTCACCGCGCGCACTGCCCAGTCGATGATGGTCAGGGTCTTTAATCCCAGAAAATCGAACTTCACCAGACCGGCGCGTTCAACGTCGTCTTTGTCGTATTGCGAGACGAGGCTGCCGCCCAATTCTTCAGTGTACAGCGGCACGAAATCGGTCAGCGCGCTGGGCGCAATGACCACGCCGCCGGCATGGCGCCCGACATTTCGCACGACCCCCTCGAGCTTGTATGCCATGTCCATGATCTCGCCGACCTCTTCGCTGGACTCGACGAACTCCTTGAGCTCAGCGCTTTCATCCATGGCCTTGTTGAGAGTCATGCCCACTTCGAAAGGAATCGCTTTGGATAACTTGTCGGCCAGCCCATAGGGCTTGCCCTGCACCCTGGCTACATCACGCACCACGGCTTTAGCGGCCATGGTGCCGAAGGTGATGATCTGCGACACCGCATTGTGTCCGTAACGTTCGCTGACGTGAGCAATGACACGGTCGCGGCCCTCCATACAGAAGTCCACATCGAAGTCGGGCATGGACACCCGCTCGGGATTGAGAAAGCGCTCGAACAGCAGGTCGTATTGCAGAGGGTCGAGATCAGTGATGCCCAGTACATAGGCCACCAGCGAGCCGGCGCCTGAACCACGTCCGGGGCCAACGGGAATCTCGTTTTCCTTGGCCCAGGCGATGAACTCCATGACGATGAGGAAGTAGCCCGCGAAGCCCATATGCACGATTACGTCGAGCTCGAAGTCCAGGCGCGCGTCATAATCTTCGCGGGTGGCGTCTTCAGCCAGCATGCCGCGGGTGACAATACGTTGCGCCAACCCCTCTTTTGCAGTCAGCCGCAAAAAACTATCCGGGGTTTCACCCTCCGGAATGGGATAGTCCGGCAGGAAATAGGTACCCAGCCGCACCTGTACACTGCAGCGTCTGGCGATCTCTATGGTATTCGCCAATGCTTCGGGAATGTCGTGAAACAGCTCAGCCATCTCAACGGGGCTGCGCAGATACTGTTGGTCGGAATAGCGGCGCTCCCGCCGCGGGTCGTCCAGCGTCCGGCCCTGGTGAATACACACCCGGGTCTCGTGGGCCTCGAAATCATCAGGGCTCATGAAGCAGACGTCGTTGCTGGCCACCACCGGCACATCAAGACGTTCTGCCGCCTTCACCAGGGCATGCACCACGTCCTGTTCACCGGCCCGGCCGGTACGCATCAGTTCCAGGTAGTAACGATCACCGAAGCACTCCACCCAGCGCCTGATTTTCGCATCCAAGGCCTGTTCGTCCCCACTGAGAGCAGCCTGCCACAAGTGACCATAGGTGCCGCCCGACAAAACAATGAGGCCTTCGCTACGGGCAAACACGTCAGCTTCGCTGAGCTGGCCACGCTGCACGACACTGGTGTAACCCATGGAAACCAGTTCGATCAGGTTTGCGTAGCCCGCCGCGTTCATGGCCAGCGCAACGACACGCTCACCTTCTCCTCCACCAGCCACGCACAGTTCCGTGCCCAGGATCGGCTTTACGCCATTGGACAGGCACCCTTCGTAAAACTTGACCAGCGCGAACAGGTTGCCGATGTCGGTAATGGCGGCCGCCGGCATGTCGTGAGCGGCGACATCGGCAACCAGCTTGTTGATTTTGAGCAGACCGTCGGCCAGAGAGAATTCACTGTGGGCGTGAAGATGAACAAAAGCCGGCACAGTCACACGCAATGTTCTCCTTCAGCATCGGCAACATCATCATTCAGTAACGCCTGCACCGGCGCGTAGCTGCGGCGATGCACCGGCGTTACACCCAGTTCCGCCAGTGCTGCCAGATGCATCTTGGTGGGATAGCCCTTGTGCCGTGCGAATCCGTACCCGGGGTAGCGCTCATCGAGTTTGCACATGTGTGCGTCCCGGGTCACCTTGGCGATGATCGACGCCGCACTGATCTGAGGAATCAACTGGTCGCCTTTGACCACGGCCACGCAGGGAATGCCCAGCCGGGGCGTTTTGTTGCCATCGACATAAGCCGACGCCGGCACCTGAGAGAGCGCTTTACAAGCCCGCTGCATGGCCAGGTGGCTGGCAGCGAGCACATTGACTTCGTCGACCTCCTGTTCACTTGCCCAGCCGACTCCCCAGGCTATGGCGCGCTGCTTGATCTGCTGCGCTAGCGCCTCGCGCTTTTTCTCACTGAGTTTCTTGGAGTCTGCCAGGTGTTCAATGGGGTCATCAGGGTCCAGCAGTACTGCCGCCGCGACCACCGGGCCCGCCAGCGGACCGATACCCACTTCATCGATACCGGCACAGGCCCGATCCCGCCAGGCCGGTACCCCGCTTGAACTCTTAAGGCATAAAGTTTCCAACGGTAGCTGAGTGACCGATTGCACCCTTGGGTAGCCTCCCCGACTAGGACGCCAGCAAGCGTAACACGGCCGCCGCCGCCTTTTCATCTGCTGACTGCCTGAGTTCCCTCTGCAAGGCATGAAACGGCTCGAAGTAGTCCGCTTCGCCAAGCGAATGTTGCAGTTGCTCCTGCAACGCCTCGGCCAGCGCAACACCAGTCGCCTCATCCTGCAGCAGTTCCGGCACCAATCGGCGGCCTGACAGAATATTCGGCAACGCAACATAGGGTGTACGCAAGACCCACCTGGCAAAGTGAGCGCTGAGCCGGCCAAGTCGATAGCTGACCACCATCGGCCGGCTGAGCAACATCGCTTCCAGCGTACTCGTGCCCGACTTCACCAGGGCAATGTCGCAGGCAACCAGGGCCTGGCGCGCATCTCCATCATAGAGCGTCACCGGCAGTTCCGGATATGCGCGAAGAGCTTGGTCGACCTTGTCGCGCAACACTGGCCGCAGGCACGGCACAACAATCTGTGTTTCTGGATTCCTGACCAAAAACCGTTTAGCGGCGCTGACAAAGCTCTCGATCATCAAGCCTATCTCGCTACTGCGGCTGCCCGGCAGAACCGCCAGCACGGTACCTTCACCTCGCAGTCCCAGCGCCTCCCTGGCAGCCTGGCGCGCTGGCTCGTCGCCTGCCTCCGGCCCGATGGCATCCGCAAGCGGGTGCCCGACAAACACGGCTTCCACGCTGGTGTCGACATAGAACGCCGGCTCAAAGGGATAGAGGCACAAGAGCATGTCTGCGCTTTTCGCCACACGCCGTGTACGCCCGGCACGCCACGCGTAAACCGACGGACTGACATAGTGGACAGTGCGCACACCGCGCTTTTTCAGCGAAGC
>CAYMUT010000042.1:22842-37085 GCA_964393625.1 uncultured Pseudomonadales bacterium
TTTCTGGGTAGGTTCTAGCTGGAAATTAAATACATTGAAGTCGACACCAATGAAGCCATCCACGTCCGCCGCGGCTATCTCACGAGACAGGCGCCGAAGCAGGCCCAGCAGTTCCGGCAGGCGCATGAGCGGCTCACGGAAACCATTGACAGAAAGTCGCTCCATCGAAGCCAGGGATCGCAGGCCCAGCGCCAGCATGCGAGGACCGCCCACGCCGATGAACTCTATGTCTTCGCCATCCGGCGCCTGGCGACGCAACTGCGCCATCAGCCCTGCGGCCAGGTTATCGCCTGATGCTTCACCGGCAAGAATACCCAGCTTCAATGGCATGGCTCAGTCGCGGCTGCGACCCCGCAGAATGCCCCACTGAGAAGACTCGATGGAGCTGGCGAAAAGATCAACTTCAGGGAAGTCTGAACGCAACTGAGCCAATTGCTGCAGCGCGTCCTCGGCTGAAAGGCCGCTGCGATAGACGACCTTGTGAGCCTGCTTGATCGCCTGCATGGTGTCTTTGCCGCAGCCCCGGCGCTTCATACCCTCTGAGTTCAATCCAACCGCATAGGCCGGATTGCCGCTTACGGTCATGTAAGCCGGAACGTCTTTCAGCACCAGGCTCATGGCGGCAATATGGGTATAGGCGCCCACCTGGCGGAACTGAGGAATACCACTGTACCCACCGAAGTTGGCATAGTCGCCCACAACCACGTGGCCCGCTAACGACGCATTGTTGGCCATGATCACATGATCACCCACGACACAGTCGTGGCCGACGTGCACATAGGCCATCAGCAGGCAGTTGCTGCCTACCGCAGTCCGGCCAATCCCGCCCTTCGCCATGCCTCGGTGGATAGTGACGCCTTCACGAATCACTGTGTTGTCGCCGATCTCGCAGAAGGTATCTTCACCTTCGAAAGCGAACGCAGGCGTATCTTCCCCGACCGTCGCAAATTGGAACACTTTGACGCCGTTCCCCAACCGAGTCGGACCTTTGATGACCACGTGAGAGGCGATCTCGGCATTGTCACCAATGACAACGCCGGGACCGATCAGGCTCCACGGTCCGATGGTGACGTTCTCGCCGATCTTGGCAGAAGTATCTACTATGGCGCGGCCGTCGATCATGAGCTCTGCTCAACCACCGAAAGTGCCGCGGAACATGCCAATTCCCGGTCGACGAAAGCCTCGCACTCGAACTTCATCATGAAGCGGCGCTCGGCGATTATCTTGCTGGTCATATCAAGACGGTCGCCGGGTACCACCGGGCGTCTGAACCGCGCCTTTTCCACCCCTCCGAACAGGTAATTCACGCCATCCGCGGGCCGCGTACCCTTGGTCTCAAATGCCAGCACTCCGGAAAGCTGGGCCAGGGCCTCGAGTATCAAAACACCGGGGAAAATCGGCTGATCGGGAAAATGCCCGGTAAAAAGCTGTTCGTTCATGGTGATGTTCTTATACCCCAACACCGTTTCTCCGGGCACCAGATCAGTAACCCGATCAATCAGCAGAAACGGATATCTGTGTGGCAGATAAGTAAGAAGTTCGGGAATGTACTTGGTTTCGCTCATATTCTGGCTTGTTGATGCTTCTCGTGACAATGAACTTGCTGATAGTGAACTTCTTTACCGTGCACGTGTTCGTCATGCACGATTGCGCGGGGTACTGCCCGGAATCGATCCTCGCTGAACGCTCAGCCGCCTTTTTCCAATCGTCGAACCCGCTTGAACAGATCGTCGAGCGCGAAAAAGCGCATGGCGTTGCGCCGCCATTTTCCGTGTTCGTGGAACACAATGCTACCGGAATATACGCCGGGTTGATCCACTGACTGAGAGATGGTGGTACATGCCGTTACCACCACACCTTCGCAGAGCGTGATCGGTTGGTCCCCGCCAATGCTGGAGGCGCCGGCCAGCACGCAATGTTTACCGAGTACAGTACTACCGGCTATGCCGACACATCCACAGATAAGCGTATGGGCGCCTATGCGGCAATTGTGTCCGATCTGAACCTGATTATCGATCTTGACCCCGTCTTCAACCACAGTGTCGTCAATGGCGCCACAATCTATAGAGGAACACGCCCCGATACTGACATCCGCGCCGATGGTCACGCCGCCGAGCTGACTGATCTCCTGCCACTTGCCGGACTCATCCGGGGTGAATCCAAACCCGTCGCCGCCGATGACCGCGTTACTGTGTACAATGCTGCGCGCGCCGATCTTGACGTCGGCATACAGGGTTACGTTACCGTGCAGCACTACGTCTTCGTCGAGCACGCAGCAATCACCAATCACGGTATTGGCGGCGATGCGCACACCGGCCCCAACACGCACACCATCACCGATGTACACACCGGCGCCGATGCTGGCGGATTCATCAATCTGACAATCTTGGCCGAGCACCGCACTGGCGTGCACTCCCCCCCACGTGCCGGAGTGCTTGGCAAACAACTGCGCTGCTCTGGCAAATGCCAGATAGGGGTTGCCCACCACCAGCGCGGTTACCGGGCAGGCTTCGGCATCATCGGGTTTGACAATGACCGCGCTGGCGCCGGTGCCGGCGAGTTGTTTCTTGTAGCTGGGGCTGGAAAGGTGGCTGAGCTGCCCCGCTACCGCGGTACCGAGGCTACCCAGACTGGAGATTTCCAGATCACCGTCGCCCATGACCTCCGCGTCTATGCGCGCGGCAATGTCAGCGACGGTAATCGTCACCTCTGTCAGTCCCGCTGCTCGTTCAGCTTTTCGGTAACCCGACGGGTGATATCGTGCTTGGAATTGGCATACTGCAGCGCGTTCGGTGCCAGAATGAAGTCGATCTGATCAACCTGAATGATGTCTTTCAGAACTTTGTCGAACTTCGGCGCCAACGCCTGCAGAATCTCCTGACGCTTGTCCTGGACCTCTTTCTGCAGCTTCTTGGAACCGAATTCCAACTCGATCTGCATGTTCTCGATTTCTTTCTGAATGCCACGTTTCTCGGTGTCGCTCATGACTTCACCGTCGGTCTGCAGCTTGTTGTTCAGTTCCTGCATCTGTTCAGCCATGCCGCGTAATTCGTTCTGCTCTGCTTCCATTTCCTTGTTGGCAGCCTCAGCCAGCACTTTTGCCTCGTCGCTTTCGAGAATCGCGCGAACCGAATCGAGCACCACGATATTCATCTCTGCATATGCACTGCCAGCGCCAAACAGCAGAATGAAACTGACAAGCAATGCGATTTTTCTGGTCATTGTTTACTCCTAAACGGCCCAACCGGGCTTACGGGTATTGAAAGGCGCGCATTCCATCAGAATGTGCGCCCAAGTTCAAACTGAAAACGTTCTTCTTCGTCTATGTCCTGGGTCTGGAAAGGCGTGGAAATACTGAACGTCATCGGCCCCAGACCGGTGAGCCAGGTCACGCCGAAGCCCAGTGAGGCGCGCAGTTCGTCAACGTCGAAGTCGAAACAGTACTCGGCTACGTCTGGGCACTCAGTATTGAATACGTTACCCACGTCAAAGAAGAACGCCGGCCGGAACTGACGGCTATCATCGACGAACGGGAACGGGAAGATGAGTTCGGCACTGGCTTCCACCAGCATGTTGCCACCCAGCGGGTCGCCGCGACGATCGCGGGAGAAGCCGAATATCGGGTTGCCGTTCTCATCCAGTGGCGCCGTGGAACGCGGCCCGAGCGTCGAGTTTTCAAAGCCACGTACCGAACCGAATCCTCCAGAGAAAAAGTTCTCATAAAACGGCAACTGCGTGGTGGAGCCATAACCGCCGCCATAGCCGAGTTCGGTGCGCACACGCAGGGTCCAGCTCCGAGTGATGGGAAAATAGCGCTCCGCCGCATAGTTGATCTTGTAGAACTGCAGGTCACTGCCCGGCACGGCCATTTCCAGGGCCAGCGACTGCGATGCGCCACGGTCCGGGAACAACCCCCGGTTCAGCGTCGATTTACTCCAGGACAGGTTGAGCTTGAAATTCAGGGCTTCTTCACCGTTTTTGGCGATGAAATCCGAGATCTCCTGAGCCGCGAACACACCTTCGGTGATCTCCGTCCAATCCACCACGCCACCGAAATTGATTCGCTGAGTCTCGCCGATGGGGAAACCAAAATTCACCCCTACCCCGGCTGAGTCCGTGGCGTAGCGGGCAATGTTGCGTTCATCGAAGTCCAGGCGGCGGAAGAACACGTTGAATCCCCGACTGATGCCGTCAAGGGTGAAGTACGGATCGAAGAAGTTGAAGCTTGCCGATTTCTGGTAACGCGACACGCTCAGTCCCAGCCCGAGGCTATTGCCGCTACCGAGTACGTTGGACTGCTGGTAGTTACCACCCAGAATCAGACCGTATCCTTGAGAGTAGCCCACCGTGGCGGAAATACTGCCCGAAGGCTGCTCTTCCACGGTGAAATTGACGTCGATCTGATCGTCGGTCCCTGGCACCGCGGGAGTTTCCACGTCCACTCCTTTGAAAAAGCCCAGTCGTTCCAGACGCACTTTAGACAGGTCAATCTGGGCGGTGGAAGCCCAACCGCCTTCCATCTGCCGCATTTCCCGGCGCATGACTTCATCCTGAGTGAGTGCGTTGCCGGTAAACGACACGCGGCGCACGTAGGCGCGCTTGCCGGAGTTGACGAAGAACTCCACCGCTACGGTTTGGTCCTCTTTGTCCAGCACGGGTGATCCGGAAGCGGTGGCAAACGTGAAGCCTGCATTGCCCAGCGCCGCGGTAAGGCGCTCTTCGGTCGCAGTGATGCGCGCCTGATTGAAGGTCTGGCCTTCATCAACCAATAACAGCCGCTCTAGATCCTGCGCTTTAACGTCGCCCAGTTCGCCAACCAGATTGACCTTGTCTACGGTATAGATGTCGCCCTCTTCGAGGCCAATGGTTATGTACACCTGCTGTCGATCAGGGGTAATGCTCACCTGAGTGGAGCGCAGATCGAAATCGGCATAGCCGCGATCTTTGTAATATGACTCGAGAGTTTCAAGGTCGCCGCTCAGTTTCTCACGGGAGTACTTGTCGTCGTTTCTGTAAAACGACAGAAGACTCGGGTGTTTCAGCTCGAGCTTGTCCAGCAGTTCCTCCACCGGAAAGCTCCTGGCACCAACGATATTCAGGTGCCTGATGCCGGAATTCTTCCCCTCTTCAATAACGATCTTGATCGCTACACGGTTGCGTGGCAGATCTTCAATTTCTGTATCGATGCTGGCCCCGTAGCGGCCCTGGGCGACATACTGGCGTTCCAGTTCGAGCCCGACCCGTTCCAGCGTCGCCTGTTTGAAAATCTCTCCTTCGCGCAGGCCCTGGTCGCTTAAACCCGACAGCAGCGCATCAGTTTTAATCGCCTTATTGCCTTCGAGCTCAATACTCTCGATCGCCGGCCGTTCCGCCAGGGTAACGATCAAAACACCATCATCCCGGGCAATGCGGATATCTTTGAAGTAACCCGACTCGAACAGCTGGCGCGTCAGTGAGCGCACCACCAGTTCGTCGATGCGATCGCCAACCCCCACGGGTATCAGATTAAACACAGTCCCCGCTGACACCCGCTGCAGACCCTGCAATCGAACATCGGTAATGGTAAACGACGGTGCCGCAACCAGCTCCTGGGCCTGGCTCACGTTACTCACGAACAGACTTGCACAGACCACCAGCGCGGCGCAGTTCAAAACCCTAGGCATGGAAAATAGGTTCCTCAAATCAGCATCAGAAAATGCGTAACAAATCGTTGTAGGTGGCCAGTACCATGAGCGTCCCCACCAGAAATAACCCCACCTGCACGCCTATCACCTGTATCCGCTCGGGTACCGGTTTGCCGGTGACCAGTTCCGTGCTGTTGAACAGAATATGGCCGCCATCCAGCAATGGTATGGGCAGAAGGTTGAATATGCCCAGCGATACACTCAGAAAACCTATGATACCCATGAATGAACGCCAGCTGTAGCGGGCCGAATCACCGGCCACCTGGGCAATACTAATCGGTCCGGACAGATTTTTCATCGAGACCTGCCCCACCACCATCTTCTTGATAATGGACAGGATCATCACGGTCTTGTCCCAGGTCTCACCTACAGCGGCCGGTATCGCGGGTAACACGCCGTGTTCCACCTCGTTCAACGCCATGGATACACCGACCACGCCTATTTCGGTGCCGTCTTCCAGCTCCCGGGGCTCAGGCACCACACGAACAGCGCGTTCTACGCCGTCTCGATAAAGGGTAAGGGTCAGTGGTTGCGCAGGATGCGCCTGCACCTCATCTACCCAGGCACTCCAGTCTGCTACCGGTCGACCGTCTACCGCCGTTACGAAGTCGCCTGCCAGCAGGCCACCACGTTGGGCCGCGGAGTCGGGTACCACCTCACCCACCAGACTCAGCACGGTCCGTTCCATGCCCAGGGAGCCGAACACATCCGGCTCACCAACTCCTACGTGCCAGTCTCTGATCGGCAGCTGCAGGGTACGTTGGCGGCCAGACATGAGTTCTTCCAGCGACAACACTATGTCGCCGGTTTCACCCAGCCGATCGGTCAGCGCCAGGCCGACATCCTGCCAACCACGCACCTGCCTACCATCCACAGCCAGGATCTGCGCGGGTTGCTGCAACCCGGCCCGGGCCATCACCGTATCATCCGCCGGCTTCGCCACCGCCGGCGCAAACTCCAGAGTACCCACCACCAGCAGTACCCAATAAACGAATATAGCGAGTACGAAATTGGCCAGCGGCCCTCCCAACGCGATGGCAATGCGCCATAGTGGGGTCAGATCGTTATAAGACATCGCGCCATCGGGAATCACCGAAGAGTCACCTTCGTCCTGATCGTCGTACATGCGCACATAACCGCCAAGCGGGATCATGGCGAGGGTAAACTCAGTGCCCCGGGAATCTACATAGGACCACAGCGGTCGGCCAAACCCTATGGAAAAACGTACGATCTGCACGTCGGACATGCGCGCGATCAGATAGTGTCCGAACTCGTGAATGGTGACGAGAATGCCAAGTACGGCCAGAAATGCCAGGGGATAGTGCAGAAGATCCATCAGTAATACCGCCAGTCGATCAAACCCGCCCGAATCTGGCAATTTTAACCTGAATAGCCACTGAATTGTCCCGGTTCGTTGTCGGACAAGTATCAATCATAAAAGCGCCACTGCCAGAAAGGGTAAAACCGCGACGATCGAGTCGATCCTGTCCATTACGCCACCATGTCCCGGCAGCAGCGTACCGGTATCCTTTACGCCGCTGGCGCGCTTCGCCACGCTCACCAGCAGATCTCCAACCACGGAAACAAAAATCAGCGCCAGCATCCCCACAAGCATCGCTTCGGCACCGGGTTGCCATGCAAGCAGAATTCCGCCACAGACAATGCCTGCCAACATCACGCCGCCCAATAAACCCTCCCAGGTCTTGCCCGGGCTGACCTGGGGGGCCAGCTTGTGCCTGCCGAAAGCACGGCCCGCAAAATATGCGCCGATATCGGCGCCCCACACCAACAGGAACAACCACAGTAGCCAAAAGGGGCCATCTTCACGCTGCTGAATCACCACGAGCGACAACCAGGCGCCCACCATGATCACGAACCCCAGCAACCCAAGCAGCAACCGATTACGGAACATCCACGCGCCCCGCGGATACGCAAGCACTGCAATCAGTGCGCTTCCCCAGATCACCCACCCGCTATAGAGCACCACCCCATAAAGATCTGGTCTTGCATACACCCAGAATGCGGCGGCCCCATATAGCGCCACCCAGACCGCTCGCGCCGCTCGGTGCCGCAACCCCATGAGCCCGGCCCATTCCCATGCACCCAGGGCCGCTGCGCACCAGAACACCACGGCAAAGGCCTTCGGGGGCAATAGCAAGATACCGGAAATGGCCAGCGGCGCGATAATCAGGGCGGTGATGATACGGGTGCGCAACATGGCGAACAATCAGCCGCGACCGCCGAAGCGCCGTTTGCGGTTGCCGAATTCAGCTACCGCGTCGGCAAGGCTTGCGGCACTGAAGTCCGGCCAGTACTGGTCGGTGAAATATAATTCCGTATAGGCCAGATCCCACAACAAAAAGTTGCTGACGCGATGATCACCCGCGGTGCGGATCAGCAGGTCGGGGTCGGGCAGTTCGCCCATGGACATGGTTCGGCCGAACAGGTCTTCATCTATCTGCTCCGGTTGTAATTCCCCTGCGGCGACCTGTGCAGCGAGGCGCCGGGCCGCTTGAACAATATCCCAGCGACCGCCGAAATTGACGCAAACGGCAAGGTTGAGCGCATCGTTGTCACGAGTCAGGGCTTCGCACTCCGCCATTTTGCTCTGTATGTCATCCGCAAATCGAGCCCGCTCACCAATGACACGCAAACGCACGTTGCGACGATGCAGCTCAGCGAGGTCGTTTTCCATTACGTGCCGCATCAGATCCATAAGCAGGCTGACCTCACCGGTGGGACGCTGCCAGTTCTCCGTGCTGAATGCGAATAACGTCAGGTGCCGGATACCCATATCAGCACCGGCTTCGGCAATCTCGCGCAGACGCTTAGCGCCGGCTCGATGACCAGCCGCGCCGGGCAGATGACGCCCCTTCGCCCAGCGATGATTGCCGTCCATGATGATCGCCACATGGGCCGGTATTCCCTCGGATCCAGCGGCCTCGAGACTGGCCTTGGTTGCGGCCGCATCATGGGATTGGCGGGATTTACTCATCAACTGACCCAGGAGTGTTTGTGAGACTTAGCCAGGCGGAACACTTAACGCGCCGTGACTAGATTTCCATCAGATCGGCTTCTTTCGCCGCCAGTGCCGCGTCTACTTCCGCTACCCGCGCATCGGTGTAGCCCTGCACGCGGTCTTCAGCCCGATGAGCTTCGTCTTCGGTAGCTTCCTTTTCCTTGACCAGCTCCCGGACATCCGCAATAGCGTCGCGACGGATGTTACGAATGGCGATACGCCCGTTCTCCGCTTCCTGCTTCGCATGCCGCGCCAGGTCCCTGCGGTTTTCTTCGCTGAGCGGCGGCAATGGCACGCGTATGACATCACCGGTAGATACCGGCGTGATACCGATATCGCTTTTGAGAATCGCCTTTTCAATCTCCGGAATGAGCGGCTTTTCCCAGGGCGAAATGCTCAGCGTACGAGCGTCCTCTACGGATATGGAGGCCACCTGATTCAAGGGCGTGGGTGATCCGTAGTATGCAACGGTGATGCCATCGAGCAACGCCGGATTGGCTCGCCCCGTACGAATTTTGCCAAACGCCTGCTGCAGCGACTCCAGCGATTTGCCCATACGCTCGTTGGCGTCTTCCAGTATTTCGTCAATCATCAGCTTTATCCCAAGTGCACTATTGCGCAATTACGCGGGTGCCTACTGTACCGCCATTTGCGATCTGCACAAGCGCGCCGGCCTGGCCCATATCGAACACCACCAGCGGCAGGCTGTTTTCCTGACACAGAATGATGGCGGTAAGGTCCATGACCTTGAGCTTGCGGGCCAGGACCTCGTCATAGGTAATTTCATCAAAGCGGGTCGCGGACGGATCGGCCTTGGGGTCGGCGCTGTAGATGCCATCAACGTTGGTCGCTTTGAGAACGGCGTCGACGCCCAGTTCCGCACCGCGCAGGCATGCCGCACTGTCGGTAGTAAAGAAAGGGTTACCGGTGCCGCCACTGAGAATCGCAACACCACCCTGACTCATGGTCTGCAGGGCTTCGTCACGGTTGTAACCGACGGCAATACCCGGCACCGCGACCGAACAGAACACCTTGTTGACAATGCCGGCCTGGCTCAGAAAATCACCGAAGGCCAGGCCGTTCATCAGCGTCGCAAGCATACCCATGCGATCACCGACCACACGATCCATGCCCGACTCGGCCAGTTTCTGACCCCTGAAGAGGTTGCCGCCACCCAACACCACCGCCACTTCAGCACCAAGGCCCAGCAAGTGACCGAGTTCGTCGGCCAGCCGCTCGAGCACATCGGGTTCGATGCCGAATCCGGCTTCGCCGCCCAGCGCTTCACCGCTGAGCTTGAGCAGGTAACGCGCCAACGCTATTCGCCGAGCTGCGCCGCCACCTCTGCGGCAAAGTCGGCTTCCTCGACTTCGATGCCCTCACCCACTTCGTAGCGAATGAAACTCACCACTTCGACACCCGCATCTCTCGCCAGAGCGCCGACCTTCTGGTTGGGGTCTTTGACGAAGGGCTGGTCTACCAGGCTGACTTCAGCGAGGTATTTGCGTACCCGCCCGTCGACCATCTTTTCAATGATCTCCTGTGGCTTGCCGCTATCCTGAGCCTGGGTGAGATAGATCTCTCGCTCTTTTGCCAGCACATCCTCCCGCACGTCGTCGCTTTTTACGACCATGGGATTAATCGCGGTGACGTGCATTGCGATGTCGTGCCCGGTCTCACCGGTCGCGCCGGACATGACCACCAGCGCACCTTTGCGGTTGTCACCGTGCAGGTAGCTGGCCACGCCGCCGTTGTCGGACTTGACCAGTTCACCGCGTCGCACGCTGATGTTTTCACCAATTTCCTGAACGAGGGTTTCGCGCTCGGCATCCAGACCGGCATCGAGCAGAGCCTGCAGGTTGCCATCATCCGACTCGAAAACCTGCTCGAGCACTCTGCCCACGAAGGCAATGAACTTTTCGTTCTTGGCGGCGAAATCAGTCTCGATATTGACTTCCACGATTGCGCCGCGAGAACCGTCATCGGCTACCTTCACGCCCAGCAGTCCATCAGCAGTAGTCCGTCCGGATTTCTTCGCCGCCTTCAGCGCGCTTTTCTTGCGTAATTCTTCGATGGCCAGTTCCAGATCACCATTGGTGTCTTCCAGCGCGCGCTTACAATCCATCATGCCCAAGCCCGTGCGTTCACGCAGCTCTTTCACCATAGATGCGGTAATCGCCATTACCCGTTACTCCTTTTCCGAACTGTTGTCTGAATCTTCTGCTGCGGGTTCTGCGGGTTGCTCCGGCTCCACCGGAGCTTGCGCAGCAGCTTCAGTCTGTTCCTGTTCCGCCTGTTCCTGCTCCGCGAATGCTTCTTCAACGGAAGCCCGCACGCCTTCCGAAATTTCGGCTACCGGCGCGGCACTGGCCGCGGCGTCGGCGTCCACTTCAACGAATTCATCGGGATCAACCCGCAGCGAGGCCTGAGATTGACCTTCGGCGATGGCGTCAGCCACGGCCGCTACGTACAGGCGAATCGCGCGGATGGCATCGTCATTGCCCGGAATCACATAATCCACGCCATCAGGGTCGCTGTTGGTGTCAACGATACCGAATACCGGAATGCCGAGCTTGTTGGCTTCGCTGACCGCGATGTGTTCGTGCATCACATCAATGACGAACATGGCATCTGGCAGACCGCCCATGTCCTTGATCCCACCCAGACTGCCCTTCAGCTTGTCCATCATGCGGGTCTTCTGCAGTGCTTCTTTCTTGGTCAGCATTTCGAAGGTGCCGTCGGCCGCCTGCTGCTCGAGATCCTGCAGTCGCCGGATGGATTGACGGATGGTCTTATAGTTAGTCAGCATACCGCCCAGCCAGCGCTGGTCGACGAAGGGCTGGCCGACCCGGGTCGCCTGCTCTGCAACAACCTTGGCTGCCGCGCGCTTGGTGCCGACAAACAGAATCTTTTTGCCCTTGCGGGCCATGTTGCGGATTTCCCCGAGGGCTTCATTGAAAGCCGGCAGAGTATGCTCGAGGTTGACGATGTGGATTTTGTTGCGCGCGCCGAAAATATAGGGCGCCATTTTCGGGTTCCAGAATCTGGTCTGATGGCCGAAATGCACGCCAGCAGCCAGCATATCCCGCATAGATACACTCATTGAATTGTCTCCGGGTTGGTTATCAGAACATCCCTCCCATGTTCTAACCGAGCGGTTCCGAAGGAACAGCCCAGCACCCGTGAACACGTGTCGAGGAATGCCGTATTTTGCCGTTGCGCCCATAAACAGGCGGCTGCGGCGATTCAAGTATAGTTACCGCCTGCAAGCACAGACCGAAAGAAATGAAAATTATTCTCTTTTGGACGTTGCCGCGCGGCGGGCCGCTTTATAACATAACCCGTTGTCCTTCGAAATGGTTATTTTCATGGCTGCAATGCTCGAATCGGAAGCAGATCTACAGGGAATGCGCGCGGCAGGCCAGGCAGCGGCCAGCGTCCTGAACATGATCTCAGAGCACGTCCGCCCCGGCGTAACCACCGACCGCCTCAACCAGCTCTGCCACGAATTCATGGTAGACGAACTCAACTGCATTCCCGCGCCCCTCAATTACGGCGGCAACAATTCTCAACCGCCTTTTCCAAAGTCTATCTGTACATCGGTTAACCATGTGGTATGTCATGGTATACCGTCAGACGGAAAGAAACTGAAAGCCGGAGATGCGCTGAATATCGACATCACCGTCATAAAAGATGGTTACCACGGCGACACCAGCAAAATGTTCTTCGCCGGCGAGCCATCCATCATGGCGAAACGCCTCGCCAAGGTAACCCAGGAATGTCTGTATGAAGGCATGCAAGCAGTACGCGCAGGCGCCCGGCTGGGTGATATCGGCTATGCGATTCAAAAGCATGCAGAAGCGCATCGTTTCAGCGTCGTGCGAGAGTTCTGCGGTCATGGCATCGGCAAGGTATTCCACGACTCCCCGCAGATTCTGCACTACGGTCGCAAGGGTTCAGGTATCACCCTGGAAGAAGGTATGAGCTTCACGATAGAGCCCATGATCAATGCGGGTAAGCGCCACATCAAGATTCTGCCCGATCAGTGGACCGCAGTCACCAAAGACCGCAAGTTGTCAGCCCAGTGGGAGCATACTCTGGTAGTGCGCGCGGAGGGCTGTGAGGTCTTTACCTGGCGCGATGAAGAAGGTGAATGCCCGTTCTACAGGGCATATCCAGACGGACAGGCGATCGCAGCCGATACAACCAACGGCACGACTCAGTCCTCCGACTCAGCGTGAGCGAGCACCGCCAATACCTCAAGGAACTGCACGCTGAGCTGGCCGAAGGCTACTGGGAAAACCAACCAATAGAACAGCTCATGGCGCAGTTCAGCGCCGGTTACGACAAAGTCGTACGTGAATTGTTCGAGAAACATCTCGGTGACGCGCAGAAGGTGACGCTGTTTGCCGTGGGCGGATACGGCAGACAGGAACTGCATCCCGGTTCGGACATCGACCTGCTGGTACTCGCCGCTAAAGCGAAGAAACATCAGCGCGGGATCGAGCTGTTTCTGCAATCGGTATTCGATCTCAACGTCGAAGTGGGCCATGCGGTACGCGACATCAAAGCTTGCCGGGAAGAGGCAAAAAACGATATCACCGTAGCCACCGCGCTGTTCGAACGCCGCTTGCTCGCCGGGGACGAAAGTCAGGTTGCCCCACTAGCCGAAGTGTTGGCCACCCGCAAGGTATGGCCGCCAGACAAATTCTTTCGCGCCAAATACCACGAGCAGCTGCAGCGCCACAAGCAGTACCACAACGTCGAATACAACCTGGAACCCAACATAAAGACCTCCCCCGGTGGTTTGCGTGACATCCACACGGCCCTGTGGATCTGCCAGCGCAAGTTCGACACCACCCGGCCGGAACAGCTGGTCGATCTAGGCGTGCTATCACCTACCGAAGCCAACTGGCTGGTGGAGGGCAAACGCTTCATATGCTGGATACGCTTCGGCCTGCACATCATCGCCGGACGCAAGGAAGACCGGCTACAGTTCACTTATCAGCGCGAGCTTGCCCAGCGCCTGGGATTCGTCGATACCGACGCACAATCCGGCGTCGAGCGATTCATGCACCATTACTACCGTCACGTGCTGGCGCTGATGGAAGTGAACGACATTCTCATACAGCATTTCACGGAGGTGGTGACGGGCCCGCGCAGCGCAAAACTCGAACCCATCAACAAGCGCTTCCAGATCACCAACAGCTATATTGAGGCGCGCCACGAAAACGTATTCAAAGCAACACCCTCGGCGCTGCTGGAGATGTTCGTGATCATGGCTCAGCGCAACGATATCGCCGGCGTGCGCGCCGCGACCATCCGTCTGATACGCGAGAGCCTTTATCTGATCGACGACGCGTATCGCAACAATCCCGAGCACACGAAGTTGTTTCTGGCTCTGCTGAAAGCCCCCTATACACTGGTGTCGCAACTCACCCGCATGCGGCGTTACGGCATTCTCGGCCGCTATATACCTGAATTCGGCCGGGTGATCGGCCAGATGCAGCATGACATGTTCCATATCTACACTGTAGATG
>CAYMUT010000043.1:0-31781 GCA_964393625.1 uncultured Pseudomonadales bacterium
GACCAGATCCTGGTCCGGGTCAGCATCACAGGGCCAGGGGTTCGGTATTCTTGAGGGCGGCCGCGGTATTACCGAAATCGTTACATCGTCGGTGTTCCTCGCGCTCTTCGCCTGGCTGGGCGCCTCTGGCCTTGCTTTATCGACGGTGGTTTCGTTGATTTCGGCAATCAATCTTGTGCTGGCCGTGGCGGCCTGGCTGATTCTGCAAGACGCGCCTTCCCAGAAGGCGACACCCGACGACAAGCTTCATCTACACCAGGTCGTGGAGGTGTTGAAAACGCGAGAGGTCTGGCTCATCGCGCTGGTAGTGATGTCTGCCTATTCAGCCTACTGGGGGACCTTTTTCTTCACGCCCCTCGCCAGCGATATCTACTTGATGGGGGCGGTAATTGGTGGCGCAGTCGGCGTCGGCAAGATGTGGTTGAAGCCAATAAGCGCACTTGCCGGTGGGCTGGTCGCCGATCGTCTGGGCATCAGCAAAACAGTGCTGGTGTTGCTTGTTATCACCACCGCTTCAATCGCCGGTTTCGCCATTATCCCGCCCGGGCCGGATATGCTCTATGTCATGCTGACCAACGTTGCCGTTGCCTCGATCGCCGTGTTTGCGCTGCGAGGAATCTACTTCGCTCTTCTTGGTGAGTGCCGGATCCCGCTTGCAGTTACCGGAACTGCGACCGGCGTCATCTCGGTTATCGGGTTTACACCCGACATTTTCATGCCGTTAATCGGAGGTGTGCTGCTCGATGCGTACCCCGGCGCGGACGGTTACAGCTATCTCTTCACTTTCATTGCTGGTATCGGCATGATCGGTACGATCGCTGCGCTCCTCATAGCGCGCGGAAACAGGAGTCGGATGTAGTGCCAACCTTACTCTCAGACCTCGAGCAGACACTGCCGTCAAGCTGGTATCGGGACGCTGCGATCTTCGATCTGGAAGAGAAGCAGATCTTTTCGCGCGAATGGTATTGCGCCGCCAGAGTAGAGGAAGTCCCGGAACCGGGGGACCACCTGGTGATAGACATCTGCGGTGTGAGCATACTGATTGTCCGCAATCTGGCGGGTCAATTGAATGCTTTTCACAATGTCTGCCGCCATCGAGGCTCGCAGTTGTGCATCACCGACCCCGAGGCTGCCAGCATCATTCGCCACGGCGGCGTTTCACGCAGTGGCGCCATCGTCTGTCCGTACCACGCATGGACCTATGACCTTGACGGCAAACTCAAGCGTGCGCCGCACCTGCCCGATCTGGATACCGGGCAGGTCAGTCTCTATTCAGCCTCACTGCAGACCTGGGGGGGATTTGTCTTTGTCTGCCTGTCGGAGGATCCCGGAGACTTTCACGACTTCATCTCACCTGTGCATGACGCTCTCGTTCGATATCCTCTTGACGAACTCAGATATGCCAAGCGTATCGATTATGAAGTGGCGGCCAATTGGAAGGTGCTGTGCGAAAACTTCAATGAGTGCTATCACTGTGGTCCAGTGCATCCGGAACTCTGCAGAATTGTGCCTGCTTTCAAAAAGGGCGGCGGATCAGATCTCAACTGGGATGACGGCATTCCCCATCGTGAGGGGGCGACCACATTTACCTTCAGCGGTGAGTCGCCGCGAAGATCATTCCCGGGATTGAGTGAAGCCGAACAGGCTAACCACAGAGGGGAACTACTCTACCCGAATCTTTTCCTCAGTTTGTCTCGCGACTATGTGGTGTGCGTCATTCTTAGGCCCCTTGCCCACGATCGAACCATTATGTCCAACTATTTCCTGTTCGAACCCTTTGAGGTCGAAAAAGACGATTTCGATGCGAGCGATGCAATCGACTTCTGGGATCTGGTAAACAAGCAGGACTACGCAATCTGCGAGGCTGTGCAGAGGGGTTCTGCATCTGGCGTTCACGAGCATGGCGTATTCGCAGACATGGAGGACTGGAATCTGGATATACGCCGCTACGTGAGAGATCGAATCGAACCTTCGGTCAAGCAATTGCAACAAACCGACTGAGTGAGGTCACACGGCTGCGCCGCTGCCGAACTCTGTCACCGGCACATCACGAAGGTAAATTCTTTCATCCGGGTGAGTGTCAAGGTTACGGGCGAACTGGTGGCCTGCATATACTGCGTGGACGAGCGCTCCGGGAGCAAACGCATCACCAATCAGCTCTATCGATTTGATGCTCGTTTTTTGCGCTTCAACCCTTGCCGACAGGTTATCGAACAGCGTGGTGTCAGACCTTCTCGAGCCCACGACAACCACCGCATCGCATTCTATCTCTACAGGCTGAGAAGTGAAGATGTTCTCCAGTCGACAGGTACCGGCTGAAAACTCACGGACAATCGATTGGGTATGCACGCCAATGGATCGCTCATATAGCGCCTGATGCACGAACGGTTGTTCATTCGTCATGATGGTCCAGGCGGATGCGTGACCCGCGGGTGTGGCATAGGTCACGTCACAATCGAGCGCTGCAAGATGCTCCGCGAGGACGCCACCCAGATAGTAGTTGTCGTGGTCAAACACCAGCACTCTACCTGACGGCAGATTTCCTGCGGCGATGTCGTCTGGTGTAAATACTCTATCGCCTCGCAGCTCATCAGAAGGTATTTCAAGGGATGAGTACAGAGCCCGGGTCCAGCGTGCACCGGTTGCGACAGCTACTCTGCCCGGGGCCAACTCGACGATGTCATCAGTGCCAAGTTCGCTCTCACAGTAAAGGTGGACGTTGGCCATCTGGTTCAGCGCGTACAAACGGTAGTCCTTCACCCGGCTCCAGGCATTAAGGCCAGGCAGAGTAGCTTCAAAGTTGATCCTGCCGCCGACCTCGCTGGATCTTTCCGCCAGCGTGACTTCATAACCGCGGCGTGCGGCAACCAGAGCTGCCTCCATACCGGCCGGACCAGCTCCGACTACCAGAATATGATCGGCTGAACCCTTCGGCGAATAGCGTTCGGGATGCCAGGCCTTGCGCCATTCCTCGCCAATGGTCGCATTCTGGGTACAACGAATCGGCACACCGTCGTGCCAGCTGGCAATACACATATTGCAGCCGATACACTCGCGAATTTCCTCTATGCGATCTTCTTTGATCTTGTTCGGCAGGAAAGGGTCGGCGATGGAAGGGCGGGCACCGCCAATCAGATCCAGAACACCACGCCGGATCTGCGACACCATGGTATCGGCTGAGGTGAAGCGCCCAACCCCCACAACCGGCTTGTCAGTCAGGGTCTTGACGAAGTCAATGACCGATTCGTGGGAGCCTTCTTCTTTGAATCTCGAGGATCCACAGTCGGTCGGACTGGAGTCCATCTTGACATCGAACAGGTCGGGTAAATCCGAGAGCCGTGAGATGACCTCATGAGCTTGCGATTCAAAGTGATCGGAAGGCTTTGTTCTCAGCTCTTCGAGCGAAATGCGCAATGCCACGGCACAGTCATTGCCCGCTACTTCATGGGTCGCCTCCAGCATCTCCCGCACGAACCGCACGCGGTTGTCGACGCAGCCGCCGTACTCATCGCTACGCTGGTTGTATTCCTCAAGCAGGAACTCATAGCCAAGGTAGCCCATGCCTGCATAGACGTAGAGAATGTCATATCCTGCCTGCCTGGCCAGCCTTGCAGCACGCTTCTGTGCTTCGATCACATTGCGAATGTCTCGCTTGTCCATCCTGCGGGTATGTAACTGACCCATAAATCCCACGTGAGTGGCTCGCCAGCCGATACCTGAAGGTGACAGGGGGGCCATACGGGATGTGCGATTCATCACCGCCCCCCCTCCGTGCCAGAGTTCAATAGCGGCCAGAGAACCGTGCTCGTGGATCGCGTCGGTTGACAGTGCGTGTGAACGCACATCGTTGTTATCCCACAAACGTGCGAACGGCAGCGGGCTGTCATCGGAAGTGGGGTCTATGGAAACAGCACCTGTGGAAACGACGCCCCAACCACCTTCCGCCTTGACCTTGCGAAACTCGGCCCGAACCCTCGGATTTGCCTCTGTCATGCCGCTGGCGTGCGGCACCTGATAGAACCTGTTTGGAGCAGTGACAGGTCCGATCTGGATGGGTTCAAACAAGACATCGTAGCGCTGATTCATATATCGGACCTATTGTTATTCGGCTCGCCCGTTTGCATGCCGGGCCATCGACAACGCATCGGCGGCGGTACCGGTCACGTCAGCATTGGCCGGACATTGATGGGAGTGAGAGACGGGCGGCGAGAATATCGAAAGCAATTCTGCGTCCATCAGCTGGCTGGTAAAGCTTTGGATTGAGGCCCCACGCGAGCCACATGCCATCAATGAGGCTCCACATCGCGATAACCACGTCCTGGATATCTGATTCGTCCGGCATTCGGCCGTTGGCGGTCAGAGCCTCCCGAAGTAATCGGGCCAGTTGCGCATGCCCCAGTTTCGCGGTGTCTTCGTGAACCCGGGCTGCATCAGACTCTGGAGCTGCCATTGCGGAAGTCCAGAAACTGGTCCAGACCAGCAGCAGGTCCGGGTCCAGGGTTTGCGGATTAAATGCAGACCCGACGTAGGCTTTCAGGCGCTCAACCGGGTCCGAGCCGGCGGCATCACAAGCTTGCAGAAAACCGGCATAGTATTTTTCTGCCAGGTAGCGGTAAGCGTCGCTTACCAGGGCTTCCTTGCCGGAAAAGTAATGCCTGACGAGCCCTGGCGTAACCCCTGCCCCGGCCGCAATTCGACGCACGGTGGTACCTTCGAGGCCAAACTCTGACAAGGTGGCAATTGTGGCTTCAATGAGGGTCTGGCGACGATCTTCTTCTGCCAGCCGCCGGTAGGCGGGACCGGGCTTACTGGCCATGATGTACCTCCCCTACATAAACGCAGCCTGTACGCAGCAAACAATCAGTAGATTTCGGTATTATACGTTTGTACAATAATGTTGCAAGGCCGTGACGAGGGGTCAAGATAGGAACCGCATGAGGAACGATGCAGACCAGGTGCGCATGGCACAGATACCCATAGAGCACATCAATACCACCAGGGATGGTCTCGAAGTTACCTTTGCCGGCGATGGTGTCGCCGTTAGTTTCTCGTGGTTCTGGCTGCGGGATCACGGCAGGGACGCTGACAGTTACAACCGCGATACACAGCAGCGTCTGGTTGATACGTTCTCTATTCCACAGGACGTTGCGCCAGTCGATGTCCGCATCAGCGACGACCTGGCAACGATCGAAATTGACTGGTCCGACGCCCCGACAACCATGATTCCAGGTTCCCTTCTCGCCGAGGTAGAAGGGCATGCCGCAGGCAATCACGATCTGCTGGCTGCGAACAAGCGCGTACTCTGGGACCGGACAGCGCCATTACCCGCCATTCCCACTGTCAACTTCGACGCCTTGATGGGAAGCGATGAAGAATTGACGGCATGGTTGGAAAACATCGTCATATACGGCTTTTGTGTTGTAGAGGGTGTCCCCGCAACTGAGGAAGCCACCGCAGATCTCGCGCAACGCATGGGCCGAATCGAAGAAACCATATTTGGTGGCATGTGGATGCTGTCTGCTGAAATAGAGGATCATGACGACTCCGCATACTCAACCCAGTATCTGGAGCCCCATACTGATTCCAGCTATTACCACGACGCTCCCGGACTGCAGATGTTCAATTGTCTGCAGTTCGACGGCAGAGGCGGCGAGAGCATATTGGTAGATGGATTTGCAATAGCCGACCGAATCAGAGCAGAACACCCGCATGCGTACGACACACTGACTCGATGCAGTGTTCCCGGGCAGTATTTGGAGCCGGGTGTTCACTTGCGTGCGGAACGGCCGCCCTTTCGACTAGATGCAAAAGGCGAATTGCAACAGCTCACGTTTAACAATTACGATCGAGCAGCTTTCCATCTGCCGGATGCCGAAGCCAGAAATTTTTATCATGCATACAAACTACTCCATACGCATGTCACCAACGAAGAAAACTGGCTGAAGATACCACTGCGCCCGGGTACCGCTGTGATATTCGACAACTGGCGCACGCTCCATGGACGCATGGGGTACGTGGGCCAGCGGGTCTTCTGTGGTTGCTACTTCAATCGCACTGAACTGGAAAGCAATTTGCGAGTGCTGCAGGAAAAGCGCCAGGCAGGCTGAAAGCCCGCCGCTTAAACGAATTCAATGAAACTCTATGAAGCGCGTTTACCCAGCACGCGGTGCACGGAAAACACCACAGCCCCACTGACGAGCAACAGCATCCACCACGCAACGCCGAACCCGGCGGGTAACGTACACAGAAGGAGCGACGCACCTCCCCCCAGCAGCGCATATGGAATCTGGGTTGTGACATGGTCCAAGTGATCGCAGCCTGATGCCAATGAAGAAAGTACCGTAGTATCGGAGATTGGCGAGCAATGATCCGCCCAGACCGAGCCACACAATACGCTCGCGATACACGAGTAGATGATGTGCATGTGCTCCGCATTGTCCATTGTGTTGTTTGCCAGCACCGTCCACGACAGGGGCAATACCAGCGGCATAAGTATCGCCATCACCCCCCAGCTTGAACCGGTTGCAAAGCCTGCCGCAGCGGCCAGCAAAAAAACCAAGCCAGGCAGCAATTCCGGAGCCAGCGAGTCGCCCAGAATCGAGATGAGGTAGGGGGCGGCTTGTAATATTCGGGCCACATCAGCGATCGCCCAGGCCAGAACCAGCAAGATCAGCCCCGTAAACATGAATTTAGCGCCCACCGTCCAGGCATCGACGATTTCCTCCAGCGTCAGCAGACGCTGCGCCAGCGTCAATACCGCAGCCGATACGCAAGACATCAGCGACGCCCAGATCAGTACGACGTATGCATCGGCACTACTGACGATCGCCTGCAACGAATCACCCTCGCCACTCAAATAGATACCACAAACAACACCGCCAATGAGGAATAGTATCGGCACAATGCCGTTGACCGCGCGACAGGGTATGCCCTGGCGGTGGCGAAAATCGCCCATGCCATCAGCCTCATCTGCATCGGTATGGTGCCTGCTGACCTGTCCGGTACTGCGGGCCCGCAATTCGGCTCGATACATGGGTCCGAAATCCTTGCCTGTCAGAACGACAAGGAAAACCAACAAGATGGCCAGAAACGGATAAAAGCTGTATGGAATAGACTGCAGAAAAAGCCCGTACGCGGGTTGCGTCAGACCCTCAAGGTTTTGAATCGCATCGTCGATCAGTCCGACCTGAAATCCGACCCACGTGGTAACAACTGCCACCGTCGCCACTGGTGCCGCCGTGGAGTCCACCAGGTAGGCAAGCTTTTCGCGGGATATCCACAGCCGGTCACTGACCGGCCTGGTGGCGTTGCCGACAATCATGGTATTGGAGTAGTCGTCAAAAAATATGGTCAGTCCAAGAAATGCGATAACGGCCTGGCCGCGACGAGGGGTTCGCGCGATCGGAATAACCCGGTTAACGATACCCACCATTCCTCCGTTGCGGGACACGATGCCCACCATGCCGCCAATCATCAACGAAAACAGAATGATCGCACCGTGGTCAGGATCGATAACCGCATTGAGGATATAAACCGTCAGCGCGTCAAACAGCCCGTTGACCCCTCCGCTCCAGGTCATCCCATTGATCGCCCTGGCACCGACAACAAGACCGATGAACAGCGACGGCACCACAGAGCGCAGGGCAAACGCAAGCACAATCGCAATCAACGGCGGCAACAAAGAGACCCACGCCGGTATTACGGGGATCTCACGCTGCATCACCACGTTACCGTTCTCAAAAACCTCCAGCAACGCTGTACCCGTCGTTGTCTGGATCAGGCCCGCCCCTCTTGCAACAGCATTTCCGTTCAGCTTGATGACAACGTTTTCGCTCGCAGGGTCTGCTGTTGAAATATCAGCTGCGATGCCCTGGAGCATTACGCGAGGCGCCTCTATGAGATCCTCGGCCGTGGCGACGGTGCTGAACAAGGCCAGCGCCAAAACAAAGACAAGCCGGTGAGTTGTCGTGAACACCTTTGCAGCCCCCGGTCCTAAAGGTGCAAATTCAGCCCTGAATGATGCCACGCTCAATGAGAATATCGCGGGTCGGCTGCAGATAGACTTCGTAGTTCTGCCATTGCTGCACCGCTTCACGGTAAATCGGCTGACGAACCTGTTCAGAGCTGGCAGTTCGCACCGCCCGGTCCTGTTCGTAGTACCGCAGGCAGGATTCCTCGAAATCCAGCCCGCAATGTTCCAGAAGTCGACGAACCTGCGTATCGAGGTCATCAACCACCTCCTCATATTGTACGGTCAGAACCTGGCCGGGAAGGATCGAATGCCAATGGTCCATCAGCCGGACGTAATCCGCGTAGTAGTGCGCTATGTCTTCCTGACTGTAGGTGAATTCCTGACCCTGGGCGAAGAGTTGCTTACAGTTAGCAAAGCAGGCCGCCATTGGCTCACGCCGAGCATCGATGATGGTTGCATTGGGCAGAATCTGCTTGATCAGTGCAATATGCATGAAGTTGTTGGGCAGCTTGTCGATAAAGCGGGGTTTACCCTGCCGATATATCTCCGCGCGCCTGAGATACTGCTCGCCAAACGCTTGCTTCTGCTCCCGGGTGAGCTCCTGGATGATCCCGGGATATAGAATTTCATCCGTCCGCTTGCGCCTGCCCGAAATTTCGATGGCAACCTGCCCGATAAACGGCAGTTCCGCGGTCGCCTCGACCTGCGAGTGACTCGCCAGGATCTGTTCGATCAATGTCGATCCGGCCCGCGGCAGACCAACCACAAATATCGGCTCACTCGAATCGAGGCCGTTACCATCGGCCCAGTTCACCGACGTCTGCTTGATGCTTGCATCGACGCGGGCACTGGTATCGTCTCGATTGTAGGCACTGAACCGTCGCTTGATCTCGTTGCCTTTGGCGTACGCCTGGAAAGACTCGTCGTAAGCTCGTGCGTCTTCGAGCGCCTTACCCAGCGCAAAGGCCAGGTGGTACTTGTCCGCACTGTCTTGCTTGAGCAATGCAAGGCGCTCGCGCATGGTGGCAATTTGCGTATCGCTGAACTTGAATGTCTTCAGGTTCGCAAGGCTCCACCAGGCTTCACCGGCCTCTGCATCTGCTTCGATCGCCCGCATGTAAACCGCGATCGCATCGTCGCCTTTGCCTCCATAGCGCAACGAGTGTCCAAAGTTGGTCAGCAGTTGTGCATCGTCCGGCGACCGTTCGAGTAACCCACGAAATTTCTCGTGAGCCAGGTCGAACCTGCCGGCCATCGACAAAAGTGCAGCAGATTGCGACGCGTAGGAGAAGTTTCCCGGATCAGATTGCTGCAGGCGGTCCATCTCTTCAAGGGCTTCGTCGAATCGTTGCTGGCGCCCGAGTGCCGTCACGTAGTTGCTGCGCGCGAAGTGGAAGTCGGGGGCGAGTTCAAGACATCTTTCGAGCAACTTGATCGCCTCGTCCACGACGCCGAGATCAATACCGATCTGCGCCAGCAGGCGTATCGCGTCCACGTCCATCGGCCGCTGGCGCAGGTATTCCCTGCAGATGCCCTCAGCGATGCCAACCCGCCCCTTTGCATAAACCTCAAAAGCCTTCTGGAGTACCGGATCAGGTTCCGTTGTGCCAAGCGATCGCCGGTATGCCTCTGCAGCCCCGGGATGATCACCCTGGGCTGTACGAATCTGGCAGAGGGATATCCACGCGGGTCTGAGCGCACCGTCGATCGATACTGCTTGTTCAAGCGAGCGACGAGCTGCAGCCATGTTACCCAGCGACAGAAGATTCAGACCAAGCTCAAGATGCGCAACTGCGAGCGTCGGCACCTGTTGAACGGTCCTTTCGAGCAGCGGTGCCGCCACCTCATAATCGCCCATACGGCGAAGTGCAGCACCCTGCATGAACTCGAACCGGGAATCTGCTGGCGCGATCCGCAGTGCGTGCTCACATGTGTCGATGACCCGGGCGTATTCTTTGTTGCGCGTCGCCTGGCGTGCCGCATCCAGCAGATTGTCCAGTTCTTCGGTGTGTGCCTTCACGTCACCTCCGTCCATCGGCGCTACTGGCATCTTCGCGCGAAATCACCCGCAACCAGAACAAAAAGGCGCCCCGTGGGGGCGCCTTTTGTGCGGAGCGTACGAACGTGCCTAAAAGTGTCTGCGTAAGGAAAAGCCAATGGTACGCGGACGATTGCTCATTATGCGGGAGTCCCAGTTTACTGCGTTGATGAACACGTCACCGCGCTCATCAGTGGCGTTGCGAACATAAAGCTCCGCCGACCACTCCTCGCGCTCCATACCGACCGCAAGATGTAATACCTGGTACGAATCCTGGGTCCTGCGGGCGGTCTGTATCGTCCCACCTTCGAACAGAGTATTAACTGATTCACCCGTGTAGACGTAAGTGCCCTGCAGATAATACTGGTTGTCCCATGTGTAGCGGGAGGACAGATTCCACTTCCACTCAGGGATCCGCGGCAAATCCGTGCCTTTGGCAGCATCAGGCGGCGGCGCACCCGGCGCACCCGGGTCTGCCGGCGGGTTACGCCAATAGTCGGACGTCAGCTCCGACGTGTAAATGTAAGAAAACGCGCCGCTCAGACTCCAGTTGTCGGTCACGAGCATCGCGAAATCACCTTCGACGCCGTTGGATTCGGCATTGCCCACATTGAATGTCAGCGTCAGGGGTGAGATCGATGTATCCAGGCGGGAAAACTGGAAATCTTCCCAGTCCTGCCAGAAGGCCGCGAGATTCACGCGAAGACGACCGTCATTGAATTCTGCCTTGTACCCTATCTCTACCGAGGTCAGGAAGTCAGATTCGAACGCGCAGCCGATATTAGACGTACCCTGATCTCCCAGACCGCCAAGCACGCGGGTCTCGCACATGCGATTCAGGCTGCCAGGCCGGTAGCCTTCGCCCCAGGCCGCGTAGATCATGGAATTGTTGGTGATTCCATAATCAACGCTTACCCGGTAGACCTCGTCGTTGCCTTCGGTGATGCGCTGGCTAGCGTCACATCCACCATCACCGTAGTTGTTGTTAGGGTGAGGCGGCTGGAACCCGCCGCAGGGCCACCACACCGTACCCGAGAAGCCGTCGAGCCGGGCCTCATAGTCAAACGAACGCACACTGGCACTCGCCGTGAGGTCGTCGGTAAAATCGTAGCTTATCTCACCGAAATAGGCGGTCTCTTCGTATGGTCTACTGAAATTGGTGGTCCAGTAGGTATCCGGCCCTTCGACAAAAGAGCCCGGGATGTCGGATAAGCCCAATACGTGCCAATCGCCATCGTTGCGGTTTTCAACTTCGGAGTAGAAACCGCCGATCAGCCAGCGGAAACGCTTACTCTCATCGGACGCAAACCGGATTTCATAGTTCGTGCGATCCCAACCACCTTTTGAGGAGACGTAACCGCGCGGATCCCCGCAGGCACCGAAGCCGATGTAGCACGAATAGTAGGGTTGCACAAAGCCGTACGACACGTAGTAGTCATTGTACAGCGAGTAATCGACAGAAGACTCCATGTCACGGTCGAGATCCGAGAACGTCGCCGTCAGCGTACCGCCGAAGATCTCACCCTCGACCTTGAGCGACAACTGCAGCCACTCATCCTCCGACCAGTCGGGCAGGAGTTTGGATACTTTCAAGTCACCCAGACTGGGGTCATGATCCCAGACACCCTCTGTTTCCAGATCCTGGAACATGGCGCCTGCGGTTACGGTCCAATTGTCATTCAAATCGACCATCAATGCGATACGACCGCCAACCGTCGTCGCTTCATTGTGGTTATCCTTCGCAATAGCGGAATTGTCATAGGTCTGATCCGCTGCAATGGCGTCCCAGGTTTCATCGCCCGTTCTGACATTGGCATTGCTGAAGGTATGCGACCCCGGAACGTTGTCAATGTAGCCGCCCTCTTCTTTCACGTAGCCCACGACTCGTAATGCGGCACGATCACCGAGAGGAATGTTGACCATGCCTTCTCCCAGGTAACCGAAATCACCACTGTTCGGCTGGTTGCCATCGACGCTGACACTCGCCGCAAACCCGGTCGGATCGGGCTGATTGGTAATGATGCGCATGGCACCTGATTGCGCATTCGCGCCGAAGGTCGTGCCCTGGGGACCTGCCAGTACCTCGATGCGACTTACGTCGTAAATATGCGGGTTCATGTAGGAGCCAACCGCTGTCACGGGCTGCTCATCAAGATAGATCGCTACGCTGGGATTGGCTCCGATACCAGACTCACCACCCGAGGAAATACCGCGAATATAGACGTTACCGCTGCCCGGGCCGAGCGACACGTAGCTGACGTTTGGAAGCATCTGGATGTAGTCTTCCATGTCAGTGATATTGAGATCCTCAAGTTGCTGCTCGCCCAAAACGGAAACGGCGATCGGAATATCCTGAACGCCTTCTGTACGTTTGGTCGCCGTGACAACGATCTCTTCGAGCACTTGCTCTGCCAGTGCGTGCGGTGCGACGACCATAGCGCCCGTGGTACAGCAAGCCGCAGCGACTGCCGCTGCAATCGGCTTACGAGGCATAACCATGACGCGTGCGTCAGATTTCTTCTTTTTCATGTTGAATTTCTCCAAGCCCAGTTTTGACAGTTTCTTTTTTTGTTTCTTTTTTTGTTTCTTCATCTGCAGAGGGAGACTTAAACGACGCGCGCCCCCCCAAATGACCACTCGTTCTATTGTGCTGAAGCGTACAGCATTCAGTATGAATCGCCAAGTCGTGCTGCGAGTGCATCAGCGACCACGCCCTCCGACGAGGCAAAGATGATCATGAACGGCTTGCCTTTCGATACTTTTCACCAACAGCCAACTTAGCGGTTATTCTTCCTATCCATTGATAAACCGTTGTCCGCGGCGGCCGTCGCCGGCAACTACCTTTCCGCGGCTTCAGCACCCCGATAGTGGGTGTGCAGCTTCAAACGCCATTCATTGGTCGCGGCCGCGGTATCGCCCAGTTCGCAGGGCCCCTTTGCGTCCACGGTCGTTAGAACCGCGGTATTGGGCTCACGCAAAAACTTGTTTCGTTGTTCGGTATGCATGGCGTGGCCTTAACTAAGGTATCGGTCGAGATAGTCCACCGACCCCACGACTTCGAACTGGGGGACGGCCTGGTGTAAGCCCGGGTTGCCGTGCAGCGTTTTTTTCCTGGTACCGAGCGCACTAAAAAGCGACAAACAAGCATCACGCGGCACGATTTCATCGTCCCATTGCACGAGAAAACGCACCGGGCAGGTAATTTCCGGCGCAAGCCGCGCCAGATCGTCCTTGTTGGGGCCCCAATCGCCCATGAGACCGAGCAAGGCAACCTTTATCCGCTCATCGCTCGCCGTCACCGGCAACCCCATCATGGTGCCCATGGACAAACCCCACCAACCCGTGGGCCGTGCACCGTGTTCCGCCTCGATGAAATCCAGCGCCGCACGCCAGTCTTCAATCACCGTTTGCGTACCCCCGCCATCACGCCAGGCCCGGGCGAACTCCTCGGTGTCGCCGGTCCATTCGACGGTGCTTCGCTCACCGTGACCGGGCCCGTCGATGGCCATGGCGGCAATACCCCGCGCGCACAGCAGCCGCGCCACTTCGACGATGTAGTCGGTGCGCTTGTGGGTAGTGCCGCCGTGGCCGCACATGACGAGTCTGTCGCCACCCCCTTCGGGTGCCCAATACACTCCCGGCACGTTGTGTCCGCCCACGTTGAGCTCGAATTCCCGTTCCGCGATGCCGTCGCTGATGGTTTCCTCGTTGCGCCAGGCCATAAAACGCTCCCCCTGATTTCCGTTTCGAAAAAGTAACCCCAATGGGGTCAGATCCCAAGTCTGTCGTCACCCATCACAGTATGCGCGGACCCGGCTGATCATCGCTGCTTTGTCTTCCTCGGGCAGGTAGCTGGCGACAAAACTGTTTTCAGCAAGCCGCTGTGCGGCGTCTTTGTCGAGGCCTAAAGCCGCGTGCAGCGCTTGGAAGTTCTCGTTGAGATAGCCGCCAAAATAGGCCGGATCGTCCGAGTTAACCGTCACACAGACACCCTGGCCCAGCAGCTCGAGAATATTGTGCTCGGCCATGGTCTCGAAACAACGCAGCCGCACGTTCGACAACGGGCAGACGGTCAACGGAATCTGGTCTCGCACCAACCGCTCGACCAACGCGGCATCTTCCCGGCTGCGAATGCCGTGATCGATGCGTTCACACCCCAACAGATCGAGACTTTCGGCGATGTATTCCGGCGGTCCTTCCTCACCCGCGTGGGCAGCCAGCCGGTACCCATCGGCTTTTGCTCTGGCGTATAACCGCTTGAAGCCTGCCGGCGGGAAGTCGACCTCGGAGCTTGCAAGCCCCAGTCCAACAAAATCGTCGCGAAAGGGCTCTGCCGCGTCCAACGTTGCCAGCGCATCGTCTTCGGGCAGGTGACGCAACATGCTTAGGATCAGCAGACATGATTGCTGCCATTCACGCTCGGCGTCTCCGACGGCGCGCTTGAAGCCGGCCATGCACACGTCAATCGGTATGCCGTTCGCTGCATAGGTTTGCGGCTCCACCATGACCTCGCAGTGCAGGATGTTTTGTTCCCGGCACCGCTCGAGGTAGTCCATCATCAGATCGTAGAAGTCCTCTTCGTCGCGAAGCACCGATGCGCCCTGGTAGTACAGCGCCAGGAATTCGTCGAGATTTTCGAATTCGTACGCCGTCGCGACTTCCGCTTCCGATGCGTAGGGCAGCGAAACGCCGTGTTTCGCCGCCAGCTTGAGCAACCGATGGGGCTGCAGGCTGCCATCGATGTGCAGATGCAGCTCCGCCTTGGGCATTTGCGCGATCCAGCTCGCAAAATCGTCGCTGCTAGGGGCCATTCATTTCCTCCAGACGGAATCTAGAGGCGTTTCGATGAGATCGCCTCCGGCGTTGATCGACCAGTTCTGATTCACACCCGCAAACATCCAACTCGGGCATGCACACTTCGTTAACGCTTGTCGAACTGGATGTAAAAATCGTGCATCGGCAGGAAAAACAGACTGAAGTTGTGCGCCGGGTCCGGTAGCGGCCGTGCCAACCTGACGTTCCCCATCCGTTCTACGATCGCTGAGAAACAGCTCATCATTTCCTGGCGTGCGAGAAGCGCCCCTACGCAAAAATGACCACCGCTGCCAAACGCAAGGTGTGCCCCCGCGTTCTTCCGGTCGACATCAAATTGATGTGGGCACTCGAACTTTGCCGGGTCCCTGGAGGCGGGCCCGTAGCCCACCAGCACCATACTATCCTTAGTTATCACCGTCCCACCCAGCTCGACATCTCTGGTCGCGCGGCGCGCTAGAAACTGGACCGGACTCTCCCACCTCAATACCTCTTCGATGAAAGGCTTCATCAAGGATTCGTCAGCACGCAGTCTTTCCTGCAGTTCAGGGTACCTGATCAAAACCCACACACCGTGATTGATTGCACTCTGGGTCGTCTCGAAGCCCCCGGTGATCAGCTGATGCATGAGATTCTGCAGTTCATGCATGGACAGCGGATCTTCGTCTTCACCGTGCGCATGCACCAGCGCCGACATCAGGTCCTCCGCCGGGTTCGCGCGCCGCTTGTTGAATACGTCAGCCAGATACAACTGGGCTTCGAGCTCGGTTTCCGCATTCGCTCGCACTTCATCTTCCGTGGCGAGGGGTGAACGGCCCGCACCGAGCATCGCATCGGCCCATCGCTTGAACGTGGCCACGTCCTCACGGTCGAGCCCGAGCTGCTCGGCAATGATGATGCCCGGCATCGGCATGGCAAAGTCGTTGTTGAACTCGCACTCACCCCGGTCGATGAAACCATCAATCAACTCGTTAACCACCTCGTCGATATGAGGTGTGAGCTCCCGAACCCGCTTGATCGTAAACACACGGTCCAGCAGCTTCCGATAGCGGCCGTGGACGGGCGGATCGGTACGCTGCAGTGTTTGCACGTGTTCCCATCCACCACCGTCCCTCAGGATTGACTGCTGCAGCCCGGCGAACTCTCCCATGCCGGCAACGCGGACATCGGACGAGAAGGTCTCTGGGTCCTTCAGAACCTGGCGTAAGTCGTCGTAACGGGTGACGACGAAAGCACCCGTCTCAGGCATCTGATAAACCGGACATTGACCGTGCAGCACCTCGTAGAAATCCCACGGGGAGCTACTCACACCCGGATCAAGAAAGCTGAAGTCAGAGACTTGCGCGCTGCTCATGCTATTTCCCCTATAGTCGCTAGACTAATCTATTAAAAATAGACACTGCGGTCGATGGGTTTGAGCGTGGAATGGGGTCAGACCCCCCAGGGGTCTGACCCTGGGTTTTCTACGCTCTCATGGGTTGAATGACGGCCTCGGCGAACTCGTTGAGCATGGCCATCTCCTCATCGTGCTCGAAATAGCCGACGTGGTGCCAGAGGAAATACTCAGTGATGCCGTAGGTTTCCTTGAGCCGGCTGACGTGGTCGAGGACCTCCTGGTGCGATCCCATCCACAAGCGGCCCATGGGAACGGTGTAAGGGGGCGTGTTGTAGGCGAAGTTGAAGAGCCACTCGAAGCCTTCGTACAGGTGTTTCGTTTCCTTCGGATTACGGCCCATGACCAGGTGACCGCCCAGCGCCACCATGTCGTCGGCAGTGATGTCACGCCCGTGGTCCTGGGCTTCTTTCAGGCAGACATCCAGAGTGACGGGGATGAACTGCTCCTTGTCTTCGCTCACCATGCTCATCATCTTGCCGCCCTCCCGGGCCCAGAACTTGGCGGTCTCCATGCTGTAGCTGAACGGCGCGTACACCGGCGGATGCGGGTCATTCTGCAGCGGCCGCGGCACGATGCCGATTTCCTTCAAACGCCCTTCCGTGTCGACGGAGTCCGGCGACCACTCGGTGGTGGGATTGAAGCTCCACTCCATGGGCGGCGGAACCTGCCAGAACTCGCCTTCCAGGGAAACCACCTCCTGGGTCCACAACGCCTTGACCAGTTGCCAGTTTTCCACGAAGGCGCGGCGGTTGCGCTGGTCCGCTTCGGACTTGTCCGAATGGGTGGAGGTAATGTCCAGATGTTGCCCGAAGGTGCCCGTCCAACGGGGCGTGTTGCCCCTGGAGAATCCCGCGAACATCCGGCCGTTGGTGAAGTGATCGAGCATGGCCAGATTCTCTGCCAGCTGGATCGGGTTCACTGCGGTGAGGTTCATGCCGAGCTGGCCCACGCGCATGCGCTCGGTGTGCTGAGCGATGAAGTAATCCCAGAACAAGGGGTTTGTCGTGGTTTCGATACCCTCCACCTGCATGTGCTGCTCGGTGAGGCAGAAACCGTCGTAACCCACAGACTCGGCAAACTGCATCTGCACCTTCATCTCTGCCATCAACGCCTGCCAGCGTTTCGGGTCCGAGCCCGCCCGGCCGACTTGCTCGCCCCGCCGGCGCATGTAGGGGATGGCTAGAATCACAAACTGCATGTTGGTCTCCTCTCAATCCAGCGGCACGTAGTCGAGAACGCTCTGTTGAAAATGCATGAGCGGCGATTCGGCGCCGTCGCCATTGGCCAGCGGCCCGATCTCGAATTTTGGTGATTGCAGGGTTCTTTGAATCTTCTCCACGATCCACATGTCCTCAAGCTGAAAGTTGCCGGTCTCCAGCGGATGCTCCTCCAGCTCGCTCAAGCGAATCGGCGACGTAGTTTCGCTGAAGTCGAAGCGGCCGGCGGAGCCCGCCGGCGCCCAGCTCAACGTGCGCATGTTGGTCAACTCGGGGCCGAGGGGTTCGAGCAGGGACACGTAAAACCCCCAGGGGCTCGGTGACAGAATGGTCAACGGGAACAGCATCACCACCCCGGGATACAGCGCGCGTTCGTGACCCGGCAGCCGGGGCGCACCGTAACCGTCGGAGATCTCCGCGGACAAAATGCTGTTCGAATGCCCCTCGCCGTCACGTTCGGTGGAGTACCAGACGACATTGCGGCCGGCGGGTTTCCACACGTTGCGGTCGGGATAGAGCTTGCCCAGGGTTTTGTCGTGTAGATATCCCAGGTGGTATCCGTCGATGGCGTTCTCGTAAAACACCTTCCAGTTGCAATGCATCTCGTAGGTAATTTCGCCGACGTACTCGAGGCTCTCGTCGTCGAAGCGGTGGGGCCAGCCGAAATCGTCCATATCGGCGATCCAGGTCTCGAAATCTTCCGCCGGGGCCGGATCCGGGTTCACGTACACCATGCCCCGGTAGCTACCCACGGCGGCTTTGCGCAGGCTGAGATCCGGCTTATGTAAATCGTCGAAACATTCCGCCTCGTTGGGTACACCACGCAAGCTGCCGTCGAGCTCATAGGTCCAACGGTGATAGGGACACATCACCATGGTCCCCGTATTGCCGTTGCCTTCCAGGACCTCACAGCCGCGATGGCGGCAGATGTTGTGAAAGGCACGGAGCCCCCCCGCGCCATCCCGGACAACGAACATCGGGTGGTCCATGAACCTCAAACACACGAAATCGCCTGGTTCAGCGAGTTCCGCCTCGGTACAGGCGTACGTCCACGCATGGGCGAACAACGTACGGCGTTCGCGCTCGAACCATGCCTGGTCGAAGTAGGTTTCTTTCGGCAGCAGCTGCCGGGGTGCTTCGAATTGCACATTCATGATTTCACTCCCAATCCTTCGATGAGGGTGCGGACCGCCAGGTCGGGCGCTTCCGCTGGCGCCAATCGGCCCACCGACACTTCCGACCAGGCGGTCCACACGAGCTGGTCTATCTGCGCCACCACCCACCGGCGCGGAACGTTTTCCGCGAGAACGTCTTCTTCTCGGAGCTGCTTGACGAGACTGCCCACCCAACGCAGCTCGTCGTGGTAAGCGTCGCGCAACGTTTCATCATTCGCGGCCTCGTGCTTGAGAAAGGTGTACCGGTCGCCCAGAGGGATGATGGCGACAAACATGTTGCGCAATCGATCCAGCGCCGGCGCGTGTACATCGTCGAGGGCCAGCACCGCGGCGTTGGTTTCCTCGATAGACCGCGCCTGCAGTTCCCGGATGAGCTCCTCCCGATTCTTGAAATGACGATGCAGGGTTGCGCGGCCCACGCCGGCGTTGACGGCAATCTCGCTCATCGTGGCGTGACGGTTCTGCGACAGGAGGCTGATCGCGGATTCCATGATAGCTTCCTCGCTGGATAACCTGATTGCCTGACCCATGAAGTCAGCTCCTTTGTAGTGCCAGTAAATTGCGTTGATGTGCCGCTCGATCCACCGCGTAGAACGTCAGGCAGATGATCGACACCCCGTAAAAAACGGTTAAGGCAGGCGCATACCACCAGCCAAGAGCGTCGCCCATCGACGCATCCACCGCGGCCGCTGCGGTTTCGGTGGGAAACTCGATCACCGCGAGCAGCACGCCGCCCATCCAGACACCTACGCCAGACGCCACCTTGCTGACAAAAGATTGCACCGAGTACAGCAGACCTTCTTCGCGCCGGCCCGTTTCCACGGCCCTGGCCTCCACCAGATCGGCGATCATGGAGGCGGTCAACGTGCCGGTCATGACGATCAACGCCACCTGCACAACGCCGATCACTACCATGGTGGGGAACAGATATTCCCCGGTGGGAAAGCATCCGAGCAACGACAGGAAAACCGGACCGCTGCCGATAAACAATGACAACACGGACAGCTGAATGAGCGCGCGCTTTTTCTCCCGGCCTCGCGTAAACCAGGGCGTAATGTAAAACGCGATGACCGCGGAGCTCAGCTGGGCGAACAGAATGGCTGAGGTCTGGGCGGAATCGAAACCCCAGAAATACGGCTGCATGTACGCCCAGAGCGCGGTGGAAGTGCCTGACGCGGCGGCGCTGAACAGACCGCTCAACATCAACGCGACAAGACTCCTGTCCGCCAGGGCCGCCAATGCCTCGAACGCCATGGATCGCAACGAGCCGCTTGCCGCCGGCGGTCGCGTCAGTGCCGGAATGTGGTTTCGCGTACCCAGCGCGGCAATCGCAAGGCACACTAGGATGACAACACCGGCAACCAATCCCGCCTCGACGTAGCCTTCCGCACGAAGGATGCCGGCGCCATCCGGGTATTCCGGCGAATCCGCCAACCAATGGACGTACATCGCCACAGCCATCAGGGTGCCGAGAAACCAGGCCGCCGAGTACGAGTAATTCATGAGCTGGGTACGGTAGTCGTAGTCCTCCGCGATCTCCGGCAGCAAGCTGTTGAACGGCACTACATGGGTGGTCAAGGCGAGCCGCAGGCCCACGGCAAGCACCAGCAAGTAAACGAACAGCCCGGTCTCCGAGAGCTCGGGCACATCCCACAACAGGTAATACGCCAACGCTACCGGCACGATGGAAAAGAATAAAAAAGGATGGCGGCGGCCCCAACGATGACCCAGACGATCCGACCAGCGACCGATCAACGGGTCCGATACCGCGTCCACCAGCAACGCGATCAGCAGGGCAAAACCCGCCAGCGCCGGGTCCAGGCCCAGCACCTGGCTGTAGTAGAGCAGCAGAAAATAGGACACGCCATTACTCACCAAACCGCTGGCGGTGCCGGATGCCGCAAAGCTAAGCTTGGTGGTCCAGGCGGAAGTCATCGCTATTGAACACGCTCACCTCAAATGAGACACTAGTGTCTCACCCTGGCGTCGATAATGGCAAGGGCAGGCTATGAAATACCATCAACGTACGGAAGAAGCCCATCAGCTCATCCCACCGCGAGGATACACCGACCCCGCGTTCTACGAGATGGAGCAGGATGTGCTGTTCAGCCGCTATTGGAACTTCGCCGGCATGACCGACGACATCGCGGAATCCGGTAATTTCCAATGTGTGCAGGCAGGGCGCTACCCGCTCGCGATCGTGCGCGACGACGAAGGCGAGATCCGTGGGTTTCACAACATCTGCCGCCACCGGGGCACACAGTTTCTCGAGGCGTCCGGGCACTCGGCCAATGGTCTGCAGTGCCCTTACCACAAGTGGTTCTACGAGCTGAACGGAAACCTGAAAGCCATCCCGCGGGAGGATCCGTTATTCTCCGGGGTCGACAAATCAAGCCTCGGTTTGATGCCCGCCGCCGTCGGTGTGTTTCGCGGCATGGTGTTCATACACCCGGACCCGGAGCCAGCCGAGGACTTCAAGACGTTCTGTGCGGACCTGACAATAAAAGCCGGACCCCACCAACCCGATCAGATGGTGGAAGTGGGCCGCAGCCGCCATGAATTTCGCGCCAACTGGAAACTGGTGGTGGAGAATTACATGGATGCCTACCACCTTTTCTATTTACACGAGAAATCCGCCGCCACCTTCGACCACGAACGTTTCGAATGGGACACTGCCGGTCGCCACTATCTGTTCTACGAACCCGTGGTGGAAAAGTACAAAGACTGGGCGACCAAGGTTTACGGCGACGCCAACGTCGGCCTGGTACCCGGCACCAACCCCGAAACCTACGGCGGCACCTTTCACATGCTCTTCCCCAACATCGGTTGGGTTGGCATGGCGCACAGCTGGAGCACGTTCCACGCCATTCCGGTCTCCGTGGACCGCACCATCGTGGAAAGCCGGGTCCGGGTCATGCCGGACGCGGTGGAACAGATGAAATCCTCCCGCCGCTACGCCGACCGCTTCAGCGGCGGCGACATTTCTCTCGTGACCATCGAGAACGCCGAAGGACATCCCATGCAATCGGACAACCTGATGTTCGAGGACATGTGGGCCTGCCAGCAGATGCAGAAGGCGATGAACTCGCCGGCGTATGCCGTGGGCGCCATGGCGCAAACCTTCGAATCCACGCTCACATTCCATCAACGCAACGTGCTGGATTTCGTGACTTATGATTGACGCGCAAATCTATGCACGCACGGACATCAACTATATGGGTACGACCGAAGGCGTGCCCGTGCCCACAACGATCTACGACGCCCGGACCGCGGAAGGGTTGAGTTGGCAGGAGAACGGGTTCGAGCTGCGTGAACATGTTTCCACGGTTGAAGATTGGCAGGACAAGGGTCAGCTGAACGAGGTCTACGTCGGCGACATCGAAGCCTTCGCCCGTCAACTCAGCGGGTGCGACCATGTGCTGTTCTTCCCACCTATCGTCCGCAGCCCAGCCACCGTCCGACAGAGCGAGGACTATGCGCCCATCCAGATCGCGCACTCGGATTACACGGAAGGTTACGACGCGATGATCCGCTCGGCTTCCCACCCATACCGCAATCTACTGGCGGCGAGTCAGGCGAGCGGCGGTATCACCGACGAACAAGTCGCCCGGTGCCGGCGCATTCTAACCCTTCAATTCTGGCGTAACATCGGGCCGCAACGCATGGACTACCCGTTGGCTTTCTGCGATGCCAACACCGTAACGCGCGATCAGCTGGTGCCCGTCCTGGTAGAGGAGTACGGCGGCGAGCCCACGCAGTTCGAGTCGTTCCTGCTCACCGCGGGAGAACACGTCGGCGCCCACCAATGGTTTACATATCCGGCTCTGACCGAGACCGAGGTTGTCGTTTTCCGTGCATTTGACAGCGATCGCGCGGCCCCGAACCTACCCTTCTGGACACCCCATTGCGCGTTTGCCGACCCCACCATCAAAGACGCGCCGCCCCGGGAGAGCGTCGAGATGCGCGCTGTGTGTTTGTTTTCTTGAGCGGACACGAGGAATACCATGCTGACCACCGAGCAGATCGCACAGTACCAGCGGGATGGGTACGTCATTCCCGACTACCGCATGCCGGAAGAAACGCTCGAAGCGATCAAGGCGGACCACGCCAGATTGATCGCCGCCCATCCGGAGGTCAGCGACTACTGCGGAGCGTTGCTGTTGTACGACTTCGGGTTTCTAAACTATGCGAAAAACCCGGATATCCTGGATATGGTCGAACAACTCATCGGCCCGGACATCGCCTTGTGGAATTCCAGCCTGTTCGCCAAACCCGCCCGGGTGGGGACCCGCACACCGTGGCACCAGGACGGTGAGTATTGGCCCATCGTGCCGCTTGCGACCTGCACCGTGTGGATCGCGTTGGACGACGCCACCCGGGAAAACGGCTGTTTGCGTGTGCTACCCGGCAGCCACAAATCCCGCACGCTCTCCAAGCACCACTTCAACGATGCCAAGGACATCGCGCTACCTCTGGAGCTCGACGCGTCAGCGGTGGACGAAGCCGAAGCGGTGGATTTGATCCTCGAGGCCGGTCAGGTATCACTGCACGACGTTTACCTCATGCATGGTTCCGAGGCCAACACATCCGCAAAGCCACGACGCGGCATGACCTTGCGTTACATGCCCACTGCCTCTGTCTACCGGAGTGACATGAACAAAAGCCCGGTCGACGATAAACGAACCTTGTTTTTGATGCGGGGGCGGGACGTTTCCGGCGAGAACGACTTTCGCGTGCGTTGAGTTTTTTGGGGTCAGGCCTGTGGGTGGCTACTATTTCGCCACCCACAGGTTTGCATCATCAGAATTTACCAATCAAATCCACAAACCATCCATGGTTGTCATATTCAGCATCCCGGATGTCGTCGCTGAAATCGGTGAAGTTATAGCCGAACCCCACCTTAAAATGCTCTCCCACATGTCGATAGACGCCAAGCAACGCACCGTGGCGATTGTTGTCACCATGGCGGTCGCGTAGGTAACGGTATTCGGCCAAAGCATCCCATGCCTTGGTGACGTGATAGCGGCCGCGCACCACCGCAAGGCCGAGGCCGTACGCCTCCCAACTGCCTGCATCGCGCAACATCCTTACCTCACCTTCTTTAACCGCAAGCTTACCGCCAATTTCCCAGCGAGCACTGAGTTCATAGAGGGCTTCGGCAGACAAGATGTGTACTCGTTGATCCGGCCGTGATGCACTTTGCCCCGCGCTCACCAGATCGTAGAAATAGCCGTACTTGGTCAGCAAATTCCAACGATCGTTATCTACCGGCCGATAGACGTGGCCGATGTCGAACTCCACGAAGCGGGCCGTGTTGCCGCCATTCAATTCATCATCTGTCCAGGATAGATTGAGTTGACTAATCCAGCGGCGGGCAGGTGAGACAATTCTCGTGTAGCTGGAACTCAACAGGATCTGGTCACTTTCACGAGTGTCGCTCTTGTCTTCACGAAACTCGACCTTGGCGCTGAACTTGTAGTCATCGCGTTTCACGGCAGCCCCAAACGACACTGCGTTACGTTCGATATCACCGACACCCTGCTCGTCCTCGGCCGTCTGCAGGAGCGCGGTCATCACCCAGTTCTGGTCGGTGGTGTAGTCCACCCCGAAGGCATGGCTGGCCCCCGCGGATTGTTCATCCTTGCCAAATTGAGACTCAGTGAAAATACCAAACCGATTGCCGAAGTCCCGCCGTTGGCCAAGGGTCAGCAGATTACGTTCGCCGAATGTTCGATCCGGGTCCACCGCGTAGCTGCCGTACAATTCATGGCCTTCGGCCAGACGATAGTTGCCCGAGAATTGACTAATTGCACCGGGACCCACCCCACCTTGCAGGTTTAGCGTCAGCTGCTCAGCAGGTGAATACTCGAGTCCGCCAGTCAGCGCATGGCCGCGGTCGCCGTCGGCCGCTTCGATACTCACGGCAGCATGGTCATTAAGCTGGGTGTTTAAGCCAACTGCATACAAATCGTTGTCACGGTACTCACCATCTTCGTTGAGCCCGGTTTGCGCCGAGGCGTACACTGTCTGGGTTTCGTTTAGATCGTAGGCAACACGCACGCCAGCGAGCAGACCGTCACCCTGCTGGCGCGTTGTGCCGGTAGAGCCGGGGGCCGCCACGGTGCGCTGCAGATCTTCGTGGCGTACTTCACCGCCAATCGTCACCCGCCCAAGCTTGACGTCAGCCTGCAAGCGCGCCACTTCGCTGCGGGAAAAGCCCTCTTCTTCAAGTTCCGCATAGCCTGCGGTAACAATAACGGTATCGTTCGGCTGCACTACAATGTCGACACCTTGTTCTGTCACTTCAGCGCCTTGACGCAACCGGCCCGCGGAAAAGCCCGCGTCTCTTTCTTTGTGCCATGCCCGTACGTCGCCGCGCACATTGTCGCTCAAGTCCTGCAGATTCACGCGGCCTTCTATAGCCAAGGCATCGCCGTCGGTTAACGCGTCGGGGATCACCGAGTTCTGAGAGCTGAAGCTCAGGCCGCCATCAAGAGACTCGAAGTTGGCATTGTTTTGCCGCGCCTCACTTTGCGCAATCTCCGCGGAAAGGTAGGTGCCATTGCTGGCTTTTAGCGTAATGTCGACACCTTCGAGGTCGAAATCATTGCCGTCGCGTGCATCAATCACCTTGCTGACGCCAACGCCTACATGATCGCCGAGCCAGACCTTGGCCCGACCACCGTAGGTGGCCTCTTCAGCGGCGAAATCATCCGGTACATATTCGTAGTCAACCAGCAGATAAACATCATCACCTTCGAGGGCAGACGAACGCACAATGGAAGGTCCACGGTTGTTAACGACTTGCGAAAGTGGATGACGCAAAATGATACGCCCTTGCAATGCGTCCACTTCGTAGTCGCGGCCTTCGATGAAATCCTGGCGTTCCACCACTTGCTGCGTATCCCGCTGGCGCACTTCGACCCACACCTTTTCCGATCCTTCGACCACATCGGTGTGTTTTAAGTAGTACAACGATCCGCCCGTGGCACGGTAGGTGACGTGTGCAGCAGCACTTTGTGCTTCCGATCCAAACAGGGTCACCGACCGGGCAGCATCACCGAAGCGTGTATTTGCATTGCTTTTGTGGCTGAGCTTGGCGCCGTAAAGCGAGCGGTTGTATTGCAAGTACTCAGTGTCAGTCATGCCGGTGGAGTAGTTACCCCACAATGCCTGATTGCGATCCCAATCCACACGCACATAGAAGGCACCTTGACTGTCCACGTCACTCACAGTGGTGGAGTCGTCGCCATACACCGGGTAGTAACGATTCGGGTCTAACTGGCGGAAGAGGCGTCGCGGATCTTCACGCTTCAGGTTGTCGGTGAAATTCTTGAGCTCATCCTCGGTGCTGTCGAGTTGCGCGGTAATCAGGTACTTACCCTTAATCTTGGCTTTCGCAAAAAACGCCAGGCGCCCATCCACATACACCGACTCATCAAAATGATCGTCGACGCTCAAAGGTTCAAAGTCGCCGCTTAAGCTGTAATCTCCGACGGTTAAGTTGGCGAGACCGACAATGAATGCATAGTCATCATCAACCTCCGGGGTAAGCGTGGTACGCCACAACCCGTCGTCACCATTTGCACCCGGCAAAGTACTTTGCCCCGAAACCGGCAACGCGTGCGTGCCAGGTTGCGCATAAAACTCATACACAAACCGACCATCGTCCGCGACTGGTACGTGGGTACCCGCCACATTCACCGTCGACCCCGGCGCAAAATCTGCGCCGTGCACCCGTATGCGGCTACCACGCAGGTTAATGCGCTGGGCATCAAGATTGTTCTGTGACCAGATGGTGGCGGGATCAACGCGCAAGAGGTTGGGTTTGGTATCGCGCACCACTTGCAGGGTGCGCGCATGGGTCGCATCTTCGCTACCACGCGCCTGGGCTCGCAGCACATAGGTCAGACGCTGACCCGGACGGAAGGTAGGTTCGTCGTCCAACCATTCAAACGCCACCGGGAAATCAAGCCGCTTCGCCTGCAGGGATGCAAGCGGCCTCAGGTAATCGGTGTCCCGGGCGTCATAGATGTCGAGCCGATAGCGCTCCACCAGGGCGCCGTAGTTACCGTGCGCCGCAAACGGCACCGCATCAAGCATGCGGCCTTGGCCGTCGACCACCAACTCGGTTAATGCCATCACATCCAACCTGGGTTTAAGCAGCAACGCATCCTCGCTCATCCACAGGCGCCCACCTTCGGAGGTATCCACCCAACGCTCGGTGCGCACCGGGGTTAGGGCGCTATAGGTGGTTTCCACCTGGGAGGATCTACGTCGCACGGTCAGGCTGACTTCTACACGACGATTCAAATCGCGACCGGCAATTGTCGTGTTGTCCGCGATGGGTTCAGACGCACCCTTTGCCGCTATCGTCACGGCGCTGGAGGGGATCCCCAGTCGCTCTGAGATATAGGCCGCCACCCCTTCGGCCCGCTGCCGAGATAAAGTGTCATTGCCATCTTTACCATCAGCCCTTGCGTAAGGGCTCGCATCAGCGTGTCCCACCACGGAGAGGGCATGCACTTCGACGCTGCCGAAGTTGGCCAAACGTCGATCGAGCACACGTTGGGCACCCGCGGACATCCCGGTTTGTCCAGAACGAAAGCGCACCGGCTCTATACGTTCCACGCGCGATGTGAAGCGTTCCTGCGTATTGCTCGTTGCCCCTCCGGCAACGGCGGGGTCGAGTTCACCAGTCACCACCGATTCTTCACCCACGGCGCTATCGAACAGAATCTCTATTTCAACCCGGCGGTTGAGGCGCATGCCGTCCAAAGTCGCGTTGGAAGCCACACTTTCGCGATCCGCCCGACCAATGACTTCGACAACCTGTGGATCTAACGCAAGCGCTTGGATGACAAAATCGGCTACCTCACGGGCGCGCGCTTCAGACAATCCCTGATTGTCGCCATATTTCTGCGCCGCGCGCGGACTCAGCGGCTGGTCATCGGTGTGACCGGTAAAACGTACCCGCAGATTTTGTTTATCTTTGTGGCGCTCCAATGATTCGTTAAGGGTACGTAGATCGCTTTGTCGGATGTCTGATTGACCCGATGCAAAACGCACCGGCTCAATAAATTCGTCGGCAAACTGCGTCGTGGTTTGCACAACCTTGTAGCGTGGCAGCTCCTCGACAACCTGTTCCTGGCTAGGCAAGTGCACCGCAAAATTGATCTTCGACATCAGCGCCTGGGTAATGCGAATCACCCGCGGGTTTTCTGAAACGACCTCAGCCCCCCGCGGCAGCGTCGCGGTGTCCAGCTTCAAGATGAAGTTGGCGCCTCGTTCCGCACGCGGCACATCGACATCCGCGATGTGATAGCGGCCGTACCGGTCTGTTTCAATTAACAAGCCACTAACCGTAGCAAGCCGAACGCCTGGCAGCCCGGACTCTTCTGGGTCCTGTCGACCATTACGGTTGGCGTCGTTAAACACTTTGCCGATGATGGTAGTCTGTTCGAAGATCGGGTCACCAACCACCTCCACAGATGCCGAACTCGGCTCACCCACCGGCATACCGCCCAGGATCGGCGTAACGGTATTGACGTATTCGCCACGGGTCACACCGGTAGAGACACGCACCAGATATCGCACTGCAACCGTGGTTGCCCCGGGAACCACAAACGGCCCCATCACTGTGGGGTCTGCCCCGGTGGTCTCAAGGGGAGTAACCACATCATCCAGCGTATCCAGCACATTGTCGGCCCCCGGCAGCCGCAAGGATTGAGAGCCAGGCACAAATTGAAAACCGGCGGGTACGTTATCCAGAATCTCAATCGGCGGAGTGTCGACATTGTCCGCGTTGGTTACCCTCACTTCGTAACCCACCAGGTCACCCTGCACCGCGGTATTTTGTTCGGCACGTTTGGCGACCGACACCACTGTAAGCGCGCTTACGTCAACGGCATCCAGGGGGATGTGGTTATTGGCTACACGCGGGTCCCCTTCGGCGAGCGTCCACTGCAAATAGTAGGTGGTGTCCTGGCTGCCCATCGGTGGCGTGGTCTGCGCCTGCACCACGCAAAGTGGCTCTGGGTTCGGATCGACTGCGCAACTCGCCACCACCAACGCTTCCGCGCTCACGGGTAATACCGTGGAGGGTCGCGCTTGAAATGCTGCCGGTGTGCTCACGATGGCAAGCCGATAGTTGGTCGAGCTTGCGGGACAGGTTGGGTGCGAACCCGGCAGTAAATCGAAACGATAGGCCCCACTTTCACCAACAATCTGGTTTTGCTGTCCACGCGGAAAACAACTGTCATCCAGCGGCTGAGCGAAGTTATCGACCACGGCGACTTCGACGCCCGCCACCGGCTCACGGGTTGCACTGTTGTAGAAGCGTCCACCCGGCACCACCGGAAAATCACCTCGGGTTGTTGTCGCGGCGAGCAACGTCGCTGGGCGTTCACCCCAAACCGCCCCAGATTCCGGGTTAACGAAGCGGACGGTATAACGACCCGGCGGTAGGTCCATAAATGCATAGGTCCCATCTGTGCCGCTCGTGGTCGTGGAGATGACATTCCCATCCAAATCCATTAACTCGACAATCCAGCCACCCAGGAGCAAATCACCGGCGTTAAATTCACGATCTACATTCGAATCTTCAAACACGGTGCCTGTCAGCGCGGCCGGGAAATCGACCACCGTCGGATCGTCTTCGTTCGGCCCGCTCGGATCGCCGTCACCGTTTGGGTCTGGGTCCACGCCGTCATCCGACAAGTCTTCGCTTGGATCACCGCCCGGATTCATACCAACGGCCACCACCTGATTGCTGAATGGTCCGCTTGCATCGTTTAACGCGACGCGAATCGTAAACACCAGGGTTGCCGTCTCTCCCGGCGCCAATGACTCGGTACCGCTGAGCAGAGTGGTTTGAGCAGTCCCGTCGAAGGCTGGATTAAGCTCGCTCAGCGCACCATCAATGGTCGGCGGCGCTAGCAGGTTCACCTGTGCCGGGCTTGGAAAAGCCTGCGTTAAGTCTTCGGTAATCTGTACGTCCGTCAGCGCCGCAGTGCCCAGATTTTCGACCACCAGGCTGAATGTGGCTTCACCTTCCCCCTGCCCGACAACGTTTGCGCTGAGTGCGGTCTTGGCGATACCAATGACACCGATGCCCGCATCATCGGCGGGCACATCTACCGGAGTTGGGTCATTGTTGTTGGTGGGATCGCCGTCATTGTCCGGATCTACTTCCGTACCGTCTGTCGATACATCTTCGACGGGTTCGTTGTCAGGGTCACGTGCACTGGCTGTACTGGAATTCGTGAAGCGCGTTTGCCCGTTTGGTGTCAGCACAACTTCAACACTGACCGTTGCAACCGCTCCCGCCTCCAGGATGTCACTGCCCAGCAACAACTGCACATCGTCGCGGCCGTCAAACGCCGGATTGACACTTAAGGTATCTGAAGTAGGCGCATCCACCACCGCAAATTCACTCGGCGGCGCAAACGTGGCGCTAAAGTCGTCAACTATCTGCAACCCCGTTAAGGATGTATCGCCCACATTGGCTACCAGAAAAGTGAACGGGATCGTATATGTGCGATCGTCGTTGGCGACGGCCATACCAGCGCTTTTCGCTAATCCCAGTATCGATGTCTCCTGCGGGTCCGGCACGCTGCTCAGCGAGATTGGGGTCGGGTCATCTTCACCAGGATCGTTGGCCTGCCCGTTGTCATTGCTGTCAGGGTTGATGCCGTTGTCGGATAGGTCTTGAGCGATGGGCGGCCCACCCTCAGATAGAGCGGCCGTCAAACGGGCCTGATTTGAGAAAGTACCAACTACGCCGGCCACGCGCACCGTAAAGGTAACTTGTGCTGCCGCGCCTAGGGCAAGGCTTTCGGTCCCGGACAGTAGATTTGTATCCGTACGGCCATCAAAACCGGCATTGCCTAAACTCAATCCGCCGCTCACAACGGGAGGCGCTGCGATGGAGAGTTCTGCGCCCGGGAACGTCTCTGCGAGATTGTCTGTCAGTTGGATAAAGCTGGCCGGCTGGGTAGTGCTTAAGTTTTCAAGCACCAGGCTAAAGGCCACGTCAAACACCTGGCCCTCTAACGGCGTTACCCGGCTCAACGCCTTAGCCACCCCAATGGCGACCGGCGTGGGGGCCGGGAGATTGATTGGCGTCGGGTCGTCTTCATCGGCATCACCGGGATCGCCATTACCGTTTGGATCCGGGTCAGCACCATTGTCAGAGAGGTCACGGGCAACGGGGTCGCCCTCTTCACTTTCAGCGGCGGTGACTTCCGCCTGATTGAGAAAGTCACCACTGACGCCTGCAACACGCACGGTAAACTCAACCACCGCGCTTGCTCCGGCGGCCAGGGTCTCACTGCCCGCCAGCAGGCGGGTGTCGCTGTCGCCGTCAAAACCGGCATTGGCCAGGGATAATCCGCCGCTCACAACGGGAGGCGCTGCGATGGAGAGTTCTGCGCCCGGGAACGTCTCTGCGAGATTGTCTGTCAGTTGGATAAAGCTGGCCGGCTGGGTAGTGCTTAAGTTTTCAAGCACCAGGCTAAAGGCCACGTCAAACACCTGGCCCTCTAACGGCGTTACCCGGCTCAACGCCTTAGCCACCCCAATGGAGACGGGCGTGAGGCTGAAGATAGTGGGGTCGTTTTCTCCGTCTTCGTTGGCATTGCCATCGCCATCGCTGTCGACCACCAAACCATCGTCCGACAAGTCTTCGGCTAACACGCGATCATCATCACTACTGGTGGCGGTGACTTGATTGACAAAGGGCCCCAATTCAGCGCCCGCATCCAGGTCCAGAGTGAGCACAATTTGTGCTGATGCGCCGGGGGCAAGGCTTTCCAGCCCGGACAACAGGGTAGTTTCAGCAGCACCATCAAATGCGGGATTTAGTTGCGTCAGTGCACCGCTGATTGCAACCGCGGCGACGCTAAAATCCGGGATGTTCGCAAACGTCGTGGCGAGGGGGTTGGTTAACTGCACATTACTTGCGGTCGTTGAACCAAGATTGGTCAATGTGACGGTAAGTTCTACCTGATAGTTACTCGGACCGGTCTGGGTAATGTCGGTCACAGCATTTGCTGCACCAATGCTGACCGGCGTGGGGGCCGGGAGATTGATTGGCGTCGGGTCGTCTTCATCGGCATCACCGGGATCGCCATTACCGTTGGGATCCGGGTCAGCACCATCGTCAGAAAGG
>CAYMUT010000044.1:0-29673 GCA_964393625.1 uncultured Pseudomonadales bacterium
AACCCCCCGCAGCAAGGGCGCTTAACCCGAGCAGCAGCTCCACCCGGCTGACGCAATGAACCGCGACCGGGCGCTGTCGTAGATGCGCCGCTCGAATTCGATCAGCGAGGGCGTCCACATCCGGCAGATCATTTTCATCGAGCATCACTTTCAGATGGCCTTCGGCGAGTGATTCATCGCCCATCACCGTGACACGCTGACAGATATCACCTTCAGCAAAGGCGTTCTTGAAGCGCTCCACATCGGCGCTGCTGTTTGTGTAGGAGGCATCGGTAAATGAAGTCACGCCCAGCGCAGCAAGCTCGCGGGAGAATGATCTGGCATCCGGCTCCCGGGTTTCGCCAAGCGCATGACGCAACCAATCATCCATGCGGAATAACCGCCCTGTGGCACGCCCCTGCTGATCCCGCTCGACGCCGGCAGCCGCAAGGGCTTCCACCTGCAGCGCTGCGATTGCCACGCTGTTGAGCAGCCACATCTTGCCCGAGGAGTGCTGCAGCCGCACCGGCCGATCGGCGATCAACTCATCGAGACCATACCGGTCAAGATCCCCCGCCATGGATTCGTGGTAGCCCACGCCGCGCACCCAGCCAGGGCCTTCAGCTGCCGCCAGCCGCAACTGCACCGCTGCGGCATCGCCAGGGCCAACGTCTGTGAAATCCACCGAGCCGCGCGCACGCGCCGCCGCAAAGAAATGCAGATGATGATCGTGCAGTCCCGGCAGCAGCGCCGCGCCACCCGCTTCCAGAACAATATCCGCCTGCCGCACCGGCAACTCGGGCGCCATGGCCACTATGCTGCGGTCACAGAACACATCTACAATACTGCCGGCCACCTCGGCCCGGCGAATGAGTACAGTCGAGTCCATCGTCGGAGCATGCGGGTATGCGCAGCGTTGAGCAACTGGCGCAGGTCTTGAATGTTGCACGGGGTATTCGATTATCCTGGTACATTGTTGCTCCAGGAGGGATAGATGTTCCCAATACTTTCACCGACAGAATATCGACGTCTGCTCGCCACACCCCTGTTGCTGGAAGAGTATTCGCCCGTCGGTGAGCATGCCGGGCTGATTGTCAGCGGCAGCTTAGATCCGTCCGGCGCCGCAGCCATGCCCAGCTGTCCAGTCATTCACATCAACGCATCAGCGGGATTTCACTCGCTGGTCGATCTGGTGGCGGATGAAGCACAGGTTGAGCTGCTGACTGCCGCAATTCTGCAACAGCCTGCGGCCGCCGCAACGCTGGTGCAACTGCTGCGCCACAATGCCGATGCCAGCCACACACAGGGGCTGCTTGCGGAGTCTCTCGCCTACTCCACCCTGCAGCACAGCAGAGGATTCATGGACTGGTTGTCTACCGCCTCCCGACCGGCAGTGCATGAAGACGAGGAGCCTCCACTGCTCACCACCCGCCAAGGCAATGTCATTACCGCAACATTCAACCGCCCGGCGGTCCACAATGCCTACAGCGCCTCACTCAAGGATGCCCTGTGCAGTATCCTGTCGACGGCGCATATCGATACGAGCATTGAACATATCGTACTGCGGGGCAACGGCCCTTCGTTCTGCGCGGGCGGCGATCTGGCGGAGTTCGGCAGCGCCCAGGCAGACGCAGGGCTGGCGCATTTGAGTCGTACTACTCGCGGCGCTGGCGCGCTGTTGAGCACCTACCACGGTACTACCGAGGCTATGCTGCATGGCGCCTGCATAGGCGCGGGTATCGAGTTGCCGGCATTCTGCAATCACATCAGCGCCGCGGAAGACACTTTTTTTCAACTGCCGGAGGTTGCCATGGGGCTGGTGCCCGGCGCGGGTGGAACCGTCAGCATCACTCACCGCACCGGCCGACACCTGACCGCCTACATGGCATTAAGCGGCATTCGCGTCGATGCCGCAACAGCCCTGGGTTGGGGGCTGATCGATGAAATCAGCCCGACAGCTCAGCCTTGACCACCCTGCGCAGTAACTTGCCGGTTTCGTTGTACGGCAGTTCATCCCATACCACGATGATGCCCGGCACCCGGGAGCTGCGCATATGTTCCTTGACGAAATCCTGCAGCGCGGAGGTGTCGATCTCAGCGCCTTTCTTCGCCACCACTGCTGCAGCAACCGCCTCACCCCACTGCTCGTCGGGAATACCCACCACGGCAGCATCTGCTACGGTGGGATGGGCCAGCAGCACGTCTTCGATCTCACCAGGAGACATATTTTCGCCGCCCCGCACGATCACATCGTCTGCACGGCCTTCGAGAAACAGATAACCCTCGACGTCGACACTGCCGGCATCCCGGGTGGGGAACCATCCTTCGTTATCCACCACCGAACCACGACCTTCGTACTCGCCGGATACCTGCTCGCCACGCACGTATATTTCACCACGCTCATCCGGCCCCAGCACCCGGCCTTCATCGTCGCGAATCTCCAGTTCGATACCCGGCAGCGGTTGACCCACCGAAACCAGCCGGCGCCGTACCGCCTCATCGTGACTGGCCGCGGCTTCCCGGTGATCGTCGGGACCGAGCACGGCAATGGTGGAACTGGTTTCGGTCAACCCGTAGGCATTGGTGAAATTGGTGTCGGGGAACAACACCATGGCTCTTTCGATGACACTCAAAGGCATCTTGCCGCCGCCGTAGGACAAGTTGCGCAAACTGGGCATATCAGCAGTCTGTGCTTCTTCCAGCGCCTCGACGATTCGCGCCAGCATGGTGGGCACCACGAATGCAGTCGACACATTGTGCTTGCGCACCAGTTCAATCCAGGCTTCGGCACTGAAATTCGGTAACTGCACCACATGCCGCCCGGAATAGACGGAACTCAGAATCGCGGCAATACCCGCGATGTGGTACGGAGGCACACATACCAGCGCAGCTTCGTCGTCGCCTGCGCTGGCAAATTCCACGGAACCGAGAATGTAGGACACAAGGTGCTTATGGCGCAGTACAGCCGCTTTGGGCACGCCGGTGGTACCACTGGTAAACAGCAATACCGCGACTTCTTCCGGGTCCATCGACCACTCATCCGGCAGGGTATCGCCATGTACCTCATCAGCGACGAACTCGGCGGTTGGAATGGCGGCAACGTCTTGCATTGCCCCCAGGACGGCAACACGATCCGGCTCCGTCACCAGGTAGGCCGGCGTCACCCTCTGCAACAGAGCCTGGATCTCCTCATCAGTTAGCCGATAATTCAACGGTACGTAGGGCACCCCGGCCCACGCGCTCGAAAACAGGCTCATCGGCGTACCGAGATTACTGACATCGAGTTTTACCAGCCGCTCGGCCTGGCTGCCGCGCACTGAGGCGGCTCGCGCACGAACCGCTTCAAACAACTCACTATAAGTTAGAGATTGGCCCGTGCCACCATCGGTAAACGCCGGCCGGTCAGGAAAAGCGCCGCTGACCATCTCCAGCAACATCATGATATTCAACGTACATCACCCCTCGCTCGTATTGGCGAAATTCTAGGGGGATTGAGCGCTAATGACAAAACCTGCGTGCCACAGGTGACAGCTTGACAAATGTCGGCCGGGCCATTTCCATGACGGACTATTTCATAAATCGGGAAGGACTATGCAAACCGCAATATCCATCGGCTCGGCCTACTACAACGGCGAAGACTGGGATCAGCTCGTCGACTACACCATGCGTGCCGATCAGCTCGGCGTGGACCAGGCCTGGTCTGCCGAAGCCTGGGGGATGGACGCCATCGTGCCACTGGCATATCTGGCCGCAAAAACCGAGCGCATCAAGCTGGGTACGGGCATATTGCAGATCAGCTCCCGGGTACCTTCCATGATCGCCATGACGGCCCAGAGTCTCGACACGGTTTCAAACGGCCGATTCATTCTGGGCCTCGGCGTTTCCGGCCCCCAGGTGGTTGAAGGCCTGCATGGTGCGGCCTTCGCCAAGCCCCTGTCGCGTCTGCGCGAATGTGTGGAGATACTCCGTATCGCCCTGGCCGGTGAAAAGCTCGCCTACGAGGGAGAACACTACCTGCTGCCCCGCCCCGGCGGCGAAGGCAAAGCCATACGCCTTTCACAACCGCCTAGACCGAAGCTGCCCGTCTACCTGGCCACGCTTGGTCCGAAATCTCTGGAGATGACCGGCGAACTGGCAGACGGCTGGCTCGGCACCTGCTTTCTGCCGGAGCACTCCGATGTGTTTCTCGACAATTTGCGCACCGGCGCCGACAAGGCCGGACGCAGCATGCAGGATATCGACATCGAGGCCGGTGGCTACTTCGAGGTCAGCGACGACGTTGAACGTCTCATAGAAAAATGCCGACCGGGCCTGGCCTTCACCCTTGGCGCCATGGGTTCAGCCAAAACCAACTTCTACAACGATGCCTTCTGCCGGGCGGGTTTCGAAGATGCCGCAAAACAAGTGCAGTCCCTGTGGATCGCCGGCAAGCGCGATGAAGCGGTACAACGCGTGCCCGAGGAACTGGTACTGATGGCCAATCTCATCGGCACCGAAGACATGGTGAAGCAGCGTCTGCAGGCGTTCAGCGATGCTGGTGTCACGACCCTGCGCCTGAACACCGGTGGCAGTACCTGGCCGGAACGCGCCGAAGCGCTGGAAAAGGCACTGGATCTGATCAACAGGACGGGCTGAGCGTCGCCTCATCGAAATCATTGAGCCATAACTCACGCAGGCCCGATAACATGGCCTGATTGGAGTTGAACAGGTGGCGATTGATATTGAGCACCGATGAGGTGTGCTGCTCGGCGATGACGTCGCGCTGTATCGCTGCGTAAATGGCCTCGTGAATGCGTCGATGGTTATCCTCGGCGCACTCACTGAGCTCATCAAGTAAAGTACCCTCCACAACCTCATCAACGTGCATGACTTCATGCAGTGTTTCATAGAGCGTGACCTGCAACTGCGAAATCAGCGCATACAGCTGGGGCGCGTCGTCGTAAAGGCCCAGATAATCTTCGATCACATCTTTGATCAGCTTGCCCGCCATCAGACCATCCCGCGCCGCATGCAGCAACGCAGTCAAACGCTCGTTTTCCTCCTGGGTAAAACTGCCACGCTCGAGATCCAGAGCATAACTGAGAATCTCCCCCTCAAGCTCGCGCGTGCCGTGGTAAGCATCCGTGAACTTCTGCCGAACCTGCAATGGGTCATCGGTTGTCCGGGCCTTGAACCCAGCCAGGTTGTGGCAAACGGTGCGCTCCAGAAGATGGTCGACTTCCTGGGCCATGGCCGGCAGCGCTACCTCGGGTACCGTCTGAGCAGTTTCTTCCAGATACCTGCTCATGCGTTTTTCGTCGTCCCGATAGATCCGCCCCAACACATCAGCAAATGGGCCGATCAACGGTACCCACAACACCAGGCCCATCAGATTGAAGACGGAATGGAACGCTACCAGCACCAGCAACGGGTCCTGCAGCATGCCCACCAGCCACAATAAAGGGATACGAATCAAAAAAGTGATCAGGTCCGTCAGCAGATTGAACAGAAAGTGTCCGACGGCAAGGCGCTTCTTGTTCGCTGATCCGCCGATAGCGCCCAGCAGCACAGTACTGGTAGTACCCAGATCTGCGCCAATGGCCAAAGCGGCCGCCGAAGGCAGATCGATCACGCCGCCGTTCAGCAGACTCAGCGTTATGACCATGGTGGCCGAACTCGACTGCACAAGGGCTGAAAACACGGTGCCAAACAACAGATATTGCCAGCCGCTGAACTCCGCCAGCATCTGCGGGTCGACCAGTTCCGCCGCGCCTTCCACCGCACCCTTCATGAACTGCAGCGCCAGCAGCAGCAACCCGATCCCAAGTACCAGGCGCCCATAATGTGCCGCCTCGCGTTTTGGCACCAGGGTACTTACCAGTCCGCCCAGCGCGATCAGCGGCAACGCCAGCGCTGCCAGATCGAGTTTGAAACCGATGGTCGCCACGATCCATCCCGTGGCTGTCGTGCCCAGGTTGGCGCCAAACACTACCAGCAGGGCATCACGCAAACGGATGACCCGGGCGCCAACGAACGCCAGCATCATCAGACTGACCATGGAACTGGATTGCAGAACGGCGGTGGCGGCGGTGCCGCTGACAATGCCGCGCAAGGGCGAGCCGGTGCTGCGCGCGATCATCCCTTTGAAGCGCCGGCCGGCAAAGGCCCCAATGGCTGCCTCCACCAGCGACATCGCCAGCAGGAACAGCATCAGGCCAGCCAGAAACTCCCAGTAATCAAATGCCACGCCCACCCTAGGTGAATTTCCTGATGGGACTATCCACGACCCACCCGCATTATAAAAAACACCCAGGTACTTTTACCCCAGCAAAAGCAGATGTCGAGTACGTATATGCCGCACACTGATTCACCGCCGGTGGAAACCGATGCAATGGGACTGTCAGCGATGAAAATCGCCCGTGTACTGGGCATCACCATTCGCGTGCACGTCTCTGTGCTGATCATCTTCGCGCTCATCGTAAGCAGCCTGGGCGGCGGCTTGTTTCCGATGTGGCACCCGGAGTGGTCCGCCGTCATGAACTGGTCCGCTGCGCTCAGCGCCGGTATCCTGTTTTTCATATCCCTGCTGGTTCACGAAATGTCCCATTCGGTTACCGCCAGACATCGGGGCATAGAGATATCCGGCATCACCCTGTTCCTGTTCGGCGGCATGGCGCAGATGCGCGGCGAACCGCAGACACCCAAAGACGAATTTCTCATAGCTGGCGCCGGCCCGCTGGCCAGCGTGGTGCTGGGCGTACTGTTCGGTCTGGTCGCCGGCATGCTCATACCGGAAGGGGCGAGCCTGGTCGACAGCGCCGGAGCACTCGATTTCAGCCAGATCGACGCTCCGGCGACGATCTGCATGTGGCTTGCTACGGTGAACTTCATGCTGGCGGCATTCAACCTGTTACCCGGCTTCCCCATGGACGGCGGCAGGCTGTTCCGTGCGGCGCTATGGTGGCGCAGCGGCGATTTCATGAGCGCCACGCGCACCGCCGCCCAGGTCGGCGGCGCGGTGGGTTGGGCATTCATCATTCTGGGCCTTGCGCAACTCATATCCGGTCAAGCCCTCAACGGCTTCTGGATGATGCTGATCGGCTGGTTCATCCGCCGCCTGGCCCAGACCAGCATCGCCAGTCTGATGCTCGAACACGCCCTTAAAGGCCTGGATGTGGCAGCCGTAATGCGCACCCATTTTGAGAAAATCCCGCCTCATCTGTCTCTCGCCGATTTTCGAGACGACTTTCTGCTGCGCAGCAACCAGCAGATCTGGCCGGTAACCACACCAGAGGGTGACGTGGGCTATGTCAGCCGCGAAGCCCTGCAGCTTTCCGACGCGAACCCCGACCTGGACGTCGATACCGTTGGCAATCACCTGCTGCCGCTCGATTACACGCAAACCATAGCGCCACATACCAGCGCCAAAGACGCCCTCGAAAAACTGACGCAACGGACCTGGCCCGTACCGGTCGTTGCGGGCAACCGTGTGATAGGCATCATCCACCATGCAGACATACTGCGATGGTTCGCAGTTCATCAACCGGGAAGTTCAACATGACCGCACTGAAAAAGATCCTCGTCGCCAGCGACAGCCTCGACGGCATGGAGATCGCGCTGAGCAAAGCAGCCGTGGTGGAGCACTACACCGGAGCTGAAGTAGAAGTGGCGGAAGTCATCTGGGACACCATCGAGGAGGAGCCACTGCCCAATCCCGACAAAGCAAATCTCATCGAAGCGTTGATGGCCGCAGAGCGACAGGGCTTGAACAATTTACTTGTGCCTTACAGAGAACGCATCGCCTGGAGTGAAGCGAAAGTGCTGTGGAACAAGCGTACCGACCACGCCATCTGCGAAGAAACCCGGGCACAACAAGCCGATCTATTGATAAAGCCCGGCGCAGCGCACGCGTTGACGGACTACCTGCATGCGCCACTGGACTGGCGCCTGATTCGCGAAGCGCCCTGCCCGGTACTGATTTCCAATTCACCAGCCTGGCAGACCGGCGGCAACGTGCTGGCCGCGGTAGACATCGCAGATGAAGCGCACACCGAACTCAGCGACAAGGTTCTGCAGACCGCCAGTATCATTGCACAAACCCTCGACGCCAAGATGCATGTCTGCTGCGTCTATTCAGATCTCGGACAGAGCGTCAACGCGCTGCAGGTTGCCATGGATTACGAGGGCATCAAGGCAGACATGCGTCAGGCCAGGGACCGGGCTCTGAACGAAACGCTGCACCGCCTGGGAATAAGCAACGCCGCCGCCCATATCATCGAAGGCAAACCCGCACAGGCCATTGCCCATCTGGCGGAAGAGCTTAACGCCACGGTAACAATCATGGGCACCGCCGCCCGCAGCGGGCTGGGCAAACTGGTACTGGGCAACACCGCAGAAGACACTCTGGCACGCCTGCGCGGTGACGTAATCACAGTTCGCAACTGAGCATAAGAAGATGTCCCGATTCACCAACATTCTCGCTGTGCTGGACGATAGCGCGGACGCTTCGGCCCTTGTGCAGAAACTCAAAACCCTGAGCGGTCCTGACACGGATATTGCGCTGATTCGCGTGGTGTATGAAGGTGTAGCAGACCTCAAGAGCAAACACATCGACGTGTCGGCACAACTCAAGGAACTGGTGCTGGAAGCCGAGCGCTCGGCCCTGCGCGACGTGGTGGAAGCCACCGGCGAGCACATCGACAAGCTTACCTGCGCGGTAATGTGGAACGCCCGCAACTGGCAAGGCGTCCTGCACGCAGCCGCATCAACAGCCGCCGAACTGATCGTCAAAACATCCGCCAAAGCCACAAGCTTCGCCGCACTGCGTACACCTGACGACTGGAATCTGCTGCGCCACGCCACCGCGCCGGTGCTGTTGACCCAGCCTCGCGCGTGGTCCGCCAAACCCACCGTGGTCGCCGCACTGGACGTCTACGACCCCGAGCATGGGGAGCTGAACGACAGGATACTGGCTGTGGCTCACGATCTGGCCGGACAGATGAACGCCGAATTGCATCTGGCCAGTGTATTCCCCATGCTCGGCGCATGGCTGGACGAAGTCACCACGATCTCCAGCTACCACAAACTGCGCAAGGAAATAGAAAGCGAGATCTTCGCAGAGATAGCCACCCTGACCGCCGAGCAGGGCATCGAGGACTTCACGTCCCACGCGCTCGAGGGCCTGGCAGTGGAGTCGATGAAACGGCTGCTCGCGTCCGTCGATGCAGACGTCCTGGTCATCGGCACCAAGGCGCGCAAAGGTGTCGCCGGGCTGCTGCTCGGCAACACTGCGGAAAAGCTCCTGCACGAGGTCAACAGCGACGTGCTGACAGTGCCGTAAGACCCCGCCGATTAACCATGACAGAGCATTTCGAACCGAGGCAGGCGGTACGCGCCCTGCTGTTGGCGGAACCTGAACAACGGGTACTGCTCATTCACACGCTGGTACCCGACACCAACCGACTCATCTGGCTGGCGCCCGGCGGTGGCCTCGAACCCGGAGAAGCGCCCGGGGTCGGGCTGGCGCGGGAGGTCTTCGAAGAAACCGGGCTCGAAATAAAGACCTGGCAGGGTCCGGTGTGGCACCGCCGCATGCAATTCAAGCTGCACGGCAAGCCCTGGGATCAATCGGAGCTGTTTTATCTGGTGCGTACCCACATGTTCGAACCGGACAACAGCGCCAATCCTGCCGCGGATGAACTGAGTATCTTCCGCGGTTTCAGATGGTGGTCATTGCAGGAAATTCGCGCCGCCGAGGACGAGATCTTCGTACCCCTTGAATTTGCCGAGCATTTCGAGCGTCTGCTTAACGATGAAGTGCCAGACGAGTCCTACGACGTCGGCCGCTGATCAATCAGGTGACCTGAACCGGCATCGCCGCTCACACCTTCACCATGCCGCCGTCGACCATCAGTGACTGGCCGGTAACGTTCACCGAATCGTTAGAAACCAGGAAGACAACTGCATTGCCGATGTCTTCAACGGTCTGTTCCCGGCGCAGCGGCGTGCGGTCGAAGATATGCGGATAATCGCCCCGGGCGATACCCTGGAACCACTCCCGCGCTTCACGACCCACAAATTCGGGAATCGATTTCACGGCGCGTTCCGCATTGGACTTCCATGCATCGGTGTAAACGATGCCGGGGCAAACGGCATTTACATTCACGTTATGTGGCCCCAGCAGTTCAGCCTGAGTCTGGGTGTAGTTGATCAACGCCGCTTTCATCGCGCCATAGGATGGATGCACGAAGTGGGTCAGCATCTGATCCGACAATGAGGCTCGCCCCGCTATGGAGGAAACCATGACGATCTTGCCCCCGCCGCGTTCCCGCATGTGTCCTGCCACCGCCTCGGTCATCAGCACGACGGGTTTGAGATTCTGCTGGTACAACGCATCCCACAGCGACGCCGCCATGCCGAGCTCGTGTTGCGGTGGATCAATCGCCTGTTTCGGCCCGGCCCCGACATTGTTGACCAGAATATCGATCAGCCCGAATTCGGCGATAGCCAGATCACGCAGCGCCAGCATATTGTCCGGATCGGTGATATCCCCCACGAGAGAGGCCACCGGCTGGCCAAGATCCTCAATGGCGCGAACGGTTTCCCGGGTCGTGTCTGCGGAATAGGAGTTCACCACCAGCCTCGCACCTTCACGTGCCAGCGCCAGTGCGATACCCCGACCGATGCCCCGCCCGGCGGCGGTGACTACGGCAACCTTGTTTTCCAGCTTCATTCAATACTCTCCATCAAAAGCCTCCCTGGGCCATATATTCTACGCCTGGTGTATGATGCGGTGTAGACGCAGAACACCGGGGCAGATAATCGTGCGGACCAATATGCTTATCCTGACGCTGTTATCGCTGCTGGCAGCCTGCAGTCCGCCCGCGGACAACACCGCGCAACAGGCTGATCAAGCGCTACCTGGCCAGGGCAAAGATACCGGCAGAACCGTGATCTACAGAGACACCTATGGCATCCCGCACATCTACGCAGCCACCGTAGCAGACGGTCTCTACGCGCAGGGCTGGGCTCAAGCCCAGGACCGCCCTACTCAATTGCTGCTCAATTTCAAGATAGCCATGGGCGAACTCAGCGAAGTCAACGGCGAGTCGGGCGTGCCCACCGCGCTGGTCGCGCATATGTTCGGGCATATGGCCAACAGTGAAGTCGCCATCGCCGCCATGAGCGAGCAGGAGCTGAAGCGTATTACCGCGTTCGCCAATGGCATCACCGACTACTACCGCGCCAATCCCGCAGACGTGCCCCAGTGGTGGGGCCATGACGAAGTTACCCCGCAGATGGTCGACGCCTTCGGGCGGGCGTTCCTGTACAACTGGTCCATCGACGAGGCCCTGGGAGATCTGCGGCGCGGGGGCATAACACCCCAGTTCGTGACCGAACAGCGCGGCTCGAATCAGTGGGCAGTCGCGCCATCGCGCACCGCCGATGGCCACGCAATGCTGCTGATCGACCCACACCTGTCCTGGTGGGGCGTGAGCCGCTTCTGGGAGATGCGTATTCACGCCGGCGAGCTGCATGGCAGCGGCGTAGCCCTGGCCGGCTCGCCGTACATCGGCCTCGGCCATAACGGCGACGTCGCCTGGGCCATGACCACCGGAGGACCTGACACAGCAGACATGTACCGATTGACCCTGCACCCGGACAATCCTCAGCGGTACCTCTATGACGACGAATATCGGGATATTTCCCAGCACGCGGTGGCGATGAAATTCCCCGACGCCACCACCAGAAACTACACCTGGGAGTCATCGCACCACGGCCCGATCGTCGCCCGCGCTGACGGTTACGCATACGCCGCGCGCATTGCCTATGACTCCGGCACCAATCGTAACCGCGCCTGGGAAGCGCTGAACTTCGCCAAAGACTACACCGGTGCAGTAGACGCCTGCGCGGGCCTGGCAATGTTCCCCCAGAATGTCATGGTGGCCGACACCAGCGGCAATATCTATTACCAGCGCACCGGGCGCGTACCCGTGCGCGACACCAGCTTCGACTGGTCACTGCCCGTCGACGGCAGCGTCAGCGCCACCGAATGGCAGGGGTTTCATCCGTCGAGCGATCATCTGCAGGTGTTGAACCCCGAGTCGGGCTACATGCAGAACTGCAACATTCCGCCCGACGCCATGCTCCCGGATTCACCGTTCAAGCTCGCCAACCAGCCCGACTATCTGTTCGCCTCGAAAGCCTACGGCGACTCACGCGAGGGCTGGACCAACCAGCGTGGCGCTCGCGCTATTGAACTGTTGAGTCAGGACGCCGACGTGACGATCGAAGAAGCCCTGGCCTATGCCGTGGACATTGAACCCTACGGCCATGAACGCTGGCTGAACGTGCTGCGCCAGGCTGCCCCCCCGGCATCAACGGAACTGGACGAAATGCTCGCGTGGCAGGGGCAGCTGCACAAAGACAGTACTGAAGCACTGCGCTATTACTACTGGCGGACCGCCCTGTCACAAACCACCGCAGGCATGGGGATTCGCAGCCAGGTGGATGACTACTACGCAATCGTGGAAGGGCGCGCGCCGAATGTCCCGGCTCTGAACGAAGTCCAGCTGGAAACCATTCGCGCTGCCTGGCAGAGCGCGCTGAATCAGTTACGCGAACACTTCGGCACCACTGATGCGGCCTGGGGCCGTGTGTTCCGCGTTGGCAGAGACGGCGAAACCTGGCCGGTTTCCGGCGGCGGAGAAAAACACCTGGGGCTGACTACGCTGCGCTCCATGGGCTATGCCGACGCCGATGAAAACCATCAGCGCCACGGCAATCGGGGCCAGACTTCCACCCAGCTGGTGGTGCTTTCGAAGCCCATTCGCAGCTGGGTATACCTGCCGGTGGGGCAGTCAGACCGGCCGGAGTCGCCCCACTATCGCGATCAGGCGCAGACCGTATTCGCCAAGCGGACCCTCAAACCGAGCTGGTGGCTGCCCGAGGATCTGGCCGGCCATATCGTGACAAGAACGGAGCTGACGCCCCGGTATTAGCTACTGGGCCGTCATGCCCGCATCGACCACGAACTCCGCCCCGGTGACATACTTCGATTCTTCAGACGCCAGGTAGAGTATGCAGTTGGCGATATCCAGCGGTTCACCCGCCCGCCCCAACGGTATGCGCGCTGCACCTGCGTCTACGCCGGAAGGATCATTGGCGCCAGTGGCCTGAGCCTGCATGTTGGTCCAGATCACGCCGGGATGCACCGAGTTGCAGCGAATATCGTACTTGGCCGCCTCTACGGCGATGGATTTGGACATGATGCGCACGCCCCCCTTGGCCGCGCCATAGGCAACGCAGGTCTGCAGGCCGATGATGCCCGCCACCGACGACAGGTTGACGATGCTGCCACCGCTACGCTTCTTCATTTCAGCAATGGCGTACTTACTGCCAAGGAACACCGAAGTCAGGTTGACCTCGATCTGCCGGTTCCACTGCTCCAGGCTCATGTTTTCAATGGGCACGAGCACGGCTATGCCAGCATTGTTTACGACAACATCGACCCCGCCAAAGGCCTCTTCGATTTTCGCCATGGTGGCGATCCAGTCGCCTTCCGCGACCACATCCTGACGCATGGCAAGCGCTTCACCGCCAGCCGCATTGATCGACTCGGCGCACGCTTTCGCACCCGGTTCATCCACATCGGTAACCATCAGCCTGGCGCCCTCTTCAGCCAGTCGATGCGCGGTGGCGTAGCCAAGACCCGGGTTCGAAGCCGCACCGGTGACCAGCGCTACTTTTCCGTCAAGACGTCCCATGATTGCCCCTTTTGAATTGTAATTCCCGTTGGTTTGGATGATTGCGCTACTGCCAGGCCCTGGCATGTTCGAGCGCACGGCGATAGTGCCGCAAGCATAACAGCAAACAGATGACGGCTACGCTGTAGTTCAGCACCGCCAGCGCAGATATGGATTTACCCAATGCCAGCTCGCTGCCAAAAACAAAGTCACTCAACAGCGCAGGCAACGATGGCGCAAAGGTATATGCGAGAAAATTCACCGCAATGAGATAGAACGCCACCATCTGACCACGCAACTCATTGGGCGCAATGGCCTGCAAAGTCGCCATGATCAGCCCTGGAGGCATCGACATGCAGAAGGTCACCGGCACCAGCAATACCACCGCCACCCAGGGGTCGGGCACCAGCGTCAGTGCCGTGGCAGTTGGCAGCAACACCACCGTGCCATACAGCACAATACGAATCGTCGCATCGGGCACTTTGCGGGCCAGCAACCAGCCCGCCCACAAGCCACCCGTGATACTGCCGGCAATACCCACAACCATGGCGATGCTGCCATAGACCAGGCCAATCTCTGTTCGGCTCCACTCATGATTGCGCACGAAGTACTCGACGATCCATCCGAACAATGACCAACCCTGGGTAGCGAGGCACAGATATGCCGTGAACAACAGTACAAAAAAGCCCCCACGGTGCCTGACAAAGCGCCACACTTCCCTGAGAGGCACCCCGCCTTCTTCAGTCATTCTGCCGCGCCGCAGGGGCTCCTTCAGGCCCCACACCGCCAGAGCAACCAGCAATCCCGGCGCCCCTACGATGATGAACACCATCTGCCAGGAAAACACTTCACCCACCACCGGCAAAACGTAATTGGGTGTGGACTCCAGGTAGTCGATCAGCGGCCCACCGGCTATGTTGGCCAGTCCCTGCCCGATGAACGGCGCGGCGGACATAATCCCCAACGCCAGTGGCAGGCGATACGCGGGAAAGTAGTCCGCCAAAGCAGAGTTGGCGGCCGGCCCCAACGTCGCCTCTCCCACGCCAACGCCCATGCGGGCCAGAAACAGGTGCCAGTACTGGCTCACCGTACCGCACAACATGGTCAACAGGCTCCAGCTGGCAATGCCCGCCGCCATGAGGTTACGGCGATTGTAGCGGTCGGCGACCCAGCCGGCGGGGTACGACATGACGCTGTACAGAAAGGTGAACGCGAACCCCATGATCAGCGACACCTGGAAATCGGAAATGCCGCCGAGGTCGCGCTTCACCGGACCGATCATCACGTTGAGGATCTGGCGATCAATGATGGAAAACGTCGATGCAATCGTCAGCACGCCTACCACATACCACAGGTACGCATTGCTGAATTGCGTAGCTGACGCCCGCGCCAAGTTTTCGGATCCGCTCATTTATCTCCCCAGTCAAGGTCAGACGCTTTTGTCTCGCAGCCGCACTGCAGACTATATCAATTGAGCGGCCGACGAAATCAGGTCGCGACGACTCCCATCGGGCACTATGTTGATCCCTCTGCCAATGCTAATCTCACCCGGGCAAGAGCAAGCAATCAAGGGGGCTCCATGATACGCCTGGTATTCGTCCTGCGGCGCAAGCCGGAATTGTCTCTAAGTGAATTTCATGACTACTGGCGCAACACCCACGGTCCGCTGGTCGCCAGCTTCGCCAACGACCTGAGCATACTCCGTTACGTACAGACCCATAGCCTGGAAGATCCGGGAAATCTCGCCGCGCAACAGGCGCGCGGTGACATGGAACCTCACTATGACGGCGTCGCCGAGCTGTGGTGGTCTACCGAAGCCGAGCTCGAGGCCGCCATGCAGAGCGAAGCCGGGCAGGCAGCCGGCGCGGCCCTGCTCGAAGACGAGGCAAAATTCATCGACCTGCCCCAGTCACCGCTGTGGTTTGCCTACGAGTATCCCCAGGTCAATCCAAGCCCGGAAAACATCGTCGCCAAACTCAAGAGCAACGTGGTGCGGGTATTCTTCCCGCTGCGGCACCAGAATCATCTGTCTGAGGAGCAGGCGCGGCATTACTGGCTCACCCAGCATGGTCCCATCGTGCGTTCCCATGCCGAGGCGACGGGCACGCTGTGCTATCGCCAGGTCCACCGTGCCAATTCACCGCTGGACGAGGCCTTACAGCAGGCCCGAGGCACCACCGTAGAATCCTATCTGGGCCACGCAGAGGCATGGGTGGATCGAGGTCGCGCGCCCATTACCGCCGAAGCGAAACTGGCGCACCAAACTTTCATCACCGATGAGCACAACTTCATCGATATGAGCCGCTCCACCATCTGGTTCGGCAAAGAACACACCATCATTGATCGGCGTTAACCCCATGGACGAAGAAATGCAATTCCCCACAACCCCGCAAGAACTGACTGCTCAGTGGCTCAGTGAGGTCCTGGGTTATCAGGTAGACGACTTCCGCGTTGAAGAATTCGGCGCCGGCGCCAGCATTATCGGCATGGTCACCCGGGTTCACCTGACCAGCGAACACGGCCCTGATTCGATCATCGCCAAGTTTCCCTCGCCCGCCGAGGAGAATCGCGCGGTGGCCGCCACCTACGACATGTACCAGCGCGAGATCAATTTCTATAAGGATCTGGCTCAGCACATTTCTCTGCGGGTGCCGGACAGCTACTACGCGCGCTTCAACCCGGAAGCCAATCTGTTCGTGCTGTTGATGGAAGATCTCAAAGATCTGCGCATCGGCGATCAGGTCGCCGGTTGCTCCGAGCAAGACGCTCGCCTGGTCATCGAAGGCATTGCCAAACTCCACGCCAGCACCTGGCGCACCACCCGTTTGATCGTTTCTCACAACAATCCTGGCCAGCGGGACGGCATGATCGGCGGCTTCGGTGTCGGCTGGCCTGTGGTGTCCAAGCAGTTCGCAGACCAGATCCCGCCGGACATTGCACAGCGCGCAACGCTGGTTCCGGATCTCGTGCCGGCACTGCTCGAGCGCATGTGCAGCGATCCTATCTGCGTGGTCCACGCCGACGTACGGCTGGACAACGTCTTTTTCGATGACGACGAGATCGTGCTGGTGGACTGGCAATCGGTCTGCACCTCGGCGCCGGAACAGGATCTGGCTTACTTCGTCACCCAGAGTCTCAGTGACGAAGTGCGCAACGCGCAGGATTGGGTAGCCGTTTATCACCAGGCCCTGACCAGCCATGGCATTGACTATGATCTGGAGCACTGCCGCGAGCGCTATCGGGTCAGCGCGCTGTATCTGCTGTGTTACGCCGTGGTCATCGCAGGCACCCTGGATCTGGCCAATGAGCGGGGTATGCAACTGGGGCGCACGCTGTTTGGCAATGCCATGCGTTCGCTGGTGGAGATCAACGCGTTCGACCTGGTGGAGTAGACCCAGCGCTCAACTTCCTGTATTTCGGCATTTGCGTCAGAGATCACGGCCTTCCTACCGGCGCTCGATTCAGATGCCCAGATCAAGCAGGTTGTAATCCTTCACCCCACGTCTTGAGGCATCATTCCAGACATATTGGTTCTGTTCCCCGGCAAATGGCGCATATGCAAAGGGCGTCTCGTCGGGGAAGTGCGATTTACGGGCATTGATGCCATAGGCAATCATCGCGGCCCGCTCATGAATCCGCTCTTCGGTGTAAACCGAAACCTCATTGTGCACCCCGCCACTCTCGACATTCAGTACCGAAGCCCGCCGGTGGAAACCGAAATTGATGGTCACCCGCATGTTCGGGCTGGTATTGGCGAACGAGCCGTGCACCGCCTGCCGACTGCACATACCTACATCTCCCGGCGCACAGATCATCGGCACGGCATCAGGCAGCCGGTCGGAGCCCGCCGCCTCCACCATGGCGGCTATATCCACCTTGCCCAACCGGTGCGACCCGGGTAGGACCCATAAACCATTGGCCGCGTCGCTGCCGTAGAGCTGCGCCATGAAGTTAAAGCCATGAGTATGCTCATCCAGCGCCGGATCATTCCAATGCGTCCAGCCGTCCTGGTGCCAGGCCACGGAGCCGCCAAGATAGGGATGCTTCAGCCAGATGGCCTCGTTGAACGGCACGAAGTCTTCGCCATTGATCGACGCGGCAACACGCAACAGGTCGGGATGACCGTAAACGCGAAGACAGGCATCGGAGAACTGCAGCGAGCCCAGCACCAGTTGCAATACATGTTCCGGCGCATCGTCCGGAGCGGCAGGCTCGATCATCCTGGCAGGATGGCGGCCGTGGGATATCGAAGTGCCGCCTAACGGGTCACTGAGAGGTCTCACCCAGGACAGCACTCGGGCCTTGCAGTCGCTAGCCAGGGCCGGGCGTCCATGACGGTCCAGCGCTGCACCCTTCTCCACCGGCGCCCGATCCCACAGGTCTTCAATGTCCGCCTCGATCTCGGCGAGTTCGTCCGTACTCAAGACACCGGTAAACACGTAAAAGCCATGCTCGGCGTACGCCTGCAGAATCTCCGGATGCAATACGCCGTCAGTCGTGTAGCGGATCGGCCCGCGGTTATTCATCGCCAGCGCCCGCCGGGTACCGTCCTCCAGATACGCGGCCATGGCCGCCTGGTGTTCGCCGTAATCGCTGGCGGTTGCCTCATAGAATCGGGCCGACATGACTTACCCCTCTGGCGCAGCGCCTACCTCATTCATGGTCCAGGGGCCCATACTGGCAAAGGCGGATGCTTCTGTCACTATCAACCGACACAGTAGCGCGATGCTCAAGCGCCAAGTACAGTAACGCGCGTGGCAACAACGGTAAGCAACTATGGTGGCATCTTCTGATCTGCCTCCCGGGCAAGCGCGGGCCCCGGGACCCACCTACGCCGAAGCGATTCTGCGTGACGATTCACAAGCGCCGGCGCCATTCCTGGAAACCGCCTATGAATTCATGGGCGATGTGGATATTCCATACAGTAACTACACATCAAAGCAATTCGCCCGGCAGGAATTCGACAGAATGTGGCCCCGGGTCTGGCAGATGGCCTGCCGCGAGGAGCACATTCCGGAACCCGGCGACTATCACGTGTACGACATCGGCGACCTGTCCGCCATCGTCACGCGCACGCCCGGCGGCGCCATAAAGGCTTATTACAACGCCTGCATGCACCGGGGCACCGCATTGAAAGCGCCCGGCTCATCGGGATTCTGTGAAGCCTTTCGATGCCCCTTCCACGGCTGGCAGTACTCCCTGGAAGGCGAACTGATCGACGTGCCCGAAGACTGGGACTTCCCCCACGTCAGCGCCGAGACCCACAGTCTGCCCGAGCTGCGGGTGGGCACCTGGGGTGGCTTCATATTCGTCAACTTCGACGACGATGCTGAGCCCTTAGAGGACTACCTGGGCGTACTACCGGAGCACTTCAAGGACTTCCACATCGATGACCGTTATATCGAGATCCACCTGTACAAGCGCCTGCCCATCAACTGGAAGGGCGCCGAAGAAGCCTTCATGGAGGCCTATCACGTCAAGGAAACCCATGCCGGCGGCCGGGAGTTCTCCGAACCCATCACCACCTATGACGTGTTCGGCGACAACGTCAACCGATTCATCCATACCATTGGCGCGGCCAACCCACGCATGCCTGTAGCACCTACTGAACAGGAACTGATGCAGCAGTTGTGGGGCCGGCGCGGGCCGGACGATTCGGGTGAATGTCCCACGGTACCGGACGGCATGACCGCGCGGGATTTCTACGCCGGGATCGTGCAGCGTCAACTCGGTGAAATCTACGATCAGGACTTCTCAGACTATTCCACTGCCCAAACGCTGGATTCCATCGAATATTTCGTATTTCCCAACTTTTTCATCTTCCCCGGCCTGACTCTGCCCATGGCCTACCGTTTCAGGCCAGACCCCGAGGACCCTGATTACTCGTATTTCGATCTGTATTTCCTGCGGCCGAAACACCCCGACAAGCAACCGCCAGAACCGCCGGAAGCCATGATGCTGGACGTGCAGGACAGCTACACCCAGGCTGAGGGTCTGGGCCGCCTGGGTGAAGTCTACGATCAGGACACCGACAACCTGGCGGCGCAAACCCGCGGTTTCAAGACTTGTAAAAAGGGTGCACAGACGCTGGGCAACTATCAGGAGATACGTATCCGCCACGTGCACAAGCGGGTTAGCGATTATCTGAACACGTAAGGAACCATAAACCACATGATCAATGACTATGGCGAGCGCCATCACCCTTATGAAGGCTGTTTCAACTTCCGCGATGTCGGTGGCTACCCTGCCGCCGGCGGCCAGCGGGTGCGCTGGGGCAAATACTACCGTGCAGGGCGCCAGGACCGCATGACCCGGGTCGACCTGGCGGGCCTGGAGAAACTGGGCATCCGCACCCAGGTCGATCTGCGCAAGCCCGATGAAATCAGCGACCAGGGCCGCGGACCGCTGCCCGAAATGGGTGCCGACTACCACAACATCTCAGTCATCCCGGAAGGCGGCACAGATCAGCTCACCCGGCTGGTTGGCGATACGGGAATTTCCGGTAAGCGCTACCTCGGTTACCTGGAATTCGGTCCGGAGTCCTGGTTGCGCCTGTTTGAAATTCTGGCCAATGCAGATCAACACCCGATGGTGATCCATTGCACCGCTGGCAAAGACCGCACTGGAGTATCTACCGCATTCCTGCTGTCGGTGCTGGGTGTAGATCGCGCATGGATCGAAGCCGACTACATTCTCACTAACCGCGATGTTGCCCGACAGGCTGATTTCATCGAGCGCACCGCCGGCTTTCCCGAAGGCATGGACCGCGACCTCATGATGCATCACGCCGGCGTACCCGAGACCGCCATGCGGGATTTTCTCGATGGACTGCATGAGCGCTGGGGTGGGCCCCTGGAGTATCTGCGCGATATCGGTATCGACGACGCCACCATGAAGGCAGTACGCAAGCATTTCCTGGAATAGTCCTGACGCCTAGACTCGCGGCCATACGGAGCGCGGGTGCACCATAAATATTAATGGTCAATAATAAATATTTGACCCCGCATCTCTTATCCCATAGCCTGACCGCCAGACAAGCTGGAGTGCGCCATGCTCGATTCAGCCGCTATGCAGGCAGTCACCCGTCCCCTCACCAGCGCCAGCACGCTGCCACCGCAAGCCTACACCCGAGCCGACGTTTTCGCCGTTGAGACCCGGGAGATCTTCTACAAGGAGTGGGTGTGCGTTGCCAGAGATGAGCAGATTCCCAATCCTGGCGACTACCGTACCGCGCAGATCATCGACCAGCCTCTGATCGTGGTGCGCAAAGAAGACGGCAGTATCAACGCGCTTTCGGCCATATGTCCGCACCGGGCCATGCCGGTCGTCACGGAACCCGGTAATACCTCGACGTTTTCCTGCCCCTACCATCTTTGGAAGTTCGCCCTGGACGGCAGCCTGATCAGCGCACCCCTGATGGACGGAGTCGATCCACTGCCCCAAGCCGACTGCGGCTTACCCAGCGTGCGCGTCGAGACCTGGCAGGGTTTCATATTCGTCAATCTCGACCCCGAGGCTCCGTCACTGGCCAGCAAACTGGCCAGCCTGGCGCCGATCACCGACGGCTACGATATGGGCGACATGGTCGTCGCCACCAGTCTCGACTTCGACTGCCCCTGGAACTGGAAGATTCTGGTGGAGAACTTGATGGAAGCCTATCACCACATCGGTCCACACAAAGATTCGGTGCAACCAACCCACCACGCCAAAGATTCCTACGTATCCGGCAACATAGAGGCCGGCTGGTCGGTACTTCACATGCCCGAGGCGCCGGGCCAGCCGGAGCAGGAAGTTCTGCCCAAACTGCCCAATCTGAACGATACCCAACGCAGCGAGATCCTCGCTTCGGTGATCATGCCAACGTTGTGCTGGCTCAATACACCTTCGGTGTCATTCTGGTACCAGTTGACCCCGCGGGCACATGATCAGATGGACCTCACCATTCATACCCTGCTGCCCAGAGCCCTGGCCGATGCCGACACCGATGGCGAAATCGCCAACGCTGTACAGGCCTCCATTCAACATATTCACCTGGAAGACATCGCGGTGAACGAGGGTCCATGGACAGGTCTGCATGCCCCGCTTACCCGGCAGGGGCGCCTCAGTCACCTGGAAGAAGCTATCTGGCAGATCAATCAATGGTGGGCCCGACGGATCAGCCTATGAGCGGCACCGCCTCGAAAAAGCGCCCGGTCGGACGGCCGCGAGCAGATGGCAAGCCCCCACTCACCCGAGAAGCGGTATTTGCCGCTGCGGCAAAGCTGATCGCCACCCATGGATACGCCGGCGCTTCCCTGCGCATGATCGCCGAATCGCTGGGTGCCAGTGCACCATCCATATCCTGGATGTTCGGCTCCAAGCAGCGCCTGCTCATAGAACTGGTGCAGAGCATGTCTTCGATAAGCATCCGCTACCATGAACAACTCGCGCAGATGTCACTACCGCCCGCCGCGCGGCTGTTCAAAATGGTGCATGAAGAGGTCATGGCGGTGGCCAGCACAAACGAGTCGCTCATGGCGATCTTTTACCTGCCGGAACTGCGTCTGCGGGAATTCCGTGACGCGCAAGCCGCCAGACAGCAGATGATCGGGTACTACCGCAGCGCCATCATCGACGGTATCGAACAGGGCGTGTTTCACGACGTCGACCCGGGCAGCACCGCCGAACAGGTGTTTCAACTCACCGAAACCGCGATCATCGCGACGGATCGGAATACTCTGGGCACACCCCAGCTGCTGGCGGACAGAACTGCCGACTTTGTGCTGCGGGGACTACTGCAAAGGCCCGAATTGCTGGAGGAAATCGCATCGACCTCTCAGCAGGTGCGCCTGAGCATGGGCAAAGACTAACGGCAGCCGCGTAAAGCGGATATTTCGCATAGCGCTCAGCCCTCGATCGCCGGCAGCCGTGCGAACTCCAGCACGTGCTCTTTGAGGGGCTGGTCTTCACCGGCAGGACGCAACAGCTTGCCGTGAAGGTAATCCCGCCAGGCACAGATCTGCTCACCACGGAACTCGAACACCCCGGCATAGGGCACCACCACGTGCCCGCCATCCGGCGTTGTGTATTCCTCGATGCCTTCGACAAACAATGTATCTCCCGACTCGAGGGCATTGGTCACACGCCACTGCGAATCGCGCTGCTGGCCTAAGGCCCCCTCCAGCCACTGGCGCACCACGGCGGCCCCGTGCATCGGACCGGCCATACCAACAGCAGCGTAGAACACAATATCGTCAGTCATCATGTCGATCACCGCGTCGATATCGCCCTGTTTCACATGCTCGATCAGCCCCAGATAGCTCTTCAATCTGCTCACGGGTTACTCTCCAGTACCTTGCAGTCTACTGCGGAAGCGCCGCATGCCGTTCAGCCAGCGGTCGTAATCATTGGCTTTACGCTGGAAATAAGTCGCCACCTCTTCGTGGGGCAATACCAGAAAACGCTCTTCCGCCATGGCCTGGATGCAGGCATCAGCAACATCGTCCGGTTCCAGAATGCCGTCCTGCGACGCCTGCCCGCTGTTGGTGCGTCCACTCTCCTGAGCAGCGGGGCCCAATATGTTAGTCCGCACCGCCTGGGGACACAGCACAGACACGCCGATGCCCTGCTCCCCATAGTTTATGGAGACCCATTCAGCAAACGCCACTGCACCGTGCTTGGACACTGCGTAAGGGCCGGAATCCATCTGGGTCAGCAATCCGGCTGCTGATGCGGTGTTCAGCAGATACCCGCCACCCCTGGAAACCATGCCTGGGATCACTGCCCGCGCCGCCGCCAGATGCGACCAGACATGCACATCCATCATGCGCTGCCAGTCTTCCGTGGACAGATCAAGGCCGCCCCGCTGCCCGTAGCCGGCATTGGACACAAATATATCGATACCGCCGATGTTCGCCTCGGTATCGCTCACCAGTTGTTCAATGGCTTGCTCATCGGCCACGTCCAATGCGACAGAATTGGCTTTATCGCCAATCATGGAAGCGGTTTCAGCAGCATTGTCGCCATTCAGATCGGTGCACACCACATGCCGGGCACCCCGATCAACGAATCGACGAGCCAGCGACCGGCCTATACCCGAACCCGCACCCGTGACGACGGCTATCTTGTCGGTTAATTCCATAGTGTGCTCCCTTTAGTCCTGCGCCCAGTGTAACTCAATCGACACCGGATAATGATCTGACGCGGTACGCGCCATGTTGTTAGCATGAATCATTGGACTGCCGACACGCACCCGATCGTGGGGCCACAACAGAATATGATCGATACGCATGCGTCGCTTGGGCCAGTAGGTCGATGGATTACGGCCGGCCTTGCGCACCGCCTCTCCAATCGGATCGTGCAACGCAAGCGCACGCAACGGCGCCATGGCGTCACTGGAGAATTGATCGTTGCAGTCACCCATGACGAGTATCTGCCGGTCCGGGTGCCGTAGTGCATATTCCCGCACCGCCCACGCAAGCGCCCGGATTTCGGCACCTCGCATTGCATCCGCAGACAATGTCTGCCAGGGCCGGTTGGTGCGGGACTTCAAGTGCACCACGAAAACGGCCACCCGAAGCGACCCGGGAAGGTCGCACTCTACCAGCATCACGTCGCGCTGAAAGCGCAGCGGTGAAGTGATGCCCGCTCTGGCCGAAGTTTCATTCGCATACGCATGCATGACTGAACCGTCGGTATCGCGCAGCTGCAGATCGGCATAACTGGTTACCGCGAGCGCAGCCCGACTCAATACCGCCAACCCGATAGAACGGTCACTGTTGCCCCGGGCGAATGCCGCGAATTCATAGGGCCGTGTGAGGCGATCGTTCAGGCTTGCCAGGGATTGCTCTGAACCCACTTCCTGCAGCGCGATCAGGTCGGCGTCAACCTGATCGATCATGCGAGCCAGCGGACGCAGCGCCTTGCCGGGTTTGGCAGGGCCCTCGCCATTCAGGAACAGGTCCTTGACGTTGTAGGTGGCCAGCTTCAGCCTGTCACCCCTTACTCAAACCTCACCCCAGATCGCCTCTGCGGTGGCCACCACGAGCTCGAGCTTACGGCGCTGATCATCTTCGGACAGTTCATTACCTTCTTCGGTTGAGGCAAACCCGCATTGCGGCGCAATGCCGAGCTGATCGATATCGGCATAGGCCGACGCTTCCTCGAAACGGCGCTTGAGATCGTCGATATTCTCCAGCTCTCCTGTCTTGGTCGTAATGAACCCGGGCATCACCCGCTTGTCGCCCTTAGGTAGCAGCCGCAGCGGCTCCAGGCCGCCGGCACGTTCGGTGTCGTATTCCATGAAGTAAACGTCAACGCCCGTCTGATTGAACACCGCGTCCGCCGCGGGGTCATAGGCGCCATCAGCGACCCAGGTGGAGCGGAAATTACCCCGGCACAGGTGCATGGCAATGACCATATCGTCGGGCCGATCATCGATGGCATCGTGCATCACCTCGGCGTACTTACTGATCAGCCAGTCGGGGTCAAAACCTTCCGCCTGCTTGGCCGCCCGCTGCTGCGGGTCACACAGGTAGGCAAAGAATATGTCGTCCATCTGCAGGTAGCGGCAGCCGGCCGCGTAAAAAGCATGCACCGCCTTGTTGTATGTGCGCTTCAGATCGTCAAACAGCTCTTCCACATCTTGGTACTCCACCGGCGCAATATCTGTCCCGGCGGTTCGATAATGGCAGGCACTGGGCCCAGGTATGGAGATTTTCGGCGTTACGCGGGTCACACTCGCCAGGTACTTGAAATGTGCCAGCATCGGGTGATCGTCGGGAAAGTCCAGCCGCCCTGTTATGGTCGGATGAATCGGCCTTAGCGTCTTGCCGTGAAACTGCACGCCAGCATCCCGTTCCACGAGCTCCAGACCGGTCAGCGCACCCATGAAGTCATAGTGCCAGAACGATCGACGGTATTCGCCATCGGTTACCGCTTTGAGGCCCACTCCTTCCTGCATGCGCACCGCCTCAGTGATTGCAGCATCTTCGACCTGTGCAAGCCGAACATGGTCGGTAAATCCATCCGGCCCCACCTTGCCAGCGTCATATTTCTGCCGCGCCTCGACGATGCCGGCCGGGCGCAACAGGCTGCCCACGTGATCTGCGCGAAACGGCGCTCCCATCTGCATCTTCTCCTGCTCCTGAATAATCCAGACTGTGCTGCAACACACCTGTTTAAGGATCTTATCGTATGAGGTTATGATCTGTAGGTGAATCAAAAAGAATCTTAGGGGGAACCATGTCAGATCTTGAAGCCGACCTGTTTGAACTGGCCATGTCGGAACAGTCGCAACCGTTGATGGATGCGGTCAAAAAGCACATCGCCGATAATGTAGAACCGATTACCGCAGAGTTCTTCGCACTCGACAAAGAGAAAGAAGACCGCTGGTCATGGCATCCGCGCCAGCTGGAACTGCTCGATGGCGCAAAGCAGAAGGCCAAGGACAACGGTCTGTGGAATTTCTTTCTGCCCGACGCCGATACCGGCGAAGGCCTCAACAATCTCGACTATGCCTACATCGCTGCAGAACTCGGTAGGTCGCCACTGGCTTCCGAAACCCTCAACTGCAGCGCTCCGGACACCGGCAACATGGAAGTACTCGAACGCGTGGGCACAGCGGAACAGAAGGAACAATGGCTCAAGCCCCTGTTGAACGGTGAGATCCGCTCGGCCTACGCCATGACGGAACCGGCCCTGCCTTCATCCGACGCCAAGAACATCAGTACCAGCGCGGTACTCGACGGCGACGAGTGGGCTATCAATGGCGAAAAATACTACATCTCTGGTGCTGGCGATCCGCGCTGCAAGATCATGATTACCATGGTAAGAACCGACCCGGACGCTGCTCCCAGCCGCCAGCAGTCACAGATTCTGGTGCCCATCGACACCCCCGGCGTGGAGATTCTCGGCGGCATGGAAGTGTTCGGTCAAGACCACGCGCCCCGCGGCCACATGCACATCAAGTTCAACGATGTGCGGGTGCCCAAAGAGAACATCCTGCTCGGTGTTGGGCGCGGCTTCGAAATCTCCCAGGTCCGCCTGGGCCCCGGCCGCATTCACCATTGCATGCGCTCCATCGGCAAGGCGGAAAAGGCACTGGAGTTGATGGTGAAACGCGCCGGCACCCGGGAAGCGTTTGGCAAACCCATCGCCAAACTGGGTAAGAACATCGAAGTCATCTCCCGCTGCCGCATCGAAATCAATGCCATGCGCCTGGCGGTACTGCAGGCTGCCAAAGCCATGGACGTGCTGGGCAACAAAGAAGCCCGCGTGTATGTCAGCGCGGTCAAGGCCATGGTTCCGGAGAAGGTCTGCGAAATCATCGACGCCGCCATTCAGATGCATGGCGCCACCGGCGTTTCCCAGTGGACGCCATTGGCCGGCCTGTACACCGACATGCGTCACCTGCGCTTCGCCGATGGTCCTGATGAAGTGCACCACATGGTGGTGGGTCGCGCGGAACTGCAGAAATACGACCTCTGGTAGAAGTGAGGAGATCAATCATGAGCGATCACGACGAAAGCCTCGGCCCGGAGGGCTACAAGGTCGATGCGGTAGAAGCCTGGATCAAGGCCAACATAGACAGCCTGACGCCGCCATTCGAGTGGACCAGGCTGCAGGGTGGACACTCCAATCTAACTTACCGGCTGACCGACACCAGTGGCAAAGAAGCTGTCATCCGGCGGCCACCTCAGGGAGAACTGTTACCCAAGGCCCATGATATGAGCCGCGAGTGGGCATTGATCTCCGCACTCGGCCCTACCGGCGTACCAGTGCCTGCGGCATTGGGGTTCTGCGAAGACCCGGGTGTCACCGGCGCCTGGTTTTATGTCATGGGCATGATCGACGGCCATCCGCTGTACAACTCAGACGACACCAATCTGTACGTACCTCAGAGCGAGCGGCGCAAAATGGCCATGTCGTTCATCGACGTACTGGCCGCGCTGCATGCCGTGGACCCCGACGAAGTCGGCCTGGGCGAACTCGGCAAACACGACAGTTATGTCGGCCGTCAGCTCAAGACCTGGTATCGGTCATGGATGTCGTCCATCGAGCCCGCGGATTTCGACGATCCGCGCGCCCACGAGCTACAGCAGTTCTTCCTGGACAATCTGCCGGATCAGGGCCCCATTCGCGTGGTGCACGGCGACTATGGGTTGCACAACGTGCTGATCGGCCCTGACTCTACGGTAGCCGCGGTGGTGGACTGGGAAATCTCGACTCTGGGCGATCCACTGGCAGATCTCGCCTATGCGCTGAATCCATGGCCTGATCCCACCGATGCCGAACCACCGCTTCCGGAAGCTGCTACGGCGCCGCCCGGATTTCCCACCCGTAGCGAACTGGCAGAGCAATATGCAGACAAAACCGGCCGGGATCTGTCGAACCTCAACTATTACATGGGCTTCAACCGCTGGAAAACCGCCGCCATCGTGCATGGCGTGTACGCGCGCTACTGCGAAGGCAAGAAAAGCAGCGACGATGTGGACCTGGATGAGATGCGCGAGCGCATTACCCGTACCCTGACCCTGGCGGAACAGGCAATCAACCGATTGGGATAGGCTGTGCACTTATGGCCCGGCGCACTTTATGGGGTGACCTATACTCATGTGAGTACAACGCGAATGGACTTGCATGGTGGACACCCCGATCAACCCTTACCTGCAGATACTGGCGCAAAAGGACGGTTCCGACCTTTATCTGAGCACCGGCGCCCCGCCCTGCGCCAAATTCTCAGGCAAACTCAAACCGCTGACCAACCAACCCTTTAAAGCCGGCGAAATCGAGGCCATCGCCGATGCCATCATGGATGAAGAGCAGCGCGAGGAATTTCTCCACGAACTGGAGATGAACCTGGCCATTTCCATTCCCGGTGTAGGACGGTTCAGAATCAACATCTTCCGCCAGCGCAACGAAGTGTCTATCGTCGCGCGCAACATCAATACCGATATTCCGAAGTTCGACGACCTGGGTCTGCCGGACATTCTGCGCGATGTGGTGATGACCAAGCGTGGCCTGGTGCTGTTTGTCGGCGGCACGGGATCAGGCAAGTCCACGTCACTGGCGGCGCTGATCGATCATCGCAACTCGAGCAGCGGCGGCCACATCATCACCATCGAAGACCCTGTGGAATTCGTACACCGCCACAAGAAGAGCCTGATCAACCAGCGCGAAGTGGGCGTGGATACACGCAGCTTCAATAACGCCCTGAAAAACACCCTGCGCCAGGCACCGGACGTCATTCTCATTGGCGAGATTCGCGACCGCGAGACCATGGAACATGCGCTGGAGTTCGCAGAGACCGGACACCTGGCCATCTCCACCCTGCACGCCAATAATGCCAATCAGGCGCTCGAGCGCATCATCAACCTGTTCCCGGAAGAGCGCCGCCCGCAGTTGCTGCTGGGACTGTCACAGAACATCCGCGCCATCGTGTCCCAGCGGTTGATTCCCACAGTAGACGGCAAGCGCTGCGCGGCAATCGAAGTGTTGCTGGGCACCAAGACCATTCAGGAGCTGATCCTCAAAGGCCGCCTGGACGAAATAAAGGAAATCATGCAGAAGTCGGAAAATCTGGGCATGCAGACCTTTGATTCAGCGCTGTTCGAACTCTGGAAAGCTGCGCGCATCTCGGCGGACGATGCCCTGACCAACGCGGACTCCGCCAATAATCTGCGCCTGCGCATCAAGCTGGAAAAAGGAGAAGTGTCTGACGAGGAAAGCGAGACGCCTGTGGCACCGGCCCAACCCGCTCAGTCGGCATCGCGCAAGATCAGCATGAACGAACTGTCGCTGGAGGAAATCGAGGAAGACGAACCCGACGATGACGGCGCACGCCCAACGTCTCACGGGATGTAGGTTCCGGATTCAGTCAGGCTTCTTACCCTGAGCCTCGGCTTCGCGCTCGCGCAGACGCGCGCCACGCAGGATGCCGCCCATGGCGTAGTTGCCCTCGTGGCAGGCGTATTCATACATCTTCTCGCCT
>CAYMUT010000045.1:0-29620 GCA_964393625.1 uncultured Pseudomonadales bacterium
GCTGATGTGCGCCCTCGCTGGAAGTCCGTTGACCACCTGCTGAGGGTTGCCCCGCACCGGTCTCAGGGCCGGTTCGCAATACCAGATCAAACAAGCCGCTGGCGGTACTGCGATGCATTTGCGCCCGGGGCAGTCCTGTACCCGACATCACGCCGGGCTCCAACCGACCAGCAGGCGGCGCCACCAGCTGCTCCGATAAGTGGTTCGGTTGACGTGAGAAAACTTTGTTCGGCGGCGCTTCTATACCGGGCATCGGTGGCGCAGGCTGCTGATCAGCTGTTTGCCGTACAGCCGCTTCAATTGCTCTTGATGGGATTGCCTCCACTTTGACCGGCTCCGGCCGGACGCTTTTTTCCGCGACGATCACCTGTTGCGGCTCAGAACGAGAGGCGGGTTTATCATCCCGTGGATGCAGCAGACTGCGGATGCCTTCACCCTTTGGTTTTGGCAGCGGCGCCGTGGGACTCGGCACGCTTGAAGGTATCGCTTGCGCATCAGTTTGTACGGGACTCTCTTCGAACACCTGATCGAGTCCGTCTGAACCATCAGCGAGGGCCGTTGACGACTCGACACCAGCCAATGAAGCTTCCGCGCCTTCGGACGGCTTCCCGGCGGGCCGGGCAGTTACCTGACCATCCGCCACCGACTGCGTCGTCACCATCAGCCCCGCATTAAGCTCGGGCGGAGCCAGGCGCCTTGCCGGTGCATCTGGCGCGATCGCGAAACGGCTTTCCGCCACGGAAGTTTCACTCGTGGAAATGCCGCCGGGCCGGACGCCAGCCTGGGTCATCGTATCGGAATTTCGCGGCTGACCTTCCAGGTGCGCAGACGTTTGCGCCTGTACGCCTGCATCATCAGCCGTGGCAACGCTTTCGCCACTGCTTACATCTGTTGCTGAGACCGGCAACGAGTTGCCCTGTACCGGCAAGTCATTACCGCGAACATCGGTACCGCCGCCACTTGTCTCGAGCGCTTGAGTAATCAGCAATTCCCCGACAGCATCAGCTACCGGGTCAGGCGCTGCCGCTGATTTTTCCAGTTGTGACTGAAGGTTGACAGCGAATGCGGAAGCGGGCGTCAGGTTTCTGTCAGCTGAGGTAGTGGTAACTTCTAGCGCCCTGGTGGGCGGGTCCTGGGTTGAGGTCTGCAGTGTGTTCAGCAGGTCTACAAACAAAGGCGTCGATCCATGACAACGGTGATTCTAGTTCATACAAAGCAAAAACCGGGCCAACCAATGGAGCCGGACCGGGCTATATGTTGTTCAGCCTTCGTGAAGTTGGCTTCGTGAATTCAGTTTCGCTCAGATCAGAGGGCGCTTATGGCTTCGCGAACCAACTGAAGTTGGCTGGACACATTCGTGATCAGTTCCGGTAAGTTACCCTGTTCACCGTGCCTGGCGCAGTTTTCCAGTTTTGCGCAGGCTTCCTGCAGAGATGTTGCTCCGAGATTGCCGCAGCTGCCTTTGAGGCTATGGGCGTTGCGACGCAGGGCGTCCATGTCACTACCCTGCAAGGCTTTTTCCAGTTCATCGAACTGACGGACCGAGTCGTGCAGGAACGTGTCCATGAGTATGGGGAAGTCTTCTTGCATGACCAGTTTCAGTTCTTCGAGCATCTGGCGATTGAGAACCTCATTCATCTCCATGCTCCCACTCCATTACCACACCGACCCGATTGCCTGGATCGTAAAAGATCACCTCTTCGCAGAGGCACAACAACAGATTCACGCCCCGGCCGTGATAGCTGCCATTCGCGGCATGGGCCCGGGCTTTCTTGAGATAGGTTTCAGAGTTGAAACCAGCACCGCTATCTGTAACTTCGATACGCAGATCGATGGACGTTCCGCACATATGCCCCTGGATATCGAAACGAATATAGCCGCTTACTTTCTCCAACGCTTTGGCGCGCATCTCATAGTACTGGGCGAAGCCTTCCGCCGAAGACTTCAAATTCGAATCCAGTTCCAGCACGCCATGCTCCAGCGCGTTGGAGTAGAGCTCCGCCATGACCGTATAGATTGCTGAAGACTTAGCTCGCAGATACGGTACTTCCATCAGCACCTGCTGCAGCAATGGCAACGGATTGAATTCCTTCAGCGAAGCTGATCCCAGTTCATAGGAAAACTTCCACTCCTGCGGTCCACCAAGGTCTTCCAGGGATTCATGTATGTCTACATGCTCGATTTCGGATTCCGGAACGACGGCAATCTCGACCATGGCCAGATCATCATCGCCCTCGGTATCGGCAGTGAACTGCTGCACATCGTCGTGAATCCTCTGGAACAGCCTATCGACCGGGGTCCGCGCCACGAGTTCCATCAGACGCTCCGCGCCAAACATATCACCATACACGTTACGCGCTTCAATGAGCCCATCCGTGGCCATCAGCAGCCGATCGCCATGCTCGATTTCATGAACCATGGTGTTATCACAAAAGCGTTCGTTGGCAAGAATACCCAGTGGTAGATTCGCCGAAGCCAGCGGAACCACTTCGTCGTCCTCATGCCTGCGCAGATAAACCGACGGCAACGCGCCATTCCAGTACTCAACGCTGTGGCGTTTAAAATCGACCGCCAGAACAGCGGCGCAGCAGAAATAGCCTGGCGGCAATACCGAATTCAGTTTCCGGTTGCATTCACGAACGACCTCCGAAAGAGAGAAACCCTTCGCCGTCATGCCATAAAAGACGTCGGCTAGCGGAATCGCGCCGATCGCCGCAGCAAGCCCATGACCGGTGAAGTCCCCCAGCAGCACAAACAGCGTGCCCGATGGATTATGGGCGGCAAGCAGCGCATCACCATTGAACAGCGACAACGGAGAAATCAGATACTGGATGTAGCTGGCCTCCAGATCCTGTGAAGACGCCACCGTGTCGTAAACCGACTTGGCGGCCTGCTGGTCGGCGATCAGTTGCGTGTGGTGTCTGGAAATCTCATCGCGTTGCGCCTGCACGACCTGCTGCATGTTGCGCATTCTCTGCATCGCATACAGCTTGGCCTGCAGAATGATCCGGTTGTAGGGCTTTGACAGGAAATCATCGCCCCCTGCATCGATGCATCGTGCAAGATCGGTCGCTTCGGTGAGACTGGTCAGGAAGATGATCGGCACGAAGTCATCGCCGCTGTTCGCTTTGATTTCTTCCGCTACCGTGAAACCGTCCTTACCGGGCATCAACGCATCGAGCAGCACCATATCCGGCTTCTCAGCGTAGAACTTTTCTATCGCGTCGATACCGTCTACAGCCTGAATGACGTCGAAGCCGGCACGGCCAACAATAGTGGCCAGCAGTGTTCGGTCTACCGCGTTGTCATCTGCAACCAAAACCCGGGTCGCCGGTGTGGCCACGGAGTTCATTCGGACAGCTACCTGCTACTAGTGAATGGTAAACAGCTGATCGAAGTTGGAGATTGTCAGGATCTTCTTCACGTCGGGGTTGCAGTTCACGATTTCAACATCGGCCGAATCGCCACCTGCGTGGTCGCGCAGCAGCAGCAGCATACCCAGCGCCGAGCTGTCGATATAAACAGCCTCGCGCATGTCGATTGCGTATCTGCTTGGCGGGGCATCAAGTTCTTCATAAGACTCGCGGAAGTCCTTATGAGCACTGAAGTCAAAGCGGCCCTGCACCGCGATGGTCAGCTTCTGCGCGTCTCGATCAAGTTCAGCTCTAATGGTCATTTACTGGTCACTCCGTTTAGTTTGTCTGTTGGCCATTGCCGCTTAGTCGTAAGAGTTGGATCGGCGCGGAATATGCGCCTTGCGCTCGGCCCTGGCACGCTCATATTTGTGAACCTGATCACGTTGCGAAAGCAATCGTTCCAGGGCAACCCTTTCCTTGTAGCGTTCCATGTGCGCCGCCAGGTCCACCGACTCCGCATCACTCAGCTGCTTGACCACCTGCTCCTGGGTGTTCACCGCCACGCTAAGCTGGTCGTAAAAGCGTAGAAACTGACGAAAACGCACTGGGCTGTCATGTACAACCTCGCCGTGATGACTGCGATACTGCGCCTTGAGGTCATGCAGCTGCTGTTGGGCTGACTCGGCTTCCACTCGAGCCGCCTGGCTCCTGGCCAGCGTCTGAGCACTTTCGCGCTCCGCCAATTGCCGCACCTTCAGCACTTTATTCAGCTTCCGCATCGGCTATTCATACCTTGCACTGGTGATTACTAATAAGGTTAGTTCAAATCACTGAACCTGCTTGAACACGCTGTCCAGCTGCCGACGGGCATCTTCAGCGCCCACGGCCTCATCGGCAGCCTGGCTGATGAAGCTGCGCATCGCGTCATAGCGGGCGATGGCTTCATCGGTCAGCGGGTCACTGCCAGGGCGGTAAGCGCCAATGTTGATCAGATCCTGCTGTTCGCGGTAGCACTGCCACAAAGCCCGAAAACGTTGCGCCAGACGCTGCTGTTCCCTGTCAGCCAAACGGCTCATCAGGCGGCTTACCGAACTACCCACGTCAATGGCTGGATATATCCCCTGCTCCGCCATCGGACGGCTCAGTACGATATGACCGTCGAGAATGGCACGCGCTGCATCTACCACGGGATCCTGCAGATCATCTTCTTCCATGAGTACCGTATAAAAACCGGTAATGGCGCCATCCTGCGCCGTCGCACCTCGACCAGCGCGCTCCACCAGCCGCGGTAACCACGCGAATGCCGAAGGCGTATAGCCCTTACTGGTTGGCGGCTCGCCCAGCGCCAGACCAATTTCCCGCTGGGCCTGAGCGACCCGGGTAAGGCTGTCCATGAGCAGCAGTACGTTTTTGCCCTGATCGCGAAACGCTTCCGCAATGCGCGTAGCAAGGCGCGCGCCGCGCAAACGCAATGCCGCTGAATCATCTGCAGGGCAGGCAACCACAACTGCCCGTCGTAATCCCTCGCCAAGGTTGTCCACGACGAATTCCTGTACTTCCCGGCCGCGCTCGCCGATCAGGCCAACCACCACGACATCGGCCTGAACGAAGCGCGCAATCATGCCCAGCATGACGCTCTTGCCCACACCGCTGCCGGCAAAAACACCCACCCTTTGACCTACGCCAACGCTCAGCAGGCTGTTGATGGTCCCGATACCCACATCAAGCTGGGTGTCGATGGGCATACGCAACATGGGGTTAATGGTCTTTTCGCTGACCCGTACGGATCGCCCCTGCAGCGCGCCGGCACCATCAATCGGTTCACAGAGTCCATTCACGACCCGCCCCAACATCTGCATAGGATCGGGTAACTCGTCACCTGCTCCGCCCCCATTAGGAATGCGGATCAGCGCGCCTGGCTCGACACCCTCTGTCTGAGCCAGGGGCATCAGAAAGGATTTTTCATCGGTGAATCCCACGACCTCACAGGGTATCTGGTCCCGGGAACGCATCAGCCAGCAGATGCTCCCCAGTGCAGCATGAAGCCCCTCGGCCTCTATCAGCAAACCGACCGATCGGGTCACCTGGGCGTACTGCACCCCGGCCAGCAAGTCTTCCCGTTGACCAATGACCCGGTGCGCCAGGTTAAGCAGCATCGTCGTCCGGCCCGGTTTCGCTGTCAGGCGGCATGGCGGCAGCTCGGGTATCGGCATCTGCATCCGCTACCGGCAGCTCACCTGCACCGGTTTCATGGGGCACCGAGTTTTCCAGCATTGAATGAATTTCCGCTTCAACCCGCTGCGCATCGAGTTCCCGCGCCGCGCGGCTCAGCACACTTGCCAAATTGGCAAACACATCCATTTCGTAAACGGCCTTGCCAGCCAGGCCGCGCACAACGCCAGGCGTCAACGATGGATCAAGCTGCAGATCGAGATCAGACAGTTGGCCGGCGAGACCCGCAACCTGTTCGTAGTCCTGCTGACCAAGGGCCAGCTGCAGGCGCCCTTCGGCCTGCAATGCCTTACGCAACTCCTCAACCAGCGCATGCACCAGCTGTGGATTGATCGCCAGCTCATGGGAAAAAATCTCCCTGAACATGAGATACAGTGCCGCCGACATATCCTGCAGACTCTGCTCGACGATCATGGATCGCAATCGGGATGTTTCCTGTACACAAGCCTGCAGTGACTCAAGCAAGGCAAGCTGCTCCTGCCGGGCGACTTCGAAACCCTCTTCGCGGCCTTCGGCAAAGCCCGCGTCGTAACCGGTGCTGTGCTCTGCTATTTCAGATTGGTCATTCGAAAGGCCGCTCTGTGCACCACTGGAATGGGAATCGACTGGCCCTCCCGGGGTTGCTTGCGGCCCTTTAGCAGGTGCGGCTTTGGGTACACCGGGGAACGGTCGGCGGGCCGGTGCCTGAAGTTTCTTCCATTGAAATTCTTGCGCCACCGATCACACCATCTGTTCGCCGCCGGCACCGCCCAGCATGATTTCACCCTCATCAGCCAGCGTCCGGGCTATCAGCAGGATCTCCTTCTGAGCCTCTTCGACCTCAGAAAGGCGAACCGGACCCTTCGCTTCCATGTCGTCCTGCAACAGTTCGGCAGCACGTTTCGACATGTTGCCAAATACCTTCTCCTGCAGCGCAATGTCTGCACCCTTGAGAGCCATGGTAAGATTCTCGGTAGATACTTCCTTGAGCAATGTCTGAATACCCCGATCATCGACGTTGATCAGGTTGTCGAATACGAACATCATTTCATTGATCGCATCACCGAGCTGTTCGTCCGCTTCGCGGATCGCCTCGATCACACTTTCATTTTCACCCTTACCGAGGCTGTTGAGAATGTCGGCCGCAGTACGCTTGCCACCCAGTTGGGCAAATCGGGCAGGTCCGCTGTTGCCGGCGTGCTCTTCGAGCACCTCCGCGAGTTCCGAGATGGCCGCCGGGGGAATACTCTCGAGATTGGCTACACGAATGACGATATCCCGCCGTGTATCGGCATCGGGAATATACTGTATGACATCGGCCGCCTGATCGGGCTCCAGAAACGACATGACGATGGCCTGGATCTGAGGATGCTCACCAGCAATGAACTCCGCGATGCCACGTGGATCCATCCAGCGCAATCGATCAAGACCAGCGGTGCTGCCGCCGTTGATTTTCTCAATCACCGCATTGGCTTTGCTCTCGCCAATAGCATTAGTCAACGTATTCTTGATGTAGCGATCCGCCCCCATGGTCAGACCGGATTCATCGGAAACCGTTCCGAGAAAGTCTTCGACCACCAGATCAATCTGATCCGTGGAGATGTTCGACAGGCCGGCCATCGCCTCACTGAGACGCTGAACTTCACGCTGCTCCAGATGCTTGAGCACCCGCGACGCCTCCGATTCGCCCACCGTAAGCAGCAGAATTGCCGCCTGATCAACCTTGGACATTACCTCAGGCATGCTGCTCCTCTTCGTTGACCCAGTGTTTAACTACCTGCGCGACCCGGTCCGGGTCATCGGTGATCAGATTGCGAACAGTTTCCATCTTCACAGCAGAACTTTCGTCCGGATCAAGATCAATTCGCGTTGGCAGGCCCGGCACCGCCTCTGACAGGGCCGCTTCGCGGGCCTGAGCCAGATCAGCGATTGCCATGCTCTGATGCTCACGCACCATCTCACCAGCCTGACTGAGGTTCTTATACATCGGCCGCAGCAGGCCGAACACGACGATAATGATCGCCAGACCACCCAGCACCTGCTTGATGATCTCAGTGAACCAATGCTGTTCCCAGATCGGGATCTCCGCTACCGCCTGTTCAGGCTCGCGAAAGAACGGTCTGTTGCTAACACTCACGCTGTCACCGCGATCAGCGCGGAAACCCACCGCCATGCGCACCTGCTGGGCGAGTCCGTCCAGTTCCTCCTGGGTCCAGGGTTCGGTACCCACTTCACCGCTTGCAGCATCTACGATAGGACGATCATCCACCACTACCGCGACAGAAAGGCGCGTTATCTTACCCACCTGGTGCCGTGTATGGCTGATGGTTTTGTCCACTTCAAAATTGCGTGTAGCGCGTACCGACGATGAACGCATCTGCTCGGCCTCAGCTGGCGCGGCGCCTTCTTCACCGTCAGCGAGTTCACCGAACGCAGGCGGTTGGTTAGACAGGGTTCCCGGCGCGCCGCCAACGCCGGAAACATTGCCGAGATTCTGCTCTTCGACCCGCTGCTCGCTGCGCAGGGCTGTCAGATCCGGGTTGTACAACTCCTCGGTCTGCTCGGTGCGGGTGAAATCCATATCGGCGTTCACCTCCGCAGTGAATCTATGTGCGCCAATCCACGGTGCAAGAATGTTGGCGATTTTCTCGCGCAGTTCAGCTTCATGGGTGCGCTGCAGTTCGAGGTCCTGCTGGCGTCGCAATAGTGTTGGATCATCTGCACCCTGCGACAGGAGTGCGCCGGACTGATCGATGACCACAACGTTTCTAGAATCCAGCTCCGGCACTGCGTTGGCAACCACATTGGTAATGCCGCGTATCTGACGTGGTTCGAGCTGTCGACCGCGTTTCAGTGTTACTGTGACAGAAGCGCTGGGCTTGCGGCGATCACGCATGAATGTCGGCGCTTTTGGCGTAGCCAGTATCACCCGTGCCGCCTGAACCGAGACAATGCTGGTGATGTGTTTCGTCAGCTCACCTTCAACGGCGCGGCGCAGCCGAGCACTTTCCATAAGGCGGCTGACACCGAATCCCTGTTCCTGATCCAGTATCTCGTAGCCCTGCTGACGGCCATCGATGACATCTGCCTCAGCCATGGCCATACGCGCACGGTAATACGCTTCTACCGGCACCAGTAACATGCCGGTACGTTCGTCCAGCTTGTATTGGATCTGCTTGGCATCCAGCGCGTCAATGATCTCATTGGTCTCGCTGGGTGAAGCACCATCACTGACCGGCCTGAAGTCGGGGGTCTGCATCCACATCATCGCGGTAACGGCAATGGCCACGCTCGCGGCCAGCGCAATGAGCAAGGTCATCTGCCGGACCATGGGCATGCCCAGTGCGCCGCGCAGGAAATTACCACCCGGCATCGGCGCGGATTCCATGGGTTGTACCGGTAAGTCAGCCATCTAAGACTCCATAACTCTCTGTATCGACCTCAGATCGGCATTTTCATGATGTCCTGGTACGCAGAAACCATGCGATTGCGTACCTGCACCATCGCCTGAAAACCAACGCTGGCCTTCTGACTGTCGAGCATCACTTTGACGAGATTGTTCTCCCGTCCTTCAATAAAATCGGTAGAAGTCTGACTGGAAGTCCTTTGCAGCTCATTAACCGAGTCGATGGCGGACTTGAGCATGCCGCCGAAATTGCTCTGCTGGGCGCCTTGAGATTCGCGGACACTGTCAAACCCGCGAACGTCAGCTACATCCTCGCCACCCTGCGCTGACCCGATGCCTGCCTGGGCCTGAGCGCGGATCTGGCGCATCTGCGCGAGCACCGCGTTGATATCACTGCTGCTTGCCGGGTTAATTTCCAAGATGCACCTCCTATCTCAGCAGACCGCGGTCACGCAGCTGCTTGAGTTTGTAACGCAGCGTCCGCTCTGATATGCCAAGCTGGGCCGCGGTTGCTTTTCTTACGCCGTTGTTCTGCTTGAGAATTTTCAGCAGCAGCTGGTCCTCCTGCTGGCGCATCCTGCCCTGCAGCGTGGCTTCGCTCTGCTCAGTCGTCAGCACGCCGGGCTCAGCACTCAAGCCAAGATCAGCGGGCACAATCTCACGGTGCTCGCACAGCACAATGGCCCGCTGCATGCAGTTTTCCAGCTCCCGGACGTTGCCCGGCCAATCATGGTCAATCAGTAAATCCCGTGCTGCCTCGCTCAGATAGGGCGAGCCAGCCGGCGCATGTTTGCGCAGCAGATGCAGAGCCAATGGCACGATGTCTTCTTTGCGCTCGCGCAGCGGCGGCAGCACAATCGGAAACACGCTCAATCGATAAAACAGATCCTCCCGCAATACGCCTTCCGTAACGGCGCCGTGCAGTTCTCGATTACTTGTCGCGAGCACGCGCACATCAACTTTGCGGGGCCGATTACTGCCGATCCGCTCTACTTCGCGTTCCTGCAGTACGCGCAACAGCTTGGCCTGCAAAGCAATCGGCATTTCTGTAATTTCGTCCAGTAGCAGCGTACCGCCGTCGGCGATTTCGAATTTGCCCAGACGCATTTCGCTGGCGCCGGTAAACGATCCTTTCTCGTGTCCGAACAGCACATCTTCGAGCATGGCCTCGGGGATCGCCGCACAATTCACGGCGGTAAAGGGTTTGGCAGATCGTGCGGACGCTTCATGAATGAATCGACACATCACCTCTTTTCCGGTGCCGCTTTCACCGGCAACCAGCACTGAGATGTCCGCTCTGGCAACCCGCGCAGCAAGTTCCAGCACGCTGGCCATCGCGGCACTTGTGACTATCGGGCCCTGGGAGTCGTCTTCTGCCTGCCTTTCTTTGACCTGAATGGTCGTGCTCAGCCTGCTGGACAACGCGCTGAGATCATCGACCAGCGCAGCGGAAATGCCTTCCGCCTTCAGGCCATGGAGGATACGCTGCGCTTCGCGCAGATCTTCGCCTACAAGCCCTGGCATCATTGCACAGCGCCTACATTGCGTCCCAACCCATGCTTACGCATTTTTTCCACCAGCGTGGTCCTGCGGATGTGCAGCCGATCAGCGGCACGAGCCACGACCGCATCGGTGTCATCCAGCGCCTGCTCGATCAAGCTGCGCTCGAGTCGCGTCAGATAGTCCTTGAGGTCAATACCGTTCACCGGCAACAGAATTTCGCCCGGCTCGGCGGAGGCATCCTGCGCAGCGCTGTCCAACAGGACCGTCGCCGCACCACTGGGCGCTGCCTCATGGTACTTCGCCGGCAGATCTTTCGATGTGACCAGCGCATGCGGAAACTGAATCGCGAGCCGTTGCAGCAGATTGGCCAGCTCTCGAACGTTGCCGGGCCAGCTGTATTCCTGCAGCTTACCCAGAGCATCCTGGGACAACCTTACGTGTATGCTCTGCTCCTGTTGGATACGCTCGATCAGTGCGTCAACCAACAGGGGAATGTCTTCGATTCGATCACGCAGCGGTGCCAGTTCGATGGGGAATACGTTGAGCCGGTAATACAGGTCCTCGCGAAATTCACCTGTATTGATCCTGCTTTCAAGGTCAATATTGGTCGCCGCTACAATACGCGCGTCGCTGACACAAGTCTGAGTTCCGCCAACCCGCTCAAAATTCTTGTGTTCGATGGCCCGCAGCATCTTGACCTGCATGGCATGGGGCATATCGCCGATTTCATCGAGAAACAGCGTACCGCTGTGAGCCAGCTCAAAACGACCTGTTTTGCGGGTGACGGCGCCAGTGAACGCCCCACGCTCATGACCGAAAAGCTCACTTTCCAGCAGCTCCGCAGGAATGGCACCGCAATTGACCGGCACAAACGGACCCTGCGCGCGGTCGGAGCCATTATGCAACGCCTTGGCGATCACGTCCTTTCCGGTACCGGATTCACCGGTAATCAGTACAGTTACATCAGTCGCCGCTGCCGTGGCCATGTGCCGCCTCGCTCGAACAGCAGCGTCGCTTACGCCAACGTAGCTGCAAAACACAGGATTGCTTTGCGCGAACTGTTGATGATCCCCATATGCGCTACGCGCCCGGGCGAATGCCCCGTAGAGAGATGAAAGACGGGGCTGAGCCACGCTCGCAACCGGGCCAAAGGCCGGCGCCGATTCATCCTGCAGGTGGATATAAAGAGGATAATCATTCGCCCTGCTGCCATCACCCAACACGACTCCGGCAGCATCCGGATATTCGCTGATTTCGAATTCAGCGAATTCAAGCAACGCTGTTATCTCTGCTTCACGATCCGGGTTGGCAAAGTCCAGGCCCACCGCCAGGCTGGCAGCGTTAGCAATATCCGGCCCTGAAGATTCTTCCATTCCCATCCTTTCCTTCTTTTTCGCATGGAGCGCCACTCCCGGCGTCATGTTTGAAGTTAAGTAAGGGAATCAGAATTGGTCAAATTTCCGACGGTACTATTCCAGGCAGCGCCAGGAATTCATCACCATCAGAAATTCATGGATTGATACATCCGCTGGTAAGCCGCCGCACCACCGCGCTTCTGCTGCAGGCGTTTCAGCTCTGCTGCGTCTTCCGCCTGGCGTGAAACCACACCCAGTTTCAGAGATTTCATACGCTCGCGCAGCTCGAACATCTCCTCGATGCCGGCACCGCCCAGCAGGGGCTGCAGCCGCTGCGCGGCCTGGTTGGCAAGCTCATATTCACCTTCGGCCACCGCGTGCTCTACCAGGCGCACCTGCTCAAGCACCGTCAATGATCGACTCATTGATTCACTCAACCTGCGGTGACCGGTTGGCGCGCCTGAATCTGATCAGGACCAATGGTCTGCCAGGCAGAGCTCAGGGTATTCAGCAGATCGGTCACTTCCGCCAGCGGAGCAGCATCGTTGTCAGCATTGGCCCGGTACAGGCGGCGTTGCATGTAGTCATACAGACCGTCGAGATTGGCGGCTATCTCACTACCCTTTTCATGGTCCAGAGACATCTGCAGCCCCATGAGAATTTCCACACAGGCGTTTATGGCCTTGCAGCGACCCTCGATATCGTGCCGCGCAATACAGCCCTGGGCCTGGCGAATGCGATCGCCGGCACCTTTGAAAAGCAGGTTAACGAGCTGATGCGGTGACGCCGCCTCAACGGATGTTTCGACACCAAGCTGATGATACTTACTAACAGGGCTATTCACGCTCGCTTCCATTTTGTTGTCTACCTATGTATTAGCGGTCGCCATGGAAGAAACTTTAAAGCTTTTTCCAAGTTAGTGTTTGCTGAAATGTCAGTCACTGCGCTTGTATCCAGGCAGGCTGTCGAGCTGGCGATCGAGGAACGACGAAGTATTATTCAGCGTCAGAATCAGGGCATCAGCCGCAGCAAATTGGAAACGCAGACGGTCTTCTATGGCATCCATGCGCCGCTCGAACTCTACCTCTTCCTGATCGATCTCGGCGACCTGTCCGGCGAGCGTATCGACCTTATTGGTGAGACGACCTGTAACACTGGTCAGCTCTTCCAGAAAGCTCTCTATCTGATTCATGACGCCACGCACAAAGGTCACCGTGCCCCGGTCACCGATCGTTTCACCCTGCACGCGCAACTGTATACCGGCAGCAGCGTCCGGCTGGGTGGAGGCGCTTTTGCCTGGCTCCCCGGCAGCTACAGATAGGCCAAGGTCGCTTACTGCGCCCGCCGAGGCAGCAATAACACTGACTCTGGAATTGGGGCCAGTGCGATCAGAAGTGATTTCAAAGCGGTTGTTGGATGCATCGAAACTCACCGAAACACTGCGCTCCAGTGATGCCAGGGTTGCGTCTGCGTTTATCTGGCTCTGAATCTCACCAGCCAGCTCTGCACCCGTAGCATAGTCGCCATTGGTCAACACAATATCCGCAGTGCTGGTTCCGTCGACACTCACTGCGAATGTGTCGTTGGTCGCATCAATCGTCAGCGGCGGCGAGTCAAAGGCGCTGATGCTCTGGCCTTCATAGACACCCGATGTAGCGGCAACGGCACCACCGGGAATAACCAGGAACTGGCCCGTACCGATACCGGAAACACCGTTTATCGTGCCTTCAACATTGGTACCAACGTTGCTGGTATGTGAAACCACATCAAGACCGAAATCAGCTAGGGTATTGGTGTCGACGGTGTCGAAGCCAATATTTGAGCCGCTGCCGAATTGGGTGGAGCGTAACACGAGCTGCTGATCAGTATCATCGTAAGTAACTTCAACAATAGATCCCGCGGCACGCAGGGCGCTGTCAGCATTGATCTGGGTTTGCAGTTCCGTGGCCAGTTCCGCACCAGTTGCATAACTTCCCTGGGCCAGCGTTATGGTAGCGCTGCTGACGCCATCAATGGTCATGGTCAGCGTATCGTTGTCATCATCCACGGTAATCGGCCCGGCCAGGCCGGCAACTACCGATCCGGTATAGCTGGCCTGGGTGCCTGCCTGGGTGATTTCCACTTGGTAAGCGCCCGCCTGGGTAATAGCCTGGGCGCCGTAAAATTCGATCTGAGTGTCCGACGCACGTCGATCCTGGGCCAGCAGCGCCAGAACATCATTCGAAGAAGCCGTCATGGCATCACGAAACGCACTGCCGGAAAATTCCAGCATGTAGTTGATGTTCTGATTCGTAGATATACCCAGATCCACCAGCGCACGTACATTCTGGGACTCGAGGTTACTCACGCTGCGGCGCAGAAACCGCTGCAGCTGAGCCATCACATTGCGCATAGTCGCGTCGCCGCTCAGCAGACCGCCCTGCTCTTTCTTTTCGTCATAGTCGGTCAGTTCATCATTCAGCGCCTTCACATCGTTGTATGCATCAACGAACGCCTGCATCTTTTCTTCCATGGCGGCCAGATCCTGACCGATTGAAATCGTTGCCGGTGCGCCGGCGTTATTGCCCAGCGCGTTGAAGGTAACACCTTCGATGACTTCATCGATGGTATTGGTTTCCCGGGTAATGGTAATGCCGTCGATAGTGACCGTGGCGTCATCAGCGTCAACGCTCTGGGTCATGTTGGTGCCCGGCGTATTCTCGGCACTGTTGAATGCCAGTGCCGACAAACCTGCAACCGCCCCTTCGGTGGCAACAATCTCCATGGAGTGGTCTTCACCAGTCTGTGTGGACTGTAGAACCAGCACAAAGCCCTGGCCATCGTTAACAATCGAAGCAGCCACACCAATATCTGCAGCGTTGATTGCATCTCGCACACCACTGAGTGTGCTGTTACTGCTGTCGATGGTGACCTGTGCAGAAGCACGATCAGCGTTTTCAGTGAAGCTGTCGTAGTTTCCGCCATCGAAAGTCGTGGTGCCAAAGCGAAAATCCAAGGTGCCCTCGCCGACAATTTCATCAACACTGTCGTAGCGAATAGTCGTCAAGGTATGTGCACGTGCCGTAGCAAGCACTTCAACGGTATGTATGCCTGGTGTAGCACTGCTGGATGCGGTTGCGGTTACTGCGGATTCATTTGTGGAGGATGCTGAATAAGACAGCAGAGAGCTTGCATCACCCATGGCCCGCGCAGCAGACGCAAGGGAATCGATCTTGTTCTGTACCGCACCAAAGGCTGAAATCTTGGCTTCGAACTCAGCGCGCCGCGCGTCAAGACGCAACTGTGTCCCTTCCCTCTCGGCGGCCATGATGTCTTCGACAAGTTCAGTCGTCAGCAGCCCCGAACCCACGCCCAGTGATTGTATAGATGCCATCTGTATATGGAGGTGAAGTCTCAGCTACACTTTAAGAGCAGCAAAGACCCGACCGCCTAGATCCTCGTGTTGATCAGGTCCAGGTGAGCCTGGTTGCCGGACTGACCGCCCTGCAGTTGCAGCTCTACCTGCTGGTCTTTCAAATTCCGTGCCAGCTCAATGGCTGTTTCATTGGGAATCTGTCGGATCACTTCCTGGGTGCTGCGATCTACAACGTGAACTACCGCCTGACCCAGATCCTCATCTATTGAGAACCGTAGATCACGCTGCAGCGACTGTGCATAGTCGTTCAGATGCTCTACCGCTTGTTCAACACGCGCCTCGCGCTGGGCGCCGCTATGCTGCTGAGCCGGCTTCGGCTCGCCGGGCGCATCGCTACGCAGCGCGGGCGGCAATTTCTTGCCGTCTGCCTGTGCCGAAGTTGCCGCTTCCTTGGGCGTAGCGGAACGATTCATGCTGACATCCGCTACAACCGCGTAGGTATTTTCTGCGCTATTGATGTTGTTCATTACGGACCTCTTTTCTTACCTGCTTCTGCAAGACAGCGAAACGGCTGACAACTTACGCCGCCAACCGTTCCGCCTCATGTCCGGTCAGTGCCTTCGCTTACTGGAGCAGCGAAAGGACCAACTGGGGCTGAGCATTGGCCTGGGCCAGAATCGATACACCGGCCTGCTGCAGTACCTGTGTTCTCGACAGCTCAGCTGACTCTTTGGCGAAGTCTGCGTCGAGCACCCGCGACCGTGCGGCGGTGAGGTTTTCGACGTTGATCGCCAGAGACGATATGGTGGAATCGAGACGGTTCTGGATAGCACCGAGGTTGGCTCGTTCGCGGTTAACCGAATCAAGCGCGTTATCGATTGCTGCCAGTGCGTCTTCTGCACCCTCTACCGTAGAGATATCTACTTCAGTCAGAAACTGACCATTGGCCGCGCCGCCGAATCCACCCTGCTCAAAGCCAACATCGGTGAGCCCGGAGTCGCCGTTGGTGGAGCCCGCCTCAACCGAGAACGCGCTACCAGAAGTCATGGTGATCGTACCCGTCTGCACTTCAACCGCAGCAGCGTTGACGTAAACACCAGCAGTACCGCTTGCATCAAGACCAATCGAGTCACCGAAGGCTTCAGAAGCTACCTCAACTGAGATATTTCTACCGTCCGCAGCGGTCAGGGAAATGGTGGTACCGTTATCGGTGGCCACTACGCCCGTCTGACCTGAGATTGCGTTGATTGCGTCAATCGCCGTGGTACGGTTAGTTTCTTCGCTACCCGCCGCAGACAGAGCGGTGAAAGCAGACGTCACCACACCGTTGATCGTCACCGTATCAGTGTCGTCCGCGCCCGCCAACGTGATCGCGCTACCGCCAACCAAAGTATTGGCGTTGACAGTTGCCGTAACACCGGTAGCTTCGGACGAGCGGTTGACCGCCGCGGCGATTGCAATAGCACTGGCATCTTTGTCGCTGCTTGACGCTGTATCATCAGAAGCCAGCGAAGCACCGATGCTGACACCGTTGATAACCAGGTCGCCCGCGCCAAGTGCATCGATAATATCGGTACCGCCACCGCCGCCGTTTTCTCCCGCCTGTATCGAAGTGGTCAGCGCCGCTGTGGTACCGCCATAAGTACCGCTACGCAGACCCGCGTTGCCGATGTCCTGGCCACCTGAAGAAGAGCCGTCACCACCATCGAGGACAATGTCGCCGCCGTCTTCCGCGATCAGTGTATAGCCACCTTCATAGGTACCCGCTGCCGCGACACCAGAAGCCGCAGAGGTGATGGTGGCGAAAGCAACTTCGATGTTGCGACCGTCTTCAGCAACCAGGTTAACACCGCCTGCATCAGAGCCGGTATCTACAGCTGTTACGCCAGTTTGAGCAGCATAGGCATTGAGTGCGGTGACTACCGCTGCACGAGTTGTTTCAGCGTCTGTGGTGGTTTCGACACTGATAGCTACATCGTTGATGGTGATCGTACCCGACAGGTCAGCCGCGGTCATGGAGGCACCAGCAGCAACGTTATCGTTAACCTCTGCGCGAACACCTGTTTCGGCGGTGGACTTGTTGATGGTCGCAGCTTTAGCAATCGCCGAAGCGTCTGCGTTGTCGGTAGAGGCGGTATCGTCAGATGCAGAAGATGCACCGATGGTCACGCCGTTGAGAACCAGATCGCCGCTGGCAATACTACTGGCGTTACCGATAGCACTGACGCCTGCTCCGATGCCGCCACCCAGATTGGTGGTGGTCACTTCGTTGATCGCGAAGTCTACCGTTTCACCCACGTTGGTACCGATCTGCACGCTGGACCTGAAACTACCATCCAGCAGCTTGCGGCCGTTGAAGTTGGTCTGCTCAGAAACACGACCCAGCTCGGAAATGAGCTGCTGAGCTTCTGCGTTCAGTGCCTGACGGTCAGAATCATTATTGGTCGCGTTAGCTGACTGTAGAGCCAGTTCGCGAATACGCTGCAGGCCCTCTGTCATGGCGCCGAGCGCGCCTTCAGCGGTCTGTGCCAGTGAGATACCGTCGTTGGCGTTACGAATCGCTACCCCGAGGCCGGAAACCTGGGCCGTCAAGCGCGTGCTGATCGCCAGACCAGCCGCATCGTCCCGCGCACTGTTGATGCGCAGACCGGATGACAACCGGTTCAGCGCCGAAAGGCTTGCAGACTGCGTGTTGTCCAGATTCCGCTGCGCCGTAAGGGAGCTGATGTTGGTATTGATTACCTGAGGCATTTCTTGCTACTCCGTTTGCTTTGTCAGATATCCCTTCCAAGTGATTCACAATGCTGGGAAAGGCGTGTTCAAAGAGAGTAGCGGCACGATCCGCGGAAACTTTAGTGACTGACGTCACATTTTTCGGATCACGCGGCAGGTATCACCGCAGACGGTTGAATAACGACAGATCGCTGATACGTACGAAGCTCTGCTGCGCGGCTTCAAGCACAAAAGACTGAAACGACAGGTCGCTGACCGCTTCCGCGAAATCCAGGTCTTCTATTTCCGAGCGCAGGCTGTGTAGTTGCAATTCCAGGTCCAGGTGCCGATCTTTAGCTGCACTCACACTGTTAAAGCGGGAGCCCACATCGGCACGCACCTGCAACAGCACTTCGGTGGCGCTGTTGAGGCCGTCTATTGTGTCGTCAATGAGGTCACGAAAGCTGTCAGGCTGCACGCTGGGGTCTACTTCCCGCAACCCTGCGGCAATACCTTGCACCGTCTCAAATATGCTCTGATGGCGTGAGGTATCGATCACTACACTGTCACCGGCCTGGGGTGTGCCCGTGATCTGCAATTGCACGCCCCCAGCAGCGATAATGCCGCCACTGGCATAGGGAACATTTTCCAGACCATCGACCGGGCGCAGATCGCTCTGGCGACGTACCGTGTAGTTGGGCGAACCGCTCGCAGCGGCAGGCTCATTGAATTCTACAACCAGTTTGTCGGGGTAGAACTGCTCAAGCGCTTGCTGATCGATTACTTCCACGGTGGCCACATTCAGACCAACAGCATTAACTGAACCTACCGTGGGCCGCGCTTCAGCTACCGGTACGCGCATGAACAACTCCTGGCCGGAGTCGTTGAGCGCCACATACTGACCACGATCAACCTGAACACTGCGCTTGCCTGCATCACCCTGGTAAACCACAGCTGCGCCGTCCTGCACGAAAGGCATCTGCTCACCCTGAAAGCCACTGAATAGAAACTGGCCCTGGGCGTCTTTGCTGTTGACCAGCGACATGAGCTCCTCGAAACGGGCCTCTATCTCTACCGCAATAAAGCTGCGGTCTTCCATCGACTGCACACCCGAACCGGCCTGTATGACCAGCTCCTGCACACGTTGAATTGTTTCGGTAACCTGCTGCAGCGTGGAATCTTCCAGCGCCAGCTGGGCATCCGCACTGTCAGCATTTTTGATGAACTGCGCGCGCGCCCGCAGCTCCTGATTAATGCCAACCAGCTTGGCTGCACCCACCGGGTCATCGCTGGGGTTGACCAGGCGTTTGCCGTGGCTGATGCGCTCCTGGGTCTTTGCTGCATCAGCGCCCAACGCCTGCAGGCGCTCAGAGGCCTGGTTGTGTATCTGAAAAGACGAAATCCGCATGATGCGCTCCTCGTTACGCTACCGCCTGCAACAGCGCGCTGAAAATATCCCGAGCGACGCTGATCACCTGCGCCGATGCATTGTAGGCCTGCTCGAAGCGAATCAGATCCGCTGCCTCTTCATCCAGGTTGACCCCGGACACCGATTCCCTGAAGGCTTCCGACTGTTGCAGCAGCGACTCAGCAGCAGACCGATTAATTTCAGCCTGACTGGAGCGCATACCCACTTCCTGCACCACTCCGGCAAACAATCCGGCAAAGTTCCGGCCTGAAAACCCCTCGAACCCTCGATTACTCAAAGCGCTCAGCGCAAGACCGTTGCGATTATCAGCGATGCCCCCGCTGTTGAAATCGATCAGAAATTCATCACCGGCTTCCGTATTGCCGGTCATGTGCAGAGCAAAACCCAGATCGGCTCTGGCGTGTTCCGGCACAGCCGCAAACACACCGTCAAACTGGGTCGTCACCGAGTACTCTGGATCGAGAATCGCTGATACTTCCCCGCCGACCGTTATGGTCCGATAGGTACCCGCTCCATTGCCCGCCAGGGTCATGGTGTCGCCACGAGGATTATGAACATCCAATGACTCGTTGGGGTCGCCACTGAAGTGCAGCGTAATATCATCACCAACCATGGATTCCAGGCGCAAAGTCGTGCCGTCAGACCGCGCCACTATGCCCGCTGCGGCCAGCGCCTCGTTGTCGGAGATCTGATCAGCCAGCTCGCCCAGCCCGATAAACCCGCTGAACAGCTGACCATTAATGGCCAATTCCACCGGCGTACCGCTGTTGTTGTGTAGCAGAGTCGACAGCTCGATCTCGGTGCGTGCCGAGGCATTCACGCCGATTTCTGCGTTCAAGCGTGTGGCCATTTCTCGAGCTGAGGCATTGGCATTGAATACCACGGAACTCAGCACGCCACCATCTGCATCACTGCGTTGAATCTGAAACAACCCCCCGCCGTACCCATTGATACCAGCATCGAGGTTCGCAACGATACCCGCCGCAGCGGGAAACCCAGTCACATCGGGGCCTGACGTGGTCACCACGGAGCTCCCCAGTTCGGGCAGCAGACTGTTCTGTCCGCCAGGCACATAGCTCAGCAGGCCCAGATCCGGCTGCAACGGCTGAGGATCGCCGGGATCGGAGTTATCCAGTATCTGATACTGAGTCGGTGAGACAAACCGAATCAACATCGGTGGCGTCAACGCGTCCTGATTGTTGAACAACGGATGCTCAGGATCGGTTACACCGGCCATATTGACCCGTACCGAGCTCCCATTAGTTGCATCGGGTACCACCCGCACCGGCATGGCCAGAGCCAGCTCTGCGGGATTCTCCAGGGCAACTCGCATCTGAGCGCCGTAGTCAGCATAGGGACGCACCAGCAGCGCATCCCCCGGCGCGAAGTCGCCGGACGCGAACTCGACGCGAATGCCATCGAATTCCAGCGTCTGGGGCGGCAAGATAGAGGAACCGTTGTACACAATCTCGCCATCACTACGCCGGGTAACTGTAAGTGCGCCGGCACTACTCTCAGAAAAGCGCACCTCATAATCCGACGCCTCTCCGTTAAAGGGGTCGTCGATGTATACGTTGACCTGGCCGATGTTGCCGTTGCTGCCAACCGGGCCATCGTTACCCAGGTAGGTGGTACGCTCACCAACAAGTTCAGGCGCATTGATATCGCCAAAGAAGTTAGCACCGAATTCACCCTCGAGGTCCACACCGGCACGATGCTGTTCATTGATTGCACTGACCATGGCTGCCGCCAGTCGGCCGAGTTCATTCTGCGCCGGCCAGAGAACTTCCTCGCGGTACTTCAGCACGCCGCCAAGCTGACCACCGCTGACAGAGCTGGTGATGATCTGTGGCTGCTGGGCGCCCACGGGGCGAATAATCACATCCCCGCTGCCGGAAACCTCCATGGAAGCTGCGGTAACGCCGAGCACCAGCGGCTGGCCTTTGCCGACGAATACATTGAGTTCGCCGGCCTCCTGCTCAGAGACCGTCACCGACACCAGCGATGACAGCTCCTTCAGTGCGACCTCGCGCTGGTCAATCAATGCGTTGAGGCCACCGGAGGTTCGTTCCAGCGAAAAACCGGCAATGCGATCATTGAGCTGCGCGATGGTACCGGCCAGTTCATTGACCTGACCCGTGATCGCCTCCATCGAACCGCTGACATCCCGGGCCTGCAGCCAGGAGCGCTGGGTAACCGCCGAATAACGATCAGCCAATGCTTCACCATTACTGATGACATACTGACGCATGGCGAGATCCGCCGGTTCATTGGCAGCGTTCTGCATGGCGTCGAAAAAATCCTGCATAGCCACATCGATACCGTGATCGCTGTCAAACAGCGCGCCTTCAAGCTGACCTACAAACTGTTTAAAGGAATCAAGCTCGCTGAACAACGTCATATCCGAGCGGATCTGTTCGTCGATAAATCCATCCGCAATGCGTTTGATGTTGTCGACACGCGAACCAGCCGCCTGACTCAAGCCCGCCACCAATGAGCCGGATTGCGTAACAATCTCTGCGCGCTGGCGGCTGTAGCCGGGTGTGCTGGCATTGGTAATGTTCTGGCCAACCACATTAAGGGCGGCCTGCTGAGCCTTCAGCCCGCTTACACCAATGTTGAACAACGAACTCATTTATCCTCCCAGCGTAACCACACGGTTCATTACGCTGATGATTTTGTCGGCGTATTTCGGATCGGTGGCATAACCTGCAGACTGCAGCCCGCGCAGAAACTCCACTGCATCGGATGCTTTGGCGACGGCTTCCTTATAGCGAGGCGACTCCATCAGCATGTTTGCGTAATCACGTACACTCGACTCCCAGTCAGGGTAAGCCCTGAAACTGGCTACTCGATCTATCCATCGGCCGAATTCGAATTCTTTCGAGTGAATGGCTACCTGTGCTTCATCGTCACTGCGGCTCTTGATACCAAACAGGTTATGCGACAGGTTACCATCGCCATCGCGAATGACCTGGCTGCCCCAACCGGTTTCCAGTGCTGCCTGACTCAAGACCGCCAGAGCAGGCAGTCCAGCCACTGCTGTAATGCGATCGACGATGGGTTTGAGACGCGTAACGAATTCCTCGGGGCCTGCAAATGCCTGGCTTTTGCTCGCATTGCTTGTCAGGGTCACCGCCGCGGAAGATGCCTCAGATGCAGCGTGGGCATTGACCATATCCGCAGTGGACGTCTGGCGCAGCGGAATGTCCGCTGTGCCACCGAGCTGGCGGATAATCACCGGCGCCAGGCCGATACCGCCATTCTGGGCCATGTGCACGGCCATCTCGTGATCGAACATCTCCTGCCGGATTGCCATCTCGGAGGTGTTCATGAAGTTGTCTTCCGATATCGCCGCGTTTGCTTCGCGGGCGGCTTTCAGCCACATGTCGATGAAAACACTCTCGAAATGCTTCGCCGCGTCTTCGATGCCCTGCTGATCCTCGCGAACCTGATTGGTCAGAGATGCATAGTCGGTATAAGCCAGCGGCGCACTGATGGGACTGGTCATCAGATTACTACCAGTTCTGCGCGCAGCGCGCCTGCCTGGCGCAAAGCCTCGAGAATCGCCATGAGATCGCCCGGCGCGGCGCCCACCTCGTTGACCGCGGTCACTATGTCCTGCAGGCTCACCCCGGGGTCGAAATAGAACATGCGATTGTTTTCTTCCACCACTTCGATATCGGTATCCGGCACAACAACCGTCTGCCCTGCACCTAAAGGATTAGGCTGGGAGATCTGATTCGATTCAGCAATAGTTACGCTCAATGAGCCGTGGGTTACCGCTGCCGGCGCTACCTCCACGCGCTCACCGATGACAATGGTGCCGGTGCGCGAATTGATGACTACCTTGGCCGCGGTATCGTCGGGCTCCACATCCAGATTTTCCACCACAGACAGGAACGATACCCGCTGCGACGGATTTTCAGGCGAGCGAACCGCAACAGAACCCCCATCAATGATCTGAGCCACCTCCGGCCCGAATGTGGCATTGATCTTTTCAGCGACCCGACGCGCGGTTGTGAAATCAGCCCGGTGCAGATTGAATATGATGTTTTCGCCATTGCTGAAACCATCCGGTGCCGGACGTTCAACCATGGCACCACCCGGAATACGTCCGACACTGGGGACGTTAACTGTCACTGACGAGCCGTCGTTACCGTCAGCGCCAAAGCCACCCACCACCAGGCTGCCCTGGGCAACCGCATAGACCGAACCGTCCAATCCTTTGAGCGGGGTCACCAGCAAAGTGCCACCGCGCAAACTCTTGGCATTACCCACCGAAGAGACCGTCACATCGACCTGCTGGCCGGGCTTGGCGAATGGAGGCAGCTCAGCATGTATCGCAACTGCCGCAACATTCTTGAGCTGAAAGTTGGATCCCGGCGGCGTCTGGATGCCGAGCTGCTGCAACATGTTCTTGAACGTCTGTACCGTGAAGGGCGTCTGGCTGGTCTGGTCTCCAGAGCCATCGAGACCAACCACCAGGCCATAACCCACCAACTGGTTGGCACGCACCCCGGCGACACTGGCGAGGTCTTTCAAACGCTGCCCATGCGCAGATGGGCACAGTCCTGAAATCAGAAGTGTGCCCACCAGTATGGAAGATAAGGCTCTATTTATGTTCATTTATGCTCCCGCACGCCCCTCAAAATGGATTCACCGTGCCCAGGAAGAAACGTGTCAACCAACCCGCCTGATTTGACTGAGCCAGTTCCCCGGTGCCGCTGTAGGCGATGCGCGCATCTGCCAGACGCTGGGATGAAATCGAATTATCAGCACTGACGTCCTGAGGTCGCACCAGCCCACTGATGCGAACGTATTCTTCGCCACGATTGAGCTGGAACCACTTTTCGCCCTGCACCAGCAGCAGACCGTTGGGCAGCACCCGGGCCACAACCACGCTTATGGTGCCGCTCAGACTGTTGCTCTGATCGCTTTCGCCCTCGCCGCTGAATTCCGTTTCGCTGTCGAGGCTGTTGAATATGTCAGTATTACCAGTGCCCTGAACCAGGCTGCCCAGAATTTTCGGATTGAGAATCTGATTGGTACTGCCCTTCTTGAGGGAGGTCTCGGCACTCTTGCTGGAGCGGGTGCGCTCATCAAGAATCACGGTAATGACATCACCTACCCGGGTCGCACGCCGGTCATCGAACAACGTTAGACTGTTGCCATCCGTAAACAGCGACCCTGCGCTTGCCGGCTTAGACGTAGCCACTTCCGGCCACACCGGCCGGTACTGGGGTTCTTCCCGTAACGGCGTTGGTGTTACACAGCCGCTGCAGATCAGCCCTGCAACAACACTCCACAAAAGCTTTTGCATCAACTGCTCCTTAAGCTGCTTAGATGTTCTGGGCGATGTACTGCAACATCTGATCTGCTGTAGAGACGACCCGCGCATTCATTTCATAGGCCCGCTGGGTAGCTACCATGTTGACCATTTCTTCAACCACAGAAACGTTGGAGGCTTCCAGCACGCCCTGCACAGTCTGGCCTACACCGTTCTGACCCGGTGTTGCCTGCAGAGCAGCACCGCTGGCGACCGTTTCTCTAAACAGATTCCCGCCAACAGCCTGCAATCCCGTGGGATTGATGAAGTCCACCAATTGCAGATTACCGACCTGGGTAGATACAGGATCACCGGCAATGACAACGCTGACAGTGCCGTCACGGCCGATGGTGAGCGCCGTGCTGCCCTGGGGAATATTCACCGCAGGCTCCAGCGCATAGCCCTGGGGCGTAACCATCTGGCCGTCCTGGTTTATCGAGAACGAGCCGTTACGGGTGTAGCCAACACTACCGTCGGGCATCGAAACCTGAAAGAAGCCGCGACCTTCAATGGCCACATCTAATGATCGCTCGGTAGTCTGCAGCGAACCGATGGAAAACTGTTTCTGAGTGCTTGCTACACGCACGCCTGTACCCAGCTGAACACCAGACGGCAACGTGTCATCCTGGGTTGCCTGGGCGCCTGGTTGCTGATTGATCTGATAAACCAGATCTTCGAACACGGCACGGTCTTTCTTGAAGCCTACCGTACCGACATTGGCCAGGTTGTTGGATATTGCGCGCAGCGCAGTGTCCTGGGCACTGAGGCCGGTCTTGCTTACCCAAAGTGCTGAGTTCATGTCGAATTCCTTGTTAATCCGTCCGTTACTTGAAGACTAGTAAAGTCTGACGTGCTGACCAGCTCTTCGCGCCGGAAATCTGTCATTAACCGATGCGCAGTAACTGCGCAGCGGCGCTGTCATTCTCTTCGGCGTTTTTCAGCAACTTCACTTCAATTTCGAATTGTCTGGCAAGACTCATGATTTCCGTCAGTTCATGAATCGCATTGACGTTACTTGATTCAATGAAGCCGGAATTAACCTGCACAGCCGGGTCAGGGGGCAGCACCTGCTGGTCTGTGGCAACCAGGTAACCTTGAGGCTGCTTCTGCATCCCGCCAGCCGGCGGTGAAACCAGTTTGAGCTGATCAATCTGCACGAGCGCCTCACCACCCTGGCCCTGAGGGCGAATGGTGATTGTGCCGTCGTTACCAAACACAATGTTTTCATATGGCGGTAACACGATGGGGCCACCAACACCCATCACCGGGCGGCCTTGCGCATTGGTCAGCTGACCCAGGGCATTGACCTGCATGGCCCCATCGCGGCTATAAGCTTCACTGCCATCTGCCATCTGTACGGCAAACAGACCGTTACCGTTGATCGCCAGATCCAGCTCGCGGCCGGTAGCTTGCGCAGAGCCGGGTTGCATATCGACACCCATGCCATCGTTTACGCCATACACCCGGGTACGGTACGCATCGCCAACCACTTCACTGGACATGACCCGGGCAAGGTCGGCCCGGAATCCCGGTGTAGATACGTTGGCCAGGTTATTGGCCCGCACGGCCTGGGCCTGCTCAATATTGGTCAGGCCCACCGCACTGATATAAATCAGGTTGTCCATTAGATGTTGATGATCGTCTGGGTAAGTTCATCTGCGGTCGAGATGGTTCTGGAGTTTGCCTGGAAGTTACGTTGAGCGATGATCAGTCTTACCAGTTGCTCCGAGAGTTCCACATTGGAATCTTCAAGTGCCCCGGACGTGATCGACCCTAACGACCCTGACCCCGGCGCGGCGACCACCGGCGAGCCCGACTTATTGGTCTCGATCCAGGATGAATCCCCTACCGCACTCAAGCCCTGAGTGTTGGTGAAGTCAGCGATGGCTATCTGGCCCAGGGTTGAGTTCTGACCATTAGTGAAGCGAGCCACTACGATTCCCTCATCGTCAATGGCCAGACCAGACAACTTACCGGTGGCAAAGCCGTCCTGTTCAATGGAACCCAGTGCGAAGTCTCGACCGAACTGGGAAGAATCAGTGAGGCGAAGCTCGAGGTTGGAACTGCTGGGCGGCTGCGGAATCGGCAACCCGCCACCACTCAATATCGGCTGCGGCCCTACAGCACCGTTGGGGTTGCCGTCGTCATCCAGCGGCACCCAGTTGGAAATCAGGATGTCTTCAGTACCCGCCGGATTCAACGTACCGTCTGAGTTGAACTGCACTTCATAACGGGCACGTGTGGCCAGCTGATTCTGGGGCGGCGGCAGGTTGGGGTCAGGGTCACCCACATCTTCACCGTCTACCAGGGCATACATCGACCAGCGGTTTTCTTCCTCGCCGGCAACACCAGGGGTATAGCGTTCCTTGACGAAGTACAGCGACAGCGCATGGGGGTTACCCAGGCTGTCGAAGATGGTCAGTGACGTCGCTGCGTTGTAGGTATCCTGGTTGTTGGGATCAAAGGTGTTCAAGGCAAACTGCTCAAAGGCGTTTTCATCGAGCACACCAAAAATATTGGTCACCGCCGGAGTGGCGTTATCCATGGTGATACCTTCGCTCAGGGTGATGTTAATCACGCCGCCGACGGCCACTACCGAATCTCCTGAAGTATCGAGGGTGACACCCAGGCTCTGGCTGCCACGAATATCCAGAGAATCGGCCACGTCACCGGTGGCGGCGAACACCAGATCGCTACCCACCTGATCGGTAATGGTCAAATCACCGCTTGCTTCTATGGTGGCCTGCACGGTACCAAGGCCCGGCTGGCCCACGTTGATGGCATCAGCGATTTCCTGCAGCGTCGAACCAGGCACCTGTACGCCGTTTATAGTCAGCGCCAGCGTGCCGCTGGTATTGTTGAAACCGGTGGCGCTGACCGTCGCAGTCGTGGTGGCCGTCGCGTTTACTTCAGGCACCGTAGCCGAGGCGAACTGCGCCGCGATCTGCGCGGCACTAGCGCCCTCACCAGATTCAACGGTTATGGCGGTGCCATCGGGATAAATCACATCTACGGACTGAGCTTGGTAACCGTTACTGGCCGCCGCAATGCCCGGCACCGAGACACCGGTAGCCAGATTGAGTACGTTAGAGATATCGGCGGTGGTCACCCCGATGTTCGAGGCATCGAGGTTACCGATACTGATGGTCGACGACTCGCCAGGTACGGTTGACACGAACTGAATACGGTTAGCGTCATCAGGGTCGAGCTGGACCGACACACTGACTCCCGAGGCGAGCAACTCGTTCTCTATGTCCGAAAGCAGCGCCGCCGCATTAGTCACGTTGCTGCTCAGATTGATCGTCGCGGTACCGTTATTGCCGGACGAGCCAGATAACGTTATGTCGAAACTGGCTGAGGTAAGGTTGCCTACTTCGCCAAAGGTGGGCGTACCGCCATAGGGGTCCGGGTCGGCATTGCTGGCACCAGCTGTACCGCCCTGCCCCAGCGCTATTCCGCCCAGCACGCCTTCGATATCACCCTGGACTACGCCTGTACCCAGGGTCGCATTGTCGTTCGGATCGATAGTAATGATGCTGTCCTCGCCCGTGCGCGTCGAGTAGAACTGCAGACGACCAACATTGAGGGGGTCCTCGCGAACGTCCATGCCAATGCCTGAGCCCGCCAGGTCGTTACGGATGTCGTTGATCAGGTCCTGCAGGGTGGTGATGTTGGAATCCAGGTTAATCGTCACCGTGGTGTTTTCACTGGACAGACTGGAACCCGACAGACTTACCTCAAAACTTGACGCGGCTGCACCGGAATAGTCGAACCCGGCAATCGCAGCACCCGCACTCACGCTGGACACCGTATCTACAGAGAAATCAAAAGGTGTGGGCGGCTGAGAAGTATTCAGCTGAGTTGCGGTGGGGTCAGGCAGACCCAGTCGTGCGACCCCTACCGAGGTACCGTTGGTGGTCAGCGAACTACCCTGACTCGACAGCACGGTGGCTCGCGCATCCAGGTTGACGCTGGCTTCTACCAACGTGGTCTGACGCGGCGGCAGGTTGCTGGTGTTGATCTGCAGATCACCCAGTATGCCACTCAAGGTACCGGCATCGTTTGCGGTGAAGCCTTGAACCCGGGCGCCCGATGCAGAGGTAATGAAGCCTTCGTTGTCCACGGCAAATGCACCGGCGCGGCTGTAGGTTCTCGAGCCACCGTCACTCAGCACGAAAAAGCCGTTGCCGTCGATGGCAAGGTCGAGGCTCGAATTGGTAAAGGAGATCGTGCCCTGATCGAAGCGCTGCTTAACGTTGGCCAGTTGCACGCCGGCGCCGATCTGATTGCTACCCGTGCCCAGCAGGCTGGAAGCGTACACGTCGGCAAACTCCGCGCGGCTGGCTTTAAAGCCAACAGTGCTGGCGTTGGCAATATTGTTACCGGTAATCTGCAGCTCGGAAGATGCAGCGTTCATACCACTCAGGGCTGTATTGAAAGACATACGACACGCTCCTTGTATTGTCTAGCTATAAAGTATGGTCTTGGGTTTAAGTTACTGAATTTCCTTGATCTGCGAGGCCGCCACCGAGGTGCCCCCCGCCAGATTCGCGATCAGGCCGCTATCCTGAATCGACACGCTCACCACCTGATCCGGCAAACTGACCTCATACGGCGTAGCCACACCGTCCAGATTCCCAAAGGCGGCGACACGGTAATAGTCCTGAGGGGCGGGCTCACCGTTGGGTGTGAGTCCATCCCAATCGAAACGCACGGTGCCCGGCGGGCGCGTACCCAGATCGAGTGAGGCCACGGTCTGACCCGCGGAGTTTTGAATTTGCACGGTCAGTTCACCAACCGCGTCGGTCAATTCGACCACACCGCCGATACCCCCATTGGTATTCAACACAGTCTGATTGGTAGTGATCAGAACGTTACGTCCGACCAGACTGGCAGCATCCATGGTCATGCTGGTGCGCAGCGACGCCACCAGAGAATCCATGGATTCGTTGAGATTCTGAATA
>CAYMUT010000046.1:0-29138 GCA_964393625.1 uncultured Pseudomonadales bacterium
TCATGGTGAAACCCCACACCAGATCGAGCAGTCCCCAGGCCAGGATGTTGGACAGCCGCTCTGAATCTGAGGTCATGCGCGCCATCAGCCATCCCACTGGCCGGTAGTCGAAGAAGCTGAACGACAAACGCTGCAGATTCAGGAAACCGTCTTCGCGGATATCATGTGCGATGTGGGTGCGAATGCGGCCGGCCATCCATATGAAGCCACCAATGGAGACGCACAACACGGCGGTGCATGCCAGATACGCCAAGCCCCACACCCACATCTGCGGGTCGGTGCCATCGTCCAGATAAGCGCTGGCGGCATCGATTACACCCTTGGTGATTAGCGGATAAGCCACCTCGGCAATGGCGGTGATCACCGCAAACGTCGCCAGCCACTTTACCTGGGTTGGGTAGCGACGGGCATAGGCGAACAGCTTGCGCCACAGATCGAGATTAATGTGCGCAGCCAGCTTTTCGTCGTCGAAACCGTCGTTGTAGTTTTCGTCATCGTACATCGTGATCTTCCTTATCGGTCCCGTTCTTCGTTGAGGCTCTGGCCGACCTCGACGTCGGCCAGGATCTGCGCGTCCAGTGCGCCCTGAATCTCGCACAGCCGGCGGTAGCTGCCGGGTTGCGCCGCCAGTTCCGCGTGGCTGCCAAGTTGCACCAGCCGGCCCTGTTCCAGCACCATGATGCGGTCAGCGTGCATCACCGAACTCAGCCGGTGGGCGATTATGAAAGTAGTCTGACGGCCCTTGCGTATCTGCAGCGCGTCCAGAATCAACCTTTCGGTACCCGTATCAACTGCTGACAGCGAATCGTCCAGCACCAGTACCGGCGGGTCTTTCAGCAGCGCCCGGGCCAGGGCCAATCGCTGCCGCTGTCCGCCGGACAGGGTTACCCCGCGTTCGCCGACCATCTCATCAAATCCTCCGGGAAATCCTTCGATGGCGCTGCGGATGGCGGCTTCGTCACAGGCCTGCAGAATTTCCTCATGCGGTGCGCCCGGGCGGCCCACAGCCAGGTTGTCGGCAATGGATCGGGAATAGAGAAACGGATCCTGCAACACCACGCCGATCTGTGCACGCAGCCAGAAGCGGTCGAGGTGCGCAATCTCGTTCCCGTCCAGCGTGATGCTGCCGGCGCGGTACGGGTACAATCCCAGCAACGCTCGGATGAAGCTGGTTTTGCCGCTGCCTGGTGGTCCGACGATTGCAATGGTCTCGCCGGGTGCTATACAGATGTTCAGATTCTTGAGAATCTCGTCCTGCTCGCCGTAGCCGAATACCAGATGATTTACCTCGATCTGGCCCTTGGCCCGCCCCTGCTGGGGCGCTGGATTAGCGGACTCTTCGGCCGCCTGCAGGATGTGATTGACCCGGCCCAGAGAAATTACCGCCTTACCGCTGTCGGTCAGTACCCGTCCCAGCTGACGCACAGGCCAGATCACGATGGATTCACAGGTCATGAAGATGAACAGATCACCTATGGTCAGGCTGCCGGCCATGGCGTAGTAGCCGCCGGCCAGCAGTACGATGCCCAGTTGCCCCATCGCAAAGAAATCCGAGATGGACCAGTAGTAGGCCATGAGCTGGATAAGATTGTAGTTCTTGTTGCGGAAGTCCGCATTGCGCACTCCAAAACGTTCGATTTCATGTGACTGGCGGGCGAATGCACGCACGACTCGGATACCGGTCAGGTTTTCCTGCAGCGCGGCGGTCATGGCGCCTTCGGCTTCGTCGGTGGCCTGGAAGACCGCTTTTACCTGATGGAAAAAGACGAAAGCACCGACGATCAGAAACGGCATCATCACCAGCGACCACCAGGCCAGTGGTGCGTGTATGCTGAACAGTATCGGCACCAGGCACAGCACCATCATCACTGCGCGGCCGATTTCGATGACGTCGCTGACCAGAAAGACCCGCAGGGTTTCTACGTCGGAGCTGCAGCGTTGCACCAGGTCGCCCGTGTCTGCGGTGTCGTAAAAGCGAGGGCGCAGGTGATGCAGGCGGCGGTACAGCGCTTCGCGCAGGCTCCGCGCGATATTCTCCGAGGCCAGAGCGGCCTGGCGTCCGCGCGCGTATAGAAACACCCCGCCCAGCGCAGTAACCACCAGACTGGCCGCCGCCGCCACCCACAGATAACTGGTGTAGCTCAAGCCGCCCGGCAGCATAGCGGCCAGATCCACCAGCCACTGGTCGGCATGTGCGAAATCACTTTTGGTGATTACGTCGATGGCATGACCGCCGATGATTGGTGCGCCGAACATGCACATATTGGTCAGTGCCATGGCCAGTATGGCGCCGGCATAGCGCAGCCGCTGGCCTTCGGTAATGCGCCATAAACTGCGATATTGAGATGTTCCTTCTGCCTCCTCCACTCGGGAGGTAGTACTTTTGCTCATTTTTTCGAATCCGTGTGCAAAGAGGATCAGTCCGTGCTGTCGGGCACCTGATGGAAACGTACAGATGCGTGCGCGTCCACCGGCACCGGTGTCACGCAAACCTTGGCTATCGTTGAAGTGTGGGGGCGTGCCCCTGGAGATCGAACCTAAGCGGTCGGTTTTTTCGAAAACTCCCAGCGAGAAGAGCTCAGGGCAGCGTGACCATTAACGGGTACACCAGCTGGATTGTGTGTATCGGTAATCATCATGGTTGCCTCTCCTGTGCCATAACTGAAAAGATACCCCTTAACTCAAAGGGGGTCAGGGCGGCGATGTTAAGCCTCCCCGGGAGATGTGGCAACACTAAATGTACTGGGCGGTGTTCTTGCTGCTGAATTCCGTCCTAGAAGTTCACGACCATCTTGCCGATATTGGCACCGGTGAACAGGCCGATGAAAGCGTCCGGGGCTTTGTCGATGCCCTGGTGGACAGTCTCTTTGTACTTGATCTGCCCTGACGTGACCCAGTTTTCCATATCGCGGCGGAAGTCACCGGCCAGGTGTTGGAAGTGACTGACGATGAAACCGCGCAGGGTCAGGCCCAGGCCAATCGCCATGGTCAGGTTGTTGGGCCCCGGCGACGGTTCGGTGTCGTTGTAGACTGAAATTGCTCCGCACAGCGGGATGCGACCGAACGGGCGCATGTGCATGATCGCAGCCTGCAGGTGATCGCCGCCCACGTTGTCGAAATACACGTCGATACCTTCGGGCGCGCCCTCGCGCAGATGGCCGAGGATGTCGCCGTCTTTGTAGTTGAAGGCATAGTCGAAGGCGAGTTCGCCGGTCAGCATGCCGACCTTGTCCTGGTCGCCGGCACTGCCGATCACCCGGCAACCTTTCAGTTTGGCGATCTGCCCGACAATGCTGCCCACGGCTCCTGCGGCGCCGGACACGAAAACGGTGTCGCCGTCTTTGAGCTGGCCAACTTCCAGCAGGCCCGCGTACGCGGTCATGCCTGGCATGCCGATGGCGCCCAGATAGGCTGACGGTGGGGCGACGACTTCGCCCAGTTTTTCGATACCTTCCACTGGTGCGGTGTACGCCTCGCGCCAGCCGTAGTGGGACGAGACGTAATCGCCTTCGGCGAAGTCCGGGTGTTGCGATGCGGTTACCTGCCCTATACAACCGCCGGTGAGTACTGCGCCGATCTGAAACGGCGGCACATAGGATTTGCGGTCCACCATACGCCCGCGCATGTAGGGATCTACCGACATGCACACGTTGCTGACCTGGATTTCTCCTTCGGCAGGAGCGGGTACTTCCATGGTTTCGATGGCGAAGTCGTCCGGCGTGGGCATGCCCACCGGCCGTGCGTTGAGAACTACTGCTTTTGACTGCATTGGGTTTCCGTTGTTTGGTTATTCGTTGGAGATCGTGATTTCCTGGTCGGTGATGAACTCCAGCAACACTGGTTTGCCCTCTCGAGTGGCGGCAATCCCTCTTTCCAGTGCTGCTACGATTTCGCTGGGATCCGTCACCCGTTCACCGTAGCCGCCGAAGGCCGTCGCCATGTCCGCATAATTGCCGGAGATCTCGATGGCGCCATACTTTTCCTGCGACACCGGCATGATCGGAATCTCGATGGCCATGGAAAAGTTGTTGAACAGAATCGAAAGAATCGGAATGCGCTCCCGCGCGGCGGTTTCGAAGTCCATGCCGGTGAAGCCGATAGCAGCATCACCCCACACATTGATGCACAGCTTGTCCGGGTGGGCGAGCTTGGCGCCCATGGCCAGACCCAGTCCATAACCGAGTTGTGTGGTCTTGCCCCAGCCGATGTACGACAACGGCGCGGTCGCCTCCCAGAAAGGCGTGGTCTGATCGCGTGGGCTGCCGGCATCGTGGGTGATGATGGTGGCATCTTTGTCCACCAGCTTGTTGAGCTCCCACAATACACGATAGGGATTTATGGGCGTGTCGTTGCTGGTCAGTTTGGGCATCCACTCCCCCAGCCATTCCTCCCGCAGCGCAGCAATCTGTTGGGCAATTTCCGCGCGCGCAGCGGCGGGTCCTTTGTCGTGATTCTCCATGGCCGAGTTGAGTGCCGATAGAGTCAGCTTGGCGTCACCAATCAGGCCGTGCTGGGCGGGGACGTCTTTGTTGAGATCCATGGCATCCAGCGTGGCGTGAATGATGGTTTTTTCTTTCGGCATCTGCACACCGAAACCGGTCAGCGCAAAACTGCAGCCGATGCCCAGGATGACGTCGGCCTGTTCCAGGAAGCGCTTCACGGGTCTTGGATTGGCGCGCCCGCCGGAGCCCAGCGACAATGGGTGATCCTCCGGGAATGCACTCTTGCCTTCGATGCTGGTGGTGACTGGAATGTTCCAGGTCTCCGCCAGGCTCTTCAGCTCATCCCAGGCCTTTGCGTAATGCACGCCCTGGCCCGCATAGATTATCGGGTTCTGCGCCTGAGCGAGTACCTGCGCGGCAGCGGCGACGTCGTCTGGCGCGGGGGCTGTTTTCGCGCTGAAGGCAGGAATGTATTCCCAGCTATCCGGCACATCTTCGCCGAAAACGTCCAACGGCACTTCGACGACTACCGGTCCACCTCGACCATTGCGCAGCTGAAAGAACGCGCGCCGCATGACTTCGGGAATGGCGCGGCCCATGGTTACCGGCTCTATCCACTTGGCGATATGCTGCATGTTCAGTGTTGAATTGAAGTTCGGATAGTAGTGGGCGAGGCGGCGTGGATACCCGGCGGGAATCACCAGTATCGGCACCGATTCCGAGTAAGCCTGAGCCACGCCCCCGAACGCGTTCTCCGCGCCGGGGCCATGCTGCATACAAAACACACCGATCTTGTCACCGCTGGACATGCGCGAGTAGGCATCGGCCATGTGCAGGCCGATACGCTCCTGGCGTACGATGACGGTGCGGATGTCCACTTTGGCCGCTGCTTCAATCAGCGGATTGACCGGGTAGGCGAACAATACGTCCACCCCTTCGGCTTTCATGGCATGAGCAATGGCATCTACGACTTTCATTATTTTTCCTTACCAGCTGATCGCGGGGTCGATATCTGAGTTTCGCCAGGCGTGTGTACGTTGGTCTGTAAGTTCGTTGACGTTCTCCCCAAGCTCCCGTTGCGCGGTTTCCATGCCGAACAACGACCAGGGGTTGGCGGGGAAATGAATGAGATCTTCGGCGAAGGTTTCCTTCGCGGCGCCGAATTCACCAGCGCGGAGCTGGGCTTCACCCAGGGTCTGACGTACCGGATAGTGCCATAGTGGCGGTTCGGTATAGGGCAGCGCGTCCTGATGGACCACAGCCTGCTGCAGTGCCGCAAGCTCAGCGGATTCGTCGCCGTTGTAGCGGGCGATACGGGCGCTGACCAGCGCTTGGGCAATACCGGTCAGATCGCTGACCGCACCGGGGCGGCGCATATTGAGCAGACGTAAGCGATCCTGACCTGCCAGGTCCTGCAGGACGGCAAGTTCTGCGGAAGCCCCTTGCACGTTGCCCAGGGCTGCCTGGGCAAGGCCGCGGCCATAGTGTGACATGGCCAGGGCGAACGGCAGATTGTCCGCGGGGATTGGCAGATCCAGCACTTCCTGCCACATGCCGAAGCGCACGTAGGTATACACCGGCACCGCGATGTAGCTCTGCAGTGCACCCATCTGAGCGGCCATGTCCACGGGAACCTTCGCTGCCAGTTTCAGGGCGCTGTCCACTGCCAGGGCTTTGCGCCCCTCCATCATTGCCGAGTACCACAGGAAGTGAATGTTGTGCGGATAGTACGCCGCCGGGTACAGCCCCTGGGCGTTGCATTGCGCGATGTAATCCTCATCGGCCATTGCCGCCAGAGCATTGGCATCCACGGCGTCGGCATAGCGGCCCACGCGCAGATAAATATGGGACGGCATGTGCACCAGATGGCCGGCTACTGGCACCAGATTCAGCAGCCGGTCCGCTCCGGCTTCGGCTTTGTGGGGCTCGAAGCGCTCCATGGCGTGTATGTACAGGTGAATGGCGCCGGGATGATTTTCATCGATGGCCAGCACGTGCTCCAGCTGCTCGACCAGGGTGAGGGTCTGATCGCTGCTGGGGGCGCCGTCATCCTGCCAGTATTCCCAGGGCATCAGGTCCATGAGGGATTCAGCGTGCAGGGTACGTGCGTTCAGGTCGTCTGGATATTGCTCCACCAGACCCGCCATGGCGCCGGCATATACCACATCCAGGGCAGCACGGTCGGTGCCTTCCTCGCTGTAGCGCGTTGCGATGGTGTCGATATAGGCGCGTTCGACTTCGTTTTCGAATTCCTTGAGTGCTTGTGCCTGTAGAATCGCTTCCCAGGCGGGCGCGACCGCGGTTGGTGGCATAGGTGCATTGATGTTCGGCCCTAAGGCCAGCGCCGCGCCGGCCCAGCAGATCCCGCAGGTGGGATCGAGGCGCGCAGCTTCCTTGAACGAGCGCACCGCCTCTGCGTGGTTGAACCCGTAAGCAAGAGTAAGCGCCTGATCGAAGTATTTCTGAGCCAGAGAATTAGTCGTGCTGATTGGAAAATGCAGTGGCCCGATCCCTTCCAGCAGGGGGGCCGTCGGCGGGTCGCCCGGGGCAGCGGCGCTCGCCTGGCTGTCCTGCCCGGGCGTGTCAGAGCTGGGGCCGTTGCAGGCCGCCAGCAGCAGTGCTGTAGACAATATAATCAGTAATTTATGAGACATGATCTGTTCCTCAAGATCCGGTTAAGGGGGTGCCAGGTTTATGCCGGTACACGAGTGCCGGGAGCGGGTGGTTCTTCGGGTGGACCGGCAAAACACTGGGCGATGGCCATCCAGGCAATGGCGTTGTCGCCTGCTACCTGCAGGGTAGTGTCTGCGATGTTTCTGACCTGGGTGACCACCTGGCAGAATTCCACTGCCGAACCCTCGACTTTGTGCCCTTGTGTTGCGGAATTCCACTCCCATACTTCACCGGATGGTGCGGTTAATCTGACCAGCGGCGCCGGCTCGGGCACGGGCAGTTTACGATTGCTGAAAGTCCATGCAAAAGTCCGTACACCGATTTCGGAGACGTTTTTCAGTCGGTCGGTATGGGTGCGGGGCAGTTTCATGAGGTCGAAGATTTCCCACGCGTGGGCCCAGGTTTCCATCTGCCGGGCGGTACCGAACATGCGCGCTTTCATGCCCGGTCCGGCCCATACGAAACGCTCGTCCGGATCCGCTGCACGCAGGGCAACACACAGCTCATCCGCCAGGTTCTTCCATCTTTGCAGCAGGGTGGGACCGTTGATGGAATGGCCGTCTTGCATGAGCCAGTCTGAGGCAAACTCGCGCATGGAAGGTGCGGCGCCCAGATCGGCCATCAGTTGTCTGAATGCCTGTGTGCTGCGGATGGAGGTCAATGCCATGTGATCGGATAGATGCAGATGCGCGACCACATCCCACACGGTCCATTCTTTAAAGGTCGAGCGGGCGGTCCAGAAGCCCGTATCCATGGTGGCCAGTACGCTGTAGAGCTCTGCCACCTCTGTCGCGAAGGCATCGACCACGCTGTTTATCTGTGCTTTTGCGTCCACATCAGACACTGGCCTTTCTCCTCCCCCTGATTTGAGAAATATTCACAGCATTGACCGTCTCAATTTACCAGGTAACGGTGGCAGGTTTCCATTTGTATCCGGGAATAGTGTGCCGGGCACAAAAAGGGCGGCACATGGCCGCCCATCAGGTCCGTTGAACCGGCTTGAGATCAGAACTGGTTCATGGTGTTTGCAGCACCGCCGGCCAGTAGCGCCTTCTCACCCAGGAAGTACTCTTTGTGGTCGTCGCCGATGTTTGAACCGGCCAGGTCCTGGTGCTTCACAGAAGCCAGGTCTTTGCGGATCTCCTGGCGCTGTACGTCACGAACATAGGCCAGCATACCCAGATCGCCGAAGTAGCCTTCCGACAGCACATCCGTAGACAGGGCTGCGGTGTGGTAGGTGGGCAGCGTGATCAGATGGTGAAAGATACCCGCTTCGCGCGCCGCATCGGCCTGGAAGGTCTGAATCAGTTTGTCTGCTGCGGCCGCCAGTTCGGAATCGTCGAACTGCATATCCATCAGACCTTTCTCATCTACAGCCGGATCCGGGAAGCCGGAAACGTCTTTGCCTGCGGCCTGCCACTCTTCGAACACCTGCTGACGAAACTTCAGGGTCCAGTTGAAAGACGGTGAGTTGTTGTAGACCAGCTTCGCTTCCGGACGTGCTTCGCGCACGCGGTTCACCATTTCGGCGATCTGCGCTACGTTGGGCTTCTCGGTTTCGATCCACAACAGGTCGGCGCCGTGTTCCAGGCTGGTGATGCAGTCCAGCACCACTCGGTCGATGCCGGTGTCTTCGCGGAAGGCGTACAGGCCGTTGTCCAGACGCTTCGGCTTCATCAGCTTGCCGTCGCGGTGGAAGGTCAGATCGCCATCTTTGATCTGGCTGACGTCGCTGACCTCTTCGGCATCGAGGAAGCTATTGTACTGGTCGCCGAGATCGCCCGGAGTGAGAGATACCGGTACTTTCTGAGTCAGGCCGGCACCTAAAGAGTCGGTGCGCGCGACGATGATGCCGTTGTCGATACCGAGCTCCAGGAACGCATAGCGAACCGCGTTGATCTTGGAGACGAAGTCTTCGTGAGGCACGGTGACCTTGCCGGCCTGGTGACCGCACTGCTTGGCGTCTGACACCTGGTTTTCGATCTGAATGGCGCAGGCGCCAGCTTCGATCATGCGCTTGGCGAGCAGGTAGGTGGCTTCTTCGTTACCGAACCCGGCATCGATATCAGCGATGATCGGCACCACGTGGGTTTCGTAGTTGTCGATGCGCTCGATGATACCGTCGACATCGCCACCGTTTGCACGGGCTTCGTCCAGCTCGGCGAAAATGTGGCGCAGCTCTCGTGCGTCAGCCTGGCGCAGGAACGTGTAGATCTCTTCGATCAGATTCGGCACCGTGGTCTTTTCATGCATAGACTGATCGGGCAGCGGTCCGAACTTCGAGCGCAGCGCCGCAACCATCCAGCCGGACAGATAGATGTAGCGGCGATCGGTGGTCTGCTGATGCTTCTTGATGCTCATCATCACCTGCTGGGCGATGAAACCATGCCAGGAGCCCAGAGATTGCGTGTACTTTGATGAATCGGCATCGTAGTTGGCCATGTCCCGGCGCATGATGTCCGCGGTGTACTGAGCGATTTCCAGACCAGTCCTGAAGCGGTTCTGCAGCTGCATGCGTACAGCGTACTCAGGGTTGATGGCGTGCCACTCGTCTTTGCCCTGAATCTGGGCGCCAACGCGGGCGATTTCGTCGAGATAAGCAGACATTTCAGCAATCCTCTTTAGTGTGATCGAGTTTAGAGTCGAGAGGGCGCGCAAGATACCAGCAGCTAATGATGATGAAAATGGAATAATTGAAAAGAAATAAATTCCAACTTGGAAATGATTTAAGTGGAAGCGCGACCTTCGCCTGTGGCAGTGGGCTAACTCAGCGTTGGATGGTCAAAAGCGGCAAAATAGCGCTTTATCCGGTCCGGTGCGCCGTGAATGGAAACCAGGCCCTGATCTATGGCATCGCTCAGTTTCAGCTTGGCGCCGAGGATCTGTGCCCAGGTTTCGTGACTGAGGCCCATGCTCAACGAGGCGTCCGCACCGTCGGTGGCAACGGCGATACAGCCGCGGATTTTCAAGCCGGCGCGGTCGCCCCCGGGAAAATGCCAGGCCAGTTCTTCTTCTAAACCTTCTGCTGCGGCCGGGTCGAGCAGTACCCGCAGTACTGGAATGAACCGTGTGGGATGGGCGGCAAGCACCTCGCCGGCCGAGAACCGGTGGGTACGGAAGCGCCCGAGATCCAGTTGGCCTTCCAGCTCCAGTGCCCGGGTCAGACACCAGTTGCGCACGTTGGTCGATGGTGTGTGGTGGGCTATGCCACGCATTGCGCTCGCCAGGATCTGGCGATCCGGGTCTTGTGCATCAGGGGTGCGAACCAGCCAGGTGGTCAGTTCCAGCGCCCAGCGCCAGTCCTTTTCCTCCAGCGCCTGCTGAGCCTGGGCTCGAACTTTGGTGCGCCCGCCGAATCCATCGATCATACGTTCATAGCGCTGCTGGTCCGGCAGTGGGAACAGGTGGCTCTCGTCCTCATCCAGCCAGCCGAATAAGCCGCTGTGGATCTGGCGCACGTGGTGTTCCACCAGTCCATAGAACTGCCGGGTGAAATATGTTCGCTTGAAACGTTCTGGAAGCTGCACCGCCTGGGTCAGCTCACTGAGCGTGAGTCCTTTGTTGGCGCCACGCACGGTCTGATCCCAGATGAATTGAATGGCGTCGCGGAAATCCAGAATCGCCGGCCCGACTTCGGCGCCGGACAATGGCGGTCCGTGGGTACACACCAGGTGCTCGGGCTGATACTCATAAATTTCATCGATCCCGTTAAGCAGGATTCTCGGGTCGCGGTATTCCTCACCGCGTATGGCGTATATGTTGAACAGACTGGGCCACACCAGATTGTTGACGCACAGCTTGAGCTCAGGAAACCACAACGTCACGGAATCGGTGGAGTCCGAAGGTGCCGGGGTGACCCTGACGCTCAGCCCGGCGATGCGCAAGGTTGCGGGCTCGTCGAACAGATGTTGAGCGGGTAAATGTCCCGGCGTAAACGGCGCGTGAGCGGGATTCCGGTAGAACAGGCCCAGCCCGCAGTGTAGCAGACCGTCGTCGCCGTCCTCCGGCAGTACTATGCCGAACTGGTGCACCATGCCCCGCGCCGAACGGGGCGCTACTTCCCCGCCGAAACGTTCCAGATTAGCGGCGATGCCGGTGTGGCCGTAGATCTGCAGACTGGTACCGTCGGTTTCATCCAGCAGCGCCGTGGTGCCGGCGACATAATGAAAGTGAGTGTAAATGCAGGCCACGATGGGCGCGTCGGTGTGTTTGCGCAGCTCCGCCAGCGCACCGCGCATTTCCTCGACTGACTCACCGGTGTCGATGGCGATGATGCCTTCCGGGCCCTGCACGAATGTCTGGTTTGACAAACCGTTACCGACTAAGCACCAGGTACGATCACCGACCCGATACATCTGCTGCTGCAGCCGTTCAAGGTGTCCGATGGCATCAGGGTGGGCCAGTTGGCCCGAAGGGCCTGCAGCCGGGGAAATGTTATCGATGGAATCCGCGATTGGTTGCGTCATGTTTTTTTTGTCTACTTTGAAGGTTAACGTTGCGATGCTTTTTCTGCAGCTTCGTGTAGCATTTTATGCCGACTATTGAGCCAGACTGCAAACACCATCGATGTTAGAGATTCGCGACGTTGCGCTGCGCCCCGGCGCACCCCGATTCAGCCACTGCTTCTCCACGGGCGAGATCTGCGTGATACTCGGGCCCAACCAGTCCGGCAAGACGAATCTGTGCAGATTGATCGCGGGTCTGCCGACCGAGGCCGAGGGCCAGGTAATTATCGACGGTGGGTCGCTGCAGGAGGTCCCGGTGCGACGCCGTCCGGTGGCCATGGTGTATCAGGCGTTCATCAATTATCCCAACCTCACAGTTGCACAGAACATCGCGTCGCCCCTGCGCGCACAGGGTGTTGCGCCCGCCGATATCGATGCACAGGTGCGGGAACTGGCAGCCAGGACCGGCATAGATGCGCTGCTGGCGCGCCGCCCGGATGAACTGTCCGGCGGTCAACAGCAACGGCTGGCCATTGCCCGGGCGTTGGCTAAACGTGCACGGGTGCTGCTGCTCGACGAGCCGCTCGTCAACCTTGATTTCAAATTGCGCGAAGCCCTGGAACAGGAGCTGGGGCAGCTGCTCAAAGACCGCGACACGGTAGTGATCTACACCAGCAGCGACCCCCGCGATGCGTTTACCATGGGCAATGAGCTGCTTCTGCTGGTGGACGCCACACTGCACCAGGTCGGCACACCGCTGGAGGTATATCGATCCCCAGATTCTCTGCTTGCCATGGAGCTGCTCAGCGATCCCGGAGTCAATCGTTTCGAGCGCGGCGGCCGGCAGTGCGCGGTGCGCCCGGAACATGTAGACGTAGTCGGTGAGCTAACATCATCAGCTGAGGTAGGCCGGCTCGACTTCATCATGAATGTCACCGCGCTGGAGACCAATGGCGACGAATCCATCGTGCACGGGCTTGTGGAGCAGCGTGAGTGGGTAGTTCGTTGCCCGGGTATCGTACACGCCGTGAGCGGTGAAGCTCTGGCGCTCAGCGTGCGCCAGGCAGACGTGGCGGCTTTCTGACATGGCGCGCATAACCCTGGATCAGCTGTCGTTCAGATATGACGGCGCACCTCAAAATACCCTGGAAGGTCTTGACCTCGAGATCGCCGATGGCGAGGCCCATGCGCTGTTGGGCGCCTCCGGCTCTGGTAAGACGACGCTGCTGAACCTGCTTTCGGGTCTGAGCTCGCCCACCGGCGGTGCGCTGTGTTTCGATGGGCTCGACGTTTCCGCACAACGTGGCCGTGAACGCGGTGTTGCCCAGGTGTTTCAGTTTCCGGTGCTTTATGAGGCGCTGGATGTGAGAAGCAACCTGGCGTTTCCTATGCGTAATCGTGGAGTGGCGGAGGAGGAGATCAAACAGCGCCTGGGCTTCATCGCCGATGAAATGGAGCTCGGGCATTTGTTGGGGCGCAGGGTCGGGGGTCTGTCGCTGTTCGAAAAGCAACTCGTTGCTGTGGGCAAGGCCCTGATGCGCCGGGATGTATCGGTAGTGCTGCTCGATGAACCATTGACCGCGGTAGAACCTAAAACCAAATGGCGTCTGCGCCAGACCCTGCGGCGCGTTCAGGCGGACACCGGCGTGACCATGGTATATGTCACCCACGACCAGACTGAAGCACTGACTTTTGCCGATCGTGTGTCGGTATTGGCAGATGGCCGCATTCTGCAGACCGCGACCCCGGAGGAAATCTACGCTGCGCCCAGGTACGAGTACGTCGGGCATTTTGTGGGTAGTCCCGGCATGAATTTCCTGTCGGCGGCCGCGGTAGGCAAACCTTCTGGCGATAAGATTGGTTTCCGTCCGGAGTGGGCACGGCTGGGGGAGACGGGGGAGTTGCAGGCGGTGGTCACGCGGGTGCGCACACTGGGCACCCGGGAGGGCGTGCCGGTAGGCATCACTCAGGCTGTAACGAACTATGGTGAGGTGAGCGTACGTGGCGCCACGCAATTCTCGGTGGGTGCCCAGGCGCGCCTGCATATGCCGCGCTATCTTGTGTTTCGTGACCGCCGCCTGGTCGAGCAGGTGGGCGCGCAATGAGCGGTCCTAAGCCCCATAACAACGCCGCCTGGCTGGGCGTGCTGCCGGTAGTGCTGATCGTCGCGTTCAGCGCCGTGGTGCCTTTGATGACCGTGGTCAACTATTCGGTACAGGATATTCTCGACCTCAATACCCGTTTCTATGTGGGTCTGCAGTGGTATGAACAGACCCTGGGTGATCCACGGTTTATTGATGCGTTCCTGCGCCAGGTGCTGTTCAGTGCCAGTGTTCTGGTGGTCGAGGTGCCGCTGGGCATATTTGTAGCCCGGGGTATACCCAAAGGGTCCCGGCTGACGCCGTTGCTGCTGATCGTACTGGCCATACCGCTGCTGGTGCCGTGGAACGTGGTAGGCACCATCTGGCAGATGTTCGCCCGCTCCGATATCGGTCTGCTGGGCGTGAGCATCAACGCCCTGGGCATCGATTACAACTTCACCGCCGAACCGCTGCATGCCTGGCTGACGCTGCTGGCCATGGACGTGTGGCACTGGACTTCGCTGGTGGCGCTGCTCGCATTTGCGGGCCTTAATGCGATACCGGACGCGTTCTATCAGGCGGCGGAGCTGGATGGTGCCAGTCGCTGGCAGGTACTGCGCTACGTGGAACTGCCGCGCCTGCGCGGTGTATTGATCATCGCGGTGCTGCTGCGCCTGATGGACAGTTTCATGATCTATACCGAACCTTTTGTGCTGACTGGCGGAGGCCCGGGTAACGCCACGACGTTCTTGAGCCAGCATCTGGCCACCATGGCGGTGGGTCAGTTTGATCTGGGGCCCGCAGCCGCGTTTTCGGTAATCTACTTTCTGTTCATTCTGTTGTTCTGCTGGTTGTTCTACACGAGCGTGGTGCGGCGGGATGACGATGAAGTGCAGCGCATGGATAGAGGATCAGGATCATGAACCGGATCAGCCGCTGGGTGTTGGTCGGCTATGGCGTATATCTGCTGCTGCCGCTGTATTGGCTGTTATCGATGGCATTGCGTAGCAACGCGGAGATCGTTGGAGACTTCAGCATAGTGCCGGCCTCGCCGACCCTGGCGAATTTTGCCGAGATCTTCTCTAATCCTGTGTGGTATCAGGCGTTCGGTAACTCGCTGAGCTATGTACTGATCAATACCCTGCTTTCCCTGGCGGTGGCCATTCCCGCAGCATACGTGTTCTCGCGCTATCGTTTTCTTGGCGACCGGCAGCTGTTTTTCTGGTTGCTGACCAACCGCATGGCGCCTCCGGCGGTGTTTCTGTTGCCGTTTTTTCAGCTCTATTCCGCGATAGGACTGTTCGACACGCCGCTGGCCGTGGCGTTCGCGCACTGTCTGTTTACGGTACCGCTGGCGGTCTGGATTCTGGAGGGCTTTTTCTCGTCGGTGCCTACGGAACTGGATGAGATGGCGCGTCTCGACGGCCATGGGTTTGCCTATTTCTTCACCCGCATCTTTCTGCCGATCAATCGCGGTGCCCTGGGCGTGACCCTGTTCTTCTGTTTTATGTTCAGCTGGGTCGAGCTGTTGCTGGCGCGCACTTTGTCAGGCAGCACGGCTAAACCCATTGTGGTAGTCATGACCCGCACGGTCAGCGCTTCAGGACTGGATTGGGGTGTCTTGGCCGCGGCTGGCGTGCTGACGGTACTGCCGGGCATCGCCGTGGTGTGGTTTGTGCGCAAGGATCTGGTGCAGGGGTTCGCCCTGGGGCGTGTGTCATGAACTGGATGGCGTGGACCACGCCTACCGCGGTGTTCTTCATCTGCATCGGTCTGGCGCTGCTGTGCATGACTGTGCTGGAACTGCGCCGGCCCACCCGGCTGGAGAAAGGCTTTCTGCCCATGGCAACGACCCGGGGCGATCGTTTCTTTATCTCGCTTTTGAGCGCGGCCTTCATTCATCTGGCATGGCTCGGTCTGATCGGCGCCTTGCTGCCCGCGGCGAGTGTGGTGTCGCTGGTGTGGGCGCTCGTTCTGCTGCGCTGGGGATGAGCGACATCAATGCGTCATTCTGAGTTCTACTGCCAAACGCGCCGCTGAAGGTATACTTGCCGCCAACAATCAACTTCGGGAGTGGGGATGCGCGTTACGCTGAGTACATTGATCGTGTTGAGTCTGGTGGCCTGCGGTGATCCGTCTTCGGCGCCGTCACAGGAGGTCCGGCAAGCAGAGCAGGACTTTGCTGGTAACGCCGGGCGCTGGATCGCTGAAGAATTTCAACCCTCTACACTCAGTCAGGCTGAGCAGCAGGCGGAACTGGCTTGGTTCACTGAAGCCGCCGAATCCCTGCGCGGCGTGTCGATTAATGTGGTGTCTGAAACCCTCACCACCCATGAATACGAGAGTGAAACCCTCGCCCAGGCGTTCTACGACATCACCGGGATTCGCGTCACTCACGATCTGATCCAGGAGGGCGATGTCATCGAGAAACTGCAGACTCAGATGCAATCCGGCGAGAACGTCTATGATGCCTACGTCAACGATTCGGACCTGATCGGGACCCATGCCCGTTATGGTTATGTGGTGCCGCTGAGTGATTTCATTGCCGGCGAGGGTGCCGCGTTTACCTCGCCAACCCTGGATCTGGATGATTTCATCGGTATCAGCTTCACCACCGGGCCCGACGGCAAGATCTATCAGTTGCCCGACCAGCAGTTCGCCAACCTGTACTGGTTCCGCTACGACTGGTTCAGCCGCGCCGATCTGCAGGCGCAATTCAATAAAATCTATGGCTATGAGCTGGGTGTACCGGTGAACTGGTCCGCATACGAGGACATCGCCGAATTCTTCTCCGAACACGTCCAGGAAATCGATGGCGAGCGGGTCTACGGGCACATGGATTACGGCAAGAAAGATCCGTCCCTGGGTTGGCGTTTTACCGATGCGTGGTTATCCATGGCTGGCGCCGGAGATGCAGGCATCCCTAATGGCCTGCCGGTAGATGAGTGGGGTATACGCGTCGAGGACTGCCGCCCTGTGGGGTCTTCTGTCAGTCGCGGCGGTGCGGCCAATGGTCCGGCGGCGGTTTATGCGCTGCGCAAGTATATGGACTGGCTGCGGCGTTTTGCGCCGCCGGAAGCGGCAGGCATGACCTTTTCCGAGGCGGGACCGGTGCCTGCCCAGGGCCACATCGCACAACAGATCTTCTGGTACACCACGTTCACCGCGGACATGATCCAGCAAGGGCTGGCGGTGGTCAATGACGATGGCAGTCCCAAGTGGCGCATGGCGCCCTCACCCCATGGCCCCTATTGGAGTGACGGGATGAAACTGGGGTATCAGGACACGGGTTCGTGGACTTTCCTGAAGAGCACGCCGCTACCCAGGCGTCAGGCTGCCTGGCTGTATGCCCAGTTTGTTACCTCGAAAACCGTGTCGCTGAAGAAGACCATGGTCGGTCTGACCCCCATACGCGATTCGGATCTGCGCTCTGCCGCCATGACTGAACTGGCGCCGCGTCTGGGCGGACTGGTGGAGTTTTACCGCAGTCCGGCCCGCGTCCAATGGACACCGACCGGTACCAATGTGCCGGACTATCCGAAGCTGGCGCAATTGTGGTGGGCGAATGTCGCCAACGCCGTCAGTGGTGAGATGACTGCACAGCAGGCCATGGACAGTCTCGCCGAACAGCAGGACCGCGTACTGGAACGTCTTGCCCGTCACGGCGTGCTGGGTGAATGTGGCCCCCAGTTGAATGAGCCCCGCGAGCCGGAGTACTGGTTGAATCAGCCCGGCGCGCCGAAGCCGAAGCTGGACAATGAGAAGCCGCCTGGCCAGACCGTATCCTATGATGCGCTGCTGGAGACCTGGCAGAATCCGTAACAGGCAAAGACGGGTCTTAAGCCTGAGAGATTCTATTCTGTGTCCTTCAGTGCGAAGGGGATTTCTCCCAGCGCCCCGAAATCGCCAATGAACTGCCCGGCCCGCCCGGGCAGTATCCCGCCAATCGAGCCGGTCATCATCAGATGCCCGGCTTCTACCGGGTAGCCGCGTGCCAGTACTTCATTGATCAGAAAAGCCAGCGCTTCGCGCTGACCGCCAAGTACATCCGCACCAGTGCCACACCATTGCTCTGCGTTGTCAGCCAGCAACCGAACGGGCAGCGAGTCGAAATCGACTGTGCCCATGTCGGCCTCGCTGCCCGCGATGTAGCCGTGAGACGCCGAATTGGTTGCGACCAGATCCAGGGCATTTGGCTGGGTGGCCAGATTAGGGGAAGCCAGTTCGATCATGGGCAGGCAGGCATCTACGCAATCGAATGCATAATCTGCTGTGACCGGTGCGGTGACAGATTGATTCACGCGAAAGGCCAGCTCTGTCTCCAGTAGAATCGGCCTGGTCAGAGCCACCGGCTCGCTTTGCGGGTGAGCGCCGGCGGCGAACAGCGCGCCGATGATCGGCTTGTCTATGCCCATGGCCTGCTGGGCCTGGGTTGCGGTCATCGCGGCTTTGTAACCGCTGATCGGTTCGCCGCGCAGGGATACGTAGCGGTGCTGGATATCATAGGCGTCATCGAGGTTGAGCTCGTCATGCGCGGCGGTAACGCTGTCGTAGTGATGTCGTTCCTTGAAGGCGTGCAGGAACTTCTGCGGCCATTCACTCATGCTGTGCTCCCTTGATCTGCGATGCCCTCCCAACGGCTGGGCAATGCACGTAGTATCAGTACCTGGGCATGTAGATTCAACTGTACGGAGAGTGGGCATGAGCGACCCTTACCTGATTAAAAACGAAACCCAGTTGCGCGCCGTCATCGGCGATGCGCCGCCAGGTCTGGAACAGAAAAACATCGATCATCTCGACGGGTTCGCGCTTGCCTTTGTGGCGCAGTCGCCATTCCTGATACTTGCTACCAGCAATGCACAGGGGCATATCGATGCTTCGCCCAAGGGCGATGGGGCGGGTTTTGTAGAAGTGGTGGATGATCGTACGCTGCTGCTGCCGGACCGGCCAGGCAATCGGCTCGCCTACGGCCACCTGAATATCCTGGAAAACCCTCAGGTGGGACTGATCTTCATGATCCCCGGAACGCCGGAGACGCTGCGCATTAATGGTGAGGCGCAGCTCACCTGCGAGCCGCGGTTGCTGGAGCGGCTGGCGGCACGGGGTAAGCCAGCGACTCTGGCGTTGCGTGTGCAGGTGCGTGAGGTGTTCTTCCATTGCGCGAAAGCTTTCATTCGTTCCGGGTTGTGGCAGCCGCATGACTGGCCCGAGCCTCACCGCGTATCCTTTGGCGAGATGTTGGCCGCGCGACGCGGCGGCGACCCCGATGCTGCAGCGCAGATCGATGCAGCGGTCGAGCAGGATTACCGTCAGAATCTTTAGTTTCTGCTGGCGTGCCGTCCGATTAATTCAATGGGTGATAAGATTTGCGTACTGACAAAACTACAGAGCGAGCCCGCCATCTGCTGCAGATTCTCGATCTGGAGAAAGTAGAAGAGAACCTGTTTATTGGTCAGAACGAGCTGGACCATCCACGACGCTTGTTCGGCGGTCAGGTGCTGGCTCAGGCCGCGCGGGCGGCTTATGCCACCGTGGGTGGCTTGCGCATGCACTCGCTGCATGCCTATTTCCTTCGCGCGGGCGCGCAAGACCGACCGGTGCTGTATGAAATTGAGCGCATCCGTGACGGGCGGTCATTTACCACCCGGCGCGTCGTTGCGATTCAGAACGGCGAAGCCATTTTCAACATGGACGTGTCTTTTCAGGTCGATGAACCCGGCTTCGAACATGCGCACCCGATGCCCAACGTACCCCCGCCGGATGAACTGGATGATGATGTGGTGATCGCCCGCGCCATGGGCGATGACGAACGCCTGAGCCCCATGGCCAGGGTAGAGCGACCCTTCGAGTCTCGTTCGGTTTTTGCGCCCGGAACCGAAGCCTGGGCGGACAATCGCCATTGGAACCCCGTGTGGGTGCGTTTTCGTGAGCAGGTAGCAAATGACGATGATGTCATGGCGCGGTGTTTGCTGGCTTACGTGTCAGATATGGGCCTGGTTTCCACCGCCGTGTTGCCTCATCAGGTAGAGCACCCGCGGGCCCGCTTTCAGACGGCGAGTCTTGACCATGCGCTGTGGATACATCGTGATGTACCGATCGACCAATGGCTGTTGATCCACAAACGCACGTCCACAGCCCGGGGAGCCAGGGGCATGGTCCATGCGGATTTCTTCGATGAAGCGGGCGATCTTGTGGCATCGGTGACCCAGGAAGGACTGGTGCGCCTCAAAGCCTAGAGACCGTTAAAAGTATTGTGCGTCGAGAATTCTGATCTTCAGGCCGACGGTATTGTTGGCCAGCATGAGGCGTGCGGCCTGAGTATCGGTCAGAGGAATGTGGGTGGCGTCTACCCGCACCTGAGCCCAGGTGGGATCCACCGCGTGCCATTCGCCGTCGGCAAAGACCTCATTCCACGCATGAAACATGAAGGCGGGGTTCGAGCCATCCTTGTAGGCCAGTCCATAGATGGTTCTGGCGGGCAGGCCCGCAGCCCGCGCCACGGTGGTCAGCAGGTCGGCATAATCAGTGCATTCGCCACGGCCTCTTTCCAGAGCCTGCAACACCGAACCGGCGGGGTCATCTTCGCTGTAGCGCAATTGCTGATGGGTGAGCTGTACCAGTTGTTCCAGTAGTGGACCTGCATCGCCCGGGTTCCCGTTCGGGCGGCCATTGCTGCTCTGACTGAGGGCCCGCTGAGCCAGTTTCTGAATCGCGTGGTCTGATACGGGGTAGCGCAGCGCTTCGCCGCGATACTGATCTATCTCTGTACCGCTGGTAATGGGGTTTGCAGAGAGCTGCAGATTCCGCGGTAGATTGATCTGGGGTGCGCCAACGATGCGTAAGTGGAGTGATTTCAGTGACGTATGGTTGGTCAGGCGTTGATCGGCCGGGACCAGATAGTCGGTTTTGTAGCGCAGCTCCTGCAGGGCTATGGCTTCGCTCTGGCTCGATGCGATAACTTCGAAGACGCCGGCCATGTTCAGCCACAGCGGACGGAAAGCGTGGTTCAGTTGGGTGCGTGTGGCGGCCAGGGGTGCGTTGACCTCCACCAGATAACCCTCCGGCCGCTGTTCAACCACTCGATAGCTCTGGGGTTTGATCCGCAGGCGCTCGAAGTCCGCGCTGCGTACTGTGAACTGTTCATCGGCAACGGGCCGCTGGGTGGCGAGCCAGCGCTCGAAACCGAGGAAGTCGAGCAGATCGTAGTCCCAAACCAACGGGATCGCGTCGCCGGTCGTGCTGCTGCGTGAGAGCGTTGCGGTCAATCCCGATGGCGTTCGTTCTACCCGTGTACGCTCATAGGTCGCATGATCCCGGTTGGTGAAATCGGCGCTCACCATGGCATGGGGTGCGATGCCATCGAATACGAGGTGTTTGGCGATGGTGTTCGGCGCCTGGGGCTGCAGCAGAAAATGCGTGTTGGTCTGGAAGTGCCATCTGCCAAGATGGTCCAGGTAGGTACTGTTGTACATGTAGCCTACATGCTGCCCGGCCAATCTTATGCGGTACCAGGCTTCGCCGAGCATACCCTGGGCGATCTTTACAGATGGCGTCTGGCGCAGGTGCGTGAGGCTGGACACCGCCAATGCCAGCGTAGCGCCGATGACGACCACTGCGAAGCGTCGGGGCAGGTGGGTGTTGGTAGGCGACATTCGGGATTACGGCTCGTGAAGAAACCGTAACAGTGTATCAGTCGAACGCGGTCCTGCAGAGTTGCTCCACGCTTTCGCGCATTTCTGCGTCGTTTTCGTAAGGACGGCTGCGTACGATGCGCCAGCGATGCTTGTTTGCGGGGTGGTTAATGGCCGCGGCGAAGATGTCTGTGGCCGAGATGAACACACCGAAATTACCGACGCCCGCGGCGTTTTCGGGGGCCACGCAAAGGTAGAATTCGGGTAGCCCCTCACCGTGTGGTATCAGCTCAAGAGGCAGCAACTGCTCGCTGTCCCCGGCGTTGTGCAGTACCCGGCCCAGACGCTCCGCGTTACCTGCTGCGGCCAGAGTGGTAAACAGGTCTGTTTTTCGCTGATGGTGAGAACCGATTAGCGGGACAATCTCATCAACACCATCGACATGCTCGACGAGCTTACCTTTTGCCAGGCCGGTGAGCGCCTCGGCCACAGGCGTGAGTTTTTTGACTTCCTGGTGGTCGTGGGCCGCGACTTTCTTGAAATCTACGGCATCGACCAGTTCATGGGCGCGCTGGGCGCGGTCCATCCATGCGCGCAGGCTCTGCCCGTCATGGGGCTGATCGCTCGTTTGATTGCCTTGCATGTGCGTTTCAGGGTTTTCCATTGATAAAGTGTAGTGCAAGATGCGCATCCTGTTGATTTATAGCGAAGTTACGTTACCTGATGGACACAACGAAGGATTCACAGACCGATTCTGCAGCTAAGGATTTCATCCGCCAGCGCATAGAGCGTGACCGGGCGGAAGAACGCCTGCCCGCAGGGGTTGTGACGCGGTTCCCACCGGAGCCGAACGGCTACCTGCATATCGGCCATGCCAAAAGCATCTGCCTGAACTTCGGCGTTGCAGAGGAATACGGAGGGCAGACCTATTTGCGCTTCGACGACACCAATCCGGTCAAAGAAGACGAAGCATTCGTGCAGGCTATCGCCGACGATGTCGCGTGGCTCGGCTTTGAATGGGCGGAACTTACCCATGCTTCGGATTACTTCGATCAGCTCTACGATTATGCCGCCGACCTGATCAGGGCGGGCAGGGCATACGTCGACAGCCAGTCCCTGGAAGAGATCCGCGAGGGTAGAGGATCCCTTACCGAGCCGGGCACCGACAGCCCTTATCGCGGACGTTCTGTAGAGGAAAACCTGGACCTGTTCGCGCGTATGCGCGCAGGTGAATTCGCGGATGGCGAGCATGTTCTGCGTGCCAGAATCGATATGAGGTCCGCCAACATCAATATGCGCGATCCGGTGATCTATCGTATTCGCCATGTGGCCCATCAGCGCACCGGTGACGCCTGGTGCATTTACCCGATGTACGACTTTACCCACTGCATTTGCGATGCACTGGAGGGCATTACGCACTCACTTTGTACGCTGGAGTTTGCCGATCATCGACCGCTTTACGACTGGGTGCTCGATAACATCAACACCAACTTCCACCCGCCGCAGATCGAGTTTTCCCGACTGGGTCTGGAATATACGGTGATGAGCAAACGCCTGCTGAGTCGGCTGGTTGAAGAGCACATCGTTGAAGGGTGGGACGACCCCCGTATGCCAACCATTGCCGGGCTGCGGCGTCGTGGCGTCACACCGGCGGCCATAAGAGATTTCTGTTCGCGGGTCGGTGTGACCAAACAGGACAACCGGGTCGAAATGAACCTGCTGGAATTCTGCATTCGCCAGGACCTGGAAAACACCGCGCCCAGGGGTATGGCGGTGCTGGAACCATTGAAAGTCACAATCACCAACTGGGACGATGAAACCCAGATGTTGAGCGGCCCCTGGCATGGCAAGCAGCAAGCCCTGGGTCAGCGGGAGCTGCCGTTCGGCCGCGAGCTGTACATCGAGCAGGGCGACTTCGCAATGGTGCCGCCGAAAAAGTGGAAGCGTCTGAGCACGGGTGCGATGGTGCGGCTGCGCTATGCATACATCATCCGCTGTGACGAAGTCATCACTGATGCTGATGGCAACGTTGTAGAGCTGCAATGCACCTACTTTCCAGATTCCCGCAGTGGCTCAGATACCAGCGGCCTCAAGCCCAACGGGGTGATTCACTGGGTTTCCGCTGCCCACGGCGTGCCCGTGCGGGTGCGCGATTACGATCGCCTGTTCCGGGTGCCGGACCCCCACGCTGAAACGTTTCTGCAGGACATCAATGCGGATTCGCTGAAAGTGCTTGCCGGCTATGTCGAGCCGGCGATCATGAACCACGAAGCAATGCGCTTTCAGTTCGAGCGTTTGGGTTATTTCTGTAAAGATTCGCAAGCGGCGGATGTTTTCAATAAGACAGTGTCGCTGCGGGAAGGCTTTTAGGAGGGCATTACGATGACGCAGTCGGTCACCATCATGGAGGTCAGTCCCAGGGACGGTCTGCAGAATGAATCCGTGCCGTTCAGTACGGAGCAGAAGCTGCAGCTCATCGATCGGGCTCTGGCGGCGGGTTGCAGGCGCATTGAGGTGGCCAGCTTCGTGCACCCTAAGATGGTGCCGCAAATGGCGGATGCAGAAGATGTATGTCGCTCTCTGCCCCAACGCGGTGATGTACGCTACACGGGCCTGGTGCTCAACGAGCGGGGTTATGATCGTCTGCTTGCCACCGAGCGTCTGGACGAAGCGGGCCTGGTGGTGCCGGCCTCGGACACCTTTGGCGAACGCAATCAGGGCATGAACGTAGCGGAGGGCGTCGCTATGGCCAGGGGTATACTGTCGCGCGGCCGGAGCAGCAGCTTCCCGGTGCAGGTGACGATTGCGGTGGCGTTTGGCTGCCCATTCGAAGGAGACGTCCCGCTCGCTACGGTGGTAGACATGGCCAAAGCCTTTGCCGAAGCCGGGCCGGTTGAAATTGCGCTTGCCGATACCATTGGCGTAGGTGTGCCAGGTCAGGTCTGCGATACCTTCAGCGCCGTGCGTGAGTGCCCGTTTGCACCCAACGCCACGGGTAACATAGCCACTGAGGATCTGGTGTACATGCTCGATCGATCCCGCATAGAGCACGAGGTCAACATACAGGAATTGCTGGAGGGCGCGGCATGGCTGGAAACCCGGTTGGGCAAAGCCGTACCTTCGGCCCTGCTCAAAGCCGGCGCTTTCTCCGGGGAACCCACGTCGGCCGCTGAACAAGCAGGATGAGTCAGCCCATGCAGCGTGTGCCCGGTATTCGCAACATAGAGGCGGCACACAGGCGCATTGCCAGTCGTGTGCATCGCACTGCCGTGTTGCACAGTCGCAGTATCGATGCGCTGGTCGGCTGCCGCGTGCTGTTCAAGTGCGAGAACCTGCAGCGCAGCGGCTCATTCAAATACCGCGGGGCGCTCAATGCTGTGCTGAGTCTCAGCCCGGCCCGGCGTGCCGCGGGCGTGGCGACCCATTCCTCGGGTAATCACGGAGCCGCGCTGGCCTGTGTGGCTCAGCAACTCGGTGTGCCGGCAACCATTGTGGTTCCGCGGGGTGGCAGCCCTTTCAAGCGCGCGGCGATCCGACGCTACGGGGCGCATCGCGTGGATTGCGGCAGCAGGCTGGCATCCCGTCAGAGGGCGCTTGATGGGGTTGTGCTGGGCAACGGCGCGAGCTTCATCCCGCCGTATGATCATGCCGCTGTCATCTCCGGTCAGGGCACAGTGGCTTTAGAGATTGTCGATCAGTGCGAAACGGTTGATGAGATCTGGGTGCCGGTGGGTGGGGGTGGGCTTGCCAGTGGGACTGTCATATCGGTTGGTGAACAGGTGCAGGTGATCGGTGCCGAACCCGCCATTGCCGGTGACGCCTGGGCATCGCTGCAGAGCGGAGTGCGGCAATCGGCCATGCCACCGCGATCGGTTGCCGATGGCCTGCGCACGTCTCTGGGCGAACTCAACTTCCGCATACTGGCCGACTATGACCTGCCCATCAAACTGGTGGCGGAGCAGGCCATCATCGAATCCCAGGTACTGATGATGTCCTGCCTGAAAGTGCTGGTGGAGCCATCAGCTGCCGTGCCGCTGGCGGCGCTACTGGCGAACGGTCCTCATGGTGCCGCAGCTGAACAGGTGGTAGTGGTGATTACCGGCGGCAATCTGGACCCGGCCGGGCTGGCTGGTCCGGCGTAAACTCAATCGCGCAGATGTTCTGCGAAGAAGGCGATGGCGTAATCATCGAGCCAGCTTCGTAGACTCCAGGATTCCAGATAGGCGCCGTGGCCCCCATGGCGGGTCAGGTGCACCTCGAGGCTTTCGGGCAGCTGCTCGAAGTGAGCGGCCGCAATAATGGGGTCGTCCCGGGCGGCGAGAATGTGTGCGTTCACGCCGGACAGGCTGGCGCCTGAAAGATCGTAGGCGTCGAAATACTCCCGGGTTGAAGCGAATGGCGAATGATAGTGTACGAAATAGTCGGTTAGTGCGCTGACCGTATTCAACTGGAGCGCTGCGCCAAAATCGTACCGGTTGGGGAACGCGCGCTGTTTGTCGGCCCACACCTTGCGCCATTTGTTGATGAAGTAGCGCTGGTATATGGCACTGCAATCGATCCGCACCATGGTGTCGGCTGGTTCCATGGCGGGGCATACCGCCAGAGTGGTGAGACCAGGCAGCGCGCGGGCGGCGCGCAGGGCAAAATTTCCGCCCAGGGAAAATCCCATCAGGCCGCAGCCTGCCGCTCCATGGCTGCGGTGCAGGTTGGTGATCAGGTGCACCACCTCGTCGATCATCGCGGAGTTGAACATTTCCTCATTCAGATACGCGGTGTCGCCATGGTCTCTCAGGTTGATGCGCGCTACGCTGAAACCTGCCTGCCACAGAGCCTGTCCGGTGGCGACCACGTATGACGAACGGTAGCTGCCCAGCCAACCGGGTATGAGCATGACCAGCGGCGCATTATCGTGCAGGTTGAGGTGCACCAGCAGGCGCACATCGTCTACCTCAATGACCTGCTGCCGGGCGGATTGCTGAAACATCTTGGTCGACTGCGGCACCCATAACTTGCGTGCGGTGCTGGACAGAATCGTCTGCAGATGCGCGTTGCGCATGCCCCGCGCGGGATGGAATGGTCGGGTTGTAGCGGTCACTGGGCGTTAGTTGATTGTTAAAGTGTGTCGTTGGAGAAGATTCGCTGACCGTGGATACCCCGGCGTTCGAGGAGGCGGATGATACTGTTGTCGCCGATGTAGTGTGCCGCGCCCACCAGTACGAACCAGGTGCCAGGCATGTTGAGATACGCGCCGATCTTCTCCGCCATGCCGACATTGCGTTCACCCAGGAGTTTGTCCATGAACGCAACGGACTCCGCGGAGTTACCGGTCTGCGCATCGAACGCCGCGCGGAATGCGGCATCGTCTCCGCTCATCCACGCCGTGAGCAGCTCAGCGGTGAGGCTTTCGAACTGGTCCATCTGCGGAATCATCTCTTCGATAAGGGTCACTTGCAGAGGCAGCGGCTGGTTCAGCAGCAGGTCGAGCTGAAACTCGAGGCTTTCCAGCTCGAGCAGGGTTTTGCCTTCTGCCTGAGAGAGGAAGTAATTTTCCACGCCCAGCGACGGGTCATAACCCACCGACATGAGCGCTACTACTGCCAGTTGTTGGTTGACAAAGGATGGCTTGAACCCGGCCAGTTGAGCCAGCGGCAGGCCGTAGCTCGTGGTAATGCGATCCAGCGCGCTGAGCGTCGGGCCGGGCAGCACGGTGCTCAGATCCTGTCCGGCCGGTAGCGCTGCATAGCGCATGGTGATCTGTTGCAGCTGCTGCTGGCTGTAGGCCGCCATGTTCACTTCGAGGACGAGGTTGTCAGATAAATCAAAGGCCTGTTGAAACTGTGGGGGTGGTGGGCTCAGCCCGGGTTTGAGGATGTGAATAGAGCCCCCCAGATAAACCGTCGAGGCACCGCTGGTGTACCGCCACAGATACAGCGGGTGCGGTTGCTCTGGCACTCTCGAGCGTATCGTGGCAGCGCTGGTCAGCTCGGCGCCATCGAGATGGGTCAGCTCACAGTACCCGGTGTCGGGTGCTTGCTGTGGGTAAACCGCCCGGCAGGCATGCAGTGCCTGGGTCGCGGCCTGCATTTTGTTGGGCCCGCCGGTGGTTACGAATGGTCTTTGCGGTGTGTTGCTGAATGCAGCCCGTGCGGAGTGGCTGGGCGTTGCATGCTTATCTGTGCTGAACGCATTGGCGTATCCTGTAGCCAGGCAAAGTGCTGACAACACCATTGAGGCAGCCAACACCGTTTCGGTGATCCTGTAGGTGCGCATGATTTTTCGTCTACCCTTCGGTGCCCAGATCTTCCGGTTCTTCACCTGCGGCGCGCACCGCGCTGATGATCGCCCGGGCGGCGTGCTCCATAGTCGGTTCGTCGGTGCCCCGTATGACCAGGGTGGTGCCGTAGCGGTCCTCTTTGAAGAAAGGGTAGCTGCCGATATCGACGCTACCGTTCTGGGCCTGAATCTCGCCGAGCACATGGGAGATCTGGCTTTCGCCCAGATATGCGCGGATCGAACGGGAGCGAACGATGGATCCTCTTTTCAGCTTGCCTTCTAAAGAGGAGAGCATTGCCTGCATGACCATGGGAATGCCGGCGAATACATAGACGTTGTCCATGGCAAACCCATGAGGGCCGCCGGTCGGATTATCCACCAGTACCGCGCCCTCAGGCACTCGCGCCATCAGCAGGCGGCTGGCCATGACCCCCTCCGGTGCCGGGCGCTGACGTATTCTTGCGGCAATTTCAGGATGTTGGATGAGCTTCACGCCGAACGCTTTGGCGATGCATGGGGCAGTGATGTCGTCATGGGTCGGGCCGATACCACCGGTGGTGAACACGTAGTCATATTGAGTGCGGGTCTCTTTGACAGTGTTGACGATGATCTCTTCAACGTCTGGAATGACGCGGGCGTGATGTACCTGTATGCCCCAGTCCCCCAGCGTCGTTGCCAGATGATTGAGGTTCACGTCCTGGGTGCGCCCGGAAAGAATCTCGTTGCCGATGATCAATACAGCTGCGGTAACGGGGTTGCTCATTGTAAAGAATCCTGCCCAACTTAAACGGATTTGTGAAGAGTTATGCGCATGGTATCGAAAAGACGGAAGATTCGCTCAGCAATGTTTCGTGCGGATGCTGGTGCTGCCAATCCCGCTTGTCCGACATGCAAGAAAAATCGCAATGGAACCTTTACGTAAAGAAAACTGCCAGTTAAAGTTGTCATCTTCCGTGTAGTTGTGAAGCTGTTGTAAACGCATTTTAGGCGCTTTTGCGACAAATACTCGAGAGGCACTGCACGGGAATCCGTCGATAGCCTGGCAGCTGGGTAGTTTCCAGAGGTATCAGGGGCGGTAGTTACAGATTGGCTTAGTAACATAGACGGAAAGCGGACCGCTGCGGGATGAACGGCAATATTGCGAACCACAATCGGTTAGCGCAGATCATTTCAATTTCATCTGACATGCGCTTGTTGCTGACGGGTGCGGTGGTTTGCCTTCTGGCGGCCTGTGGCGGTGGCGGTGGTGGTGCGCGCTCGGCAAGCGAAGAAGTGTTGGCACCCTCAGGCTCGCTTGCCCCAGCCTCGCCTCCCTCACTGAGCTTGTCCGCCCGCCCGGCAACCGTAGCGGCGGGCGAGTCTTCTACCCTGACGTGGGAAAGTACCGGTGCCAATGAGTGCACCGCAAGCGGCGCGTGGAGTGGTTCCCGAGCCACATCCGGCAGCGAGGCCGTATCCGACCTGACCCAGACCCAGGTGTATTCTCTGAGTTGTACTGGTGACGGCGGTTCGACCTTGCGCGATGTGCAGATCATTGTGGAACAAAGCGGCGAAGTTGTTGTGTTGGCGACGGAACCCCCAGCGTCGGAACCC
>CAYMUT010000047.1:0-28189 GCA_964393625.1 uncultured Pseudomonadales bacterium
CACCGCGTACATATCGCGCGCGGTGTAGTCCAGCGGCGCTTCCGGCGGCGCTGTAATCGCAACGTTGATGGAGCTCTGGTCTTCCCGGGGCGCCAGTTCCTTCTGGGAAAACAGAAAAAACGGCGGTGCCAGCAGGGCAATGAACAACGCGACGAACAGCACCTGGCCGTTCCGATCAAGCAGCCGGTCGAGCAGACTTTTATAGCGCACCTGGGTCCAGGCAAAAAGACTGTTGACCAGCCGGGTAAAGCGCGCCTCACGCCCGTAATCGGCATTCACATAACCACTCATGACCGGCGACAGCGTGAGTGCCACAAAACCGGATATCAGCACCGCCACCGCCAGCGTGAACGCAAACTCTTTGAACAACACGCCGGTAATGCCCGACAGAAAACCGATCGGCGCATACACCGCAGCCAGGGTCAGGGTCATGGCAATGATCGGAGCAAACAGTTGCCGGGAACTGGCGAGCGCTGCTTCATAGCGACTCATACCTTCGCGCATGTACCGGGCTACGTTTTCCACCACCACGATTGCGTCATCTACCACCAGCCCCACAGACAGCACAATCGCCAGCACCGTCAACAGGTTCATGGAGAACCCCATGATGCTCATGGCCGCAGCGGCTCCCAGCAGCGATATAGGGATAGTAATCAGTGGCACAAGCGCGGTGCGCAACGAGCCCATGAACGCGATCACCACAACACCAACCAACAGTACGGTTTCAATCAGGGTAATGAATATCTCGCGCAGGGCATTGCGCATGTACCGGGTGATGTCGAAGCCAATGGAGATTTCCAGCCCGTCCGGAAGATCCTCGTTGATCTCATCAAGGATCTCGTACATGTGGTCGGCAATGGCGATCTCGTTGGCGCCCGGCAACGGATAAATGGCAACGAACACCGCCGGCGCCTGGCTGAGGCGGGCGGTGCCCCTGGGCTCCACCGCGCCCAGTTCGATTCTGGCAACATCTCGCAGACGGATCAGGGCACCGCCGATCTCCTTAACCACCAGCTCTTTAAACTGCTCAGTGTCTGTGAGATTGGTATCCACCATCAGGTCAATGCGCCGGGTAGCGCTCTCACTGGAACCGATGGTGGCGATGATGTTGTTGCGGGTCAGCGCCTGAGTGACATCCTGAGTGCTGAGGTTGTAAACCGCGAGTTTGTCCGGATCCAGCCATATCCGCATGGCCGGTTCGCGTCCGCCTTCCAGCTTCACTTCCAGCACATCGGGAATAGCAGCGAAGCGTGGATTCACGTTACGCACCAGGTAGTCGGTAACGATCGCGCGATCCATGTCTTCGGAAAGAGACAATTCGAGATACCAACCCGCCTGGGGTCGGTCTGCGCGGCGCACGATTACCGCCGGATCCTCCGCCCCCGCTGGCAGCTCGAAGCGGATCTGGCTGAGCCGCGCGTTCAGTTCCGCCAGTGCATCGGTGCTGTTTTCATTGAGCTTGAGCCAGGCGGTGACCATGCTCATGCCCGCAGTGGTCTCGGAGTCTACATAATCGACCCCGGGAATCGACGTGGCTGCCCGTTCTATCGGTTCCGTAACAAACCCCTGAACAGTTTCCGCCGAGGCACCGATGTAGGGTGTGGAAATCTCCAGGGACGAGCTTTCGATCTTGGGATATTGCAGCACCGGCATCTCAATGGCAGCGCGCACGCCGATGAGCACCAGCAGCAGCGACAGCACCACGGCCACCACCGGTCGGTCTACGAAAATGTCGGTAATGCGGCCTTTGCGCGCAGTTGCCGGGAGCAGGCGCTCATCCATGCCCGACATCTACAATCCCACCAGGCGCTCTTGTGCGTCGGGCTCTGCCTCACCGGGTACCACCAATGAACCATCGCGCAGCTTGAAGGCACCGATTGCGGCGATTGTCTCCCCTTGCTTGAGACCCTCGGTGATCACCACGGACTCACTGGCGTCGCTGCCACGCACCATGGCCAGTTCTACCCGGCGCTGGCGTGCGCGGGTTTTCCGCCGGCCGTTTTCTTCAACTTCCTCCAGCACATAAACGCTGGCGCCCAGTGCATCTCTGCGCACGGCGGTGGCTGGCACGACGGTGGCCATACGCGCCTCACCCAACGACACGATCACCCTGACCAGCATACCGGGAAGCAGATCTGCACTGGCAGCCGGTAATTGCGCGCGTATGCGAAGGTTGCGTGACCGCACATCTACAGCCGGGTCCCGGGCGATCACCGTAGCGCTGAGTCGATCGCGCTGATCATTGAACTCAATCTCGACGGCACCGCCTACCTCGACCACCGCATCACGTTGAGGCAAGGCAAAGTCGACCCAGATGTTATCCGCCACACCCACCAGCCGCGTGATGTCGGTGCCAGCCTTCAGGAACTGCCCGACCTCGAGTTCGTGCAGACTGGCCACCGCATCAAAAGAAGCGCGCAGAGTTTTCTTGTCGATCATCGCGTTCAGTGCCGCGACACGCGCTTGGCTGGCGTCCAACTGCGCACGCGCCTGATCTCTGTTTTCCACAGAGCCAGCGCCGCGCCGCACCAGCCGCTGGGCACGATCGAAGGCCAGTTGCGCTATCTTGCGCGCCGCGCGCGCTTCTTCCAGCTGAGCCTGCTCCTGGGAAACGTCCAGCTGCAGTAGTACGTCGTCTCTTCGTACCGCGGCGCCCGGAGCAAAACCAACCTGCACGATACGGCCGGCAAGTTCGTTCTTGAGGGTTGCCGATTGCGTTGCGACGATCTCGCCGGTCACTTCCAGGGTGGGACGCCGGGCTACCTGTTGCACCACATAGGGCTCAACCGCTTCCGCCGGCTCAGGAAATGAGCGTCCGCGCTCGATGGCAGCCTGAATTTCATTGTACTTGAACAGCCCCAACGCACCGGCGCAGGCCAGACATACCGTAATGATGACGATCCAACTTATCCACCGCATGAACTGATGACTCTCCGTGGGTCTGCGCAGACTGCTACGTCTGCACCATGTTCCTGGCGTTGTCAGCGAATTTCTTCGCCGCCTCGGGATTCTTTTCGAGGTTCTCCACCTTGGCCGGCACGTTTACGCCTGTTTCACAAGCCGGGCGCACTCGCATTTCATCCCGCCAGCGCTTCAGCTGTACAAGGTCATCGCATTCTACACCGGACCACTTGTACGTGCGCACCCAGCACCAGTTGGCAATGTCAGCGATAGGAAAGTACCGGTAAAACACATTGGCCCGCCCTGCTGCATTACCGGGCAACAGACGACCCGCTTTTTCCGCCAGATAGATCATGATCGCGCCGGATTCAAAAATCGCCAGATCGTCGGCGTCGCGGTCCACAATCGCAGGAATGCGTCCGTTGGGGCAGATCTTCAAAAACCGGTCCTGTTTCTGTTCATTGGCACTCAGATTAACGGGGTGAACGTCATAGGGAATCTGCAGTTCCTCTAAAGTCACCGAGACCTTCCAGCCATTGGGCGTCGACGCCGTGTACAGATCAATCATGTGCGCTCGTGATAAAGTGATGGCAGACGCAAAACACTACACTACTTCGCCGGCGGATGAAAAACTTCACACCGGCGAATCTGGGGGTCCAATCAGCAAGCTCGGCAGGGTTTTTTACGGCTGGGTCGTGGTCGGCGTCTGCGCCATGCTGGGTTTTCTCGGCACCGGGTTCTACTCCTACTCCCGCGGCATTTTTCTGCCTTCCCTGGCAGACACATTCGCGCAAGGCAGCCGCATGGACATATCCATCGGCTTCACTGCGGCAGCCATCACCGGCGCCATCATTTCGCCCTGGCTGGGCCGCTTTCTCGACCAGCACTCGCCGCGAATGGTCATCATGGCCGGAATCCTCATCGTGTCCGGCGCGTACGTGCTGCTCGCCAACGTCACCGCGCTATGGCAGTTCTACGCCATCGTCGGGCTGGGTATGGGAGTCGGCATGAGCTGCATGGGCTCCATGGCCTGGCACCGCAGCATCATCTACTGGTTCGACCACTGGCGTGGGCGCGCGGTGGCCATCGGCGTCATGGGCGCATCCGTCGCCGGTATTATGATGCCGCCGCTGGTCAACAACCTGGTGGACGATCTGGGATGGCGCACCACCTATCTGATATTCGCACTCACCACCGCGCTCACCCTGCTGCCGCTGGTATACCTGCTGTTGCGCGACCGACCCGAAGATATCGGCGAAGTACGCGATGGCCACAACTATGTGATGAACCATCAGCATGAAATTGTCACGATCGCCCGGGACCAGCACACCTGGACCTGGCAGGAACTGCTCAAACAACCCGCGTTCTGGAGCATAGGTGTCATTTTCGGCGCCATGGTGTGTGTCTTCACCGCCGTCATGCTGCATCTGTTCGGCCACCTGCTGGACATCGGGCTGAGCCGGGATGAAGCGGCCATGGTGCTGTCGGTAACCGCCCTGTTTGCCGCACTTGGCAAACCGGTGGTCGGCCTCATGTCTGACTTTCTCGGTGCGCGCATCAGCATCTGGACGGCACTGTTCTGCCAGGGCGTATCACTGCTGGTTTTTACTCAGGCCGACTCGTTCGTGCTGGCGTCGATCGCAGCCGCACTCTACGGGTTCGGCTATTCCGGCATGTCGCCACTGCGTACCTTCGCACTGTCGACTTCGGTGGGCAGCGCATCGCTGGGGCTGGCCGCAGGCGTACTGCGCTGGGTAGAACTGCCGTTCGTCATGGTGGCCTCGCCGCTGGCGGGCTTCATTTTCGACGCCACCGGATCCTACAATGTGGCATTCATGATCCTCGCGGGACTCATGGCTGTGGCCTGCGCCGGACCATTTTTCATCCGGGTTGGCGGTGCGGCGGAGCGGCGGGCATTGCGCGGCGCGGTCTGACCAGCAGCTGCACTTCGATACACAGCCCCGGCAGCTTGCGACCCAGCCAGCGATTGAACCGGTACCACCACAGATGATTTTCCAGGCGCCGCAACAGACCGCCGGATATCATGCGGAAACCACGCTCCTCGATGATCTCGAAATCGGCCTGCAGGTCGCGGCGAATCGAGCGCAACGAATAGGTCTGAATGTGTTCTGACCCGCGCAGACCGTAGCGGCCCACCCACCAGCGGCGCAGTCTGGCCAACGGTTCCGGAAAGATCGGCACGCCCACCACAAACAGCCCATCGGGTTTCAGCACGCGACAAACGTTGCGCAGCACGAATTCCGGATGATTGAGATGTTCCAGCAACTGCTCGCACACCACCACATCGAGACTGGCATCGGCATCCGGCAGATCCTGCTCGGCATCCCCCTGCTCAATGCGCCATTGATTGTCAGCATAAACGTCGTCTTTGCGGCCCGGGTCGATGTCCAGCCCGCGCAGATCGAAACGCTCCGCGATACCCGCAGCCTGCAGGTAAAGAAACGTGCGCCCGAACCCTGCGCCGATATCGAGCAGTTTGAGCTTCGTATGTTCGGGCTTGTCAGAAAGCCATTCCGTCAACGACTCCGCCAGCGCCGGATAGCGGGCCAGGCGCAAACGGTATTTGACCTTGGCGGGCTCCACACCGAATGCCCAGACGTCTTTGCCCGGGCGATAAAGTACAAACAAGTATGGCTCCGCTGCTGATTACAGCGGGCATTGTACTAAATTAGATCGGCTCGCTACGCGTGTCTGTTTGCCTCGGCTTTCGCCCACTTGTAATCCGCTTTGCCATTGGGTGCCCGGCGCACCTCGTCGACGACGATGATCTGCCTGGGCAGCTTGTACCCCGCCAGGTGATCACGGCAGAAATCGATCAGCTCGTTTTGCTCCAGGCTTTGGCCTTCACGGCAGGAAGTCACCGCCACGACACGTTCACCGAACCGGTCATCAGACACGCCCACTACCAGACAATCGAACGCGGCTGGATGACGTTTGACCGCTTCTTCCACTTCTTCTGGAAAGACCTTCTCGCCGCCGGTATTGATGCAAACACTGCCACGACCGAGCAGCGTGATGCTGCCGTCCGCCTCTACCGTGGCGTAGTCACCAGGAAAGCTGTAGCGCACGCCTTCGACCTCACGGAAGGTCGCGGCGGATTTTTCCGGATCTTTGTAGTAACCAAGGGGTACGAACGCCGACGTCGCCAGCTTGCCGATTTCTCCCGAACCAGGTTCGACAAAGCGGTCGTCGTCGGTGATGACGCGGACCCCATCGTTCAGCTCGAATTTGGCTGTCTGCGCGGCCGCTTCGCGAGTGGTCACAGAACTGCCCATACCCCCTTCAGTGGACCCCATGACATCCATGAGCACCATGTCATGGTGCTTGAGCAGACCCTGTTTGGTTTCGCTGCTCCACATGACACCGCTGGACATGATGGTTTTCAGCGAATCGATGTGGTACGGCGTGCCGCGTTGCTGGGCGTCATCCAGCGCCTGGAGCATGGGTCTGGCGAAGGCGTCGCCGACGATGACGATGTCGGTGACACGATGATCCTCGGTGAGCCCCCATAGCAGATCCGCATTGAGACCGAGGCGCGAGGTGGTCACCACCGTGCCGCCCAGCAGTTGGGGCAGAAAACTGCCGAGCCAGACGCCGGTGCCGTGCATGAGCGGGCACCCGACAAGGGTAATGGGCGGCTCTTGGATCTTCTGCAGGAAGCCGGGGTATTCCGCCATGCTGGTCGGCAACTCCAACTCCCGTGTGCCGGCGCCCATGGTAATGAAAAACTGCGCAAAGCCGCCAACCGGGTACATCACCCCTTTGGGCATGCCTGTCGTGCCGCCCGTGTAGAGCATGTACACACCTTCCGGATCGCGCTCGACAGGTGGCGCCGGCTGATAGTCACGCACGCTGCGCTCATGATCCACTGCGAAGTTGAGCAGCGCCTCGGTGCCATCATCCACCTGCACAAACAGCTTCACTTTCGGCAGGCGGTCTTTGATTTCCCAGATGCGCATGGCGTAGCAGGCCTGGAAGAACACCGCTTCGGCGTCGGAGTTATCCAGCAGATACACCAGTTCTTCGGCCTTATAGCGATAGTTCACATTGATCGGGCACCCACCGATCTTGAAGATGCCGAACTGGGCTTCCTGGTACTCGTTGGAATTGTGCAGATACAGACCGGCTTTCGAGCCCGCATCGAGGCCGTGGGCGGCCAGCAGCGACGCAATACTGGCCGCGCGGCGCTCATAATCCTTCCAACTGAGTGCCTGGCCGTCGCAGATCACCGCGGTACGGTTCGGATACAGGTCGGCAACCTGCTCCCAGGCCGTGGCGAAATGAAAATCCATACGATCTCTCCCAATAAATCTTCCAGGGCAATGCTACACGCCCGGAGCCATAAACCGCCAATACTTAGTGATTTTGACCATCAACTCGCCGCCAGCATCACCCCCAACCCGGCGAAAGGCCCATTGTGACGCTGTTTAAAACTTTTTCCCCGGTTGGCACGACTATTGAATAGCTATGATTAAGCAAAGAAGTGCAAACACAACGACCGTTCGACCACCTCAATGAAAGACAATCAGGACCACGACATGACCGCTACGAACATACGACTTTCCCGCATCCGCTACCCCAGAGCCAATCTGTGGGCGACGACCCTGCTGGTAGTCGTGTTTATGGGATTCGGCCTGTGGGCTCAGGCCGCAGGCCTTTAATCCCACCGCGCTCAAGCTGCACCCACTGCTGCCGATAAACCTACAGAGGAGCTACCCATGGCCAACGAGTTTACGCACCGCACAAACCGCCGCATCCGTCTCGACAAAGATAATGGCTGGCTGTTCGGGGTGTGTGCCGGCCTGGCGAACTATCTGCGCACCGACCCGGCTATCGTTCGGGTTGGCGTGACCGTCACCGGCCTGTTCATGCCGAAGATCGTGATCGCTGCGTATCTGGTCGCATGGCTCATATTGGATGAGCGGACCTTCCGACAGTGATCGACAGGATGGCGCTCTAGCCTGCTTTGAAGGAGATCAGCTAATGCAGCACGCATGGATGCGCAATACAGTGACGACCGCGGCCATAGTGACCACCCTGCTCATCACGGGATGTGTGAGCTACAAATCGTCCCGGGAGGCGGTAACCGCCGATATACCCGACATGAGCTTCTTAGAGCAGATATCCTTCGGCGAAACCCGCACGGACTGGTTGGTCGAGCAGTTCGGCAAACCAAGCGCCGTGCGCCGGCCCGACAAGCATACGTCTGTCTGGCAATATGAGAACGTGACCCGCTCCACCCGGAAAATACGCGCCTTGCCGCTGCTGGCCATCGAGACCAAATCCACCGCACGAACGGTGTACAGTTTCGAAGTGGAAAACTGCTTCATCGTGCGCTACTGGAAAGAGTCCGGCGAATAGCCGGACCCGTACGGGTCACTTGTCGGACCCAGCGGCCAGTTCCGCAAAATCATCGCCCAGTTTCATCAGTGAATCCCGCAGACGATCGCTCTGCCGCTGAGAAAGGTTCGACAGCACGTAGGCGGCCACGTCGCGACTGAGCTCGATATTTTCTTCACTGACACGTGTGTATTGCTCACCGTAGTAATCCTCTCGCGCTCGCGCCAGTTCGCTGAAAGCCGCCGCAAATTCATCGCTATGTCGTTGATCGAGCAGACTCAACAACTCGGCCTGCCAGCGCCGGCGATACTCCGCCCACAGCACCTGTTCCGGTTGATAAGCGCCTGCCCGGCGCTGAATGTAGTTGCGTTGGCGAATATCCAGTCGGCCGGTAAATCGTTCCAAGGCGTCTTCGAACTGGTTCGCCCAGGACTGCTGCGCCTCCTCTTCACTTACCCCCAGTTCCGCTTCGGCGAATTCCACATTGCTCAACTCAAGGCGCGGCCCGAGCCGGGCCACCTGGTCATCGCTGAGTGAGGTCATGACTTCCACTGCGATGGGCAGCCCGCGATCTTCCATGCGCGCTCCCCACAGCATCATCTGTTCGAACATTCCGGCAATCTGGTCCGACGTCACCTGGTCGGTGAGCTGTTGCGACCACAAGAACATTTGATCGGCGTACTCCGGCAACTGTGTCCTGCGATGCCAGGTCATGAATTCGTCAAGCCGGGCAGCAAGCAGAGCCTTCTGCTCACGGTCGAGATCGACGTATTCACCGACCTGCCAGCGCACCAGCCGGTCGGCATTGTCGTAGGCAAATTTGATACTGCAACCGCCGACCAGCATAGCCAGTACCACCAGCCCACCCGAGCGCAGCAAATGTTTCATGACGCCCCACCATCCTTGAATCTGCGAAACGCCTCGATCTCCTGGCGCAACTGGCCGAATACATAACCCAGCACCGTCGCATCGTCGATGAATCCCCAGATGAATAGAAAATCGGGAATCACATCGAAAGGCACGACAAAGTAGAGTAACGCAGCAACCAGAATGATCGCCGTTTTGCGTGAGACACCCGGATAGTCGCCGGACATCCAGGCACGCACCATGGCGATGGCCAGTTCGAGTTGCTCGCGCATCTCACGGAATCTGTCGCCGCCCGCGGACTGCAGTTTCTGCACCGCCTGCCCCACCAGGCTCTGTACCCGCTCGGGAGACTCAATAATCTCTTCCGCCTCGCGTTTGAACCGGCCAAAACGGCTGGGAGGTTTGTCCAGCGGTCGCGTCATGAGGACACCAGCCCCGGGCCCCGGGCAAACTCGAGCAGCCACCCGGCCATGGTGGCGGCGTTGGTGTCTACCGCAAGGCTGTCGATACCGCTCTGGTACACCGTTTCACCAAGTGCCTCGCGCCGATACTTCATCAGGTCCGCAGCATAGGATTTGTGGAATTCCGGGTGACCCTGCACGGTGATCACTTCGCTGCCCATGGTGAATCCGGCTATCGGACAGAAATCGTTACTCAGATAGAGGTCCGCTCCCTCGGGAAGTTCCACCACCTGGTCCTTGTGACTCGACAAAAGTGCAAACCCCGACGCGTCATCGGGCATCCATGAGTACCGCCGGATAACTTCGCTGTGGTGCACGCCAACCGCCCAGCCACCCACCGCAGGTGCCACGCGCCCGCCAAAAAAGTGGGCCATGAGCTGGTGGCCGAAACACACACCAATGATTCGGCCCTGTGCCGCAAGCACATCACCGAGGAATTCCACCAGCGGCAATATCCAGGGCAGATCGTCATACACGCTGTGGCGGGAGCCGGTGATCACATAGGCATCGCACTCGATGCTCTCGGGCACCGCTACCTGGACGTTGTAGCTGGTAAAGCGAAGATGCGGGTCCACCTCGCTGAACAGGGTTGCAAACATCTCGGGGTAGTCGCCGTGCTCACCCAGGAACTCCGGCAACACAGAATCGGTCTGCAGAACACCAATGTGCATCATATGATCTCGAAGTAACGTTCCAGCTGCCAGCTGTTCAGGTTCCGCTCATACTCACCGCACTCCCACAGCCGCGTCATGACGAAATGATCGACGAACTCGCTGCCGAGATGCCGTGCGGCAACCTCAGAGCCGGCAAAGCGCTCCGCAGCGCTGCGCAGATCGCCGGCAAACTGCTGGTCCGGTGGCAGTGCGTCCTGCACCTCATAGGCGTTGCCTGCCACCGGCGCGCTCGGTTCCAATGCCTCTTCAATGCCCTGCAGAGCCGCCGCAAGCACCGCCGCGGCTACCAGATATGGATTGCCGTCAGCCCCACCCACACGGCATTCGATGCGCTGGCTGTTGCGACTACCGGGTATGACCCGTATCGCGGCGGTTCTATTCTCAATACCCCATGTCGCCGCCGTAGGCGCCCAGGCACCTTTGACCAGCCGCGTGTAGCTGTTGATGGTGGGCGCCAGCATGACAAGCAGTTCCGGCAGGTACTTCTGCACGCCGCCTACCGCATGACGCTGCAAACTCGACATGCCATTGGCGCCATGCTCGGCAAAAAACTGATTCACCGCATCCTCATCGCCGACGCTGAAATGGAAGTGTCCGCTCTGACCCGGATAATCCATGGACCACTTCGCCATGAACGTGCCGATCAGATCGCGCTTCTGCAGAAACACCTTGGCGAAGGTTTTGAACAGGTTGGCCCGATCGGCAGCTTCTACACCCATCTTGGATTTCAACGCCGCTTCCCACACGCCCGGCCCGGTTTCACAGTGCAGCCCCTCGAGATCGCAGTCGAGTGCGCGCGCATAATCCATGAGACCACCAAACAGGTCCGACTCGACGGAACTGCGCAGCACTGAATAGCCGAAATTACCTGGAGTGAGCGGTTGCAGATCCCGATAACCCTTGGCGCGCACGGAATGGGGGTTTTCATTGAACACAAAAAACTCGTACTCGAAGCCCGAGCGTACTGTCAGGCCGCGCTCGGCAAATCTGTCCAGCACCGACAGCAATCGCGTGCGTGGGCACAGTGGATGTATGGCGCCGTCTGTCTCGATGAACTGCGCTATGAAATAGGGACTGTTTTCTTCCGGCAGCCACCGCTCAGTGTCAGCGAGCAGCTTGAAGCCGGTGTCCGGAAAGCCGCTGTGCCAGCCAGTGTATCCGTCCGCTTCGTAGAGCTGGTCGTCGACATCCCATCCGAATACGCAGTCGCAGAACCCGCCATGTTTTTCCATCAGCGCTGCAAACTTATCCATGCTGACGTACTTGCCACGAATGACACCGTCGATGTCGGTCAGGCCCAGCTTGATCTTCGTGACGCCCTTTTCCCGATATTGCGCAAGTTTCTGTTGCAACAGGTCTTTGTCATCCGTGCTCACGTGTCAGCCCCCCTCTTTGTAGCTTACGAATTCTAATGGCTATGCATGCCACTACAAGGACACTAACATCTGTCCAGCGCGCAAAGGCTGTGGATAACTGTGAGGATAACTTCCCGCAATGCTCTGAACAGTCGTAACCGGGCGGGCTCCAGCATACACTGCCACGACCTGATTTTTCGATATTTATACTTCTAAATCAGTGAGTTATATAATTCACCTGAACTTTTAGTTTAGATAATCTCGCCAATATACCGCCGGACAAAGCCAAAACAATCAATGTGAATAAACGAGCGGGCGCAATGTTAGTGAATACTTACCTTGCAGCCACCGAAAGCGCATTAAATCTGTCACACTTACGCGAAATTATCCGACAGAGGTAAATTGTTAGAGTGCGCTTCAGCTGCGAATCAACACTGCCGGACAGCAGCGAATTTCAGGGGATAAGATACATCCACAGACTTATGATCGCGGACAAGGCGGCCACTACAACACCCGTTAACCAAGCGGAAAAATGATTGCGAACGGTGGCGCCGCTCCCGTGGGAAGAAACTTCGCCGCGACGCTGAGTAGTATCAGGCTCGTTACGGCTGAGAGTAGGCTCGCTGGGAGCCTGGGACCCACCGGACAAATGATTGATCATTTCCCGGCGCGCCTGACGATATTCCAGGCGGGACATCTCCCCCGCCGCACAGGCTTTGGCAATGCGGCGCAGACGCACGGCTTCTGGGCTCAACTGCAGCAGACTCATGAAAGTTCCCGCACCAGTCTGAAACCGGTCCACTGATCTGCGGTCGTCTCCGGCAACCGATGCTTGAGCATGCCGCAGCTTGCATTTTTCAGCACCGAGTAGCCGCCGTTTTCTTTCACCAGTTCAGCAGCGTTATCCAACACGTTGACCAACCCCATCTCATTGTCAGCGCCACTAGCAACCGCGTTGGGAACTGCCTGGTGAGCAGTCTGAACTTCACCCTTCGAAGCACAGCTGTGCGCCTCATCCGGTGAGCTGTTGGACGCCAGCGACCACTCGTCCAGTGTCGGCAGTCGATAGGTATAGCCAGTCTGTCGCGACAACCAGCGCGCGTATGATTCGACGGTCTGCAACTCGACACCGGTCGCCGGCAGTTGCGGTTGCTGCATCGGCTCGCAGGCGCCTGTGTGGGTACAGAACAGGTTGAACTGCGCCCGGCTTATCTCGAACTTGCTGATCGCCAATCGCTCGGAAGGGGTTTTACCGGGTACCACGACCAACCGCGGTCCGTCGCCGGCACTGTCAAGCTGGTCGATGCAAAAACCGCCCCTGCCGGAACGGCGACCGTTGCCAACCAGATAGTGCATGGAACACGGATCCACACCACCCCCACCAAGCTCGGCAATCTGATCCAGCTCTCTGCGTGCACTGGCGTGCAGAGATTCCGCCCGGGCCGGGTCGATGGCGCCGAGCCGAGTTACGCACTGACTGATGCGCTCGGCAACTTTGCCATCCAGCAGGGCCGCCTGACGCGGATGGCTCCTTTGCAGATGCTGTAATCGATCACTGATCGACGCAACATCGAGCCGCAGACAGCTGACATCCAGCAGGCCCTGCAGTTGCTCCTGCAGGTTGACCAGCAATGCCGCCGCTGCCGCTTTCTGTTCCTGCTCACGAAGCGCTACAAGAGCCTCTTCCAGCACGGTGTCAGTCTGTCGCACCGCTTCTGCATCAAATACATAGGGACTGAATCGGGTCCAGGCGGACACCGCTACACGTAGTTCACCCGCCTCTACCAGTTTGGCAATACTGACCCGCAGGTGCTCCAGCAGACTGTCCGCGGCAGCGGTTATTCTGCTCGAATCCGCAAAGTACTCCACCGACAGATCGAGGGTGCTGGCCGCCTCTACCACCCAAGCTGCGTCCACCTCAGCTTCGCTCAGGTGGTCGAAAATGCCCAGCAGGCGTTCCTTGAGCAACATCTCGACGCGGGCCATGCCGCCGAAACGCCGCGCGATACGCAGCTGTGAAAATGCCAGTTGCAGATCTTCCAACGCGCTCAGATGCTCCACGTAAACCGCCTCGATCTGCTCGGCTACGGCACCGGAAACCGGCTGAGTTGCCGTCAGACTCTCGAGCGTCTCTGCCTCGGTCAGCAGCGTACGCTGCCAGTTTTCATCGAACTGGGGCTTCTGCAGGAGCGCACCGATACGAGCCACTTGAGCATCGACCAGCGCCTCCTGACGCACTTCTTTCTTGACCACGTCCATCTGAGCCTGTTCCTGCAGGGCGAAGGCCAGGGCACCCACGGCAACTGCCGCGCATGCCGCCGCGATACCCCAGCTCTGCCAGGCAGGTTTACCGAACAGCCCTTCGTAGACTTCTCCCGCGGAGGCCGGTCTGTTCTGCCGGTTGAACTGCAGACACTTTTCCAGCATCCGCCAGCGGCGCCGCGACATGGTCTTGATGCGCACCGGACGCAGCCCTTCCTGCGCCGCCTCATTGGCCGGTAGACGGCCATACGGGTGGTGACCAGTCAGCGCCATGTAGGTCACGATGCCCAGGGAATACAGGTCGTCTCTGGGTTCCGGATTGTCGCCATTGAGCATTTCCCGGCTGGCATAGGCCGGCGTCAGCGCCGCCAGGCGTGCCGGATCGAAGTCGGTATCATCGCCGCCTGAATTCATGCGCATGGCGCGGGCAATTCCGAAATCCAGAATCTTACTCTGCCGCTCGGTTACAAATATGTTGCCGGGTTTGAAGTCCGCGTGCACCACGCTTTCCTCATGAGCGTGAGCGAGCCCCTGCACCATGCCGTCAATGATGCGCCAGGCCATCTCTTCCGGTAGACCATTGGGATACGTATGCAGCAGGTCTGCAAGTTCCTGCCCTTCCAGCAGTTCCATGGTGATGAAGGGCACATCTTCATCTTTGTCGAAGTCGAATATAGAAACGATATTGCTGTGCCGCAGACCCTGGGATTTGGAGGCTTCCCGCTCCAATGCCACAAAGGCTTCGGGATGCTGGCGAAAGTCGTTGTTCAGTACCTTCACGGCAATGAAGGGTCTATTGTCGCGCGCTTCTACCTTACGCAGATCTTTAGCGCGATAAACGCTGCCCATGCCGCCGCTGCCAATCAGCTCTTCCAGAACAAAGCGGCGTTTCAGTACCTTGGGCGTGTGTTCATCACCAATTGACACCGATTCACCGCCCCGCCAGCTCGGGGCATTGGGGTCGTTAGCCGAGACCGCCTGATCATCACGCATAATCGTCTGCTCGCGAAACACGGTGGCTTCTGACAAGGGTTCCTGTGTGTGCTCAGCCATCGGCGGCCTCCGCACGCGCCACCACAATCGAAACGTTGTCGCGTGCTTCTCCCAGCAGGCAATCGCGCATCAGCGTGTTGACCGCTGATTCGACATCCTGCTGCAATGCACATTCCAACTGCTGAAGATTCAGCTCACGGTATAGGCCATCACTGCAAAGCAGCAAGGTGTCGCCCTGCTGCACGTCAAACACGGCAACGTCCAGATGAAGATCACACTGGCCACCAATAGCGCGGGTAATGACGTTGGTTTCTGCCGCCAACGCTTCCGCTTCACTGACCGCACCGCTGTCGAGCAGATCGCTGATAGGGTTATGATCCCGCGTAATCTGGCGCAGCTTGCGGCCACGTAATCGGTACAAACGGCTGTCGCCCGCCCACAACGCCACACCGGTATCACCCCGGGTAACCAGAGTAACCACCGTACTGCCAACGGTCTGGCCATCGCAGTGCATGCGCGCGTGCCAGCGCAGATGATCATTGACCTCGAGCAGGCAATCTTCCAGTGCATCCACGCAATCGCTGAGGTCATTGCCGAGGTCGATGTCTGTGAACGCCTGGGCGATGACTTCGCTGGCATATTCACCGGCGTTGTGGCCGCCCATGCCATCTGCCACCGCCCACAATTCACGCTGGGAACTGCAGAACACGGTGTCTTCGTTGTGTGTTCTACGATTACCTATATGTGTGTTTGCGGCGCTGGTCCAGTGCATCGGTAGTTTGCTCAGCCACTCGATATCTGTTGGAAATGAATGGGTGTGCCGCTGTTCAGCGGGGTACCCAGCGATATCCATCCCGAGCCCCACAGGCGTATTCTGCGGCGATGGATATGCCAGACCTGTTCATCCTCGGTCTGGATGAACGTACCGTTGGTGCTGCTATCCACCAGGAAGAAATCGTTACGGGCGAACATCAGCTGCGCATGCTGACGTGATGCGTACTCGCCTTCACAAACCAAGTCGCATGCTTGGTGCGTACCCAGCAGGAAAGTCGTGTAGCTGCCGTCTTCATCAGCAAAACACGGCACATATTCAGCCGCCTGACCGCCCAGTTCGAGCAAGAATTTTGGTCCTGCATGCGCTTCCATGTCGCACTGCCCATCGTCTCTTTCTCAATTGAATAGAATAAGAAACAACGGGGCCGCAGAATGTGAGCTGCGTCCGGTTTTCAGCCTATGGCGCAAGGCCGCTCAATGCATGAAGTTGAACATTCTGCGGCGGTAGCGGGTGGCCAGGTCATTGCCTTTGCCGAGCACCGCAAAGGCGCGGATCATTGTCAACCGGCCGATGTCATCTCTGAATTCTCGATCAGTGCGAAGGATGTCCATAGCCTGCTCCAGGCCGCCCTCCATATCGCCGGCCACCAGTAGTTGCACACACATCTGATACTTCAGCTCGAGATCGTCAGAATTGGCTTCAAGCCGGGCGGCAAGTTCTTCGGCCGGCGGGAATCCCGCGGCTTCCTCGACAAACTCCAGGCGATTCTGGGGCCGCTCGCGCTCCGCAGTGTCTTCAGGAATGCCGGCCAGCACCGTGCGCGCATTGTCCAGATCGCCCTTGCGTACCAGCACGTCCGCCAGTTCCACTCTGAACCCGAAATTACTGGGTTCTTCGTTAACCGCCTGCTGCAGCAGATCACCCGCAGTGTCGAAATCGCCGCTGGCCAGAATCTGATCGAGCTGCGCCTTGAGCACTTCCGTAGGCGACTGGGTCAGCGCGTCGAGCATATTGCGCAACTGCGCTTCGTCCGCCGGACCGTCTAGCTGATCGACGATCTGACCTTTGTGCACCACCCGCAGACTTGGCAGCCCCTGCACACGCAGGTGCTGAGCCAGTGACTGGTCCTGGGCAACGTCAGACAGGGCCAGCGCGGCCTTGCCCTGATACTGAGCGATCAGTGTCTCTAGAGTCTGGCGGGATTGCACCGAAGGCGGGACCTGCTCGGCCCAGAACAACACCAGTATCGGCATTGACTGCGAGCGCTCGATGACTTCGCTCTGAAACGATTCCGGCGTTACGTTAAATGTGGCAGCTTCCATAAGCTCGACTTGGTACCTGGTTTTCGCGAGCGCGTATAGTACCCCGATTCAGCCCCGATCAGGCAAACGAAACCTGCCGGGTGATGGGGCGAGCGCCGATCCAGTCAAAACCCTCCGCCTGAGTGGCGTAATGCAGGTTGGCTACTGCGTTATGCATGCCTTTGAAGGTCTCTCGCAGAATCTGCGGGCAATTGTTCTGCTCACTGACATGGCCCAGCACTACCTCGAGCTGGGGCCCTGCCACGCTGTCGAGCAATTGCAGGGCCTGATCATTCGACAGATGTCCGTACTCTGCCCCCACCCGGCGCTTCAGATGCGGCGGATAGCCGCCATGCATCAGCATCTCACGGTCGTGGTTGGCTTCCATGAGCAGGTGCGAACAACTGCTGAACTGCTCGACCACATGTGAGGTTACACAGCCCAGATCCGACAGCACGCCGATGGTCTCGTCTCCGTCATCCAGCACGAACTGTGTGGGCTCCCGGGCATCGTGGGGCACACGCACCGGATTGATGCCGACCTCCTCTATCCGAAAGGGTACATCGCCGTCGAACGGGTGGGTGCGCACGCCGCCGAGATCGTACTTGAGCGTGCCGTACGAACCATACACGGGTATCGCATACTTGTGCGCCAGTGCGCCGACACCGCTGATGTGATCTGAATGCTCATGGGTAACCAGAATGGCGTCGATATCGCCGCCACTCAGACCAACGCGCTGCAGCCGTCGCTCGGTCTGGCGAAGAGAGAAACCGCAATCGACCAGCAGGACCTTACCGCCCAGCGCCACCACTGTGCCATTGCCACGCGATCCACTGCCGAGCGAGGCAAAGCCCATCAGGCAGCGAATTCCCTCAGCATGACCAGCACCTGCTGGGCCAGGTCCGCGTCCACTGGCGCCGCGCCGCTGGCATCCAGAACCGATACCCGATAGTCGTCAGAGGCACCGTGCACGCGTAATTGCAGATCGTAGGAAGCCTCACGATCGCAGGAGAAGGTGAACCGGCAGAAGAACCCACCGCCTTCGTCACCGGTGAATACACTGCTGGGAATGTGGATCTGAAAAGTGCCGTTGTCGCGGTCAAGGCTGGTGACTTCCAGTTCCGCATTGTCCATGGCCTGACCGAGGGTGGCCCATGCGCGATCGTAGTCCAGGTATAGATGCAATATGGGGTAGCCACGCTCATCTCTACCGAGCTCGCTCTTGCGGCTGCTGCCGATCTGCAGCGCCACCTTGGAAACGGTCTGCTCCGATACTTTCGCGGCAATGTAAGCACCCACTTCCTTGAGCATATCGTCTTCGGCAGCGGCGATGTGGGAAGCTACGCTGCGCAGGGCAACGATGTCGTCTCTGACTGGCAGCGACAAACTGTCGTTCTCATGGCGCACGTGCAGTTCGCTGGTCAGGGGGCGCAGCCCCTGCTCCACCTTGAGCAGGAAGCGATCCTGGCCGAGGCCATATTCTTTTGCCGTTTTCGCGTCTTTCAGCAGCGTGCGGATCACGTCGCGATACTGGGGCTGATCAAGTTTCAGCCAGCCGGTGTTGAGGCGGCCGCTCTGGGGCGCATCGTAAGCCAGGGGCACACCGTTCTCAGCGAGAAACTGCTTAAGCTTCGGCCAGACAGTCGTGGGTGCTTCAGGAATCACCAGCCAGCGTCGCTCACCAAGACTCTGGATACGCACCTCATCGCGATTGTCATTGGCGTATATCGCATCAGGCAACGGCGGGCGCGTCGGGTAAAAGGTCGGGTTCGCCGCCGCCGGCGTTGGCGGAATCGGGAACGGGTCAGTGTCTTCCAGCGTACGCAGGTCCTCTGGAATCAAGAGTTCGTTGTGCTGTACCGAGTCCAGATAGTCATCTTTCGGGTTGAGCAGAAACCCTTCGCCACCCCGGTCGAACCATCCGCAACCGGCCAGAACGCTGATCAGTATGGCACCTGCGCCAATTTCGTATAGAGGTCTCATCTCAGTGCTCCTACTGCCTGAAGGCGCCGGCGCATTTCGGCGTGATGCGGCTCGGTCAGCGGCAGCAGCGGCAATCGAATACCCCGGTCGATCCTGCCCATTTCCGCCAGCGCCCACTTGGTCGGGGTCGGCGATGGTTCGATGAACAGGATTTCATGAATCGGTTGCAGCTGGGCATCAAGCTGTGCTGCACGATCGCGATCTCCCTGCAGGAAGCTTCCGCAGAACTCAGCCATCTGCGCGGGACATACGTTGGCGGTCACAGATATGGTCCCCGTGGCACCCAGCTCCATCATCTGCAGTGTCTGAGCGTCTTCCCCGGAGAGCACGATGAAGTCATCCGGCACCAGTGCGCGGATCTCAGCTACCCGCTCGGCATCGCCGCAGGCCTCCTTGATGCCGATGATCTTCCGGTTTTCACTCAAACATGCGACGGTCTCTGCCTGCATATCGCAGGCTGTCCGGGGCGGGACGTTATACAGCACCAGCGGCACGTCTGTAGCCTCGGCAATGGCGGTGTAGTGCTGCACCAGGCCTTCCTGGGTCGGTTTATTGTAGTACGGGGTCACCAGCAGACAGGCGTCGGCACCCGCCGCCTGAGCCTCCTGAGTCTGATGCAACGCTTCGGAGGTAGAGTTGCTGCCGGTACCGGCAATGACGGGCACCCGGCCCGCCACCACTTGGATGGTGTGCTTGATGACCGTCAGATGTTCTTCCGTATCCAGTGTCGCTGACTCGCCGGTGGTGCCCATGGGTACAATGCCGTGGGTACCGGACTCGATATGCCATTCGAGGAGTTCAGTCAGCGCATTCCAGTCAACTGCACCATCGGCAGCCATCGGCGTCACCAGTGCGACGATGCTCCCCTGCAACTTGCCATTCAGCATAGCCGTAGCCCTTTGTGATCATTCGCAAAGGCGCAGATGGTACGCAGGCAGCAAGGCTACGACAAGCCGTAACGGAAGTTGTCCGATCCAGGGAACCTGTGAATAAATCTCAATAGCTCAGAGGTTCCCTAGTTGTTGAGCTGTGCGGCCAGGCTTTCTATGCCGGGGGCATGGGTGCCGACGTCACGCATGATGGTGGCCAGCGAGCCCAGGGGCACGGCAACGCTGCGGCGCCACTCCTGTTCCGGGGTGAACTCGTCGTCGAGCATCTGGCGCAATTGGTCTTCAATGCCTTTCATCATGACATCCCAGCGGCTGTCGCCGAATTCCCGCTGGTGAAGTACGTCTACGATGGCATCTATTTCAGGGGTGAAATCGCTGTTTCGCATATGAGTGTCCTTCTTCCGTCCCTGAGAGACAGTATAGAAGGGCTGCGAAAACCTGCCTTCAGGCGGCCGATTCAGTGTCGGGGCCGGCGGGCTTACGTGGCCATGCCTTGTAGATCGCCTTGATCAGAGTAGCCAGAGGAATCGCAAAGAATACGCCCCACACGCCCCACAAGCCGCCAAACGCAAGCACCGCTACGATGATCGTAATGGGGTGCAGATCGACCACCTCGGAAAACAGCAACGGCACCAGTACATTGCCATCGAGAAACTGAATCACCCCGTAGACGATCATGATGACGGCCAGGTCCCAGGTCCAGCCGAACTGGATGACGCTCACCAGGAACACCGGCAGCGTCGCCACCGCCGCGCCAACAAACGGGATGAGCACCGACAAACCCACCAGCAGCCCCATCAGGGCGGCGTAGTTGAGTCCCAGCACGGTGAACGCAACGAATGTGGTCGCCCCGACAATCAGGATCTCAATGAACTTGCCGCGCACGTAGTTGCCTAGCTGATCGTTCATTTCCGCGCCAACTTCTTCCAGTAGGGGTCGATGCGGCGGCAGCAGACTGTGCACAAACTCAAGCAGCTTCCGCTTATCTTTCAGGAAGAAAAACACCGAGATCGGTACCAGTACCAGATAGATCAGCAGTCCCACCAGCGAGAACACCTGGGAAAAGGCAGTTTCCAGCACGGTGCCGCTTAAATTGCCCAGCTCGCGTGCCCCGGCGTCGATCCAGCCGGAGACCTGCTGCTGCGTAACGTACTCCGGAAAGCGCTGGGAGAGTTCCGCCAGGCCCTCTCGAAATCTGGCTATGGCTGCCGGCGCCAGCCCCAGCAGCCCCTGCAGCTGTTGCCACACGAGCGGCACGACGATGAGCGTGAAGCCAAAAATCGCGCCGACGAAAAACAGAAAGCTTGAATAAACCGCAACCAGGTGGGGCACTTTGCGGTCTTCCATCCACGTGACCAGGCCCTGCAGAAGAAAGGCGAAAATCAGACCCGTCAACACCGGCGCCAGATAGCCGCCAACACTCACCAGCATCAGCACGGTCATACCGATCAACACGATCAGGTAGATGGCCTCTTCGTTGGAAAAGTACCGATTTAACCAGTTGCCGATGACATCCAGAAACTTCATGGTTTCTTTTCGATCAAATAGTGGAACACGCCGGTTTCCTCCCCGGAATCCAGCAGCTTATTGCCGCTCTGCCGGGTGAAAACGTCAAAGTCCCGCACGGACCCCGGATCAGTGGCCAGCACCCGGATCAGCTCACCACCCGCCATTTCATTGAGTGCTTTCTTGGCCTTGAGCAGCGGCATGGGGCAGTTCAGCCCTTTGACATCGAGTATGCGAACTTCTTCGGTCATAAAGCATCGAAATACCAGTACGGACAAAGTATGACACAAGTTGATCAAGGGCTCCTAAGCGCCGGGGCGACGAATCTCAATGTCCGTTACGTATATATGCAAAGCGTCAATTCTCGTATGATCCAGAATATGGGCCACCCCGACAGATACACACGCGCAAACCGCGTCATTGCAATCCTCATGATCGCGTTGCTAGCCATCACCGGCGTAGCGGCGGAGCCCACCCGATTACCCAGCCTCGGCGACGCGTCGTCGCGGCTGATTTCACCCCAGTTGGAAAAACAGATCGGCGAATCGTTTCTGAAACAGATCCACGCGCAGTTGCATACTCTGGACGACCCGCTGCTGAAGTACTACGTCGAACTTCAGATCCGCGCACTTGCCCAGCACTCCGACCTTCGTGAACCCATACTCAGTGTGATCGTGGTCGACAATCCGGAAATCAACGCATTCGCCGCGCCCGGAGGGATTGTCGGCATCAATCTGGGTCTCATACTGGCCGCCCAGGACGTACACGAATACGCCTCGGTGATGGCCCACGAACTTGCCCACCTCAGCCAGCGGCATTTCGCCAGAGGCGTGGAAGAGCAGCGCGCGGCAACCCTGCCCACCATCGCCACACTGATCGCGGCACTGATCATCGGCGCCGCCGGCGGTGGCGACGCCGCAGTGGCCGCCATGAGTACAGCCCAGGCCATGACCCAGGCTAACCAGCTGCGCTTCAGCCGCGAACGGGAAACCGAAGCCGACCGTATTGGCATGAACACCCTGGTGCGCGCCGGGCACGACCCCGCCGCCATGTCGCGCATGTTCGAACGCATGCAGCAGGCTTATCGGTTTACCCGCAAGCCGCCGGAATTCCTGCTCACCCACCCCCTGTCTGAAACCCGCATCACCGATGCACGCAATCAGGCGCTGGACATCCCAAGACGCAGCTATAACGGGTCTCTGGACTATCAGCTGATGCGGGTACGCGCCGAGGTACACTTCCGCAAGAATCACGCCCAGGGTATCAAGGAGTACCAAAAGCGCCTGCGCGACGACCCTTCCGACAAAGCCGCCGACTACGGTCTGGCACTGTCACTGAGCCGCACCGGCGACCACGACCAGTCATTGCAGCGAGTGGAACAACTGCTCAACATCAATGCCCAGAGTATTCTCTACAACGCCGCATACGCTGAGTTGCTCATCGCCGCAGATCGCCATGAGCATGCCCGCAAACTGTTGAGCCATCAGCTGGTACTGAACCCCGACAACGCACCGCTGGCCATGCTGTATGCCCGTTCACTGAATGCCGAGGGTCTGCATGCGAAAGCGGAAGAAGTGCTGACCCGGCAATCCAAGGTCAACCCTAACGATGTGGATGTGTGGTACAAACTGGCGGAGACGGCCGGTCTAGCCGGCAATATCACCGGCGTACATCTGGCCCGGGCAGATTTCTTCTACCTGCATGGCGCATATCATCGAGCCATTCAGCATCTGGAATACGCACAGCGGCTGGTCCGCCGCACCAACCCGCAGATGCAGGCGAAGCTGACCCAGCGCATCCAGGATCTGCGTACCGCCATTAGAATGCAGCAACAGAGCTGACGTCTCCGCGCAGGCGGAATCGCTATGCCGGCATGTGCGTGCGACGGAATTCAAGCATGCGATCCAACGGAAGCTTGGCGCGTTCGCCGATGACAGGGTCCACGCGTATCTCGTTCGCCGCTCGATATTGTTCGTCGCTCAACAAGCGACCCAGCGCCTGCAACTGATTCATAGCCATCCACGGGCAGTGCGCACAGCTGCGGCAGGTGGCGCCGTCGCCCGCGGTAGGCGCTTCGATAAAGCGCTTACCCGGATTGAGCTGCCTGAGTTTGTGAAAGATGCCTTTGTCGGTGGCTACGATAAACGTGCGGTGAGGCAGCTCCGTTGCGGCCCGAATTATGGCGCTGGTTGAGCCCACCGCATCGGCCATTTCAATGATGGAAGCCGGCGATTCCGGGTGCACCAGGACACCCGCATCAGGGAACACCTTTTTCAGATCAAGTAACGCTTTCGCTTTGAATTCCTCATGCACCACACAGGCGCCGCTCCACAGCAACATGTCAGCCTGGGTCTGCTCCTGTATGTATTTGCCCAGGTGCTTATCCGGCGCCCACAGAATCGTCTCGCCCTGCTCCCTAAGGTGCGTCACTATTTCCAGCGCGCAACTGCTGGTCACCACCCAGTCCGACAGGGCTTTGACCCTGGCGGAGGTGTTGGCGTAAACCACCACGGTACGCTCAGCATGTTCTTCGCAGAAGGTTTTGAACGCCTCGGGCGGACAACCCAGATCCAGGGAACACTCGGCTTCCAGGGTCGGCATGTACACGCGCTTGTCCGGCGACAGGATCTTGGCCGTTTCCCCCATGAAGCGAACCCCGGATACTACAAGAGTGCTGGCCGGGCTTTCGTGCCCGAAGCGGGCCATTTCCAGAGAATCCGAGACAACGCCGCCCGTGGCTTCGGCGAGATCCTGAATATCGCCGTCGACGTAGTAGTGTGCTACCAGGGTCGCGCCCATCTCGTGCAGACACCGCGCAATATTCTCTTTCAGATGATCACGCTTCTGATTCGACAGTTCCGGCGCTTCAACGATGGGAATGTCTTCGACCGACAATGTGTAGTCTGGTAGGGTCGCGGTACTCAACGTTTCGCCCTGGTTTTCCTGAAGGGGGACGGGATCTTAGTGAGATTTTCCGGAAATTGCGAATGACCCGGACATGGGCGTGCCCGCCTTTGCCGCCAGGTCGATCTTCTGTTGAGGAGAGCTGATGAAGCGCGCCGCATTGTTTCTGATCACACCCCCGGCTAGGGGTAAACGCCATCACAACGACAACCATCAACGTCTACCAGCGGCGTTCGCCCGCGGTGGATGGCAGGTCAGCCAGGCCAGACATGATCAGCTTTCGCTCATCGAAGGCCGCGTGCATATCGACGGTGCGGCCGCCGAAGCCTACGACCTGATCTGGCCCGTGGGCCTCGGGCCGCGGCAGACGTTTTTCGACCGGCAGCAGATCTTTTCACTGATCCCGCCAGGCAAGCTACTCACCGCGCCGGACGCTTACATCAACATGCACGGCAAAGCCGCACTGCTCGAATACTGCCCGGAAACAATCATCGGCGCGGACCCGCAAAAGATGCGTCAGCACATTGCAGACAATCCGGGAGAATGGGTCCTCAAACCTCTGGCCGGCAGTTTCGGGCGCGGCGTCATCCGCGTACGAGTTCCTGCTGAGATTGACTCAGCCATGGTGAACGACACGCCGGGTTACTGGATGTTGCAGCGCTATATCGGCGCCATCAACCAGGGGGAAATCCGCACACTGGTATGCGGCGATAAGATTCTCGGCAGCTACCTGCGTATACCCCGCGACAACCTGCACGCGAATCTAACTCACGATGCTCAGATCAAGCCCGGTGAACTGTCGGCAACCAGCCGCTCGCTCGTTGAGAAGATCCACGAGCGGCTGTACGCCGCCGGCGTCGGCTTCGCCGCCATAGATACGGTGGCCGGTTACCTCATGGAAGTTAATGTGGCTAATCCAGGCGGACTGGGCACCATGGAGGCCCTGTATGGCGCGGCTATGGACGACCGGCTGGTCAGCGCGATTGCCGCCGAAACAGAAACCCGGCGCCTGTCGGGTAGCTAGTGGACGTTAGTTCCCGCCCCAGATATCACAAGCGCTTTGATATCTTCCAACCGATCCTGCCGGGCATCGATCTCCCGCACGTGCCAGCGGATCAGCTCGTCTTTCTGAGGGTGCTCCGACAGGCGATAAAACTCCAGCGCTACCTGCAAGCGCTCCACCTCCCGGGCGAGCATGTCGAGCACATCGTCCAGCGAAGTGTTCAATTGGCTATCGATCGCGTCTTGGCCGCTACCGGTCTGAACTGCATCCATACTGCGTTGCGGATTCCTCTGCTGGTCGTTTTCTTCGTGCTCACCACGCCCCGCGGTGAGCGTCTCGCGCCCATCACTCGGTGGCCCGGGTTCTGCCTTAGGGCGTGCCACCGTCAACCCGAATTGTCGTTGCCGTGGTGAACGAGCTGCTGGAACTGGCCAGGTACAGCGCCGCCCCGACGATCTCCTGCGGCAGTCCACCACGGCCCAATGCCATATTGGCCTGGGCGCGCTCCTCGAACGCCTCCATATCCCACGCCTTGGAAATGTCCGTGAGATACGGCCCGGCCACGATACAGTTCACCCGCACCTGGGGTCCGTAGGCAAAAGCGAACGACCGTGTAAGCGCATTGAGCCCCGACTTCGAAGCCCCATAGGGTTCGGATGTCGGCGAGGGGTTGAGCGATGCGGTACTGCTGATGTTGATGACGCTGCCACCGCCTGCTTCAGCCATTTTCTCACCTACCAGCGCCATAAGTCGGAATGGTCCTTTCAGGTTCACGCCGACGACTTTGTCGAACAACTCTTCCGTTACATCAGTAAGTTTAGGATAAAGTGGCGACATGCCAGCATTATTGATCAGAATATTTATCTTGCCGAAACGAGCGTAGGCAGCATCCACCAACCCATCGATTTCATCCCAGTGGCCCACATGGCAACCATAAGCCATGGCCTGACGCCCCATGGCCTCTATCTGCGCGGCCACTTCTTCGCAGGCCTCAGCCTTACGGCTGGTAATGATCAGATCGGCGCCGCGCTCGGCAAGCGCCAGTGCCATAGCCTTACCCAGCCCCCGGCTGCCGCCGGTTACCAGGGCTACCTGGCCTGAAAAATCTAGCAGTTGATCCACTACTACCCCGCTATGTTGAACCTATCGCCCATATGTTCGTCGATGTCAACGAACCCGCCTGCCTGCCGCTTACGCAGCGTTAAGTGGTAACATTGACCACTTGCCGGCCGGGCACGTAATGCAAAGTAAAATGATACTCCCTGGCCGGATCAGGGGGAACCGTTCGCCGCCCGCCATGTTCGGGCAAGAACATCCATATAATAGACAAAATGAGGGACCATCAGTGCCCTCACACAGGTTTTTCACGTTTCAGGAGTAAAGATATGGGAATGCTCGACGGTAAAGTGGCATTGGTAACCGGCGCCGGCGGCGGCTTGGGTCGCGCGCACGCGCTGCTGCTGGCCTCAGAAGGCGCCAGCGTAGTGGTCAACGATCTGGGTGGTTCGCGAGACGGCACCGGGGCCGGCACCTCGATGGCTGACAATGTCGTCGACGAAATCAAGGCCGCCGGCGGACAGGCCGTCGCGAACTATGGCTCGGTGACCAGCCCTGAAGAAGCCAGGGCCATGGTCCAAGCCTGCACCGACAGCTTCGGCAAGATCGACATCCTCATTGCCAATGCCGGTATTCTACGCGACAAGTCATTCAAGAACATGGATGACACCATGTGGGACGTGGTGCTCGACGTGCACCTGCGCGGCACCTATCTCACCACCAAGGCCGCCTATGACACCATGATCGAACAAGGCAACGGCGGGCGCATCATCATGACCAGCTCGACATCGGGTCTGCTGGGCAATTTCGGTCAGACCAACTACGGGGCTGCCAAGGCCGGCATCGCCGGGTTCATGCGCTGCCTGTGGCTGGAAGGCATGAAATACGGCGTCACCGTCAACGTACTGGCGCCCACCGCGACCTCCAGAATGACTACCGATATTCTGCCAGAAGACATACAGGACAATTTCCCACCGGAAGCGGTATCACCGCCGATTGTCTACCTGTGTACCGACGAAGCCAAAGACATCAGCGGCCGCCAATTCCTGGTGGGCGGCAACAGCGTTGCGCTGTTGTCCTGGCAGGTGACCCCGATCGCCAAGCGCGATCTTTCCGAGGGCATCTGGGGCGTCGAGGAAATCGGCGAGCACATTCGCAACAGCAGGGACAACTGGCCGCCGGTCAACCCCATGCGGGGCTGAGCAGACTGGAGGCGTCGACTTACGTCAACGCAGCTTCCACGGCGGTATTGCTTGCCAGTCGAAGGGTTCAATGCCGCCTTCCACGATCTGCCACACGCTTGCTTCGGCGCTGCCATTATCGAGCTCCAGAAAACCAAGGGTGCCGTACTGGGTGTCGTAGTTGTGCGGATATGTGGGCGAGCCGGGATTTACGCAGTAAACACCATCGACCCATTCAATGGCTTCACGATGGGTATCGCCGGAGACGATGACATCCGGTTTGCGTTCCGGAAAGAACCGCTCGACCCAGCGTTCCATGGTGAAGTTGGGCGGCCGCTCCGGCACCGGCACATAGTGGGTCAAGCCGACCCATAATCCTTCGAGCTCCAGCAGCCAGGCGTACTTCACCCGCTCGTCTTCCGGTTGCAGCGGCCGACCGCCGCTGCCGTCTTCACCATTGCCCCGGGCCGCCCACACCGGCGCGATACTTTCCAGCTCATCAAGTACGAACAGTTCATGTATATCGCCGGCGTGAAAAATCATGTCGACGCCACTGAATGCGTCGTAGATCTGCGGCCACAGCGACTTGCGCGCTTCAGGAATGTGCGTGTCTGATATCAGACCGATGCGCGTCGCCAAGGCCGTCTCCTTCTCTATTCCAGCCCAGCACCGGCTCTGAGTGTGCTGCCCATGCGAGCCTCACCGTGCTGCGACGT
>CAYMUT010000048.1:0-26434 GCA_964393625.1 uncultured Pseudomonadales bacterium
GGCGGAGCGCGAGTCTGCTTGATGTGGTTGAGAATTTTTTCGATGAGGTTTGGTTGAGAAGCCGTCACGGGCGGCAGTAAACGGTTTCTCGGATGTGTTGAATGTGTGTTGTACGGGATGACGTAACGTCAGTGTTCTGGTGCCGGCGTTGGCCCCGAGAATGACTTGGTACTGTATGGATTGGGCGCCGAATTGATCGAGGGTATTGTTCAGATCCAGGTCCAGATAGGGCTGCGGCTCATCAGTCACCAGCAACCCATCGCGCTGCAGCTCCGGTCAGGTTTTGCCGTATTTGTACATGAATGTTCAACTAATGACCATCATTACTAAAACCACCCTCTGCCTGCCCTCGCTCGACAGACGTTAACCTGTCGAGATATCGCGCACACATAACCACGGTTTATGCTGACGTTGCTACACCAGGTCATCGAGCACTATGTACCTGAGTTTACGGAGCATTTGAGAGATCACGGTCATTTCCTGCCGAAATTCGTGTTTCAAGAGTTTAACGACTACCTGAAATGCGGCCGCCGCATGGTCGACACCGCCGCACATCTGGTGGATCAGGTGCTGCCGCAGGTGCCTGTCCGCCAGCGGGTACTTGCCTTCCCCTATCCCTTACGCCTGCTCTACAGCACACACCCTCACGCCATGACACGCACGCTGAAAATCGTCTTGCGCGCCATCGAAACCCACCTGATCAAGAAAGCAGGGCTGACCCGCGCCAGCGGCGCTCGCAGCAGAGCCGTCACCTTCATCCAACGCTTTGCTTCAGCCTTAAACCTCAATGTGCATCTGCACATACTCATTCCCGACGGGGTGTATGCTCTCCGCCACGACAATCCACGCTTTTGTGCGTTGCCGGCAGCAGGCTACTCACCCTGCGAAACCCCGTACCGAGGGCACCTGCAAGTCCCAAGCCCTTCACAGTCGCTCGCGCTGGCGCCCAGACCTCGGGTCAATCTGACCCGCTATCACGGGGTATCAACCCGTCAGCTCAAGGCAGCCTAAGTCACAGCTCGAACCGCGCAATTCGCCTCGCCAGCCCATGCGCAACCACACAAAACCTCAACAGGCTCCAGACGACACAACAACCACCCCGCGTAATCGCAGCAGCCTTCTCGGCCTCGATTTCAACGGTGCGGGACAAGCGCCTCGCTCTGCCCCCGTGAATCATCATCCACAGCCTACGCCGATTGCCCCATGATGCCTCCCGCCCAACTTCGAAGAAATCCACGCACCGTGCATACTTCCATTTCAACGACTAAACGGGTTTAATTCTTCCTGTCCTTAGTATAAGTCGCGTTTTCGCAGCACGTCTGAGTGTGGATGTTATGACAAGTCCCTGTGGGTGACCGCGCGGCGGGATGCACGGAAAGTAAGTTACGCTGCTTTCTTCGTTGTTATCTGAGATTACTTGCGCAAGGAGACGGATCATGCTTTCCGAAATCATCAAGAACAAAATGATCGCACGCTTCAAGTTCTACGACGTGAACAGTACTGGAACGCTGGAGGCCTCGGACTACGAGGCCATGGTGCAGCGCATGACCAGCGCCCGCAACCTGGAGCCGGGCAGCGAGGAATACAGAAGGCTCCACGACACGATGATGAACGAGTGGGAGGAACTCCAGAAACACGCCGACACTAGCTCCGACCAAAAGGTGACCCAGACTGAATGGCTGACCTACTGCGAGCAGATCATCGCCGATCGCGCCATCTACGACTTGGTAGTGGTCGGGCAGGCCGACGCCATCTTCGACAACTTCGACACCGACAGAGATGGCGTGGTCTCGGTGGATGAATTCATCGCCTACTACGACGCCTATGGGAAGGACGCCGAGAGTGCTCGCAAGAACTTCGGGACTATCACCAGGGACGCCCCACAAATGACCAAATCGCGTCTACTGGATATCATGGAGGAGTTTCACTTCAGCGAGGACGCCAACGCCCCGGGCAACTTCCTGTGGGGGCCGTTCTAAACTGAAGTCGCCCTCGAGGCTCGATGAAAGACAAACGCGTCGCTGTGGTCGGCGTGGGATGCGCGGATAGGAAGTACAAGCCGCGTTTTCGCAACACGTCCGAGTATGGGCGTCATGCTGAATCGCTAAGCGGAGCCCCGTGGCGGGTATTCCTTCTCCATCCAACTCGCTCGTAACCGACACATCCGATCGGGCCATCAGAAGCGCAGGCATCCTCAGAGGCATGGTCCAACAATACTTGGATATCTTCACAGACCATGGCATTGCTCAAAGCGTTCATATGTCCAAACATCTCTTCACGCTTGTCCGGCGCATCCATCAGAAACAGTATGATTGGATACGGGCCGTCTCCATGCGGGTGTGTGATAAAAGTATTCATGGCCCCATCAGCAGTGGTTATGTCGATGTCTTGTTCTTGCATCATCTTTCCTCTGTTAATCGAACCCGAATCACTAACGCAACCCTATATCAAAGCCTTCACCGTTGGCGTAACGACGTAAAATGCGGCCTCCAGTGTTCTGGATGTGTACCTCATCTGCACCATCGTAGATGCGTGCGAAACGCGCGTGTCGATACATGCGTTCTAATGGCGTGTCTTCTGTGACCCCCAAGGCACCATGGACTTGAATGGCTCGATCAATGACATTGTGAAGCATGGATGCGCCATACACTTTGATCAGACCGATCTCGATGCGCGCTTCGTCGCCTTGATCAATCTTCTGTGCGGCATGCAGCGTCAGCATTCGGCTGGCTTGAATCTCGGCGGCTGACTCGAAGACAAACTTCTGTATCTGTTGATGCTCTGCCAGTGTCTTACCAAACGCGACGCGGTTATTTGCACGGTCACACATCAAATCGAACGCTCTTTGCGCTTGGCCTAGCCAACGCATGCAATGAAAGATCCGACCAGGCCCGAGTCGATCTTGGGCAATTTTGAAACCGTGTCCGCGCGGTCCTAGCAAGTTTTCTTTCGGCACACGCACATCGTCATACACCACCTCATAGTGACCATCTGCCTGGCCCATAACTTTGACATCACGAATGATGTTGTAGCCGGGTGTTTCAGTGGGCACAACGATCATGGAGAAAGCTGAATGATCCGGCGTTTCATCATCTTCAGTGCGCACCATGGCGGTTGTATAAGCCGCATTGCCGGCACCAGATGTAAACCATTTACGACCGTTGATCACCCATTCATCACCTTCTAGCACGGCACGGGTTTGCAACTGTGTTGGATCAGAACTGGCGACATCGGGTTCGGTCATACCAAAACTCGGAAACACTTCTCCCGCCACCAGTGGGGCAAGGTATTTTTCCCGCCACTCATCGTTGGCATAGCGATGCAGCATGATGGAATCCTGCAGGCTATGGGTGCCTAGGGCGACCATGGCGATTTCACTGCGTCCAACCACTTCGTTAATGAACACGTAGTCCATAAACGGCAGGCCACCCCCACCTATTTCTTCCGGATGGCCGAGTGCCCACAGGCCTTCTGCTTTGGATTTATCCATGAGGCCCTTCATCACCTCTCCGCGTCGCGAACCCACCTTGTCTTCGGTCAGTTCTTGTTCTACCGGATAAACTTCCTGTTCAATGAAATTGAGCACCTTGTTACGCAACGGCAAAATGTGCTCGGGTATTGATAGATTCAGCACGGTCCCTCCCAAACGGGTAATTAGTGTCGTCCCCTACCCCGATTGTAGTATGGTTCGCCCGAATGCTTAAAGGACAGGAAATTGACGGGAACTGATCTACAAAAAAGCGGGGCTTAAGGTCACCCTGCCGAGACTCAAAGTACTCGAGGTTTTGGGTCAAGCCGAGCCTCATCATATGAGCGCTGAGGATGTTTACAAAAAACTGATGCAGTCAGACGAATCTATCGGGTACTTACCCTGCGTAACCCCGTACCGAGGGCACCTGCAAGTACCAAGCCCTTCACAGTCGCTCGCGACGGTTTCTCGCTCAATGCGGCCGTGGCATGCCAGGCACACCAGCGTGACAAGCTCGAACGGTTATGCAGATATGTAACACGCCCGCCGCTGGCGCTGGAACGCCTGTCGGTGACCGACGAAGGCAAGCCGCGCTGGTGCCCAGACCTCGGGGCAATCTGACCCGACTTCGAAGAAATCCACGAACCGTGCATACTTTCTTCTCAACGACTAAACCGGTTTAATTCTTCCTATCCTTGGGATCTTGTAGGACGATACGTTGCCGGGCGCGTACGTCAGGTGGGGCTTTTCTCTCAGTGCAAGGTAAGTCATCGGTACCCCTTACCGATGCCCAGGGAATTGCTTGCTCCTGCGGGTACGGGTCGGGTCTCGAGGGGCTGGCGACTCGAGCGCCGAACTGCCTCAGCGACCGCTGCTCGTCCCGGCGATGGATTCCAGGGGCAGGAAGTCGATGCTGTCTTCCTCCTGGCTTGCCACCCACTCCAGCATGAGCCTCACGCCGGCCGGCTCGTTCAGATTGCCGTGGATGAGGATGGCGCTGCCCGGCTTGGGCCGCTGCCCCTTGGCGAGCCATGCATCGCTGCCGACGGTGATCAGGTGCAGACGCTCGATGAGCTCAATGAGCGCCGGGCTCGAGACCAATCCGGGAAACCGAAAGAAGACCGAAGGCGTGATCCCCTGCATAATGAGCATCTTTTCAAGCCCCAGGATCTCGGCCAGCGGATCGATGCCGGGCTCGCGCATGAAGTTGTGCGCGAGGTCGAGGTGGGAATCGTAGGGGTGGGACATCGTGTGGTTGACCCAGGTGACATCGAGGCGGCCGGCGGCTGCCTCGTTCCGCAGCCACGCAAAGGCCTTGGGGTGTCGCTTAATCCATCCCCCCGAGACCGACAAGGCAGCCGGTAGTGCCATGGTGCCGTGTACTTGCGAGGCGTGCTCCAACGTCTCGAACAGCTGTTGATTGAAACCTTTCTTCGATGACGGGCAAAGATCGACGGTGAGGAAATACCCCTTGACCGGCGTCAGCGACCGGACAATGCCTGCGTCTTGCATCAAGTGCTTGCTCTCCTCTTCCACGTCCAGTGCTCGGCGATAGGGAGTGCCAGAGAGCAGGGCCTCGGCTTTTGCCGGGTCGGCGTCGCAGTCCAGTGCTGAGGCCGCTTCGATGCGGGTGCGCAGCGTGTTCGGATCCACGGTCAATCGGTAGTTCTCGCCGCGTTGCCGGTACGCTCGGATGGCCACGCTCTGGCGCTCCGTGCTAGTGCATCGTTCGAAGATCGGCTGATACCGTTCGATTGGGTCGTGGGTGCTCGCGCCGCCCTGGGTTGCGGCAACCGGGACGGCGAAGAACATTGCTAGAGATAGGAGGGCGGGCGCAGCGCACGTCACGAGTCGAGGGATATAGCACATGGGATCTGATCGTTCGCGCTGCGGGAAAGCTCGATGTCACTAATCGTTCCCTGGCAGGCAAGGGAAACGCCTCCATAGCGTCGGGTACCTAGCCGTACGTTAGCGAATCGAGCCGTCATGTCAATAGGCTGCTCCTGGCTGGTGTTGCTCGCAAGGTTCCCCTTTGGTGACATGAAAAGCCGTGAGGATGTACGTTCCCAACCACGCTCTCGGCCCGCGGCGGCCGTTAACAATAACAATTCCGGAGCCGAAAAAATCCACGAACCGTGCATACTTTCTTCTCAACGACTAAACCGGTTTAATTCTTCCTATCCTTAGCTGCCAGGCGCGATTTTCACTGACTGAGTTGATCATGCTGTTTTACTTCGATTTCCATAAATACTTCACCATGTTGCGCCATCCGTCGATCTTCTGCCGAGCCTCATCCAGAGTTCTAAACCAGTGCATATCCAGACAATATTCCCTGAACTTACCGTTGAAGGATTCCACAAATGGATTCTGGGTTGGTTTGCCGGGCTGAATGAATTGCAGCTTGATGCCGCGCTCCTTCGCCCAAAAGAACATCGCCTAGCTTGTTAACTCCAGACCGTTGTCGCAGACAATCGTTTCGGGCAAGCGGCCCAGAGTATCCATGCGTAAGCTTCCCCTTCAAGAACCGTAGCAAGAATTAGGGCTAAGCTGGCTAGTGGCAGAGCCGTGAGAAGGCACTGCCAAGGAGGAATACCCAATGTATTCAAACGTCCTGGTGCCGGTAGACATCACCTACAAAACCGACTACTGGCTGCAAGCCCCTCTGGAGACCGCCGCCGGTCTCGCGAAAGCCACCGCAAAGTCCACCATTCACGTTCTGTCGGTCATCCCACGCAATCTTCGCGAGGGTTTCTATGCCGATCTGTATTCGGAAGACGTCGCCTGCGAAGCGAAACGCAAACTCGATGACGTTGTGAAAACGTACCTGGATCCACAGATCGACATCACGACACGGGTTAAAGAAAGCGGTGTCTGTCATGAGATCTTGAGCGTGGCTCACGAGCTGTCGGCCGATGTCATTGTCATGGCGTCCCATGGTCCGCTCATAAGAGACTACCTGCTCGGCTCCAACGCGGGACACATCGCTTTACATGCACCGTGCCCTGTATTTGTGGTGCGCGCACCTGACCAAGACGTCGCGGCTTAAGACGCACGGTCGTCAGCGAGGCTACTCGTCGTTAACGCGACGGGGTTAGATGTTGACGTTGACGCTGACCATGAGCCAGAGTTTTGATACGTCCTCGACGGCGCCATCACCGTTGAAGTCGGCATATTTCAAATCCACTCGAAGGTACTTGTGGAATTTGTATCCGACCAGGAAATCGACCTCGTTGCCGAAATCATCGCCGCCATCGGCAGCTTCAAAGCGGTGATACCGCAATTGTGCGGTCGCATTGCCCTGTGAAAACTTCGCTTTCACATATTTGTCGTCAAGACCCGCGTTGGGCGTTGCCAGGAAACGGTCGGCCCAGCCGTTGAACGCATGCAGGGTCGCCAGCGGCGTTCGATACGCCTCACCGGCCCGATCCTCGTCGCCATCCAGTACTTCCCACCCGACGCCGAGATCCCAGACATCGAACAACACCCCGGCGTCGAGATTCCAGTAGCTGGCACTGTAGCCTGCAGGATTGTCCCCGGCATCGCTCTGACGGGCGAACTCCGCGGCATAACGCAGATTCACGTCCCCACCCTGGGTTTGCTTCAGCACCCGCTTGCCGGTCAATCTGGCACCAAGGGTGGATGTGGAGAACGCGGCTGCATCCTCGTTGTCCAGCAAGTAGTAATAGGCGCTGACTTTTCCCAGTCCGTCGACGCTGGCGTTCAGGTTCAGCAGGTGAGTACCGTCCTGATCGTGGGTGCCGGCCGACACGTCGTCGCCGAATATTCGCCGGACCTTGTTGACGTACACATAGTCTGCGTTGAAGTGTCTGTGCTTGTAACCCAACCGCACCGCATCGTACGTTTGCTCGTTCTGGCGCCAGCCGACGCCCCCCACAAACCGTTGGTTGTCAAAGTTGACGCGCTGGCGGCCGACGCGGACCCGCCACTCTTCTTGCTCGTACTCAACGTAGACCTGGTTGACTTCGGTGCCTTCAGGATCGGCAACGACCGGATACTGACTTCGTGACGGCGTGTTTCCGGCGCCAGCGTTGTAATTGTCCGGCCCGACCTCACGAACGTCGTCGAACTCCGCAAAAGCGCCGAAATTTCCAACCCGCCCGCTCGACAACGATAACCTCGAGCGCAGGGTCGACGCCTCCGCATCCTTGCTGAGCGCATCGTCATCCACACTTTCATAGCGGTACCGGAACGTGAGATCCGCGTCGGCTTCCTGTGCCAGCACTGGCATACCAAAGCCAAACAGAAAAACTGACAAGGCCAGCCGAACAGGTCCCGCCCCAGCGGTTTGCCTACGCACCCGCATGTTCAGGAGGCAACGCTGTCCGGCGCCAGATCGCCGGACCAATCCTGGCCACCGCGACGTTCCACGTCGTACAACAGGCCTTGTTTGCGGGTGTAGAACCACCAGGTGACCAGGACACAAACGACGTAAAAGGCTGCGAATACCCACAGCGCAGCCAAGGGGCTGCCGGTGATATCAATCGACGTACCGTAGGACTTGGGAATGAAAAACGCGCCATATGCCGCAATGGCAGAGGTGAATCCGATGATTGCCGCCGCTTCCTTGTCGATCTGGTGTCGTTGTTCGGCACGATCGAGCTCGGGCATCAGCCGAGGAATTTCCCGCCCCATGATGACCGGGATCATCTGGAAGGTGGAAGCATTGCCCACGCCGGTGGCGAAAAACAAGACCATGAACATCGTGAAGAAGCCCCAGAAAGCGCCGGGCTCTTCCTTGAAGGTGACAAAGTAAATGACGCCCAGGACCGCAAACACCATCGATAGGAATGTCCAGAAAGTCACCCGGCCGCCGCCGAACTTATCGGATATCCAACCGGTTGCGGCCCTCGCCAGCGCCCCGATCAGCGGCCCGAGGAACGCATACTTCAGCGAATCGACCTGCGGAAACTGGAGCTGAGCAAGCAGTGGAAAGCCCGCGGAGTAGCCTATGAAGGAACCGAAAGTGCCGGTGTACAGAAAACACATCACCCAGTTCTGCTTGCGGGTGAAGATGACCGATTGCTCGGAAAAGGACGCACTGGCCGAGGCGATGTCGTTCATACCAAACCATGCCACCAGCGTCGCGACGATAAGGAATGGCACCCAGATGAATCCAGCATTCTGCAGCCAGAGCTGGCCGCCGGCTTCGGTCACCTGCGGCTCGCCGCCAAGCACGCCGAAAACCCCTGCAACAATCACCAATGGAATCGCGAACTGCATGATGCTGACGCCCGCGTTGCCCAGACCTGCGTTCAACGCCAGCGCATTTCCCTTTTCGGTCTTGGGGAAAAAGAAACTGATATTCGACATGGAGCTTGCAAAGTTACCGCCGCCGAATCCGCACAACAGGGCCAGAATCAAGAATATGAAATAGGGTGTCTCAGGGTTCTGGACTGCATAGCCGATGCCCAGAGCCGGGATCAGCAGCGTGGCCGTGGACAAGGTCGTCCACAAGCGCCCCCCCATGATAGGCACCATGAACGAATAGAATATGCGCAGCGTCGCGCCAGACAATCCGGGAACGGCCGCCAGCCAGAAGAGCTGATTCGTCGTGTAGTCGAACCCCACCGAAGGTAACTTGGCGACCACCACGCTCCATACCAGCCAGACCGCAAAAGCCAGCAGCAGGCAAGGTATGGAAATCCACAAATTACGTCGGGCAATCCCGCGCCCCGTGGTGCGCCAGAAGTCTTCGTCGTCCGGGTCCCACTCCTCCAGCGTATGGCTGGTCTCCTTATGGTGGTTTTCCGGCACGTGGATCTCTTCCATCTCCGGCAACTCCGGGAGATGCTTGACGGTTTCCGGCATGGCTTTGCGTTCCATTCGGCGGATTGCAAAGTGCATCCAGAAAAGCGCCACGGTAACCAATCCGAACAGCAGCATGAAACAGCTCGTCCAGATCCCGGTGAGGTCGTTCATGACGCCGAAGGCAATGGGCAAGAAGAAACCGCCCAGGCCGCCTACCATTCCGACAAGCCCGCCAACAGCCCCAACGTGCTCCGGGTAGTAAACCGGAATGTGCTTGTACACCGCCGCTTTACCCAGGGACATGAAAAAGCCGAGAACAAAAATCAAAATCAGGAACGGCACCAGCGCCATGCTGGTGCTGAACTCAATAGGTCCGGATATGCCGTGAATGATGTAGTCGGTTTCCGGATAGGAGAGCATGAAGGTACAGACCACCGAGACGCCAAAGGTCAGATACAGGATCACCTGGGCGCCATACTTGTCGGACAGATAACCGCCGTAGGCACGAAACAGGCTTGCGGGTATGACGTAAAAGGCCGTCAATATACCGGCCGTCTCGATACTGAGGTCGTAGACGCCCATGAGGTATCGCGGCAACCACAGCGCAAGCGCCACAAAAGCACCGAACACAAAGAAGTAGTAAATCGAGAAACGCCAGACCTGCAGGTTCTTGAGCGGCGTAAGTTGCTCGGTAAAACCCTTCACCGCCTCTTTGCGTTCCCGCCGAGCTGCATGTTCGGGATCGTCCTCGGTGAGTAGCCAGAATGCGATCGCCATGACCGCGAGACCGGCGGCCCACATCTGCGCGACCGTTTCCCAACCGTACGCGACGAGCACAAAAGGGGCGACGAAGGTCGTCACCGCGGCGCCGACATTGCCGACACCGAAGATCCCGAGTGCCCCACCTTGCTGGCTTTTGTCATACCACTTCGACACATAGGCGACCCCGACCGCAAAAGAGCCACCGGCAAGTCCTACGCCCAGCGCCGCGACGAGGGTGAAAACGAACGAGTCGGCGAACGTGAGCAGGAACGTCGCCAACGCAGCGGATAACATGACAAAGAAGAAGACTACACGCCCGCCATACTGATCCGACCAGATGCCGAGAAATATGCGGCTGATTGAACCTGTGAGAATCGGCGTGCCGATCAGCAATCCGAACTGACTGTCGTTTAAACCAAGGTCTTCTTTAAGTTGAATGCCGATGATGGAAAAGATGGTCCACACCGCAAAACAAACAGTGAAGGCCAGAGTACTGAGACCGAGCGCATTGACCTGCCTCGATTTGGGTATTTCTGCTAACTCCATAACTTCTATCTTTCTTTTTTCAATTGTTGCGGGGTCTCGATTCCTGCCAGGCACCCTGGGATTGACGGATCTTCTTACGATCCCAGTTCCACATGACCACCTGATAGGGACGCCACAGGTAGTGCACGGGTGCGACAAGAATGTGTGCGAGACGGGTGAAAGGGATCAGTAACACAATGATGAACGCGCCCACCACATGCAGTTTGATCACCCAGGGCATCGCGCTGATCGCAGCTATGTCCGGATTGAGCTGCAATATCGACCACAGGTACGGGCTGAGATCGGAGGCGAACCAGGACGAGCCCCAGCGATAACCGACTGCAGTCCAGCACCCCAGGAGCACCTGCAGCCACAATAAAACTTCGACCGCTATATCCATCCGGCTGGTCACCGCCCTGACTCTGGGTTTGGTCCAACGACGAAGCAGTAGCACGGTCAGCGCGATGAGCACCACCAATCCGAAGGTAAACGCGATAGTTTCATGCACGATCAGGCGCGTCGGATCGCTGTTCCACAGCAAGACCGCATCCGGGAACATGAACATCGCGAGGTGGCCGAAGAGCAGTACAAGAATGCCGATGTGGAACGGCACCGTGCCCCAGAATCCCGTCTGCGGCTCCAGGAATTGCGCGGACAGACTCGTGATACTGAACCCCGCGTTGGTATAGCGGCGGATGGTTCCAACCAGGAAAACCACGATAGCGACGTAAGGCAACGCCACAAACAGAATCATATCCAAGGAAGCCATCAGTGCAAACCTCCGTTTGACATTTCGTTCGCCACTTTGTTAATAGAACGCATGCGCCTCGTCCTCGATGTCGTTTTCCGTGCTTACTGAGCCCAGGAAATCGCTCGCGTTGGTCGTCTGGATGCGCTCGACCACGCTGAAGTCCTTTTTCAGGACCTGATATAGACCACGCAATGCGTGTTGATATACCGTAGCGACCGCGACTGCCCGGGACGGGCTGTCGATCAGCGTTTTGTAGTGCTTGCGATAAGCTTCGTGCTTTTTCTCTATCCGCGATTGGTCGAACTCGCCAATCATGGTGTGTAATGCCGGCGCGAGAATCTCATTCACCAACTCGACGAGCAACTCTTCGTCTTCGAGCTTTGGCATCAGCTTCAATATGTTCGGCAGATGATCGGCCAGCTCATGACCGCAATCGACCTCATGCGCGAGATGCTCACGGTTGAGGTTTGAGAGCAGCTCACCGCGTTTATAGTCGTCGCCGAACAGCACATAGCCGATATCCAGCGTGGTGATCGCCTGCACGTCAAACGAGCGCGTGAAGACCTCTTGCATCATGTGCAGATCATCACGAGGCAGCAATGCGAGAAACTCATCGAGGGGCGGTACCGCCTCTGCATGGCCTTCTGCAATGCGTGCACGCAAGCTGGTGACGCGCTCGACGAACAACGCATCCGGATACTCGAAAAGGTGGGCCATATAGGCGTAGTGCTGGTAGGAGTTCATGCTCACAGGCCCCGCTTCGCCGTACCTTCTTTGAAACCAAACCCCGTGTTGCCCTTTCGGTCGCCAGTATTTTCCATGAGCTCGATCGCTTCCTCCCGGTGCGCCGGCGGCATGACGAAACGATCGTCGAACTTCGCAAGCGAGGTCAGGTGGTAAATGGCATCCGCCATTGCGGGGGTCAAACCGACGTCCTTAAGCGCAGCGTCCGCGCGTTCCCGGGAGATGTCGCCGACGGTCTTGTGGCGCCGATATATGCGTACCGCCATGAGTTTCTTGACGCGTATCTGTACTTTGTCCGTATCACCCGCACTGAATAAACTCGCCAGATACTCCAATGGAAACCGGGAGTCTTCGATCGTGCCCCAAAGCTCATCGGTGCTGGTGTCGTACAGCCACTGATCGTCCCACTTTTTCGCGGTCTCATTGAGCTGTTGTTGCGGATTTTTCTTCGCGCTGAGCGATGCCATCACCGGCAACAGCGGCGGCACGTAGAACAACATTGGCAGGGTTCGGAACTCCGGGTGCAGCGGCAGCGCCATGCCCCACTCTTTGACGAACCGGTACACGGGCGATTGTTGAGCCGCCCTGATTGTCGAATCCGCGATTCCGTTCTCTTTCGCCGCCGCAATGACATCCGGATCGAACGGATCCAGCAGCATGTCCATCTGCTGATCAACGAGCTTGTCTTCGTCCACGGTCGCGACTTCCGGCAAACGGTCGGCGTCGTACAACAACACACCCAGGTAACGTATGCGGCCCACGCAGCTGTGCATGCACGCGGGCGCCAAACCCGCTTCGATACGCGGATAACACAGAATGCACTTTTCGGATTTGCCGGTCTGCCAGTTGAAGTATGTCTTCTTATACGGGCAGGCGGTCACGCACATGCGCCAGCCGCGGCAGACATCCTGGTTGATGAGAACCACGCCGTCCTCGCCTCTTTTATAAATAGCGCCGGACGGACAAGCCGCCACACACGCCGGATTCAGGCAGTGGTTGCAGATTCTGGGCAGGTAGAAGAAAGCCATCCGCTCCAACTGGAACATCGCTTCCCGCTCTTCCGGCGACAGGTTCTCCAGATTCGGGTCGTTTCTCGCGTAATCCGGCGAACCGCTCAGATCGTCGTCCCAGTTGGGGCCGTTCTTGATATCGATCGGATCTCCCGTGATGAGCGAAACCGGCCGCGCCGTCGGCTGATCGTCGCCCGCGGGTGACTCGATGAGATCGAGATATTTATAGGTAAACGGCTCATAGTAGTCATCGATGACCGGCAGGTTCGGATTGTGAAAGATGTTTTTCAGACCGATGCGTTTACCCGCCCCCTTGAGCTCGATCTCTTCGCCTTTCTTCTTCCAGCCGCCTTTGTATACCTCCTGGTCCTCCCACTTCGCCGGATAGCCAGTACCGGGTTTGGTCTCGACATTGTTCCACCACATGTACTCGGCACCTTTGCGGTCGGTCCAGATGTTTTTGCAGGCAATGGAGCAGGTGTGGCAGCCGATGCACTTATCGAGATGAAACACCATTGAGATCTGTGAGCGTATGTCCATTTGTTAATTCCTTAGAATACGACCTTGTCCATCTTCTTCACCGTGACGTGCGTGTCGCGGTTCGGTGCGATAGGGCCCCAATAGTTGAAGTGATAGCTGAACTGACCGTAGCCCCCAGCAAGGAAGTTGGGTTTCAAATGAATGCGCGTGATGCTGTTGTGGCCACCCGCACGCTTGTTGCCACGCACCTGGGACTTCGGTATCCCGGTGGTGCGCTCCGGTACGTGGTATACGATGCACACGCCCCTGGGAATCCGCGCGCTGACGACTGCTCGAGTACAGTAGACGCCGTGGTCGTTGTAGACCTCGACCCAGTCGTTGTCCTTGATGCCGAGCTTGTGCGCGTCTACCTCGCTCAGCCAGCAGGGCTCGCACCCCCTGGACAACGTGAGCATGCGCAGGTTCTCCATGTAGGTGGAGTGGATGTGCCATTTACCGTGCGGGGTAAGGTAGTTGAGGATCAGCGCGTCGCCCTCTTTCAGGGTTTCCTTCAAGTCGCCGTACAGTTCCGGCTTCGGCGCCGGTTTGTAGGTCGGCAGGTTTTCCCCGTACGCGATGTACATCTCGTGGTCGAGGTAGAAGTGCTGGCGCCCCGTCAGCGTGCGCCAGGGCACCAGTTTCTCCGTGTTGTAGGTGTACGCCGCGTATGCTCGCCCGTCGGTCATGAGTCCGGACCAGAGCGGTGACGAGTTATAGCGCCGCGGCTGGGACTGCAGCTCCGCGTATGTCATGCGGACGTTTTTGCTGCCTTCGCCGAGATCGACCAGGTCCAGGCCGGTCTTTTTCTCCATGTTCTCGTATGCTCGAACCGTCAACTCGCCGTTGCTCAGCGAGGAGAGCTGCAGCACGGCATCCGCCGTCCACTCGGCTTCCTCCAGAGATGGGTGGGTTTCGCCGTCGAACTCGCGCACAGGAAAGTGCGCTGATTCGATCATCTCGTCGTACTGATCTTCACAGAAGTAGTGGTTGCCGTGGGCGCCCAGACCGTCCTTCTTGATTCCGTCGCCCAGGGTGATGAACTTTTCGTAAATCTTCGTATAATCCCGATCCACCACCGCCAGCTTGTGCATGGTCTTGCCCGGCACCGCTTCGCACTCGCCCGCGTACCAGTCCTTGATCTCGGGCTGAGATATCTCATCGGCGGTGTCGTGGGCCAACGGCAATGCAACGATGTCTTTGCGCGGCGTCGCGAAATGCTCTCCGGCCATCTCGCTGGTCGCCTTGGCAACCGCTTTGAAGATCTCCCAGTCGGTCTTCGACTCCCAGACCGGCGCCACCGCTTGTGACAGCGGGTGGATGAACGAGTGCATGTCGGTGCTGTTGAGATCCGCTTTTTCGTACCAGGACGCAGCGGGCAGCACGATGTCCGAGTACAAGGCCGACGAATCCATGCGGAAGTTCAGATCCACCACCAGGTCCATCTTGCCGACTGGCGCGATGTCCTGCCAATTCACCTCGGAGGTATGCTCCTCGGAGTCCTCGGCAATGCCGTTCGAGTGGGTTCCGAGGTAGTGTTTCAGCGCGTACTCGTGGCCTTTCATGCTGCCGACGATGGCGTTGCCGCGCCAGATGTACCACACGCGAGGGTGGTTCTCAGGTGCTTCAGGGTCGCTGACCGAGTATTCGACCTCCCTCGATTTCAGCTTCTCCAATACCGCCTGGGTGACGGCCTGGTCGTCCGTCGCCCCCTCACTGACCACCTGATCGCACAAGTCCAGGGTGTTCTGTTTGAACTGGGGGTAGAACGGCATCCAGCCGTTGCGCACGGATTTGAATATCGAGTCGGCTGTATGCTGACTTGTCAGATCATTGCTGGGGACGGTGTTGTAGCGCGAGTACTGTCCGTCGTACCGGTACTGGCTGGTGTTGATGTAGTGCCAGAGCGGCGCTTGCTGCAGCCGTGCGGCCTTCTGCCAGTCCTTGGCAAACGCAATGCTGCTCCACGAGTCCATGGGCGCCAGCTTTTCCTGGCCCACATAGTGGTTGAGGCCACCGCCATTCTTGCCGACACAGCCACTGAGCATCAGCGCCATCGCTCCCGCGCGGTACATCAGATTGGCGTGATACCAGTGGTTGATACCTGCGCCGATGATGATCATGCACTTGCCGTTCGTCAGGTTGGCGGTGTTGGCCCATTCCCTGGCGAATTGCACGACGGTGTCCGCATCGACACCAGTGAATACCTCCTGCCACGCGGGCGTGTATGCTGCCTCGGCATCTGTGTAGTCGCTCGGATAGTCACCGTCCAGGCCACGCCCGACGCCATACTGCGCCATGGTCAGATCGTATACAGTGGTCACCAGCTCCGTACCGTCTTTTGTTTCGATGCGGCGTACCGGCACCCCCCGCATGCTCTTTTTGTCGAGCCCCCACTCAACGAACTCGGTGGCCACGACATCATCGTGATTCGACAGGAACGACAAGGTCGGCTCGTATGTCTCGTCGTTGGTCGAGTTTTCGAGCTTCATGTTCCAATTGCCTTGAACCTCATCCCACCGGTGGCCCATGGCGCCTTTGGGCACCACATACGCACCAGTGCGCTCATCCACAGAAACGAATTTCCAATCACCGTTGGCAATGTCCGGGTGTTCCGGCAGTTCATTCGCACGCAGCAAACGTCCTGGGCGGTACCCGTCACCGTCCGCCTCGAGCTTCACGAGCATCGGACTGTCGGTGTACTGCTTTACGTAATCGAGGAAATAGGGCGTCTGTTGCTGGTGGTGAAATTCGCTGAGGATCACGTGCGAGACGGCCATCCAGAAAGCACCGTCGCTGCCCGCGTGCAGCGGCACCCATTGATCTGCATACTTGCAGACCTGGGAAAAGTCCGGTGAGAAAACCACGGCCTTGGTGCCATTGTGGCGTGACTCGGCAAAAAAGTGGCAGTCCGGCGTGCGCGTCATGTTCAGACACGCCCCCATGTCGGCAATCATTTTCGCGTTGTACCAATCAGCACTTTCACACACATCGGTCTGCTCGCCCCAGATCTCCGGGAACGCCGTGGGCAAGTCACAGTACCAGTCGTAGAAACTCAGGTTGACGCCGCCGAACAGTTGTAGAAAACGGCTGCCCGCCGCGTAACTCAACATCGACATGGCCGGGATGGGAGAAAACCCGATCACGCGGTCGGGGCCGTGCTGCTTCGCTGTATGGATGTTCGCCGCGGCCATGATCTCCAACACTTCATCCCAGCTCACGCGCCGGAAGCCGCCCTTGCCTCGTGCTTGTTGGTAGCTGCTGCGTTTTTCAGCATCGTTCTGCAGCGCTTCCCATGCCTGAAGGGCATTTCCACCCGCCTTGGCTTTCTCGTCACGGAATGCGTCTATCAGTGAACTTCTGATCAGTGGATACTTGATGCGGACCGGGCTGTACAGATACCAGGAAAATGAGATGCCGCGCTGACAGCCGCGCGGCTCGTAGGGTGGCAACTGGTTATCGAGCAGTGGATAGTCGAGCTGTTGCGTTTCCCACACGACAACCCCGTCTTTGACGTGTATCTGCCACGAGCAGCCGCCGGTGCAGTTCACCCCGTGGGTACTGCGGACGACTCGGTCATGCTGAAAGCGGTTCCTATAGAATTCTTCCCATTGCCGGGTTTGCGGCGCGACAATGTCCTTGATCCAACTCATACGATTTTCCCGCTACTGTTGTTACTTTTAAGCTGATGGCTTCTGGCGATCGAAGATGCTCTGATTTACAGAACCCTTACGTCGTCCCCGCCACAAGAACCCGCAGACGCCAAACAGAAGGGCGCTGCCCAACGCCCCGCCCGAGAAAAGCTCGACACCATAGTCTCGCCGTTCCTGATTCCCATGCTGCTCGTCGACGTACCACAGAAACGCAACGAGCGCTGCGGTTTCCTGATCCGTTATCGGCTGGCCAGCGTAGGCAGACTGCATGACTGGGAAAGGCGCATTGGTAATGATGGCCGTGACGCCTTCAGGGCTCATAGTGGAGTACGCTGTGGTCAGCTCACGTGCCAGGCTGCCGCCTCCAACTACTGACTCGTTGTGTACGTCGTGACACGCGTTGCAAGTCGGACCACCTTCGGCAAACTGCAGGGTCCCCTGGAACAATTCGCGTCCTTGCTCGATGAGCTCCGCACTAGGTTGCGATGGAACCGGGGCCGGCTGGGCGGGGGCGGTCGCGGCCACCCTCGGCTCGGTCGATGCGGACTCCTGCTCGACGATATATCCCAACATCGCCTTTATGCGGCTTTCGGACAACGACGAATCAGGCATGATCATGCCGTTGTACTCTTCGAACAGGGCTACCGCATCCGCGTCGCCGCTTTGGATAAGTTTTTGCGACGACTGAATGAACTCAATCAGCCACGCTTCCGAGCGATTGTCGGCCACGCCTGCCAGATCCGGGCCGATCAAACGGCCTCCACCGATGGTGTGGCAAGCGGCACATATCTGGAAATCATCGGCGGCAGATTGAGCCCAGGACACGCTGGCGAAACACAGTGCAAAGGCCAGTAGTGAAAAGAACGAAACGCAACGGAGACCCAATAGTTTCATATTTTCTTCTTCGTTATTCGCAGGACCTATCACCCGCGATCGGTTTAAGTTAACCACCGCACAACCCGCTCGAAAATACGCAATAACCGAGCGACGCTTGCAACACTCCACTTCCAGCTACGCGCCGTTGGCGTTCCGTCTCGCAGCACAAAACACCGCTGGAAAGTATTCGGGCGCGCAAGCCTCCAAAGCCCTGCAAACCGGCTTCCGCGCCCGGCGCAAAAGCCTGGTCCATCCAGTAGCATGGGCGGCACTCTTCAGTACCAAGAAAGCGAACACCCTGAATTTCGAATTCGCGGCCGATCAGCGTATTGAGGTCCACTCCCCCGGTGATTACGTTGCGTCGACTTGTTGCCATCGGCTTGTCAGAGCAACCGAGATCCGCCACCAGACGACGATGGGTTTCAGCGGCGAAAAAGGTGATCTGCCCGCGAAAATCCTCGTCGTGATCAAAAAAGCGATCGCCCTTTATGCCCCGGCCAGCAACACATTCCACTTCAGCCACCTCGCGAATCGGATTTCTCGAAGCGGGCTTGCCGTGATGACCCACATAGTTGTGGCCGTCCGATACAAAGAGATGGAGGATTTTCATGCGCAGACTCGACTAACACGTTCATCCACCACTTTATGGACATCCAACTGGAACCAATATGCGTACAAACCCTTACCCTACTATTCGCCCAAACTCTTCCTTGATCACGCAAACCGCTTGAGTTCACGCCTGGCGATGACCATCTTGTGCACTTCGTCGGGTCCGTCGGCAATTCGCAAGGCTCGGCCATTACGCCACATGGATGCCACCGGCGTATCGTCGGAAACACCCAGCGCACCGAGACATTGAATCACGCGGTCGAGCACATTCATCATCATGTTAGGCACCACAACCTTGGTCATGGAAAGCTCCTGGCGCGCGTTCTGCTTACCCAGGGTGTCCATCTTCCAGGCCGCATATTGGGTCAGCAGTCTGGCTTGATCGATTTCCATGCGACACGTAGCGATCCACTCCTGCACGAATTGTTTTTCGCCCAGTTTGGAACCGAACGATTCCCGTTCATTCGCATGTCTGCACATAATCTCGAAGGCGCGCTCAGCGGCACCGATCGCCCGCATGCAGTGGTGGATGCGGCCGGGACCCAGGCGCGCTTGCGCTATCGCGAACCCACCATGCTCGGCACCGAGCAGGTTTTCCGCCGGTACGCGGCAATTGTTGTACTGGATTTCGCAGTGTCCGCCACCACTCGCGTGGCCCATAACCGAAACCGGACGCACCAGGTTGAAGCCCGGCGCGTCCGTCGGCACGATGATCATGGATGCACGCCCATGGGGCGCTGCGTTGGGTGCGGTCACCACCATGGCGATGGCAAAGCGGGCGCCAATTGCGCCGCTGGTAAACCACTTGTGCCCGTTGATGACCCACTCGTCACCGTCACGTTCGGCCCTGGTACGCAGGCCGGTCGGATCCGCGCCGGAGACGTCCGGCTCGGTCATAGAAAAGCAGGATCGAATATCGCCTTCCAACAAAGGCTTCAGCCATTGCTCCTTCTGCTCGGCGGTACCGAATTCCGCAAGGATTTCTACGTTACCGGTGTCAGGCGCCTGGCAGTTGAATACTCGCGACGCAATCTGGCTACGACCCATGTGTTCGCACAGCACGGCATAATCGTGGTTCGAAACGCCCGGGCCCCAGTCCGGGTCCGGTAGAAAGAGATTCCACAAGCCGAGGGACTTCGCCTCCGCGCGCAATGCCGTCATCACCGGCGCTTCTTCACCGTTTGCTAAGCCAGTGACCTCTTTCGCGAATGTTGCTTCCGCCGGGATGATTTTCTCGTTAAGAAACCGCACCACCTGTTCTTCCAGCATGCGGCCTTCGTCGGAGATCGAAAAATCCATAGTCGCCCGATTGTGATAAGTTCGAAAGGCAATCTAGTGCATTACGCTCCAAGCGCGATTGATTTGAATCAACCGCTAGCGAGCTTCCGGGCCACCACCCGTCAGAGCATGGCCCGAGGCGCACAGTCAAAGGAATTCGCCGTAGAGCCCACTGCGCAATTCGTCGGACGCAGCGAGGCCGCCTTGCTCACCCATGCCGCGTACGCGACTCAACAGATCGGTTATCTGCGACTGGTTTTCTTCGGCACTCGCCCCTTGTGCGTGCGAGCCGGCAATATCGGTGATATCCAGATGAACCTCGGAGAGAATGCTGGCGCCCCGATTCCAGGCCGTATCCGAAGGCCCGATCAGACCTTCCCACATCCGATCTGCAGCCCACAGGTGCCTGTCCGCCAGTGGGTACTTGCCTTCCCCCTATCCCTTACGCCTGCTCTACAGCACACACCCTCACGCCATGACACGCACGCTGAAAACCGTCTCGCGCGCCAGCGGCGCTCGCAGCGGAGCCGTCATTTTCATCTAACGCTTCGGTTCAGCCTTAAACCTCAATGTGCATCTGCACATGCTCATTCCCGACGGGGTGTATGCTCTCCGCCACGACAAACCACGCTTTTGTGCGTTGCCGGCCCCTTCACTGGGCGGGCCCACCGTCCTGCTCAATCGCATCATTCGGCGCATCACACAACAGCTGACCCGCGCAGGGTTGCTCGTCGAACAAGCCGATCAGCCCTATCTCGACCTGCAGATCGACGATAGTAAGCTTCCCCCGAAAAGAGACATGTAAAATCTAGAGTTTTCTGGCATTTTTGAAATGGCAGGAGACTTGAATGAAACGATCTCGATTCACAGAAACGCAGATCATTGCGATCTTCAACGAAGCCTATGCAGAAAGTGGGCGGCTCGTTCAGAACGCGCTGAGCAAGCTGCAGGACAATCGGACTACGCTGGATATTGCACATCGAATGGCGACGGTGCCAGAATTGAAGAGTGTCCCAAACAGCCATTCAACTACGTAACGTAGTATTCAGTTATCCCGGCAGCACAACCCCTGTGCTGGATGGTCTCACGGTTACCTTTTCGCGCGGATTCACCGGTGTCGTTGGTGGCAACGGAACCGGCAAGTCAACGTTGTTAAGGCTGGTGAACAGTGATTTTGAACCCGATAACGGACTCATAGAAGGTGCAGAAGACGTTGTTTACTGCGAACAACGAACCGATGCTCCACCTGCGTGGCTAGAGGCGATGTTGTTGGATGATGATGGCGCAACCTTCGCCCTGCGGGGTCGTCTTGGTATTGAGGATGACTTTGATACCCGCTGGGAAACCTTAAGTCATGGTGAACGAAAACGTGCGCAGATTGGTTGCGCGCTCTGGCAGCGTCCCGCCACGCTCGCTGTCGACGAGCCCACCAATCACATTGATGGTAAGACACGGGCGCAGTTACTCGATGCCTTGCGACGATTTAATGGCATAGGACTAATCGTAAGCCACGATCGAAATTTGCTGGACGAGCTCTGTCATCAAAGCGTCTGGCTGGAACCAGGTTTCGCGAATGTTTATCCCGGAGGCTATTCAGACGCGCTGACGCTTCGAAACGAAGAAAAAGGCGTGGCTCAGCGTCTACGTGCAAGGGCGGTAAAGCAAAGAGATTCACTGGTTAGAGAAAAAGCGCGGCGTCGTGCAGATGACGCCAAGGCAGACCGGCAGCTCTCGAAAGGAAACATTGACGCAAAAGATCACGATGCGAAGGCGCGTGTAAACCTGAAAAAGCTCACCAGCAGTGGTGCGGGTAAAAAGACCAGCCAACTGGATGGAAGGCTGGAACGTGCACAGAGTGCTGTTACCGACGCGCGGGTGACCAAAGAGTTCGAGTTGGGTATCTGGCTGCCAGGCTCTGTTTCAAGGAGGCAGAATCTCCTCTCGGTTGCGGCAGGTAGCCTTGAGATTGGCAATGGCAGGACACTAACTTACCCGGACCTTTTCATGAGGCCAACCGATCGCGTGGCGATAACGGGGATTAACGGAAGCGGGAAATCAACGTTGCTTCGTAATCTCGTCACGCAGCTGAATGTTCCCCCTGAAAACACCATCTATATGCCTCAGGAAATTTCCGCAGAAGCGAGCCAGCGTCTGTTGGCTGAAGTAAAAACCCTATCGAAAGATCTGCTGGGGCAGGTAATGACAATCGTCAGCCGATTAGGAACGAGACCCGGGCGTTTACTGGAAAGTGAGCTGGCAAGTCCAGGCGAGATCAGAAAACTCCTGCTTGCACTCGGCATGGCGCGATCGCCTCATTTATTGATCATGGATGAGCCCACAAATCACCTCGACCTACCCTCAATTGAGGCTCTCGAGCACGCACTCAAAGAATGTCCATGCGGGCTATTGCTTGTCAGTCATGATCAGCGTTTCCTTGATGAAACAACGTCTGTTACCTGGCAGCTTGAGCAAGACAAGTCTGGTCACGCGGCTGTACAAATCACGATGTGATCGAAAAATTGTCAAATTCGCGATCCTTTCACTGGCGGACCCACAACAGTGTTTTTCTTCCCGCGGGATAGACTTCGATCCCGTTTCCGAACACTTGAAAGCGCGCATTCAGAAAGTCACTGGGGGACGAGAAAACAATCAAGCGATTGCCTCTCACCTGCCAGGCGCCTTGGGGTTTTCCACCACTGCCCAATACGCTCGAGCCTGGCCCGCTAAAACTGAAATACCCCCCATATACGACCTGGCCTTGCGCTCCCAAAAAGACGGATGATTGCGAGTAACCGGAGACCCCGCCATAGTCAGCTCCCAGAGACTGCAACAGAAGCGCCAAAAGCGCCTTAGGCTCTCCCGGACGAAGTACCGAGACCAAGATTTGAGTCCTGCCTTCCTCAACAAACTGGAGCAGATCCATTTCCGCTGGGTTCGCAAATGTTAGACCAGGCGGCGCCTCGATCGAGGCGATTGCGCCAGGCGAATTTACCACTGCAGACTGTGCTGGAACCGATAGCCCTAAAAATAGAAGCACAGTAAGCAACTGACGATGCATCAAAACAACCTTCAAAAGCCAATCAAAACATAAGCTCATAAGATTAATCGATTCTTCATTCCGATAACTATTGCTGAAAATTTGAAGGCTCCAGAAACTTCGTCCACTCTAAGTCATGCGCATCTCGAACAAGCCTCGAATTCAAATATTTGCCCTCATTATCGCGACATGCCTTCAAGTTTCTGTTCTGGCAGAACCATCTCGCGGACTGAATATCGATCGCTATTCGAGCCAAGCGAGTGCTACTGAGGTTCTGCCCTTTCCAACGATTCCAGCACCAGCCGTCACGGCAAGATGAACGAATAGGAAGGATTAGCGCCGTTTCGGGCTGGGCTGGGAAGTAGTGAAAAGCGCCGGATATTGCGCGATATCGGCTGATGTTGAAATGAAATCCAATAGCGTGGAGATAAGGAGGCTGTTATCTGGCGGAAGACCGGGCGGAAGTCATACGCCTGCGGAATTGAGCGCGAGTGGTTTCGCGCATCGTCCAGGTGGTGCGGTTAGCGCGACCGTTCGAATCTGCGTTTGATCAATGTGCCACTGGCAGAGCGGTCTGCGGCTGGCTCTCTGAAGTGCAAGGAAGGCAGGATGGGATATAGTGTCGCTCTGCGCTCAGAAGATCATTGCCGCCCAAGAGATCGACGAGCAACACCAGAGTACGATAAGACCGTCCCTGACGACAAAGAGCTCCTCAGCGATTTGCGCCCTCTGTTCTGGGAATCCACTAACACTGCCGATTACCTGGGACTTACGCCTTGAATAAAAAAACTAGTGACCATTCAAACAACGAATTCATACGAGGCTGGCGTGTCCTGACTGCGGCTTTTCTCGGCGTAGGCGTCAGTTTGGTATCCCTGTCTTATTACTCAGCGGGGGTATGGATACGGCCGTGGCAAGCAGACTTTGGCTGGACACGTGCGGAAATCGGCGGCGCACAAACGATCAGCACGCTGGTGTTAATCATGACGGCGCCACTGGCGGGTTTGGTGATCGATCGGTTCGGGCTGCGCAAAGTCGCGACGGCCTCTCTGGCTTTGTACTCGCTGGGACTTCTCGCCATTAGCCGAATGAACGGCGACCTTTGGGTGTTCTATGCCATTGTTGCGGCCTACACGCTGGTTGGTGTTGCCTCAACGCCGCTGGCATTTACCCGGGCGGTTAACGCGTGGTTCATAGACAACCGCGGTCTTGCCTTGGGGATCTGCCTCACATCTACCGGCCTAGCAGGCGTTCTACTGCCACAGTTTCTTACCCCTTACGTCGCCGATCATGGCTGGCGAGACGGCTATGGCATCTTAGGCTTCATCGTACTCGCCGCCCTTCCCATAATCTGGTTCTGGACCCCGGACGGCGCACCCAGGGGGCAGCAACACGCAGATAAGACCATTTCAGGGTCAGGTTCGGTCGGCACCCGGGCTGCCATCTGCAGCCGTGCTTTTTGGAGCATCGCGCTTATGTTCGTGCTGGTTGCGGTCGCCATTTGCGGCCTGATCCCAAGTTATATTCCCCTGCTGCAGGATGCCGGTATGAGCCCCGCTGAAGCAGGTGGCTACGGCGCTGTGATCGGGGCGTCGGTGATGGCTGGCAGACTGGTTACCGGATTCCTGATTGACCGCGTGTTCGCCCCCTACATTACCGCGGGGGTCTTTTATCTGGTTGCCTGCGGCTGTGTTGCCTTGGGTTTGGGCGGCATTCAGTACGCACTGGTGGCTGCCATTGCACTCGGCCTGGCCATGGGAGCCGAAGTTGACCTGATTGGATATTTCACCGCTCGTTACTTTGGTCTGCGCAACTACGGTGTCTTGTTTGGCATACAATACAGTGCGTTCAGTCTTGGTTGTGGCATCAGCCCTTTGCTTGCGGGCCAAATCTGGGACCACACGGGCAATTACGACTACGCACTGATCGGCGCAGCCGTTTTACTGCTACTTGCCGTGCTCATATCGCTGTCACTGCCCAAGTTTCCCGCCCTGCAGGAACTTGATGTGGACTAACGCGGTACTCAACAATCGGGGCAGACAAGCACTCCATGTACTTTGCAGACTGCACCGGGTTGCGATAAATCGCTCGGCTGACAGTTTTTGATCCTGCGGGAGAGCTCCGCTTCACAGGGTTAACCAACCTCCGTCACACGGCAGATAAACCCCGGTGACAAAGTCAGCCAGCTCACTGGCCAGAAACAGGGCAGCCTTGCCTTGTTCCATGGGGTCGGCCCAGTGGCCAAGGGGTAACCGCTCGATTCGATCAGCCACCGTATCGGCGAGCGGATCACCGGTACGGTTAGGCGGGCTGCCACTTACTGCAGGTGGATCGCCTTCGCCCACCCAGGTAGGTCCCGGCGCCAAGGCATTAACGTTGATGTTGTGAGGCGCGAGTTCCAACGCCAGGGCTTTAGTGATTTGCGCAACTGCAGCTTTTGAGCCGTCGTAGGTGACACCCACGCCAGGTGTCACCGCTTGGGTGGAGGAGATGTTAATTATGCGGCCGCCATTGCCTTGCTCGATCATCACATCTGCTGCCGCCCGACAGCAGTAAAACACCCCATCCACGTTCACTGACCAGATGGTTCGCCACATGTCGTCGTCGATATCTCTGACCGGACCGCCAAAGCCGCGATACAACCCGGCATTGTTGACCAGAATGTCCAGACTGCCGAGAGCTGCCTTGGTCGCTGTCATGGCTGCATTGACGGCATCTGAGTCGGTGACATCTAAAGCCATAGACTGCCCGCCGATCTCTGTGGCGGTGTCTGCTGCACCGGATTCGTTAGCGTCGCTGACCATAACCTGTGCACCCGCCATACTGAGTGCCGTGGCGATGCCGCGGCCAATACCCTGAGCGCCACCGGTTACGTGGGCCACCTTACCCGTCAGATCGATCCACTTAGCCGCTTGCGACATGGTTTCCCCTTCTGCCTCGTTTGTGCCGCTCAATGTAACATTAAGCAGTTGAGAATTTGGCAAGGTAATCAGATGCAGGATCAACCTTTATCTGGTGTCACGGTGCTGGACTTTGGCCAGGTGTACAACGGGCCGTACTGTGGTTTTTTGTTGGCACAAGCCGGTGCTCGTGTGATCAAAATTGAATCGCTTATTGGTGAGACGCTGCGCGTTCGTGGGTAGCAGTCCGCGGCCAGTTTCGCGTTCTCATTGCTGAACACGAACAAAGAGCGGGCGCCCAGGGCCGCCATGTCCGAGAGGTCCACGTAGCCCGATGCGATCTTCTCCGGGACGAGCAGATCGTTGACCGAGTAGAGCAGGGCTTGTCCGGCGGCTTGTATCTTCTTCAAGTCTTCTGCGCGCGAATCGTTACCTTCGTCGCGGGCATTCTCGAAGAGCATCTCGCTGTAGCCGAGGCTCGCGTTGATGGGAGTACGCAGATCATGCCGCTTGGTCGCGATGAAGGTCTAGCGGG
>CAYMUT010000049.1:0-8684 GCA_964393625.1 uncultured Pseudomonadales bacterium
AACTGCCTGGTGCTACGTTCATGTGGCAGGTGGTGTTTCCCAACGGCGGCTTCGGCGGCATGGAGTTTGTCGACTACGATGAACGTCCCAGTTCCGTGCACGAAATGATGCCCCAGGCTTACTACCATCTCTCGCAGATTGAAGGCATCCAGGCCCGGCCGCTGCTTTCTTCGGCGTTGCCTACGGCCGGACGTATGGACATCGAGCTGGTGGTCATGTCGTCTGACTCGGCGGAAGAGATGCGGCCCTATGCAGATCAGCTGGTCGCCGGCGCCATGCGCAGCGGCACCTTCATGTGGGCGGACGCTTCATTGAAAATCGATTTGCCCCAGGCGCGCTTTGCACTGGATCGCGAACGCATCGCTGATCTGGGTATGGACGTGGCCACGGTCAGCCGCCAGCTGGCAGTGTTTCTGTCTGGCAACTTCGTCAATCGCTTCGATCTCAAGGGCAAGGCATATCGGGTGATACCCATGGTTGAGGATCTGGACAGGAGCAATCCCGTGGCGCTCATGGACCTGCAGATCCGTACGCCGGCGGGCGACCTCGTGCCATTGAGCGCCATTGCGCGGCTCGAGGAAACTGTTGCACCGCGGGTGCTGGGCAAGTTCGAACAGAACAACGCGTTTCGCGTCATTGGCGGAGTGCTGCCCGGCACCACCAAGGAGCAGGCGTTGTCTGCACTGGAGGCCACCGCTGCCGAGGTGCTGCCACCGGGCTATACCATCGACTATGCCGGCGAGTCCCGGCAGCTGCGTCAGGAAGGCAATACCCTGATCGGGGTGCTCGGCCTGTCGCTGATTTTTGTGTTTCTGGCGCTGGCGGTGCAGTTCAACAGCTTCCGCGACCCGCTGGTGGTGCTGATTGGTTCGGCGCCCCTGGCTATTTCCGGGGCGCTGTTGTTCACCTACTTCGGCTGGACCACTATCAACATATATTCCCAGGTTGGCTTCATCACACTGGTAGGGCTGATCGCCAAGAACGCCATTCTGATCGTCGAGTTCGCCCGGCAGATGCAGCAGAAGGGGCTGTCCAAGCTGGCGGCCATAAAGGAATCAGCCGCAACGCGCTTGCGCCCGGTATTGATGACCACGGGCGCTACGGTAATGGGACATTTCCCGCTGGTAGTGGTGTCCGGCGCTGGCGCGGAAGCCCGTAACAGCATTGGCATTGTCCTGGTGGCCGGCATGCTGATCGGCACCATGTTCACACTGTTCATTCTGCCCAGCGTGTATTTGTGGCTGGCGGAGGTCCATGTGCCGATACTGGAGACTGAAGCGGCGTCTGAGCCGCCCGCCGAGGATCAGCAGATAGCATTTGGAGGTAGTAGAAATGCCTGAGAGCGACGGTCAGTTTGCGCCTAAGCCAATGAAGATCAGCGTGCTTACCGCCGCTCTGCAGGAGTTGACGCCGCGTGAGCTGCGCGATGCCGACCCGGATCTGGCCATTGAGGAGTGGCTGGAGTTTTCCCGGGATGTCGGCTCGCCTTACATTCAATTGTCTGCTGCGTTGCATCCCAGTGTCGCAGATGTCCCGCCGGAAGCCATGCTGGATCCTGTGGCCAATACCCTGGATCTGCGTGAGCCTTTTGACCGGTCCCGCGCGGACCGGGTTATATCGGGCATGCGGCAGACCGGTGTGGGACTGTCTGATCTGGGCTATTTCGACAATATGCTGGTGGCGGACGATGTCGCCCGGCGCGCCAAGTACGACTTCATGTTGCGTGTGTTCGACGCGGCGGTGCTGCTGGAAACCGACGCGGTGTGCGGATTTGTCGGGCGCAACTTCGATCTCGAGATGGATCAGAATCTAGAGATGTTCGAGCAGGAATTCGTGCCATTACTGAAAGAGGCTAAAGCCCGCGGGCTGACCTATCGGGTGGAGCAGTGCCCCATGCCGGGCTGGACGGTGCTCGACCGCTGGCATAACAATATTGCCTACGCGCCGGGTCCCTGGATCGCATTACACCGTATCTGCGAAAAGCACGGCGTGGGTGATCAGTTCCGCATTCACTACGATCCGTCGCACTCGGTGCTGATGGGGCAGGACACCCGCTCGATGTTCCAGTACCTCAAGGACGAAGGTTATAACTTTCTGATAGACGGGTTTCATGTGAAGGGCCAGGTGGTGAATTCCAGGGGCGTATCGGCCTGGGGTTATGGCGGACAAACCATGCAGCGCGGTGATTGGCAGAATGGCCAGCAATCGGCAGATCCGGCAGACCAGGTTCATGCCTGGAACAAGCAGACGGTGATCTGCGAGCATGAACTGCCGGGCACAGCCAGACACGATCCGCTGGCGTATCTGCAGAACCGCACGGTGGACTGGCTCGACCACCAGCTTGCCGCCAGGGAATTGCTGGACATCGATGCCGGCGAAATCTATCTGGTGGTGGAACATGAGTACCCCGCTGCCAGGGTGCAGGACAAGGCCAAGCTGGCGCCGATTCTGGCGGGCTCCATCGCATTTACGAAAGCTATCGACGAAGCCGCCGCCGCCATGCACGCGTTGCAGAATGAAGTAATGGCTGCTCAGGGTATTCCCGTGCAGGGTATCGGGCGTGAGGCATATCGATCATGAGCTCGGGTGATTTGCAGGCCGGGCGCAAACTTTGCGTTGGCATAGTCGGGGGCGGCAGCGGCGCATTCATTGGCGCGGTGCACCGGCTGGCGGCGGAGTTCGATGGCGAAGCCGAGCTGGTTGCCGGCGCCATGTCTGCGGATCCGCAGACCGCGCGGCAAAGTGCCGCGGCCTGGCGGCTGCCGCGATCCTATGATTCTTACGTAACCATGGCCACGGCCGAGGCCGCGCGTGACGATGGCATAGATTTCGTCATCGTCGCCACGCCCAATCATCTACATCTGCCGGTTGCCCGGGCATTTCTTGAAGCCGGCATTCACGTGATCTGCGACAAGCCGGTCACCGCGACGCTGGCACAGGCACAGGCGCTGGCCGAGGTCGTTGCAGCTGGCAATGCACTGTTTGGGCTTACATATACTTATACGGGTTATACGATGGTGCGTGAAGCCCGCGCCATTGTCGCGGCGGGACGGCTGGGCACGCTGCGCAAGGTTCAGGCTGAGTACAACCAGGACTGGTTGATGGAGCCGCTGGAGCGTGAGGGCAACAAGCAGGCGGCCTGGCGCACCGACCCGGCCCGGGCTGGGCTGAGCTGCTGTGTTGGTGATATTGGCACTCACGCCTTCAACCTTCTGGAGTACATTTCCGGACAATCGGTGCGGGAGGTTTGTGCTGAACTGTCCAGCTTTGTCGATGGGCGGCAGCTCGATGACGATGCCAGCATGCTGTTGCGTCTGGATGGGGGTGCGCGGGGGACGCTGGTCAGTTCTCAGGTTGCCTGCGGAGAGGAAAATAACTTGACGATTCGTCTGTATGGCACAGCTGGAGGCCTGGAGTGGCATCAGCAGGTGCCGGACACACTCGTATTCAAGCCAGCGGGAAAACCCTGGGAAACTCTGCGTAGAGGCGGCGGCTATCTCGGGCCCATCGGGGCCGGGCACGGACGTGCGCCAGGCGGACACCCGGAAGGGTATCTGGATGCTTTCGCCAACATTTACCGGGATTTTATCGCCGACGTGCGCAGGGTGATCGGGGGCGAATCCGCCTTGAACAACTACCCCGGCATCGCCGAAGGCGTCAGGGGGATGAAGTTCGTACAGGCTGCCGTCGACAGTTCCGCGGCAGGTTGCGCGTGGCGCAGCACATCGTAAAACGTGGCGCAGATAACAAGCTGACCACCGAAAACATGATATAACGGCAGCTCCACCGAGCTACGAACCTCTTTATGTACTTCATCAGGGTCTGGAGATATCCATTCACCATCGGGCAACTTTGCGCTGCCATTGTCTTGGTGCTCGTCACTGTGCCAACGCGAGCGGCAGATGAGCGCTTTGACAGCTTACCCGTGGCGCCGCTGCAGGTCAGAAACCTCAGTCCGGTCGGCCAGCTATATGGCGTGCCGCGTATGGCAGGCGCGCGCATTGCCAGAGACGAAACCTGGGCGAGCTTCAATCTGGAGGTGACCAACAATTTTCAGAGTGAAAATCGGTTGGGCACATTCGCCTTTTTTGACGGCGAATCCTATCTGGCCAGCTACCGGTTGCGCAGCGGTTGGCGTGATGATTTCGAATGGGGCCTGGAAATTCCCTACATCGCCCACACCAACGGCGGGTTGGATGGGTTGGTGGATGAGTTTCATGAACTGTTCGGCCTGCCGGATGGCGAGCGGAGTCTGGCGCCGCGTGGCCGATTGGATTACCTGATTCGCTCCAACGGCGCTGTACATGCAGATTTCCAGGACAGTCGGAAGTCGCTGGGAGATGTGCGGGGTTTCCTGGGTTATCGGGTCCTGGATGACGACAACCAGGCGCTGGCGCTGCGCGGGTTGGTTAAGTTCCCGACGGGTGATGTGGAGGACCTGAGCGGTTCACAGGGTACCGATGTTTCAGTCTGGGGCGAATATGCAAGGGGCTTTGCGCTGGGCAAACGAGTACTGCACTTTTCCCTTGGCGCTGGCGTGGGTTATCTGGGTGAAGGTGAACTGATCCCTGAGGCCCAGGAGGACTTCATCTTTTTCGGTCACCTGGGTCTGCAGATTCCCCTGCACCGACGGGTGAGTTTTATCGTCCAGGTCGACGCCCATACGGCATATCTCGATACCGGTAATCCGCTGGTTGCGGAGCAGGGCGTACTCGGCACCATTGGCGGGCGCATCGGTGTAACCGATAAATTCTGGGTCGATCTGGCCGTCATCGAAGACCTCAAGGACGAAAGCGCCGCGGATGTGGCGTTTCAGATTCTGCTGGGCGCGCACCTGTAGTCCTGGTCCAAGTCTATTGCCGCGGTTTTCAGGGCGGCACCGTAACCCGACTAGTCCAGTGGGGACAGCAGAAAGTGGCCATGGCCTGCGGCCACGGGTTTATCGCGTGATTCCTGCCATAGTTCAGCTCGTACGTTTGCCACCCGCCGGCCACGGCGCGTAACAATTGCGCGTCCGTAGGTTGTCATGCCTCTGACCGAGCGCAGATAGTCGAAGGAAACATCCACGGTTTTCGGTAAACGTTCACAGGCGGTGTCGTAAATGAGCTGCAGCTGGGCGGTCATTTCCAGCATGGCGCCGACTGCGCCGCCATGAATGGCTGGCAGATTGATGTTGCCGATCAGGTGTTCGGCAAATGGCAGGACCGTTATGACTTCATTGCCCTGTTGTTCCACCTGCAGGCCGATGAAGCGCGCGTAGGGAATGTGTTTCAGCAACGCCGCGAGGTCCTCGCCGCGGCCTTCGTCACGTAACTGCTGCAGTATCTTCATGAGCTTACCGCCTGTTCGCCGCCGTGAAACGGAGTGTTGCGCGTACCCAGCATGAAGGTCGCCGTGCAGGTGGCGATGGGATTGTCCGGCTCATCCACAAAGGCGAACGCGCGCACGAAAGCGACGTTGCTGGTGCGTTTGAAACACCGCGCGCGGGCATGTACCGGCTTGCCCGGTGGTGCGGCGCCCATGTAGTCGATACGCAGATCGAGAGTGGCGATGGCGGCCACCTCCCGGGGCATGTCTTTGGGCCGCGCGACCATGCCGGCGGCATTATCGAGTAGCGCCGTGATTGCTCCGCCATGGATCACCCCGGTATCCGGGTCACCGACCAGATGCTCTGCGTAAGGGACGGCAAGTTCGCACTCATCTTCACCCTCAGCCACCAGCCGCATGCCCAGTGCGCGGGAATGGGGTACGTCCTGCAGGCTGGTTGCAATATCGTGTTCAGTGGGTGTGCTCATGGTAAACTCGCTGCCGTTTCAAGGTTTCTCAAAGGGAGGATTTTACAATGGCAATGCAGCATACGCCTTTGCTGATGCACAGAATTCTGGATCGCGGTGCGCGGGTGGCGCCCAACGAAGAGATCGTGACCGCCACGGAGAAAGGCGTGCGCCGTCAGACCTATCTGCAGACTCGTGACCGGGCGCATCAGCTTGCCCATGCGCTGCAAGACGCCGGCATCGAGGTTGGCGACCGGGTCGGAACATTCATGTGGAATGGCTCCCGCCACCTCGAGGCTTACCATGCCTGCGCCGGCATGGGGGCGGTATTGCATACGCTCAATATCCGCCTGTCCGATAAAGACCTCGAGTACATCATCGGTCATGCCCAGGATAGAATCATCATTGCTGATGCCGACACGCTGCCGCTGCTGGAGGTGCTGAAAGACCGCATGCCGTCGGTCAAGCAGGTGGTGGTCGCCACCGAAGAAGGCTTTGAAGGCTGGTCCACCGACCTGCCTGATCCCATTGACTATGAGGAGTTCATCGCCGGCAAATCGACGAACTACGATTGGCCGGAAATCGATGAGAATTCTCCAATGGGCCTGTGCTACACCAGTGGCACCACCGGCAACCCGAAGGGTGTGGAATACGAGCATCGCTCTCAATATCTGCACACCATGGCGCAGTGCATGACTGACTCCATGGGTCTGTCCGCCGCCGATGCGCTGCTGGGTATCGTGCCCATGTTCCATGCCATGGGTTGGGGATTGCCCTGGTCCGGTCTCATGCTGGGCTGCAAGCAGGTCATGCCGCACCGGTTCATGGACCCTGCCCGATTGCTCGATCTGATCATTTCTGAAAACGTCACGGTGTCGGCGGGCGTGCCTACCATCTGGCAGGGTTTGAAAGCAATCTACGAATCAGACCCGGAGAAATATGACCTGTCACACCTGTCGCGTCTGACCTGTGGTGGCAGCTCGCCGCCGCCGTCGCTGATCCGCTGGTACTGGGACACCCTGGGTGTCGAAATGATTCAGGGCTGGGGCATGACCGAGACGTCACCACTGGCGACGCTGTCGCGCCGGGTCATGAAGCGCTCGCAGCTGCAGCTCGACGAGGACCAGCAGTTCGAGAATGTCGCCAAAGCCGGGCAGCTCATGCCGGGCCTGGAGATTGATATTTTTGATGAGGAGTTCAAGCGTCTGCCACACGATGGTGAAACCGTGGGCGAGATTCTCATTCGCGGTCCATGGATCTGCTCGGAGTACTACAACAACCCGCAGCCTGAAAAATTCCACGACGGGTGGCTGATCACGGGCGACGTGGGCAAGATCGACCCGGAAGAGTACCTGATCATCAGCGACCGCTCGAAGGATCTGGTGAAGAGCGGCGGTGAGTGGATATCCTCTGTGGATCTGGAAAACCATATCGTGGCCATGGCTGGCATCGCTCAGGCCTGTGTGGTGGCGCATCCTCATCCGAAGTGGGACGAGCGGCCAGTAGCCCTGGTGGTGCTTGATGGCGGCGCGGAAGTCTCAGAGCAGCAAGTGCTCGATCACTGCGCCCAGGGGTTCGCCAAGTGGCAGCTGCCTGATGAAGTGCTGTACGTCGACAGCATCCCTCTTACCTCGACCGGCAAGATGGACAAGAAAATCGTGCGCGCAGACCTCGAAGCCAAAGGCTACCAGCTGCCCGATCTGCGTGGTGAGTCCGCCGGCTGACGGACCTTGTCTATTGCCGTACGCTGGGTAATCGGCGCGACGCTGATCATGGCCTGTGCCATGGGCATAGGCCGCTTTGCGTACACTCCGCTGTTGCCCCTCATGGTGACGGAGTTCGGTTGGGACTTTGCCGCCGCCGGGGACGTGGCCAGCGCCAATTTTCTTGGATACATGGTGGGCGCCATGCTGGCGCCGAGGCTGGCTAACTCGTCGCAAGCGCGCCTGTGGGTGGCGTTCAGCCTCATGGCCAGTGTGCTGACCACGTATCTTGGGGCGGAAGCCACCGCGTTTGCGCACTGGCTGGCGGTTCGCTTTCTATCCGGCGTAGCCAGCGCGTTCTGTCTGGTGGCGGTGACCACCCACCTGATCTATCAGCTCACCGCAGATGGGCGCGAACGGCTGGGCAATGTGCATTTTGCCGGCGTCGGCGTGGGCATACTTGCGTGTATGGCCGCAGTCTATATGCAGGGCGATACGTCGGCCCAGTGGACTCGTCTGGGTGGTCTGGCCGCGGTAATGATGGCCGTCGCCTGGATGCTGGTCTCCAGGGGTGCCTGGCAGACCCCAGATCATGTTACAGCGCCGGAAGACGGCGGCGGGTTCCGGGGTCTGGCCAGGTTGATCACCGGTTACGGCTTCTTCGGTTTTGGTTATGTCGTCGCCGCGACCTTCGTAGTGGCGATGGCCGAGAGTACCCCACAGGATGGTTTCCGGACCGGCGATGTCTGGTTGATCGTGGGCTTGGCCGTGGTGCCTTCGGTGTATCTGTGGCAAGGCGTCGCTAATCGCGTGGGTATGCTGCACGCCTTGCGCGCTGCGTATGTAGTGCAAAGCGCGGGCCTGCTGCTGGCCGGTGTCAGTGATGGTTTTGTGGGTCTGGCTCTGGCCGGCGCCATTCTGGGTGGGACATTTGCGGCCATCACCGCACTGGGTATCAGCGCGGCGCGTAGCGCGGCGCCGCATAGGGTTGCCTTTGCGGTGAGTGCCATGACTGTGTCGTTTGCTGTAGGACAGCTGCTTGGCCCGGCCATCGCCGGTCGTATGGCGGATTACTCCGGCGGCTTTTTCTGGCCCAGCGTGGCCGCGGCACTGTTGCTGTTCGGCGCGGCCCGGGGGGGGCCGCGCCGCGCCAAAGGGGAAAGGCCCAGGGGCCGCGGGAGCGGGGTTTTGGTATGTTGCCCCGTGT
>CAYMUT010000049.1:8694-24963 GCA_964393625.1 uncultured Pseudomonadales bacterium
GGTATTCGTAATCTTCCCCGTTGTTCGCCTTGATGGCGGCAACGATGGTCAATACCAGGGCGCCTATGCCGACCACCGGTAGCAGCAGTATGCCGATGCCAACGAAGGTCAGAAGAATACAGACGGTCACCGCAAGCGATACTGTAATCTGGAAGTTCAGCGCCTCTTTGGCGTGCTTTGCGGCAAATGGCATGACGCCTTTCTTCAGTTGCCAGACGACCAGCGGGCCAATGATGTTGCCGAAAGGAATAACAAAGCCCAGCAGAACTGCCAAATGGCTGAACATGCCCCAGTTCTTCTCTTCCGCGTCGAGCTGCGTAGTTGATGTGCCTGCCGGTGGTGGTGTGGGATTATCCGTGTCGCTCATGTTGGCTCCAGTTCTGGTGGGCGATCAGCCGCCCGTTTCGTAGCGCTGAACGTGAATGGCGGGTTCGAGCTCAGCGCGCCCTAGTATGGCATCTGCGGCGAATTGACCCAATCCCGGGGAAGTCTGTATGCCGAAGCCGCCCTGACCGGCCAGCCAGAAGAATCCGCTGACGTTTGCCGCATAACCCACTACGGGTTTGCGGTCAGGGGCGAACGTGCGCAGTCCGGCCCACTGGTGCATTATCCGGGTGACTTCATGGTCGGTGATCGTTTGAAAGCGGTCTATGGCGATGGCCACGTCGATATCTTCCGGGTACGCATCCATTGGCATGCTGGGGGTTTCGTCCTGGGGGCTTAACATCAACCCGGGGCTTTCGGGTTTGAAATAAAGTTCTGCATTGACGGTGTGCACCAGAGGCCAGGCAGTGGTGTCCACCGGGGCAGGAACGATGGCCGCGGTGCGGCGCATGGGCGTCAGCGGAACTTTGGAGTCGGCCATGACGCCGATCCTGCTGGCCCAGGCGCCTGCGGCGTTCACCACGATATCGGCGCTCAGAGTTTCATCCGCCAGACTCACCTGCCATTTGTTGCGTTGGCGTTGCAGGCTGCGCACCTGGGCACCGGTGCGGACTTCGCCGCCACAAGCGCGGATACCGCGCTGATAGCCGCTGAGCAGTTCATGCACGTCGATGGCGTACATGGTTGGGTCCAGGGTGGCGCCGCCGAGCCAGTCTGCGCTCAGGATCGGCACCATGTCGCGCGCTTCGGCGGGGCTCACCTCCACCATGTCGGGGCAGGATGGTTGCCAGGTTGTCAGGTAGCGGGAGAGCTGCGGCAATTCGTCCTGGCCGGCCACGGTCAGTCCACCGACGCGTTTGACCAGGGCGGATTCAGCGAAACCGGCCGGCGGTGTAAAGAAGAATTCCTTGCCGGCGCGGGTCAGCGTCTGCACCACCGGATTTTCATAGCCTTCGATGTAAAGCGCTGCAGAACGGCCGGATGCATGGTAGGCAGCGTGTTCTTCCTGCTCGACGACCACTACCGAAGCATTGGGCGCCAGGAAATACCCCAGCGAAAGCCCAGCGGCGCCTGCACCGATGACGATGACGTCGGTCTGGGTGTGGTTGTCGCTCATTGTTACAATGTCCGCCCTTATCTGCTGATAGTATGCTGAAGTGTTCGAAGATAAACATGCTCAATTTGATGCCGGTCTCGCAGCGGACTGGCGTTGCGTGCCCAGCCGCCACTCGGCTGATCCATTTGCCTGCCCGTGCTGTTCTAACGTTTTTGAGCGCACACTGCAGCTTGCCGGCATAGACCTGGCCGGCCATGGCCGGGCCATGGAGCGCAGCGGCAGGGTGCGTTGCGGTTCCGTATTCGTCGTCAATGCCCGCATCATGACCATGAATCCGGCCATGCCCAGCGCCAGCGCCATGCTGGTCAAAGATGGCCGTATCACCTGGTTGGGTGAAGAAGCCGATGCGCCCGCCGCCGCTGCCGATGAGGAGAAACTTGATTGTCAGGGCAAGGTGGTGCTGCCGGGTTTCATTGACCCCCACATGCATCTGGCGCCATTGGCGATGCTGGTGAAGTTCGAAAACGTCGGGCCGTTCCGCTTTCCCACCACCGCCGAGGCGCTTGATCATCTGCAGGGCATTGCCGCACAGAAGACTGCCGGCGAGTGGGTAGTCGGACGTCAGTTCGACCCTTCGCTCCAGAAAGGGCCGGATTTTCTGACCAGGGACCTGCTCGATGAAGTCAGCACAGAGCATCCTGTATTCATCTACAACGCTTCGTTGCACCTTGCTTATTGCAATAGCGTAGCGCTGGAGCTTGCGGGAATCGAGGCTTCCACTGCAGATCCGCAAGGCGCGGAAATCGGTCGCTTCGCCGATGGTTCGCCGAATGGCGTACTCAAAGCCGGCCCGGCCATGGCCCTGGTCGCCCGCTACAACCCGTATGTGCGTGAGCAGAATGTGGGTGATGCCTGTCTGGACGTTTTTGCCCATGCAAATTCCCTGGGCATCACCATGCTGTGTGACCAGGGCACTGGCCTGTTTCAAGGTGTCAAGGAACTCGACCTGTACAAGGGACTGCGCGACAGCGGCCGTATGAGCGTGCGCTTGCGTTATTCGGTGAGCCAGAGTGTTGCCGAGCGCTGGGACGAAGTGGGCATAAGTTGGGGCGTGGGCGATGAGTGGCTGCGTAACAGTGGCTGGAAGATCGTCAGCGATGGGTCCAATCAGGGTTTTACGGGTCTGCAGCGTGAACCGTTCCTCGGCACGGACTCCAAGGGGCTGGCCTACATCGAAGTGGACGAACTGAACGAGGCGGTGGAACGGCGTCTGCGTGAGGGCTGGGCGGTATGTGTGCACGCCAACGGCGACGCGGCCATTGACCGGGTACTCGATGCCTATCAGCGGGCCGCCGACCTGGGCCTGGACCCCGGCGCCAGGCGTTGTCGTATAGAGCACTGCAGCATTCTGCACGATGAGCACATCGAACGCATGGCACAACTCGGCCTATCGCCAAGCTTTCTGATCGGTCACGTGTACTACTGGGGCGCGGCCTTTATCGAGCGGGTGTTCGGCCCTGAGAAGGCCGCTAAACTCGACCGTACTGGTGCTTGTGAAGCTAAGGGAATCCGTTGGACGGTTCATTCCGACGATCCGGTAACTGAGATGGGCCCCTTACGCTGTATTGAAAACGCCGTAACCCGCAGCATGTGGCGTTCCCCCGAGCAATTGTCGCCGCAAGAATGCATAAGCGTCGAGTCAGCGTTGCGGGCAATGACCATCGACGCAGCGTGGCAATGCCATGCCGATCATGAGGTAGGCAGTCTGCAAGCCGGTAAGTATGCCGACTTTATCGTGCTGGAGCAGGACCCCCTGACAGTAGCACCGGACCAGCTTAGCAATATCGCCGTGCTGGAAACCTGGGTAAACGGCGAACAGGTATTCACAGGAAAATAGCGATAATTGACATGAGTAAGACTCCGTGCACGCTGATCGTCGCGATGGTCGGTTTGTTGACCCTCGTTAATGTACACGCGGCACCAAAACGTGATGCGCACCTGGCCGATAAATTCGCGCAGCTGGGTACCGAGCTGCGCGATCCCTCCGATGTGCGTAATGCCGCCGGGGCGCCTGGGCGCAATTACTGGCAGCAGCGGGCTGACTATGTCATCAAGGCGCGGCTGGACGAAAAAGCGCGGCGGGTCACCGCATCTGAGCAGATTACCTATACCAATGCTTCACCGGATACGCTGACATTTCTGTGGGTGCAGCTGGATCAGAACCGCTTCCGTAAAGATTCTCTCGAGCAGCGCTCACTGACCGGCGAAAAGGCGGACGATGGTGTCGGCGACCGGCTCAGTTTCTCCCGCATGCGCCGCCATCAGTCCATGCAGGACACAAGCTACGGTTTTGAGCTGCATAAGGTGGCTGATGGACAGGGCAGAGCACTGGACTACACCGTGGTCGATACCATGATGCGCGTCGATCTGCCCAGACCTCTCAAGCCTGATGCGAAGCAGGTGCTCAGTATCGACTGGTCGTTCAACATCGTCGAAGAGCAAGCCATGGGGGCCCGGGGCGGCTACGAGCACTTCGAGGAAACGGATAACTATCTGTACTTCCTCGCCCAGTGGTTTCCACGCATGGCTGCGTACACCGACTATACGAGCTGGCAGCACAAGGCGTTTCTGGGGCGCGGAGAATTCACGCTGGAGTTCGGCGACTACGACGTTGAACTGACGGTGCCGGCAGATCACGTGGTGTCGGCCACCGGTGTACTGACCAATGAGAAGCAGGTGCTCAACGCCACCCAGCGCAAACGCATGGAACAGGCGCGCAACTCGGCCAAGCCGGTGTACATTGTGACACCGCAGGAGGCTGCTCAGGCACGGCAGGAGAAGTCTGAAGGTGAGAAAACCTGGCGTTTCTCTGCACACAACGTACGCGACTTTGCCTGGGCCAGCTCGCGCATGTTCATCTGGGATGCGGCGATCCACAAACAACAGGTGCCGGCCGGCGATCCGGCGCCCAGCGAAGTGTTGTCGATGTCGTTTTATCCCAGCGAAGCGCAGCCGATCTGGTCGCAGTATTCGACAGAAGCGGTGATTCACACCATGCAGGTGTACTCGCGTTTCTCGTTCCCGTATCCGTATCCTACCGCGCAGTCGGTAAATACCTGGGAGCGGGGCGGCATGGAATACCCGATGATCACCTTCAACGGGTACCGACCACAGCCGGTCAAGGAAAGCGACAGGCAAGGACTGGTGGATGATGCGCCATCGGCAACCTACAAGCGCGGCATCAAACAATCGTTGATCGGCGTGATCATTCACGAGATAGGGCATATCTATTTCCCGATGACCGTCAACTCCGATGAACGCCAGTGGACCTGGATGGACGAAGGCATCAACAGCTTTCTGCAGCACGTCGCCGAGCTGGAGTGGGAAGAGGATTTTCATGGGTCTTATGACAGATTGTCGATTCTCGAGCGCATCGGCAGCTACATGGTCAGCGAGCGCCAGGTGCCGATCATGAGCCAGTCTGATTCGATACTGCAGTTTGGCCCCAATGCATATACCAAACCTGCCGCGGCATTGGTGGTGCTCCGCGAAACCGTCATGGGGCGGGAACTGTTTGATTTCGCGTTCCGTGAGTACTCCCACCGCTGGCGTTTCAAACGACCTACACCGGAGGACTTGTTCCGCACCATGGAAGATGCTTCCGGGGTCGATCTCGACTGGTTCTGGCGTGGATGGTTCTACAGCACGGATCACGTGGATATAGACTTGCGCAGTATTCGTGAGTATCGGGTGTCATCCAAAGACCCGGATGTGGAGGCTGCGGAGCGTCGCCGCCTGGATGAACTCAAGTATCGTGAGCCCATCGAGCAGGTGCGCAACCGGGAGTCCGGATTGGTCCCGCGGGTCGAGCGGGTAGAGGGTCTGCGGGACTTCTACAATGAGAATGATCGTTACACGGTATCCAATAAGCAACGCAATGACTATCGTGGCTACCTGGACAAACTTGAACCCTGGCAAAAGCGTGTGCTGGAGCGGGCGGTAGCCGATGGCGAGTACGTCTATTTCATCGACTTTGCGAATCGGGGCGGACTGGTGTCGCCATTGCCGTTGCATCTGACCTATGCGGACGGCAGCGAGGAAAGTCTCATGGTGCCGGCTGAAGTCTGGCGGCGAAACTCCGAGCAGGTCACCAAGTTGCTGATCAGGCCGAAGCAGCTGACGGCAGTGGAACTGGATCCAATGCATCAGACCGCGGATGTGTCGCGGGAAAATAATCACTACCCGCGCAAGATCATGCCGTCGCGGCTGGAGTTGTTTAAGTATGAATCGACCCAGCGTGACCTGATGCGTGAAATGCTGGTGGAGCTGAAGGGCGAAGACAAGGCGGCCGAAGATAACGAGTCGCTGCCGTTGAAGCCGGATGAAAGTGGCCAGCCTTAACCAGCGCTGGCGCGGCGTGGGTTGCCCAATCGCGCTGTTACCCCTGGTTGTGGCGCTGTTCAGCGCGAGCGCCTCGGCCCATCAGCTGAAGTTTACCGAGACGGAGCTGCGCTGGCGGCCGAATCAGCAGCGTCTGGAGGTAACTCACACTGTTCATCTGGATGACGCCATGGCGCTGCTTGCGCAAATTGGCGAGCCCGCGGGTGATCTGGATATCGCCGCCGAGGCGCGACTTCTGCACTACGTGGGGCAGCACTTCGCGGTGGGTCACCATGGTGAGCCCGTTGAGTTAACCGCAGTAGGTGCACAGATTGAGGGCGATTACCTGTGGATTTATCAGGAGCGCGCCATGCCGGTACTACTGCAGGGCCTGGAGGTCCGCTGTGATCTCTTGTGGGATCTGTTTGCTGATGCGCAGAATCAGGTGAACTTCAGGGTCGGCGATGAAGTGCGTACGCTGCGCTTCGGTGCGGGGCAGGACATGGGTCGTTTCGATCCATTGTGAATACAACGAAGAAAACAGAGCACTAGTCGGGAGGTAGGGCATGCAGTTCAAGAATCGGATCACCGAAATGCTGGGCGTGGAGATCCCGCTGGTGCAGGCGCCAATGGGATGGATCGCGCGCTCGCAACTGGCGAGCGCAGTCTCCAATGCAGGGGCTCTGGGCATTATCGAAACGTCCTCCGGTGAACTTGATCAGGTTCGTGAAGAGGTCATCAGGATGCGCGATCTCACCGATAAGCCATTCGGCGTGAATATCGCTCAGGCATTCGTGCGTGAACCGAACATCGTTCAGTTCGTGATTGATCAGGGCGTGAAATTCGTCACCACCTCCGCCGGCAGTCCCACGCGCTACACGGAAGAGCTGAAGTCTGCGGGGCTAACCGTGTTTCATGTCGTACCGACGCTCGACGCTGCGCTCAAGGCGGTAGATGCTGGCGTTGATGGTCTCGTGGTTGAAGGTGCCGAGGGCGGCGGCTTCAAGAACCCGCGTGACGTTTCCACCATGGTGCTGCTGCCCCTGGTGCGTTCCAAAGTAGATGTGCCGATTATTGCTGCGGGCGGGTTTGTCGATGGCGCCTCTATGGCTGCGGCGTTTGCCCTTGGTGCCGAAGCTGTGCAGCTGGGTACGCGCATGGTTTCTGCCGCCGAATCTCCGGTACACGAGAACTGGAAAGACGCGATCGTCGCAGCGAGGGAAACCGATACGGTGTTCCTCAACCGGGCGCACTCACCTGCCTTGCGCGCGCTGCGTACGGAAAAAACCAGCGCACTGGAATTCGCTGCGGACCGGAACGTCATGGGCGAGTTCGGAACAGCGAAGGATCTGTATTTCGGTGGCGATATGGAAGCAGCCATTCCGCTTACCGGTCAGGTTGCCGGGCGCATTGAGTCGGTGCGTCCGGTAGCGGAGATCATTGCCGAGGTGCGGGACGAGTTTTTTGCCACCATCGGCGGGCTGGCCGAGCGGTATCTGGATTAAGGCTTCATCGATGCGGACGCCTGTGTCAGCGAAAGCGGTTCATCGGTGCTGGTTACTCAGTCGTGGGAGTCGAAAGCCGACTTCGAGCAGTATCTGGCCTGGCGGGAAACTGCCGGCAGTACCCGGGAGTTTGAGGCGCGGGCTGAAGGCGAGACTGTTGTGAGCTTTTACGAATCGATCTGACGAGGCTCCGACCCTCTTTGAACGTCGCGGTTGGGTTGATGACATTCAGGCCTTGGATATCGGGGGCGGTGCCATGAGCGGATTCAAAGTAAGCGTAATCGGCTCCAAAGCACCCCGATGGAGCGGCCGATCTCTCTAAAGAGTCCGTCCGATTGGTGCAGCATGTTGTACTTGCTGGTTAGCGTCACTTTTCGTTTGCCCGCTCTTTTCCTGGCGAGTTCGAACGCAAACCGGATAACCCGCTCAGCTCCGTTCTCGGTGATCGCGTATCCGCCCGGTCCTAAGTCTTTTAGCGATGATCGAGCGTGCGGAGAAAAAAGTTGAGCCCAGACAAATCATCAATGGATCCCTCTAGCCCCAGATAGAGATCCTCAAGGTTTCCTCGAATGAACGTGGCCAGTTTAGTGGACACTGAATACTTCTTCGCCTTGAATATAAACCCGTTCAACCTGGGTTTTATGTATTTCTGTCACTTGCACCTTAAATGGGTTGTTAGCAGTAACAATAATGTCTGCATCCAGCCCCACCTCAATGGCGCCCACGACATCTCGATGGCCCATCAGGCGAGCCGGGTTCTCAGTCAGTAACTTGAACGCCTGTTCGAGCGTCACGGCCTGCCCGGGCCCTACCGTTTCATCGCCACCCCCAGGCACTTGCCGCGTAACAAGCGTTTCCAGAGCCAACCAGGGATTGACTGAAGGCACGACAGACCAATCTGAAGCTGCCACCGTCAGAGCGCCGCTTTCAAGCCCATCACGAATCGGTACAAATCGCTCCATGCGCTCATCGCCAACGGCACGCCTTACATCGATGTTAGAGATAGGGGTTGGGAACCAGATATAGGGCGAGAATTCCCACGTCATACCAAGCTCACGTACGCGATCCACATCTTCCAGGCTGGCGAAACTGATGTGGGTCACTTCGTGCATGGACCCGCCATAACCGTTGCTGTTTCTGGCCGCTTCAACGGCATCAATCGCCGCTCGCACGGCACCATCACCAGCCGCATGCATTTTCAGGTGCAAGCCATCGCCGTCAAATCGTGTCACTACTTCATTCAGAGTTGCTTGCGGCATCATGAGAATGCCTTTCGTGGTGCTACCTTCGAATGCTTCGAGCATGGCTGCGGTGTGACTCTCAGTAGGTACACCATCGAGCATGAGCTTGACACAATCAGCTTTAAAACGCGGCCCACGATAGGCCGCTCTGGCTACGATCATTGACTCAGCTGCTGCGCGCGCGGCTTCTTCCGGCACCCACCCCATACAGGCACGTATCCGCTGCTTCACCTCACCCTTGCGAGACAAATCAGCCAGCACACCAATGTGCGCGGGGGTAGCGTAGGCATCTGTGAAACTGGTAATGCCATAAGAAAGCATGTGATCTGCCGACCACTTAAGCGCCTTGCGCTTGAGCTCTGGGGAAAGCGGCGGAATTACCCTGTCTATCAATCGATTGGCGGTTTCTCGCAGCAGCCCGGTGGGCTCACCTTGTTCGTCCCTCTCGATAATGCCACCAGCAGGATTTTCCATATCTGCGGTAATGCCAGCCCGTTCAAGTGCCAGACTGTTAACCCACATGCTGTGATAGGACTCGTCGTACAGCATCACTGGGTGATTCGGCGCTACATCATCTAACAGCGCCTTGCTCTGCTCTACACCGTCAAAGACTGCAGCTACCCAGTTACCGCCGGTAATCCACTGCCCTTCAGGTGTGTTTTGTGCGCACGCTGCTACTGCTGCCTGGATCTGCGCAGGTGTGGCACCGGTACCCAGCTTGCAGGAGATCTCTTCCACACCGGCGATCATGGGATGCACGTGCATGTCGTGGATGCCGGGCAACACCGTTTTACCCTTGAGATCAATCCGAGCAGTGTGCTCATCCGCAAAAGCCAAGACCGTTGCGTCTGCACCAATTGCCACTATGAGCCCATTGCCTACAGCAACAGCCGTTTGCCAACCTTCTGGGGTTTTGACTTCACCGTTGTAGAGCACGAAGTCTACACGCTCGCTTATGCCTGGAATTTCGCCCTCAAAACTGATGGCCGCGTGCGCACCATTGGCCAGCACGGCGCATACCAAAAGAACATGCCTGAACATCACCGCCCCCCTTGGAATTTTCTCAATCGAGTATTTACGCCTGGGTTGCAGCCTGCAACACCAGATCCATGACGCCCTGGATATCTTTGTGTCACCGTCTGCCCGCTGTGTGGTGGCTCGCTACGGGTCATTGGCGTTGGATCGCTGAGTACCGGCTGGCTTGGAGTCGGCTGATTTGAGGCATCAGGCTTGTGGCCGTGTTTCTTATGGGGCTTGCCGGGCACGAGTCGTGGCCGTAGCTTGCTGTTTGGGGCGAACACGCCATGGTAGCGGGTCAGATTGACCCGTGGTCGAGGGACTAAGGCCGCGAGCTTGGCCAGTAGATCCAGGGGTTCAAAGAGAAAATGTGTGGTGCCGTCTGAGTAGGGGTGCCTGAGTGCATAGCGCAGTTTACCCTCATCAGTCACCGACAGACGCTCCAGTGCCAGTGGCGGGCGTGCCACATAGCGGCACCCTCCGAGGTGGTGGCGCAGGCACGCGCCATGCTGGCCATGGGCATGCCACCGCAGGAACTCGCGCAGGCGGTATTTAGCTCCATCGAAAAAGAGCGGCTCTACATCCTGCCGCACCCCGCCTGGGACGACTTTGTCCTCGAGCGAACCAACAAGATGCTCGCGCGGGGTGGCCCGGCGCAGATGGGTTTCGAGGAGATGACGCGCAGACGACAAGCGGGCGAACATTTTTGACCGCTTCGTGTACGCGCATGCGTATGATGTTGCAGACGTTTACTATATGACTCGAATCTAGATTTCGGAGTAGCTATGGGCGTGTTAACCGGTAAGCGCGTGCTGGACTTCGGTCGTTATATCGCGGGCCCCTTTTGTGGAACGATGCTCGCTGACCTTGGCGCCGACGTCATACGCATCGAGAAGGTCGACGGAAGCGAAGACCGTTATACAGCGCCCGTAGCAGAAATCGACGGGCGTGAACTGGGTTCGTTGTTCCTGCATCTGGGTAGGAACAAGCGAGGTTTCACCTTCAACCCTAAAAAGCCCGGGGCCGAGCGGATTCTCGAACGGCTCGTTAAGAGCGCGGACCTGGTCCTGGCCAACCTCACGCCTTCGGGGGTCGCTGACGTTGGCCTGGACTACGAAAGCCTTAAGCGCATCAAACCCGACATCATTCTGGTCACCAGCACCGCGTTTGGGGCACAGGGCCCATTTGCCGAGCGCGTAGGTTTTGACGGGGTCGCGCAGGCGATGTCCGGCAACCTGCATCTCAGCGGGCCGCCGGACGAACCCAGCCGTAACTATTATCCTTACGTGGACTTCATGACCGGCGCGCTCAATACCGTTGGCGCGTTGTCGGCGTTCATGCACCGCGACCAGACGGGTGAAGGCCAGCATGTGCAGGGTGCATTACTGGCGTCCGCCCTTACCATAGCCGGGGGCACCCTGATCGAACAGGCGCTGACCAACGTCAATCGCGTGGCGTCGCACAATCGCGGTCAGACCGCGGCGCCCTCGGACGTGTATCCAACCAAAGACGGGTGGGTGCTGAGTAGTGTTGTGGGCAACCCCTTGTTCGCGCGCTGGGTGAAGTTGGTGGACAAGCCCGAATGGCTGGACGACCCGCGATTTGCCACCGATACCCTGCGTGGTGAAAACGCCGACGCAATCTCAGAAGTGATGACCGCCTGGACCAAGGCGCGCACCACCGCCGAGGTACTAGCGGAACTCGATGCGGCGCGGATACCTTGCGGTGAAGTGCTGACACCCGCCGAGACGCTGGTTAACGAGCAGGTGCAGGCCATGCAATACCTGGTGCAGACACAGTTTCCCGGCCTGGATCAGTCCTACCCGATGCCACGCACGCCGATCGAATTCTCTGAGTCGGAAACGACCGTGCTCATGCAGCGTCCACCGCTGTTGGGTGAGCACACTGATGAGATTCTGCTGGAACTTGGCTTCGATGCGGACGAGATAGCAACATTTCGTGCTGAGCGAGTGGTCTGAGGGGAACTATCTTTGGAACAAAAGCTGATCGATGAGATCAAAGCCGCGGCGGAAGGTGCCCTGGATGACAAGCGGCCAGATGTGGTTGCAGCAGCCCGCGCCGCAGGTCGTCTCACCGCGCGGGAACGTATAGCGAGGCTTGTGGATGCCGAATCTTTCGTAGAGTACGGCGTGCTGGCCGGTCGTACGTCGGCCTCCGACGATCCCGGACCTGGCGACGGTTTGATCTGCGGCAGTGCCACCGTGCACGACCTGCCGATCGTGGTGCTGGCCAGCGATCGCAGCGTGGCGGATGGTACCCAGAGCGATCGCAACCAGCGCAAAGCTGCCCGTTTGTTGCAGGCGGCGGTGCAGGAACGTTGGCCGACGGTACTGCTGCTCGATGGTGACGGCGCGCGTCCGGGTGACAAAGGGTGGGCGCCACCCATCATGGTCGCGCCGCGCGGTCGATACGGGTTGTTGGATGGGCTCGCCCAATTAAACGGCTGGGCGCCCACCGTGGCGTGTGTGCTCGGCAAGGTTTTGGATGGTGAAGCGGCTGCGGCGTTGATGTGTGACTTCAGTGTGGCCACGATTAATGCTGAGCTTGGGGGTAACGATGACGGTTCCGTAGTTGTTCGACCCGCTGCCGACTATGCTCGAAGGGGGGATGTCGATCTGGTGCTCGAGGACGAAGACGCGGCGATCGATGCGGCACGCCGCTATCTCGATTTTCATCGGCCCGATGCGCAACCCTGGACGGTAAGTCCGGACTACGCAGACATTGCCGACATCGTTCCTGAGAACCGGCGGCGACCTTACGATATGCGCCGTGTGATTGCCGCTTTTGCCGACCAGGACAGCGTTCTGGAACTGCGCCCGGATTATGGCCGTTCCATGCTGACGGTGTTGGCGCGGCTCAACGGTCGTACTGTTGGCATTTTTGCCAATCAACCCAAATCTCCGCTTGCCGGGTCCATCGATCCACCGGCGGCGGATAAAGCGTCGCGGTTTGTCGAGTTGTGCGATGCCTATGGCTTTCCCCTGGTCTCGTTTGTGGACAATCCCGGCTATATGGTGGGCCCCCAGTCCGAGTCGGAGGGTATGGCGCGCCATCACGCCCGTCCACTGGCGTCGCTGCATGCCCGCACCGTACCTTTGTGTTCCGTACAGATCCGTAAGGCTTACGGGCTTGGGCCCTATGCCATGTCCGGTTGGGGCTCGTCCCGCAATGCGCCTCTCTTGAAGCTCGCCTGGCCAAGTGTCGAGTCCGGTGGCATGTCACTGGAAGGCGCCGCTTATCTTGTTAAGCGCAAAGAAATTCAGGCGGCTGCCAGTCAGGAAGAAGCCCTGGCCATCCGCAACGCCTATGCGGATAAGATGCGTGAATCCACCACCGGCGTGCGTGCCGGGCGCACGTTTCAGTTCGACGACATCATCGCACCCGATCAGACGCGCGAGCGTATCGGCGCTTTGCTCGACCGGACACACACGGCCCGCCCGGCCAGGCCTCGGCCGATTGACCTGACATGAGTGATGCAGATAAAGAACGTGAGGCCTTAAGCCGCCTGCGCGCAGCGCAGTCTGATGCGGCGAGACCCGAGATTGTCACCCGCATACATGACAAAGGGCGATTGACGGCACCCGAACGCCTGGATCTTTTGATGGACGCAGGCAGCGAGGTGCCTTACGGCACCATTGCCGCGGCGGCCCCGTCTGCAGCGGATGCGCCGTGGGTGGTGGAAACGGGCGGGCTGGATGCATTGTGCAGCATCGAGGGGCAACCTGCGGTGGTGTCCAGCACAGATTATTCCGATAGCGGCGGCGGCTATGGCGCAGCGCGTATCGGTCGCCTGCTGGCCCTGGCCATTGAGCATCGCTGGCCCATGGTCGCCTTTGTCGACGGTGGCGGCAGCAGGGCTGCGCATCCGCGAGCGGGTCTCGGGCATATCGAGCTTTCCGGCGCCATCGGCCCCTACACTGTCTTCGACGGCATGGCGGAACTGTCCGGATGGGCGCCGACCATCAGCATCGTCTCCGGCCCCTCGTTTGCTGGCCATGCCAGCATTGCCGGGTTTTCCGATCTGGTGATCGCCACTGAAGGTTCGGCGATCGGCATGGGGGGGCCGCCCATGGTGGAAGCAGCGCTGGGTAAGCGGCTGACACCCACGGAACTGTCCAGCGCTGAAATGCAGTACGCCAACGGCGGCATTGAATTGCTGGTAGCGAATGAACCTGCCGCTATCGAAAGCGCACGAGCGTGCCTCGCCTACTGGCGTGATCGTGCAGTTCAGGCCGAGGGTTCGCCCGATTGGCGGAATCCAGTGGCTGACCCCGCGCGATATGAGATGGGTGAGGTGATCGCGGCGTTATTCGATCCGGATTCGTTCCTGGAACTGCGCGCACCCTTTGCTCCGGCGATTCAGGTTGGCTTTGCCCGGTTGGGCGGTCGCCCGGTGGGCGTACTCGCGAGCAACCCGGCCCATGAACAGGGCGTAATCGATGACCTTGGCGCGCAGAAGATCTCACGCCATGTGGAACTCTGTGATGCCTGGGGTTTGCCGATCGTCAGCCTGATAGATAGTGCCGGCACGGCAACAGTCTGGCGTAACAAGGATAAATCAAGGACTCGCGAGCCGGGGCTCTCGCGCATGCATGGCCGATGCGTGCTCGCGCATCAACGCCGTCGGGTACCGCTGCTGTCGGTGCAGTTGTGTCGTGGCCGCGGCCTGGCGCCTGCGCTCATGACAGGTTACTCCACAGGAGATTCGGTGGCTGCGGTGCGCCTGGCCTGGCACAGCGTCGAGCTTGATCGCGCCGATGGTTTTGCTCTGGTGCGCGACGGCAATGCCTTCGACGATATCATCGACCCGGACGAAACCCGGGCACGGTTGTTAAACCTGTTACGCCTGCTGCCGGTGAGCGCGACGGAGCAGGCGAAACGGCACGCCGTAGATCCCTGGTAGAAGCTCAACACTCCGGAATATCACCGCTCGGGAATATCATAGAAGCGCTCGAAATCGGCGGGGTCGTGGTTGGCCAGTTCCATTTTCGCTATGCCCGGCAGGTGCACTTCGCTGGGGCCATCCGCGATGCTGAGGTGCATGCCCAGCCCAAAGAGAGAAGCCAACGGAGTCTGCCCCGACACACCCATGGCGCCGTGCACGCGCAGAGCGCGCTCGGATACGTTCTGTAAAAGCTCCGTGCCCACAATCTTGAGCATGGCAATCTCCTTGCGCGCACCCTTGGCGCCCTTGTCGTCCAGCGCTTTCGCTGTGTGCATGCACAAAAGCCTGGCTTGATCGATCTCGATTCTGGAACGACCGATGTCGTTGGCCACGCTGCCGTGTTCATAGAGATGTTTGCCGAAGGCAAACCTTGTCTTGGCCCTGGACATCATCAGGCCCAACGCAACCTCGGCCATGCCCACGCAGCGCATGCCGTAGTGAATACGACCCGGGCCCATACGCTTCTGCATGATGGCAAAGCCTTCGCCCGGCGCGCCCAGCAGGTTTTCGGCCGGGACGCGCACGTTGTCTAACAGAATCTCGGGATGACCGCCGGTGTGGTAGGCATTCATTACCGTGGTGTCCTGCAGGATCTGGACACCCGGCGTATCCAGCGGAATGATGATCACACCGTGCTGATTGTGCCGGTTTTCATTCTCAGGGTTGGTTTTACCCATCAGAATCATAAAGCGGGTCTTCGGGTGCATGGACAGTGAGATAAACCATTTGCGGCCGTTGACTACGTACTCGTCGCCATCACGCACGATTGTGGTCTGGTAGTTGGTGGCGTCGGAAGAGGCGACCTCCGGTTCGGTGGCCGCAAAACAGGAGTAACACTCGCCTTCCAGTAGCGGCAGCAACCATTTCTGTCGCTGTTTTTCATTGGCCGCCGCGCCCAGCAACTCCATGTTACCGGTGACCGGTGCGTTACAGTTGAAGACCTCGGGTGCCCAGGGCAACTTGGCCATCTCTTCGAAGATGGGCGCAAACTCGTAGTTGGTGAGCCCCGTGCCGGGCTCATCCTCGCGAAGGTGCGGAAAAAACAAGTTCCACAAACCCAGGTCTTTGGCTTTGGCGCGTAGATCGTCCACAAACGCCAGCGCCTCCGGATCGTTGCGACGATCGCTGTGGGCAACTTCCTGATAATGCTTGTTGACCGGATAAACGTGCCGGTTCATGAAATCGACCACCTGGTCTTTGATTTCAAGACTTCTTTCGCTCACCGCAAAGTCCATAGATGATCCCCCGGTTTCTTTGCGCACGATCTTAGCAGGTGTTTGCTGCGAATCGGTTTTTCCTTGCGTAGTGGACCTCATATACTGGCTCGTACAGCAAAGGGGATATATGCCGACACGATGAGTGCACGCAAGCGATGGATGGATGAGTTTGAGGCCCGAAGGGATAGGAAAGATTACTGGTATTTTGAGGTAGAGATGAACGTATCCGTGTGGAGCAGATTTCGTTGGAATTGAGTCCCGTCGGATCGTGGGTGTACGGCGTACTGTGTGGTTGTTCTACCGGGTCAGTGATATCCGCAATGACCCGTAGCGTGCCACCACACAGCGGGCAGACGGTGACGTCGAACTCACAGGCACGTTTGCGTCGCTGCGCCCAGGTCATTGGCGTTGGCTCGCTGAGTACCGGCTGGCTTGGAGTCGGCTGAATTGAGGCATCAGGCTTGTGGCCGCGTTTCTTATGGGGCTTGCCGGGCACGAGTCG
>CAYMUT010000050.1:0-24679 GCA_964393625.1 uncultured Pseudomonadales bacterium
CAGTCGTCCGGCGAACGCAATCAGGGCGATGAATACGGCGAACAGGCTCAACACAGAAACCACAATGACCTGTTCCAGGGCTGTGCGCTGGAACGAAAGAATATCGTCGATATTCTGTTCGACGACCACCGTGCCGATGATCTCAGCTTCAGAGACAATCGGGTGGGCCGCAAGAATAATCTCGGCGTCGTTGGGCAGACGACTGCGCAGCCAGATTGGCTCTCCGTCAAGCGACGAACCAATGGCGCGGTCAGCGGCCTGATTCCGTGCCCCACGTGCAGCATCTTCCGGCGTGTAGCTTTCCCCCATAATGGCCCGGTGAACCCACGGGCGGATCATTTCAAATGCGCGGGTAATTCTGTCATACCAGGCGGGATCGTCAGTGGGCGCGCCGCCCTTGGAAATGGTGCCGGTTTCTGCGCGGACCCGGCGCTTACTGTCGACAACCAGAATCCGCGCACCAGAGTACCCAAGACCCTGGATGATGTTACGCACTTCCGGTGTACGCAGTACGACCAGATTGAAGCCGCGCTGGCCGGCGGTAGGCAGCGTCTGGGTCGTGCTGAGAATCGAGCGGCTGGCGGGATCATCAACGTCCACCCAGCTGAGGCCGAAGAAGCGGCGTGACCCCAATAGTGCCAGGGGCACGCGAAACTCGATATTCACATAGCCGCCCTGGGCCAGTACGAAACCCTGGATGCGGGAATCGGGATTACCGGTTGCCGCGAAGCGCCACTGTTCGTCCATGGCGAAACCGGTGACCGCGGACTCATCCTCGATAATCAACGCCACGCGGCCGTCTTCGGCGTTGGGCTGGATGAATTCCATGCGTATGTGGTCGGCGTTGTCCAGCCGCAGGTAATCCGGATCTCTCGGTACCAACTGGTCATCCTTAATGCGCATATGCGCGTACAACTGATCGGCTCGCTCCCCCAGCAGCAATTCAAAACTGCTATCACCGCTGTGGCTGGTTGAGGTGAACGTCAGGCGTTGCTTCAGCAGGTCTGCGCCCCAGTCGTCGGTAAGACCGTCCAGACGAATGGGATTTGCCAGCGGGTGGGCGAACAGCGGCTCGAAATCTTCGATATCGACGGGGAGGTCGTTGAACAGATCCTGCCTGCCATTGAACAGCGTGGAAATACCTTCCGCTGTGAGCAACTGAGCCTGAGACTGGCCCTGAATCAGCAACCCCTCCATTTCTACAAGCTGCCTGTAACTGAACCAGGGCACGATGAGCAGAGCGAGGCCGAGCAGGGCAAGTTTGGTGCCCAGGCGCGGACCACGGAAACTGGTAAAGAGTTTCATTGCTGTGACCAGCGGTATCCGTAGCCGTATTCGGACTTGATACACCCGAAATCGGAATCGATCTTCTCGAATTTCTTGCGGATATTGCGCATATGAGTGTTGATGGTGTTGTTGGTCACCAGGCTCTGCATTGTTGCGTTCATCAGCGTTTCGTAACTCACCGCATGGCCCGGCATGCGGACCAGTTTGGCCAGCATGCGGAACTCGGTGCCGGACAGGTCTATCCTCTCACCCTTCCAGGATGCCAGCAGGGCATCCTGGTCCAGTGCCAGATTACCGATCTGCCGCGCCGATGGGTTGGCCTCAGCAGGTGACTTGGCGCGGGCTTCGTTGATGCGCAGCAGCGATGAAATGCGCTCGGCCAGGTAGTCGAGGGATATGGGTTTCGGCAGATAGTCCCAGGCGCCCAGCCGCAGGCCGGAAATCTTGTCGATTTCATCGATGCGCTCGGTGAGGAAAATTACCGGCAGATCGGGCGATCGCGCCAGCAGGTCGCGGCACAGTTGAAACCCGGCATCGACCTCTTCGCCGAGGATGATGTCGAGAATCGCCAGATCCGGCAAGGACTGTTCGAAGGCCTCCAGGGCTTCGTCCCGGCTGCCGTATGCTCGAACCTCATAGCCCTTCTTGGTAATGGCGTCGGTGTAGTTGGATCGCTGATCAGGATCGTCTTCAACAATAGCGATGACTTTGGCCAAAACGTGCTCCATTTGCGCAGAAGCGTCTGTAAGTGGCTGGATTTTAGCGCTTTTCTTAGCGGACCGCTCGGGGTGTGATCGCTATCACGAATACAGTCCCGTTTTTCTCCATCATTGTTCCCCCATCCTCAAGGATCTGCCCATTGATAGCGCAGTATTGAGTGGTGGAATGCGATTCAAGATGAATCGTTGTAACGCGCCAGGCGACAAGTCACAGGAATTGAAATGAGTGCTGCAGAATCTCTGTTTATCCCATTCTCCGAGGAATTGATGGCCGCTGCCGGCGGACCTCCCGGAGAGCTCGTGCCCTATCAGCGCAGCTTTCGCTGTGTACGGTTGCTCGACGGAACCTATGAGTTCTTGCTGTCAGACGGGCAGGGCCAGCCTGAAGTCTTGCAAAACCGGGGGTCGATAGGGCAGGCTGCATAGCCTCAAAAAACTAATCGGCGTATTGCTTGGCTTACATTGTTGCTAACTGGCTGGAGCTGGCCGGGCTTGTTTCAGGCCTGTTGTGTGTCTGGTTGATGATCCGGGAGAACGTGCTCACGTTTCCCATAGGTTTGCTCTACGCGCTGATTACCGTGGTGGTGGTCGCCAGGGCTAATCTCTTTGCCGATGTGCTGTTGAACCTCTACTACGTGCTCATGAACGCTTACGGCTGGTATTTCTGGTCTGCCGGTGGTCAGGAGCGGCGTAGTGACGATGTGCTGCTGGTCGGATGGGTGCCCACCCGCCAGTGGCCGTTGCTGATTCTTTTGTTGGTGGCGGGCACCCTGGCGATGGGGTGGTATTTTTCCGCCATGACCAGCGCGGATCTGCCTTACCCTGACAGCTTCACCACCGTCGCAAGCTTCATCGCCATGTGGATGTCGGCGCGCAAATACCTCGAGAGCTGGGTCTTGTGGTTTGTCATCGATGTGGTGCAGGTGGTGCTCTATGTCGTCAAGGGCATTGAGGCCTATGCCCTGCTGTATCTCGTCTATCTGGGTATGGCTGTAGGGGGCTGGCTGGCATGGCGCAAGCATGTACCTGCCCGCTCTGAGTTGCTCTGAGCTGTATGCTTTACGTCGTTACCGGGCCGGAATCCTGTGGCAAGAGCACGCTGAGCCGGGCGCTGGGAGAGCGCTTTGGTGTACCGGTAATCCCGGAGGCGGCGCGACACTACCTGGTATCGGCCCGATATGAGAGCTCAGATCTGCTCGCCATCGCCGGTTTACAGAGTGAATGGGAGCTGATTGATTACCGGGATTTCGCGGTGGCCGATACGGATCTGCAGGTGATCTACATCTGGTGGCAGGAGCGCTTCGGGCCTGCGCCAGCGGCCCTTGCACAGGCGTATGCCGGGCAATCGATGCGTCACTATCTGCTGTGTGCTCCTGACCTACCGTGGCATGACGATCGGTTACGGGAGAACCCTGAAGACCGTGAGCGGCTGTTCAGACTCTATGAGGCGGACCTGCGCAGGCGTGGGCTTGGTTACGATGTGATTCGCGGTGTCGGGCAAGAGCGCACCCTGCAGGCGAGCGCCTGCATCGAAGGCATGCTGGGTCACTGATACAGATCAGCCTCATCCTGGGTATTGCGCGAGCTTTGATTGCGCCAGTTCGGCCTGTTCACGCACCTCGTCGCGTTGATTGCCATGACTTATCTGATAGGTCGCCCAGCCCAGTTCGCGAACCCAGAAGCTGCGCAAGACCCGTGGCAGGCGGTGCTCGGTCACGCCGGTGTCGCCTCGCAGATACTCGACTGCAAGATCGATCAGGGTTTCGTCGGGAAGTTCCAGCCCCTGATGCAGACATACGAGGTCGAACAGCGGATCGTTGCGGCCCACGAATTCCCAGTCCAGAGTGATCCAGCCACCGCTGGTGACAAGCACATTCCAGGGGTTGAGGTCATTGTGGCAGGAGGCTGACAAGTGCGCGGGAACTGCTGCTACCTGGGGCGGGGATACGCCCTGCCAGTACGCCTGACAGAGGGCGTTGATATCATAGTCTCGGCCGGCTTCCGGCATTTTGCCATGCAGGGAACCCAGGTACTCGAGCAACAGCTGCTCATTCAGGTTGGGCCATGCATCGATTAGCAGGACACCATCAACCCATTCAGCAATCATGCGCCCCGTTTCCGCGTCAAACACCCGAGGGCTTATGCTCAACTTTGGCGGCAGTCGTGAATACCACTGCTGTTCGTGGATACGATCAACAAATGGTTGCTGCACTGCGGGGAGCCGCAGCACATAGCGTTTACCATCAATGCCAAAAGCGTAATTATCGTTGCTGTAACCACCGGACAGGAACTCGACGCCGTCGACGCGCCGTCCGCGCCACTGCGGGACGAGGTCGTAGATGTGTCCGGTAACCAGTTCGATCAATTGAGCCCGGCAACCATGGCCATGGTTGGGCCGATCTGCTCGTGAACCACCACGTCCGCGACATCGTCCAACGGCGTGGGTTCGCGATTGACGATGGCGAGTGTGGCGCCGAGGCGTTTTGCATACTCGGGGAACCCGGCGGCAGGATATACCGTCAGTGACGAGCCGAGCACTATGCACATGTCGCAGGCTTCGATCGCCTGCTGTGCGCGACGCATTTCATCTTCAGGCATGGCCTGGCCGAAGGATATCGTGGCGGTCTTGATGACGCCGCCGCACCTCGAGCAGGGTTCCACCCGGGACAGATTCTTGAACTGTTGTTCCAGCTCTGCCAGTTCATAGCGGGTGTGGCAGCTCAGGCAGGTGGCGTAAGAGGCGTTACCGTGCAGCTCGATGACTTTGTCGTCGGGAATGCCGGAATTCTGATGCAGGTTGTCCACGTTCTGGGTGATGATCGCGGAACACTTGCCGATCTCCACCAGCCGCGCCAGGGCCAGGTGACCTTTGTTGGGCTCGGCATCTTCCATGGTGCGGTCACCGGAGAATTTGCGTTGCCAGGATTCCTGGCGGGCATCTTCCGAAGCGATAAAGTCCTGAAACTGTATGGGTTTGATCTTGGTCCACAAGCCGGTACCCGGGCTGCGGAAGTCGGGAATACCTGATTCCGTGCTGATGCCGGCGCCGGTAAAACACACAATGCGTGAGGCTTCATCAACGGCACGCCCCAATGCCTGGACTGCTTCTTCGCTCATTCTCTATGGGCTCATCGCGGATTGGATGTGCCATGGTACCATCATGGCCGAAATTTCCGACCCGAATGGATGTTGCCGTGAGAAAGCTGGAGTTCTTCTTCGATTGTTCGAGTCCGTGGACTTATCTTGCCTTTGAGGCGATACAACCGCTTACGGAACGCCAGGATCTAGTGGTTGACTGGCGCCCGTTTCTGGTGGGTGGTGTGTTCAATACCGTCAATCCGAGTGTTTACGAAAATCGTCAACGACCGGTGCCGGTCAAGCAGCAGTACTATCAGAAAGATCTGCAGGATTGGGCCAATTACGTTGGCATTTCAATCGGTAATCCGCCCGTGTTTCCGCTAAACAGTGTGAAGATAATGCGCGGTGCGTTCGTTGCCATTGAGGAAGGCTGTCTGGTGCCCTATGCGCGCGCCGCGTTTCGTCGGTATTGGGGGGAGCTGCGTGACATCTCCGCGGATGACGAGGTGGCGGCCATCGTCGAGGAGGCGGGCATGTCGCTAGCGCCGTTCCTGGAGAAGATCAACTCCCAGGCCTACAGAGACATGCTGCGCTCGAACACTGACGAATTGATTGAGCGGGGTGGTTTCGGGTCGCCAACGATGTTCCTTGATGATATCGATATGTACTTCGGCAATGATCGATTGGCCCTTATCGAGCGTAAGCTGGCGTGATGATCGATCTCGTTTTATGGTTTAAACGCGGCGTAGTCTGTGCAGGGCTCTCGGGTCTGGCGTTCATTATCCTGTTTGCAGGTTACGGTTGCGCTAAGGGGTACGATGTGCCTGCCGGTCTGATGAGCCTGCTGGAAATCGACCCCGGCCCGGTGGCAGGTAATCCGGTTCTTGAAGATGTCCCCGGGCAGCAGGTCACCTGGATGGGGGATATCGAACACCTGCAACTTGCTGAGTCCAGCGGTCTGACGGCGAGTAATATTCACGCGGATGTTCTGTGGTCGATCAATGATAGTGGTGATGGCCCTAATCTGTACGCGATGAAGACCGATGGGTCTCATGTTGGCGTGTGGCAGGTTGCGGGGGCTGTTCCGGTTGACTGGGAGGCAATGGATTCATACGTGGCCGATGGCGTGTCGTATCTGGTTATTGCGGATACCGGAGACAATCTTCGCTGGCGCCGCAGCGTTGAATTGTTGATCGTGGCGGAGCCTCTTGATCTTGCGGCCGGTGCGGGCAGCCTGGAACTCTCCCGGCGCGTCGTGTTTGACTTCCCGGACGGCGCCAGGGACAGCGAAGCACTCGCTGTCGACGCACTGGCGGAATACGCATATGTGCTCAGCAAGCGCGAGTACCCGCCTGAATTGTACCGTGTGCCGCTGTGGGCTGAGGACGCCGTCACCGCGGAGCGGGTGGGGCAGCTTGTCGGTCTGCCGCGCCCTGACGAGTTGGAGTTCGAACAGTTCGAATATCCCAAGTGGCAGCACATGCCCACAGGTATGGATCTTTGGCGGAGCAGATTGCTGGTGACTACGTTACGGCACGGGTATGTTTACGATCTGAATGACCTGCTGCGAAAGCCGCTGCGTGTGAGGATGCCTGCCAGCGGTCAGCGGGAGGCGGTTTCTTTTGCCTCAGGTGGTTCGGACATTCTGTATGTGACGCGCGAGCGTCCCGATAAAAAGGGGGTCGCGGACGTGTTCAGGGTAGAAATCGAAGATCAGACTGAATAAGCCGCTTCAACCTGATTCAAGCAGATGTCGAAGTGCGTATGCTATTGAACGATCCTGGAGGCATTTCCAGTCGCTTTAGGATAAGTTGCGCCGCCTGCCTCGGCGTGATGTTGCTGGTGTCCACCTCCAGATCATAAGGTACGCCATGCTCGTGGACCTGATGAAAGTGCGATATTGCCGTGCCGGGAAAACGACCGGGGCGCTTTGATTCCCGCTCGTTAACCACTTCTAAAGTGCACTTCACGCCGATGAACCAGGTCCTGGCTGGGTCGAGTATTGAGATATAATCATCCAGATATTCTCGCTTAAAGAGCAGATCGTCGACGATGACGTTTGCGCCCAGATCGCTGAAAACCGCAATAGACCGGCGCATTCCCTGCAACACGCGCTCGCCGTGCTGGCCGAACTGAATCTGGGTGACCCAGGCGCCATTCTGTTCCACGGGGACCACGTTCAACCCAGCGGCACCAGGCGTATCGGCAGGAGCGTTGAGACCGCGGACCTTACTGGGTAAACCGTCGCGGAACTGGTCAAGCGCAATGTGCTGGTAGGGCTCAGGCAGCAATTGCTGGAGCTTGAGAGCCAGTGTGGTTTTGCCGTCACTGGAGCAGCCATTGAGGAAAATTATTTTGCCCATATGATCTACGGAGATTGCACCAGATAATGCTGGTACATCTTGGTTATTACTGTCGGAAGCGGCGATACTAGGCGGATGTTCTGGCAAATTCTAGACCCTGATTTTGCAGCCTTTGAAGGTGCGTTACCCGAGATTGAGGGTTGCGCTGTGTCTCTGTGTCGCGTTGTCGATCATCGTGAGGCGTTGCTGGGCGTGGAACAGGATGAAATCGGTTCGATGGTCGAGAAACGCCAGTTCGGTTTTTCCAGCGGCAGGCATTGCGCTCACCTGGTGCAGGCCCAGCTGGGGCTGGAACCCCAAGCGGTCGCCCGGGAAGGTCGAGCGCCGATCTGGCCGAAGCCCGGGGTAGGGAGTATTACCCATAGTGATGAAGTAGCCGCAGCAATGGCTTCATTGCGGCATCGCGGGGTGGGTATCGATATTGAGCAGACTGACCGGGTGGAAGAAAAGCTCTATCGCATTCTATTCACACAAGCCGAGCAGCAGAATTTGAAATCCTATGGGTTTGATGCGGCGACTGTGATCTTTTCCGCCAAAGAAGCCGGGTACAAATCCATATTCCCGATCGGGCGTAAATTCATTGGTTTTCAAGAGGCCGAGATCATCCTGAACCCGGAGAATTGCAGTTTTACCATCAGCTATCTCGGCGAGCACCGCCCGAACGAGGCGCTCAATGAAGGAGTGGGTTACTGGTGCGAGGCGCACGGCCATGTGCTGACGGTGTTCGTTATTCCCTGAATCTGCCTATGACGTTGCAGACTTGATCGACGGCAGACTCGTCGATATCAAGGTGAAACACCCATCTGGGTCGGTCTACGCGTATGTCAGCCCGGGCCAGTTGCGACTTGAGCTTTTCGTAGATCTGCGGGTCGAGTGCCAGGTGCAGCATGTTCGTTGCGTGAACGACGCTCCCGTCGCCGAATCGATCGTGCAGGGCTTGGGCAACCTGCCCGGCGCGTAGGGCGTCATCCTGCAAACCCTCGATGTTGTTCTGCAGTGCATATAGTCCGCCCGCGGCGATTACCCCGGCCTGACGCATGCCGCCGCCAACCATTTTGCGCCAGCGGCGCGCCTGGCGGATGAAATCGGTGGGCCCAACCAGCAAAGAGCCCACCGGCGCGCCCAATCCTTTGGAGAGGCAGATAGATACCGTATCGAAAGGTTCAGCCAGCGCAGCAGGGCTGCTGTCGAGGGCGACTACTGCATTGAACAAGCGCGCACCATCAAGGTGAAGCTGCAGCGAGTGCCTTTCGCACAGTTGCCTGGCTTGCTCGGGGTAATCGGCCGGCAGGGGGTGGCCGTTGTGGGTATTTTCCAGACACAGTAAGCGCGTCTTTGCGAAGTGGAAGTCGTCAGGTTTGATGTGCTGCTCGATTTCCTGCAGATCCAGGGTGCCGTCGCCTCGAAAATCAAGGGGTTGCGATTGAATTCCGCCCAAGGCCGCGGCGCCGCCGCCTTCGAAACGATAGGTATGGGCGGTCTGGCCGACAATGTACTCATCGCCTCGTCCGCAATGGGTCAGCAGAGCAAGAAGGTTGGACTGGGTGCCGGATGGCACAAACAGGCCAGCCTGCTTGCCAAGCAGAGTCGCTCCGGTTCTTTCCAGTTCGTTGACCGTGGGATCCTCACCGTACACATCATCGCCCACCGGTGCCCTTGACATGGCTTCGCGCATGGCGGCGCATGGTTGGGTCACGGTATCGCTGCGCAGGTCGATCATCAGAGGTTAAACGCTAATCCAACGCAATCAAAAAGGGCCGGATAACCGGCCCTTTGAACGATGTTATCTCAAGCCTGGTCAATTCGATGCCATCGAGACGTTATAAACACCGGCCTGCCGGGCTGAGTCCATGATGTGAATCATCATATCGGTGGTGGATTCCGGATGCGGTCGAATGATGACCGGGGCTTCCGGGTTTTCCGCATGCAACCGCTCGATGTTGGCGCGAACCGAGCGACGGTCGACATCGCGTTGGGCAATGATGATGCGATCGCGATTAGTTATACGCACGACAATACTCTTCTTGTCGGGGTCTACCGTCTTGGGCTTGTCGTCATCAGGCTGGTTTACGTCGAGACCGACTTCCTTAACGAACGTGGCGGTTACGATAAAGAAAATCAACATGATGAATACCACGTCGAGCATGGGCGTCAGGTTGATCTGCTCGTCGCCTTCTTCTTCGCGGCCGCGGCCGAATGGTCTACGCATGGCTTCCCCTCAAATGCTGCTGCCGGGACCCGGCAGGGTAAAACTGGGCGCTAGTTTATGCGAGGCGGCTCGCAAATGCCAACATGCTCAGCGGTTCAGAAAGTTGAGTGGTAACCCCGCGGTATGCCAGTCGAGCGATACCAGTTGCCCGGTTGAAGATAGCGTTACGTAGGCGGTGCGCAGGTCTTCGCCCCCAAAGCAGATATTGGTGGTGACAGAGTCCGGCATTGGCGTGAACTTGGGGCTTGCACCGTCGGGGTAAAGGGTCGTTATGCCACCGTCGACGATGGTGGCGACGCAGACACCCCCATCGGCATCCACGGCCAGCGAGTCGAACATGTGAAAACCGGGGCGATCGAGCAGCAGGCGACGTTCGCCTTTATGTCCGCCGAGGCTGCCCGGACCATCGAGTTTGAATGCCCACAGGCGCCCTGCCACGGTTTCGGCGACATAGAGTTCATCTTCGGCAGCTGACAGACCGATGCCGTTCGGTCCCTCCATGGGGAATATAACCTCTTCGATGAACGAGCCATCGGCGCGAGCGTAGAACACGCCGGTACGATCCCTTTCCCTTAGCCGGGTTTTGCCGTGGTCGGTGAACCAGAATCCGCCGGTTTGATCGAACACGAGATCGTTCGGACCACGCAACTGCTGGCCGTTGCAGTGGGTGTAGAGCACTTCGACTTCACCGGTACCGAGGTTCACCCGCTGAATGGTGCCGCTGACGTAGTTTTGCGGCTGCTCACCGGGGTATAAACGTCCATCGCGTTCGATCCAGTGGAACCCGCCGTTGTTGCAGACGTAGCAATGGCCGTCGGGACCGATGGCGGCCCCATTAGGGCCGCCGCCCATTTCTGCGATTACCTCGACTGAGCCTTTCCGCACACGAGTCAACGTACCTGCGGCGATCTCCACAAGCACGATACTGCCATCGGCCATGGCAATAGGGCCTTCCGGGAACTTCAGGCCCTCTGCCAGCACTGACAGTGACTGCTCGTTGTGTTGCATCGCACGTCATCCCTTGATTGAATCGCCATTAAACCTGAACGGAGACAACCGTGCGAAATATTCTGGCCGTTTTAATGATTCTGGTATTTGCGGGGTGCCAGACCTACCGAGAGGATGGCGCTCGCACGCCGGGCGAATTCGCCGATGACGTGGGCATACTTACGCGCGTCAAGACAGCGCTGGTGCGCGATGCGGAGATCAAAGGGCTGGCCATGAATGTCGAGGTATCACGCAGTGTAGTGACGCTTTATGGGCGGGTGCCATCAAACTATGCCCGCAACAAAGCCCTCAAGCTTGCCGGCGAGGTGCGTGGCGTCATTGATGTGATCGATCGATTGACGCTGGTGCAGACGGAATAGTTTATACACAAAACCGATGGGCGGAATTTATGTGACAGATTCTAAAGTGAGTCTAGGAAATCCGCACAACATATTGAAAAACAATGAAATACAAATCTAGAGCCCGATTAGTGTGTGTAGAAACTGCACATTAGGCGCCGATTTTGACCATTAATCCCCAGAGTTATCCACAACCGGGAGCCAGTCTCTGGGGGTGAGATAGTAACTGGTCAGTTGCTCCTCGGGACTGCCCGCTGGGGGCCGATAGTCATATACCCACTTGGCCAGGGGCGGCAGTGACGCAAGCACCGATTCGATGCGTCGTCCGCTCTGCAGACCGTATTTGGTGCCGCGATCTATGGCCAGGTTGAATTCCGCGTAGCGGCCCCGTCGATAGAGTTGGAAATCCCGCTGGGATTCGTTCCACGGGTCATGCTTGCGACCTTCGAAAATCGGCATATAGGCCGGCAGGAAAGAATCACCCACTTTGCGGACGAATTCGAGACTGGCGTCGAAACCGCCTGCGGTCCAATCATCAAAGAAGATACCGCCTACGCCGCGACACTCGCCGCGGTGACCTAGGTAGAAGTACTGGTCACACAGGCGTTTCAATTCGGCGTAGTGCTCGCCTGTGGCTGCGGCCGCGGTACGGTGCCAGTGTACGACGTCTTCGGTGCGAGGGTAGAACGGGGTCAGATCATAGCCACCTCCAAAGTACCAGACCGGTTCGTCGGCCTCGACGATGAAAAAGCGCAGGTTCATATGGGTAGTTGGCACATGTGGGTTGAGTGGGTGGACGATCATGGAGATGGCAGCGGCCTGAAAGGGTGAACCGGCGAGGTGGGGATTGCGTTCGGTTGCTGCTGGCGGCAGTGAATCGCCGATGGAGTGAGTGAACTGCACGGCGGCTTTTTCTATGTGCTTACCCTCTGCCAGTACCCGGGGTTGCGCCAGCCCGCCATTGGGCGCCTCGATGGGTTCCTTACTGAACGTGGCGGCGCCGTCTGCCGTGGCCAGGCTGTCGCAGATTTCGGACTGCAGATCGAGGAAGTAATTGCGCACGGTGAGAACGGTTTCGGAAATATCCATCTTAGGCGGGCTACAAAGTTGAAAAAATCGCGGGCTTTATACCACACATCCGAAATTCAGAGCAGGGCGTAGCCAAAGTAGTCCATCAGGTCGCGGTCAACGGCGGTGTTGATCAAATCGATGGCCTCGGTCGACAGTTCGTCGCGCCAGCGCTCGTTCAGATAATAGTCGCGGTAGTAGTCGCCATCGCGGTCGGCGTGCTTCTTGGTCGACTGCTCGTAGTCCTGGAACGGCCCGGCCAATTGGTAGCGGAACTTTGCGGCAATCTTCTCAATTACGGCGGCAGGGTCAACCAGTGTGCTTTCGCTTGTCAGGTGCAGGCTGCGATGGTTCGGCAGGCTCAGGTAGCTGTGGTTTTTCAGATTCCATAGCTCAATGGGGTTGGCGAGGGTGGTCGATGCGTTTTCTCTGCCCACCGTGCGCCAGGAGGAGGCCAGGAATTCTTCCATGGCTGGCGGCTCGGTGTAAGCCTGGTGATAGGGTCGGCGATGCAGTGATAACAGCCAGGAATAAGGGTTCTTTGTGAGTGTCACGAAATTCACAGTGCTATCAGTGGGCACGGCTTTGACTATGGCGTGTTTCCAGCCGAGGTTGTTCGACCAGGTGGCGCGGAAGTAGGCGTCTCGCAGCCACTGGCGCCCCAGCAGATTTTCCAGTGTGCGTACGTAACGAGGTACTGTACCGGATAGCATCTCGCAATCGAGATTCAGCTCGATGAGTCTGCTGAGGTAGTTGGTGTTGGTGTGGCGCTCGCCGTAGAGCTTGAGTTTGTCAGGCAAGGGTGTTCCAGCACGGGTAGCTTTTCTGCGCGCATAGCCTAAAGGAGTGCATATAAAATTCCAGGGCATCTAAGAGAATTAATTGGCGTCTCCCTAGTGCAATGGGGTGGGGTGGATTAGAATCCGGCGTTTAGACTCACCTATTCGGGGCAGTGTTTTGGATATTTCGTTCAGCGAAGAAGACCGTCAGTTTCAGCAGCAAGTCCGCGATTGGCTGGAAGGGGCCTGGCCCCTGGAAATGCGCGACAAACAGTCGCGCAGCGCGCTGGGCAAGCTGTCGAAGGATGACCTGGTGGGTTGGCAGAAGCGTCTGGCGGAGAAGGGTTGGGCGGCGACCAACTGGCCGGTGGAACACGGTGGCGCGAATTTCACACCAACGCAGAGCTATATTTTCGATCTTGAACGAGCGCGTGTCGGTGCACCGGGTGTTGTGCCATTTGGCATCACCATGGTGGCCCCCGTGATCATGAAGTTCGGTACACAGGAGCAGAAAACCAGCTTCCTACCAAAAATCCTCAACTCGGATATCTGGTTCTGTCAGGGATACTCCGAACCTGGCTCCGGCTCGGACCTTGCTTCGCTGAAAACAAAGGCGGAAGACAAGGGCGACCATTATCTGATCAACGGTGTGAAGACCTGGACGACCCTCGCGCAATATGCCGACTGGATGTTCTGCCTCGTGCGTACCAGCACTGAAGATATCCGGCAGATGGGCATCAGCTTCATTCTCATCGATATGACGACGCCCGGTATATCAGTAAACCCGATCATCACCTTGGACCAGCCGGGTGAGGGTTTCCAGGAAATCAACATGGTCTATTTCGAGGATGTCAAGGTACCGAAAGAGAACCTGGTGGGTGAACAGGGCAAAGGCTGGACCTGCGCGAAATATCTGTTGGAGTTTGAGCGTGGTAATGCCTACTCGCCGGCGTTGAAGGGTGCTATGACGCACCTGGAGCAGTTTGCCCGCGCCGAACAGAACGGCGCTGCTGGCAGCTACTGGGAAATTGCTGAGTTTCACAAGCGTTATCAGGATGTGATGGTGCAGATTCTGGCACTGGAATATACCGAGTTACGTATTTTAGGTGCGCTGGCGGCGGGGCAGAATGTGGGGCCTGAGAGCTCTATGCTCAAGACTCGGGGGACGGAATTACAGCAGGCCGTGACTGAGTTGGCGATGGAGATCTCGGGGTCATATGCGGCGCCTCTGGATCAATCTACGCCCTATCCCGGGGATAATTTTCAGGCGGTAGGGCCGCAGGATGCGAACGGGGTGGCGCAGGAGTATTTCAATGCGCGCAAGGTGAGTATTTATGCCGGGTCGAATGAGATTCAGAGGAACATCATGAGCAAGTTGGTGTTGGGGTTGTAGTGCCTAGCAATAGCGTTAACTTGTTTGAGCTTAGTCCGTCAGCACCATCTGTACACTTTGCCCTGATTGAATAAGAGACACTTTTTGCTCATCGTTAACCCAATGAGGATTGATGATGAAAAAACAAAGCAAAATAGTGGCAGTGACGAGAAGGCATTAATACAAACGGTACTGCCGGTGGAGCAAATACTTCGAGCAAGTGGGCAAAGAAAAGGCTTGCGGATGATACTGGTCGTGAAGCGACTACCGATCAAGTCAAACAGCTGCGATCTGGACCTGCCATCCTGAAAGGAGCACCGCTGAGCAAGTAATGGAAAATCGTTTATTTCAAAAAAACATGATCGGGGATGGGGAGGACCATATATGAGATATTCTGCGTTCTCGGAACCCTAGAGCACTCCAGCCGACGCTCGAAACAGATGCTGCAAAGTTGGGAAATTTGACGATCCACCTGCTATGCCTGGCTGAAGCGCTTCGAGTGGTCGAGGTGACGTACACGGATGAGCAGGCCCGATAAATATTAGACTCGACAGGTTCCCGACCGTTGAAGGGCAATGATCTGTTCACCGGTGGTGATCGAAGATATTCGGTAGGACGAATTTGACCAAACACACATCTTACATTGGCCGGTCTAAATTGATTGTTGCCGGCTCATGGTCGGTTGTTGGCTATGGGTTGTCTCAGATCCTTCGCCTTGCCACAAACTTGATAATGACGAGATTGCTTGTACCCGAAATGTTCGGAGTCATGGCTTTAGTCCAGGTCTTTATTTACATCCTGGCTATGATGTCAGATGTCGGGATTTCGCCAAACATCATCAGAAGCAGTCGAGGAAATGATCAGACTTTTCTTAATACTGCATGGACAATTCAGGTGCTTCGTGGCGCCGCAATATGTTTAATTTTGGTGGCTTTCGCGTACTACATAGGCTACTGGCAATCAAATGCCGATAGCTCAAACGATTCCGCATTTAGTCACCCAGACTTAAGTTCAATCATTTTGGTTATGTCTGTAGCTCCTCTAATTTCGGGGTTTCGTTCTACGAACATAATCCTGGCCAACCGCAGTATGCTTCTGGGGAAGGTAGTAACTAATGAGCTTCTAAGCCAGGTTCTTAGTTTGCTTGGTATGTTGGTTTGGGCTTATTTGTCGCCGTCAGTTTGGGCGTTGGTTTTCGGTGCAATCGTTAACTCGATCAGTATTGTGATTCTGTCTCACGTTTTTTTTCCAGGGGAGAAGAATCGATTCAGGTTTGAGATGGAGGGTGTTCGCGAGATCATTGGATTCGGAAAGTGGGTGCTTCTAAGCAGTCTGGTTACAGCCTTGTTAAATCAAGGAGACCGGTTGATTTTTGGCACCCTCATATCCGCCGAAATGCTTGGCATTTACTCGATAGCTGTATTCTTGGCTGCTGCGGTTTCTGATGCTTTCATGACATTGAATCAAAGAGTTTTTTTTCCCTATTTTAGTGAACTCTCAAGGTCGAATGCCCAGAGCATCAAGGGAGCCTACTACAAAGTACGAATGTATATGGACGCTGTTTACTGTTTTTCTGCAGGCTTTCTTTTCAGTTTTGGGCCAACGTTGGTATCGATGTTGTATGACCCACGTTACCAAGATGCAGGATCAATGTTATCTGTTTTGTCATTGGCTATGTTGCTCAAAGCTCCTGCTACAACAGGGGCCGTTTATTTGGCGTTGGGCAAGCCGAATTACGTTACGGCAATGGTGACCATTGAGTCTGTTGTGAAATTGTCGCTAATAGTGCTGTTATTTCAAATTGGGGGCCTGTCACTAGCGATTTGGGCAGTAGCATTATTCACGCTAAGCATTATTCCGATTGACATATACTATAAAAAGAAACTAGGGATACTTGATCTCAAAAGAGAGTTCTTAATGCTCCCCTTGTTCTTCGTAGGCTATTTCCTGGCGGAACTTATTATCGGCTTGTTCTGAGTTTGGCCGGTAAACAAACAATGAGATCTACCAAAACTTTGTTGTTAAAGCTATCAAGCTCTTTATTTCTGAAGGCCCAGGTTTCTTATATTTGAAACTTCGTAAACCATAATTGAGTGCCTCGAAATAACGGCCTTCTTTTCTGAGGCGCCAAGCTTGGCCCAACAAAATTTCGGAAACGTGATTGCTCGCTAAGAGTGGAGCGTTGTCTGGGTCGGGTATTTCAAACGGTTGTCCTTTGTCTAAATCATCTATTCCATTTTCTAGCCGTTGATTCCTGTACTCGGTAGCGGCTTCTTCAAAAAAAATTCTTTGGTTGTTTGATTGGCTGTGAGTTATCGAATCGGAGTGCAGTCGATAATAGAAAGTTGTGTCAGGAAGGTAGTAGATGTTGGTCTTTTCGGCCAATCGAAATTTGAAATCTATATCTGACGCGGTTACAAACCACTTGCGGTATGGGATATCTTGAATAACGTTGCGATTGAGCATAAAAGAACAGTGTGAAACTGATACTTCTTTCGCTAAGATCTGACTCGTCACGTCGAACCCATTCTTGCTTATTTGCGGTAACTGAATTCTGAATCCATCTGTTGTGAGCATCTCCAAGTCGCCACAGACAGCCATGTATTCTGGATTGCTTTCCAGAAACTCTACTTGTTTTTCGATTCTTGTAGGGTGCACTAAGTCGTCCCCGTCACTATTAATTACGTATTTACCTGTAGCTTTATTGATGCCTGTGTTGACCCCATCCGTGTAGCCAGAGCCGCTATTGCTTACGATCCGAATTCGATCGTCGCCGAAATTCGCAATTACTTGGAGTGTGTTGTCTTCAGACTTGTCATCTACGCAAATTATTTCTAGGGATGAATAGGTAGAATCAATGACAGACTTGATTGAAGCGTAAATGTATTGCTCAACGTTTTTTGTGGGCATGACTACTGAAACTAGTGGATTACTGCTATCTCGACATTTATTCATAGTCATCTTTTGGATTGGGTAGGTGGATAAGATTGGATTTGAGTTCGTATTTCTTGATCGTAGTTAGATGGAGCATCCGTAGCTATAGCAAGACTGAAAGTGGACCTAGAAGCGATGGTTTAGGGCTTCTTGTATTTGTCTCGTACTATTCAGGCGCAGAAAGTTGCGTTAACACTGTTACCAACTGATCGACCGTTGTTTCACGGAGGTTTTGCGCAGGCATGTAGGTATTTCGCGCAAAACCATCGGGATCAAGCAAGAACCGCTTTAGCGTTTGCTGGTCCCAATTCTGATTATTCAATCTGCGTAGGTTGTCAGAATAAGGGAATTGTGTCGTTGCGATCTGCCGGCCGATCACACCTGCTAAACCGGGAGCTGAGATTCCATTAATGTTTGTCAGCGAATGGCATTCACGGCAGCCATCTATGGCTTCTCCGAGCCGTCGTTCATCTTCTTGCCCCAAACTCATGGATTTAACGGCGGCTTGCACTGCCGCTTCTTCGCGGTCGCGGTCGAGGGGCAATAAGATCATTAGTTTTTCACTGTCGGTCCAAACGGCAATTCGATCTGAAGCGAATTGCTGGATTGCCCGAATGCGCTCTCCTAGAGGTATTGCCTCGGCAAACTGAACAGTTTCATTCACGATTCTTAGCCTGAATAGAGTTTTGCCGAGTAATGACCCAGCAAGAAGGTCACCGTCCCAAGTTGGGTGGAATCCGTCAATTCTCGCCAGAGTGGATATTCCCTTGGAAGGTAGCCACGAGTATATCGGAGGCCTGAATTTATCGTGTCGCCCAGTAACAGTGTCTGGCCAGGGTAACTTGTTGTATTTTGTACCCAGCGTAGCCAGTGGCCAGCCATAGTTGCCGCCTTCAACTACGAGGTTTAGTTCGTCACCTCCTCTTGGACCATGCTCGGTAACCCACAATCGACCATCTTCGGATATAGCGATTCCCTGTGGATTGCGATGTCCATACGAATACACGCTTGGTTCACCGGTGTGAATATTTAGTTTGAGGACCTTCCCATACTGAGAATCAAGGTCTTGTGCTAGGGCTTTTGGTGCATATACCCCGTCCCAATGGTAGTCCCCGCTAGCGAAAAAAAAGTTGTTTTCGTCGGCCTGCACCATTCTCCCGCCTGCCACATGCCCTTCGATTGCCTTTCTCACAGATTTCAAGGGTAAGCAAGGGTTGGTATCCAACAGAATCTCCCAATCATCTGGACTGGACTCAAGCTGGTCGATACTGTTAGTCGAATTCTGCAGCCACAGACGAGCAACTTTAGAGCTGTAACAGGCATGGGGCTCGTCCCAATTGGTGAAGGATATGACTAGGGCATCCCTGTCAGACCCATGAAAATAAAGTACGTCGTTGTACCGTATTTGATCAGGAGAGTGAACTAATCCATCACGGCCTTCAGTTGCGCGACTTTCGTATGCTTCATAACCGTTGTCTGGAACTAATAGCTTTCCTAACTCATGAGACTTGAGGTCGGTGTCGACTAAGAAGAATCTCCCAAAACGATTCATTAGTATCAATTGATTTCCGATTCGCGATAGAGAGCCTCCACCGTCTTTTTCAGGTGGGAAGTCAATTGTTTGAATACGAAAATCGACAAATACAGTTTCGCGGATTTGGTCTGTTTTGGCGCTCACCCCTAACGCCGTGTCCATGTGCGTTTTCACCCAGCTTTTTAGGTTTAGCAACGATTTGGTTGGGAAGATCTTTTGATCGTAACTGAGAAAACCTATGCCATATCCACACAGAACCAAAATTACGTAGAGAATGGGATTGCGGAGTAACTTCTTCATAAGCACGGTGAAAGAATGTCTGCGGTTAGTAAATCGGTAAAGTAGAAGTGGTAATTCTAGAACTATTGTGTGCCGGAAGTTGTCGATATTTCTAGAGAGTTGATATCGACTTGTACAAAGCGGAAATCTGATTAGACCATATTTCTTTCTTGAGAAGAGGTCCGCGTAGCGGGACAATATTTTTCCCAAGTTAAGTGTCCGAACTACGGAAAGCGTTATCCACGGATGGGGCGCGGCCTCCAAAAGGCCAAGCGACCGAGCAGTGGTCAACGCACTCTTCATCATGGTGCCATGGCCAACTCACATTGAGCAGCTTGGTAGCAAACGCCAAGTTACTAAACATATAGTCAAGCTAAAGATACGGAATTCTTACCAATTGATACAACATCACCGTCGCTAGGCCATAGAATCATCAACCAAATCTGGCAAGTGAGCAAACATGACCACGCATGAGACCCTGGTGCACACGGATGACATAGCCCCCGGCAGCGATAGGGGATTTGGGCTGGTCGTTGGCGGTATCCTGGCTGCCATAGGAGGATATCTTTACTTCTCCGGTTCGGGGCTAGCGTTGTATGTTCTAGCGCCAGGGTGTCTGCTATTTATAGTGGGCTTGGCTTATCCGTCAGTGTTACACCCTCTGAATGTCCTCTGGACTAAGATTGGACTTTTATTGGGGCGCATCGTAACCCCGATTGTCATGTTTATAGTTTTTGCAATAACCGTCGTTCCGATCGGACTACTGCTGCGGTTGTTTGGTAAGGATCTTCTAGGGCTTAGAAAGAAAGATCCAAACCAATCCTACTGGATTCAGCGAACACCTCCTGGTCCGGCCCCGGATAGCCTAAAAGAGCAATTTTGATTAAGGAGTGCTAATGAGCTTTGTAGCCGAGTTATGGAAATTTATGAGAGTTCGAAGGAAGTTTTGGCTAGCGCCGATTCTTGTTGTTCTAGCTCTTTTTGGTGGATTGATCGTGCTGACCCAAGGGTCCGCAGTTGCTCCGTTCATTTACACGTTATTCTAGCCGATGTTTACATTAGGCATATCAGCTTTCTATCACGATAGCGCAGCAGCGCTGCTCAAGGATGGCAATATAGTGGCGGCTGCTCAAGAAGAGCGGTTCACTAGAATCAAGCATGACAGCAGCTTTCCAACAAACTCAATCGACTATTGCCTTAGCGAGGCAGGTGTTGAATTGGCAGATGTGGAATGCGTTGCGTTCTATGACAAACCTTTTCTCAAGTTTGAGCGATTGCTGGAGACATATCTTGCATTCGCACCAAAGGGTTTCAAATCCTTTCAAGTCGCCGTGCCTGTATGGCTGCGAGAAAAGCTGTTTCAGAAGAATCTTTTAATCAAAGAGTTTGAAAAATTCTGCAAAGAAACCGACTGGCAAGAGAAACTCTTATTTTCCGAGCATCACTTGTCGCATGCGGCGTCAGCCTTTTATCCGTCACCATTCAACGAAGCCGTGATTTTGACCATGGATGGTGTCGGCGAATGGGCGACAACGTCGGTATGCTTTGGATCAGGAAACAAGCTGGAAGTGCACAAGGAGATTCACTTCCCTCACTCCCTCGGCCTGTTGTATTCAGCGTTTACCTACTACACAGGTTTCAAAGTTAACTCTGGTGAGTACAAACTCATGGGCTTAGCTCCCTACGGAGAACCCAAGTACGTTGATCACATCTACGATCACATTGTGGATGTTAAAGAGGACGGCTCCTTTTGGCTAAATCAAGATTACTTTGACTACTGCACTGGATTGACGATGACAAATGATCGATTCGCAGAAGTCTTCGGTGAGCCACCGCGATCTTCAGAAAGTGAACTTACGCAGTTTCATATGGACATTGCTGCATCAATTCAGCAGGTAACAGAAGAAATAGTCTTACGAATTGTCAGATCCCTGGCGAATGAATACGATTGCTCTAACCTATGTCTCGCTGGAGGAGTAGCGCTGAACTGTGTCGCTAACGGTAAGATTGAGCGAGAAGGAGGTTTTGACAATGTTTGGATACAGCCCGCAAGCGGTGACGCGGGAGGGTCTTTGGGTGCCGCTTACGCAGCGGACTACCTAAACAGAGGCAATCCCCGCACTGTAGTGGCCGCCGGGCGTGACGCGATGATGGGTAGTTACCTGGGACCAGACGTCTGTGCCCATACAGCCCAAGCGGAATTAGAAGCAGCCGGTGCCAAGTTCAGAGTCGTGTCCGATGAAGAACTCATCGAAAGCTGTGCGCAAGCGATTGCTGACGATAAGGTTGTTGGTTGGATGCAAGGTCGAATGGAGTTCGGGCCTCGCGCGTTAGGCGCGCGCTCGATTCTTGGCAAAGCGGCATCTGAGTCGGCGCAAAAGCAGATCAACCTGAAAATCAAATATCGGGAGAGCTTTCGACCATTCGCCCCTTCAGTTCTTCGGGAAGCGGTGTCTGATTGGTTTGAGTTCGATGGCGACAGCCCATACATGCTGCTTGTAAAGGAGGTGAAAGAGCAGCACCGAATCGCAATGACAAGCGATCAGGATGAACTTTTTGGAATTGAAAAGCTGGATGTCCCGCGATCTAGAATTCCCGCGGTTACGCATGTCGACTACTCAGCACGAATCCAGACAGTCCATAGTGACACTAATCCACGCTACTACTCACTAATTGAGTCAGTTGGGGATTTAACTGGCACGCCTGTCGTTGTGAATACATCATTCAACGTGCGGGGAGAACCCATTGTGTGTACTGCCGAAGATGCATTTAGATGTTTCATGGGAACGGAGATGGACATTCTGGCCGTCGGTAATTGCCTTCTTTACAAGGAAGATCAAGATCCGTCTTTGAAACTGGACTATAAGAGCCAATTTGAACTGGACTAGGTTGTCGCATCGATGGAAGAACTGACTAACCAAGTTATGAGTATTGTCCGCGACGTGTGGCGTCATCGGGCTCTTGCTATGTTCGTAGCATGGGTTTTGCTGCCGATTGGCACAATAGTGGTGTACATGCAGAAAGATGTGTTTGAAGCGTCCGCCATTATTTTTGTGGACACCGAAAGCCAGTTAAGGTTGCTTCTGGATGATCAGATTGTCGAGTCGGACCTTGAAGAGAAGATAAAAATCGTGCGTCAGACGCTACTCGGCAGGACACAGCTCGAGCGGGTAGGGCGTGAGACCGGCCTGATTCTGGACGGTGATGGCGGTGAGCAGATCAGTCAGGTAATTGGTTACCTATCTTCTGCTATTCGAGTTGTTAGCTCGAGTGACCAAATTCGACGACGAAGGAATAGTCAATCATCAGACACTTTCACAATCACGTTTCAACACACCGACCGAGATACCTCTGTTGAGGTCGTTGATACGCTGCTTTCAATCTTTGTTAGCGACACAATTGCGACCAAGCAATACAGTTCAAATGTGGCTGCGACCTTTCTAGAGCAGCAAATAGCGGATTACGAGCTGAGGTTAGAAAAGGCTGACGTCAACCTTGCTGAATTCAAACGAATAAATTTCGATCGCCTGCCCAGCACCCAGGGAGACTATTTTGCACGACTACGGACGGCAAACTCGGAGCTAGAATCCACGGATCAGGCATTGCGTATTGCTCGCTCACGACTGGCTACCATTGAATCTCAACTGCAAGGAGATTTGTCTACTTCTGAGCTTTCTTTGGGCGAGAACACCATAGTGGCTAGGGTTTCAGTAAGTGAAGCGCGATTGGATGAATTGCGCTTGAAGTACACGGACCAACATCCCGAAGTTGTATCTCAAATCGCATTAGTAGAAAGCTTAAGGCAGCGATTGCAAACGCGTATCGACGCGATTGCTAGCAGTTCTTCAATTGGAGCTTCGAGTAACCCCGTAATTCAAGCGTTGCAGATATCAAAGAATGAAGTCATGACAGAGATATCGCGATTGGAAACTGAGCGCGAGCACGAGCAAGCAGTTGCGCTGGCGCTGGAAGCGTCAATCAACGAAATTCCGCAGGTTGAGGCAGAACTCCTGAAGCTAAACCGCGATTATGACGTGATTAGTTCGCACTACCAAGAGTTGCTAAACAGTTTGGAACGGGACAAGTTGACAAGGGGCGTTGTTGAAACTGAAAGTGTCGATTTCCAGATGATTCAGCCACCTAGTGCCGATATCGATCCTATTGCTCCAAATAGGGTGGTTATGCATCTAGCAGTCTTGCTCGCTAGTTTGGGGGCAGGTTTCGGCACAGCGTTCCTGCTTGGCCAGCTTAGGCCTGTTTTCAAATCCACTGATGAGCTCAATGCCCGCATTAGTTTTCCTGTGTATGGCTTAGTGTCTGATCTGTCTATACATTCTAACGGCTCTGTAGCATCAGCAGGGGTGTTTTACTTTATGGGGCTCGCGATTCTGCTTGCAGCAGGGTTGGGCATAGCTTGGCTAGAGTTTATTGGCCTCGGATTCAGACTCTAACGATAGACACATGCCAATCTTTATGAGAATTGTTGACATACTTAGGGAGGTTAAAGCGCGCGCAATTCGTCGGAATATCTCCGAGACAGGCATCGTTATCATTTCCGCGAGACGAAGCGGAAGTACTCTACTAGCGGATGTAATTGCCGCAAATCGAGGTATCTGGATCGCAGACGAGCCCTTTGCCGTTTTTTCGCAACATCAAGCGTTCGAATTAAAGAGGCAGTTACTACCACCGCGGGAACACAGCCAATATTTCCAATTGTCTAACGACGAGCTTGTTCGTTTTGAAGAATATGCTAACGGGTTACTGGATGCTCGCTATCCAGCCCTCGGGACAAGTAGGCGTGTAAAGTTCCCACTAATAGCTGACCGTGTCTGTTTGAAGATTCTAAACGCGCCGTGGATGCTGGATTGGTTTCTCGCAAAACCCCGTTGTTCAACGATTTTTTTGATCAGGCATCCTGGGGCACAAGCGTCGTCCGTACTGAGGCAAGGCTGGGCCTTCGCGGTTGAGGCTTACTTCCGTAACGAGGAAGCGTTACGACTCTATTTCAATGACGAGCAAATAGAGTTCGGGCGTGATGTCTTGCGCAGAGGCAACCCATGGGAGGTGGCAATCTTGGATTGGATTGTCATCAATACACCTGGGATCAGATGCAAGAACCCTTTACTACGATTTGTGTGCTACGAAGAGCTAGCCACTAATCCCGCAGATTTTGCGGAAAATGTACTCTATAAAGATTTGGGTCTTTGCGAGTTGGAACGTATGAAGTCGATGTTCGATCTTCCCTCCAATAGCTCGATGATGAGCACCCAACATACTCGCCGAGCAATAGAAGAGGGCGATAAGGCGACGCTGGTATCTTCCTGGATGAATAAAGTAGATGGTAAAGATCTAGACAAAGCGCAGGCTATTCTTGATCGCTTTGAGATTTCACTTTACAAAATGCATGATGCGCTGCCGAGTTTGTCTACATAAAGGTCCAGATCCCAGGAAAGCTGAGGTGATCGGCATTAGCGTGATGGTTGGTGTGTGTAGATCAACAAGGACCACCAATATAATAAAAATCCGATGGCAAGAGTGGCAGGCCGCGCGACTATTCGCGGTGGTCAATAGCGGCCGGATTGGCTAACTCTGGTATGCGAAGCCCAACTTCCGATCCAAACTGGTGTGCGCTAATCTTTTATGCCGTTTGGGAAGATGGCTAGCCCCTTCAGAATTGGACCACGAAATGAGTTAGGGTTTCTCCAAGGAGG
>CAYMUT010000051.1:0-24257 GCA_964393625.1 uncultured Pseudomonadales bacterium
ATCTTTGGAGCGAACCCCGGCAAGAACCTCACGGCGAAAAGCCGGGTATTTTCGCGCACCACCCACTTCACCGTGGTTCTTCCAGCGGTGACCGAGGCGCTGATGTATCTGTGGCGCCCGTCTACTCCGGACTGATCAGACAGAATGCGCCATTGCGTAGTCGTATCGTTCACCCGCTATGGCGACACACAGGTCAACGTCTTCAGCGAGCAGATAACGTTCCCGCACCAGTTGCTCAGCAGCCTGGCGGACAAGATCCAGGTACGCGCCACGATCACCGTAACGGCGCTCTATGTCCGCCGCCGGGAAAAACACCGTTGATCCTACGTACTCAAGCAGCTGACCGGCGCCACCTGCGTCCACGTGACGGGGATTAAAGCCCGTGTGCATGCCAACCGGGACGGTGACGTCCGGCATGGCAATGCCGCCCATCTCGTTTCCATCCTGGTCTACTGCTGCAACAACTGACTCGTATGTTTCACCGGCAGGTGCCGCGGGATGTTCGCCCACGCCAGCGTCAGTCCGGGGTCCAAGGTCCAGCGGGCGTATCCGGTTCAATCCGTCCGGTGTTGGACACGCGAGTCCCGGTATTTTCTCCTGGGTCGCCAGAACCTGCTCTCGCGATACCGCTGTACCATCCGACAAACGTGGATAAGCACTCGGCGGTGGTTCGCGGTTTTCCTGGACCCACAGCCGCAGATTCTCCAGCGCCGCGCGGATGAGCGGGCGGTAGTCGATGACATTCAGGCCATTTCCCGCAGGCCCGTACATACTCTCCCGCAACTGCGGCAGCACACCCGCCCCGTGTTGTGACGATGCAAACAGGTAACGCCGCGCATTGTCCGGAAAGTCGACATCTTTGCCGGTGTTCACATCCAGGTGGGTGAGACCGGCATCCCCACGCCAGTATTCAGCTGAAGTATCCGTGTAGAAAATTCTGGGAACCCCGCCGCGCTCACGCTGTACATCCAGTAAACCCGCGGTGACTCCGGCTGCATCAGTCTGCGGATTGTCCGCATGAGGGAACAGGTGACCAAAGCTCGGCGTGGGCTGCACGGATGGTTGGGCATACCGGTGATTGAACTCACCGCGCCGGCCACCCGCCACGTGAATTTCCAGGCCGTCGAACGCCTGTTCGCCCCTTTCATCGACATTGAGCCCGTTGTATAAGAAGGTGCGCAGGAAACGCCCACATTGTGAAACCCCTTCCCCGATCACGTGGGTTACAGGTTCGGCGGGGCTGGAGGGTCCTTTCAGGCACACCGCAAAGTCACGCATGGCCAGCAGCCCCGCACCCACCACCGGGCACTCACGGGGCACGTAGAGCAGGTCGTAAATCAGCCCTGCCTGGAATCCTCCTTCAATACGCACGCGGTCTTCTTCGAGTATCCAGGTCTCGCGCGGCAGCAGCGTGGCCTCGCCGTACGGCGTATCCCGCACCATCAGCTGCGCCGCGGGGTCGTTCAAAACTGCCGGCGGTATTGGCATGTGATTGGGCCCCACACCCACGTGCTGATCGGTGAGGAGCAGGCCCGATTCATCCGAGCCAATCTGGTAACGCAGCTGCATGCGCCCGCCGTCCGGGTCGGGCACTAGTGGCGGCACCAGACCCATCCGCCCCTGGTTGCGTGGCACGTCCCACTGCCAACCGCAGAACGCTACGGTCCAGCCATGACGAAACAGGTACGCATCACCAGGGTCGATGCTGCGGGGGTCTTCGTCCAGCGGGGCAAGATTGAACATCCGCGGCGCCACCCGGCCACCGCGATTTGGCACATCAAGCAGCGCGGCACCGTTGCCGCCGCCCAGGGGCGCAAGGATCGTAAAGTCGCCGCTGAATCGCACAGACCCGTCATCATCCCGCGCGGCGCGTGCAAGGTCCGCGATACGCGCATTGGCAGGGTTTGACGGATCTACCGCATATCTCACGATCCCATCGATACGTTCGTATGCGGGCCCGTCACCAAACGGTTCACCATTGCAGTACGGTTCGCGTTCCAGAACTTCAATTTCTCTGACAGCCATAGGGTCCTCCCGCGTTCAGATTATCACCCGACTGCAAACGTGTCGCTTCGTGTGCTAGATTCCTGCTGAGAACGAAGAGGAGAAAGCGCCATGAGTGCAAACATGATACCCGCATTTGGGACCATTGACGAAATCGGCACCCGTCTTGCAGCGGCAGAAGCCAACGGGCTGATTAAGCTGAAACCCATCTCGAAGAACCTGGGCGTTGAAGTGGAAGGTGTGGACCTGAAAAACCCGTTGAGCCCGGAACAGGTATCCGTGGTTTACGACGCGCTCATCCGTCACAAGGTACTTGTCTTCAAACGGATTGGCCTGAACCACGCACAGCAGGTGCGCTTCACCTATGAGCTCAGCGAAGCCTCCGCCAACATCGGCGCGCCAACCATCGGCCACACCGTATTCGGACATGTCGAAAACTACCCCGAGATCTTCTCCGTGTACCAGGGCGAAAAGTCGAAGCCGAGGGACCTCACACGCTACGAAGCCATAGCCACAAAACATCCCTGGACCGGTTACCACTGTGACATCACCGCGTGTGTGAACCCGCCAAGCATTGGCATGTTGCGCGGGGACATCATTCCCGAGGGTGTGGGGAACACCAATTTTGGAAACCTGGCAGCGGCTTACGAAACCCTGGACGAATCCACCAAGACCCAGGTGGAAAGCCTGATGGCAGAACACGAGTACAAATACGGAAAAAGCACCGGCACTGAAGCCGGTGACTCCATTGCCAGCCGCAGGATGATCAGTCAACACCCGCTGGTGACGGTCCACCCGGACACCGGAGAAAAGGTCCTGTTCAATTCTCCCGGTTTTCTGAAGTTTGTGGTGGGTTTGAGCGACGAAGACAGTACCGCCCTGCTGCATAAAATCTGGGGGCATTCCGTGGAGTTCACCATAGAACACGTGTGGGAAGAAGGTGACCTGGTGGTCTGGGACGAACGCTCCACCACCCATCGCGCCCCTACCGATATCTACGGCGCGGGCACGGAACGTCAGCTGTACCGCACCACCATCGTCGGACAACCCCTGAGCGGCATGGATGGCAGTGTTTCGCAGATTGTCGAAGGTGAGCCGATGCTCTCGTGTGAAGAAGAACTGGCGTCACAGATGCATGTTGGACGCACCGGCAGTTCCGTCACCGGCAACGGTTTTGGGGGGGCTTTTCCCGAGCCGGACTAGCCGCAGACATTACCCGAGCAACTAGCCTATGTCTGGCGCGTGCTAAAGAAGGCGGACGAGGAGTAAGTAAGGTGGCGAGAAATTCGATACCAGGAATCTTCCCGGCCAATAGCGCATTATTGCAAGAAAAGGGGCGCTAAGCGCCCCAAATGGGCTCCTGTGTTTGGGCTTCAACTGGGGAGGGATGGGGCCAAACACAGGGCTAACGACAAGGTTATTTTGCGCTAGTTCACGGCGATTAAACGATCCAACCGATCAAAGTCATTCACTACTCGCCAGTTACCGCCGCCTTCAATCACTCGCTTCTGCCAGGAATCGAGACGGTTGAGGTAGTCCCGTGGATCAATATTGTCGCTGCGCAATTTAGTCACATTCAGCGCCACCACGTTGATACCTTGCAGGTTGATGGGGAAGTCACGGATATGGCCTTTTTGCAGATCTTCTTCCAAGTCCGAAAACACCAGAATGTACTTCTCACCCGCACCTGTCTCATTGAGATATTCGCTGGCTTGCAACATGGCCCCGGTGATATCGGTGTGGGCACTGCCGCGTTCTACCTGTCCAACAAACTCATCCGTGGAGCGCTTGAACACACGCTTCTGATCGTTGGCCACGCTAGGACGATCATCAAAGGTGGTTTTGGCGATCAGATCTTTCTCGCTGAAGCTGCCGCTATCGATCTTGGCCACGGCCATGGAATCGCCACTTTCCAAGGTTCCCAGCAGGTAGTTCAGCAGGCTTTGCGCCTTGTTGATTTCCTCGGTATAAGTGCCGGATGTATCCACCAGCAGGAATACCGCCTGGTTGCCTGGAGCAGGCTGGCCGCAACCGGCCAGCACCGCGATCATTGCACTGATTAAAACTAACTTTTTCATATCTATACCCTCCTAGCCTTCACTCAATAAGAGATCAGCTTCTGCATGGTGTTGAGCTGTAACTTCTGCGGGCTTTTGCTGACGGCTACGCAGTCCTTTGATCACTAGTTTCTCCAGCGACAGCGGCACTGTGATGACCACATCGTAGGCGAACACCAACAGTTTGCTGAGCTGATTGGCAACACCGCCGAACACTCGTAACGTGATAATCACAAATCTCAGCAAACCCACCATCAGCACACCCAGCACCGTGCGAGTTGAGTGGATAAAGGACTCCAGCGGAATCGCCACGAAGGCCAGCGCAAAAGGCAGGATAAAGCCCATAATCATCTGCCCCAGTGACGGAATCCAACGGAACTCAGCATTCACTGCCACAGCACCAGCCAGCGATTGCTTCAATGCCTCACGGTCCAGCGCCAGCAGGTCGCGCATATATGCCAAGGAGGCTTCAATGCTGGCCAGGACAAAAAGAATTGTGAAGGTAATCAACATCATACGGCGGCGCATTTTGTCATCCATATGACCGATAACGGGGAAGAGTCGAGTAATACGCAGGGATTCCAGCAAAAACAGACCCATGGCAATTTCCACCAGAATAATCACCAGTGCGGCAATATCCGAGGTTTTCAGACTACCGATATAGCTGTTGCCGCCCACCATTTCCGACATGGGCAAGGCAATCAACTGAAAATTGATCAAACCACCCAACACGGCCACCACTAACACCAGGCCAGAGATAAAAAACTGGGTCATGGATGAAGCGGTGAGCGATCGGGCAATGCCATCGTCGTTGTTGCAAATGGCTTCGTAATTGGCCATATGCTTGTCGACGGTATCGGCGCGCTCCTGAGTCACGGCCACAACTTCCTTGGTTTTAGCCAGTTTGTTCGACATTGCCCGCCATTGCGGCTGCAGCGCGCTCAGCAATTTGTGCCGCTCAGCACTGGTTTTCTGGTAAGCCTTAAGGGTTTCGTTGTGAGCATCAGTCACTTCATCCTTAATGCTCTCCAGAATATTCACTACCATCGGGTCGCTCTGTTTCGGCAATTCCGAGATGGTTTGCACCACGTTCAGCCATTCTGGTGGCAGGGGTGGCGCGTCGGTGGCGGCTTGGTAATCATTTTCCAGACGTTCGATGGCATCGGTCAGCTCGCGGTGCAACGCCGGGTAGTGGCTGAGGTCACGAGCAACGATTTCATTGATCCTGGTAAATTCTCTTTCAATCATCTTTTGCGTTGTTTCCCGCCCTTGGGCCAAAATAACCTCTTTGTTGCGAGCAATGGCCTGTTTTTCAACATTAGCTATCGCCCGCCCAGCGGTGCGCATAAAGCGATAGATACTGCGACCCGCGGTGCGAATCAATTGATGCGCAGGCTGACGAGCCAGATAAAGTACCGTAACAAGAACGACCAGCCAGATTGCCAGCGAAACGCCGGGCTGGCTGGACCAAAGTAGCAGCAGGTCGTTATACATAAACTTTTCCTCGGTTTGTGTGGCTAAATAAGCTGATGAAGCTGATGCGTCATTAGCCCTTGAGGATCAGTTTCTAAAACGCGGGTGAAAAATCGGTGAGTTTTTTTCACTACAATAGGATTCCTACAAAAACAAAAAAGACACACGGAAACAGCGGATGGCCAAACTATTCTGGGTGGAAGACCAATCCCACTGGATCGACAAATTTAGCCCCGTGCTGAAAACCACTGAGTTTGACGACAAGCCCACTCAGCTCGAGATCTATAAATTTGCCGAAACGGCCAAGCAACGCATTGCGCTGATGGAAGAAGCGCACAAACCAGACCTGGCCTTGCTGGACGCCCATATGAATGGCCATGATCAGGCGGGGTTCAGCGTCTCTCGCGCCCTGCACAAAAAATGGCCGGATCTGCCCATCATCTACCTCTCGGAACACAGCGGCACCGAGATTGAGGAACAGGCCATCACCGAAAACGACGCCCGCGACTTTATCGCCAAGCACCAACGCAATATCGAAGCGGTACTCTGCTGGCGCATCAAGGCAGCGTTAAAAAAGCAGGATCAGGACGACAATCAGGATCGCCTCAGCAGCGGTGATCTCAGCATCGACCTGGCCACCTGGGAAGTTTTCTGGAAAGGCCAAAAATTGATGAACCCCCACAACCCGCAGCGCCCGCTGGCACCTACGCCGCGCAAGATTCTGCGCTATCTGGTGGAACGCAGCCCCCGCCCACTCTCGACCGAACAGATCGCCGATTTACTAGAGGCGGATATCGAACGTTTCTCCTGGGCCAACTACCGCCAACATATCAAAACCCTGCGCATGGCCTTTGATGCCGCCGAACCCAAAAACGGGCAATTTACCGAACTGTGCAAAGCGGGAAGAGGCATCGTCACCTTTGGCGATGCCCAGGCCTATTTATGGAGGAGCAAATAACTCATGAACGGGAAATCTGGCATGGGCAAAATCCAAGCCCTCAAACCCACGGCCTATCCTCTGACCACGGTGCTTTACGCCATTGTCTTGCTGGGCTATTTCTATGCGCTGTCTGAAACGGCCATACAGAAAGTGTATCAACTTCCGCCTGAGTTGTTTCAACAACCCGTGCCCCAGATCTTACTGCTCGTGTTTGCCCTGGTAGTCTTGATCGAACTGCGCTTGTTAGGCCAGAAACGCCAGCGCAATACCGCCGCTATGCAAGCGATGCAAAAGCAGATGCAGGAGCTGCTTGATACCAAGAAACGCCTTAGCAGCGAGGCCCATATCTACGCCAGCCATGCTGACAAACTGAAGCTTTTTATCAGTGATAAGCTGCTGGAATACATCGAATATGACGAGAAGTTTCTGCACTTTAAAAGCATCGCCAGCGAGGTACGGCATAACGGCGTAATCAGTTACGACAAAGTGCTGACGGCTTTGCAAGCCAAGCTTGAAAGTGAAAACTTGAATCCGGATCCTCCAGACTCAGACTCGCCAGACTCAGAAGTACAGGAAGCCATCACCAGCCTGCGCTACCTCTGGGATCTGCTGGATCTTTCCACCGCCGACAATATCGCCTTACATATCGCCAAGCAGGTGTGCGAGGCCGAGGAACTGCTGTTCCAGACAGAGCTGGAAGATAACCAGGACTTACCCGACAAACCCGTCTATCAGGCCGAGCATGCGTTGCTCAAAGCCCTCAGCCGCTGTTTTGGCGACCATCAGATAAGCCAGGGCGAATTTGGCCGCTGGCGTATTGAAGATCAAGACCAGGTTTGGATTCAGGCAACGTCCAGTGAACAGCTTCTGGGTAACGAAAATCACTTGGTACTGGTGCTGGAAAATATCATCAGCAATGCCCAGTATTTTGCTGGCCGCCGCAAAGGTGCGCGCCCGCACAAAGATGCCCGCATTGCCATCGAGCTAAGCACCGACGGCCCCTACCTCAGCTATCGCATTTACAACCGCGGCCCCCATATTGATGCCGACACCGGTGCCAAACTCTTCCAGCTCGGTTTTTCCACACGGCGGGTAAAAGAGCATCACGGCAAGGGGCTGGGGCTCTACTTCGTCAACGAGGTTATCAAGGGGTATGACGGCACAGTGGGGTATCGGAATATCGAGAATCAAGCCGATCTACTCTCGCTACGGCTGGCCATGAAAAACGGTGAAGTGATCACCGATGTGGTCGAACTGGTAGCTAAAGACGGTAAAACGTACTGCCGACAAAATGGTAGTGATGAGGTCGTTGAGAGTCTGGAATGGCAACTGCCTGCCAAGTTGGAAACAGTCGAAATCACCCATCAGAGCGATCAGAAAACCTATCCTTTCAGCGCTGAAGCATTCCATAACAATCAGCTCCAGGACCCTTGCCAAAAGGCCCATCCACGCTGGAGCCTGAGCTACACTGATCGCGGCAGACGCCTGAAGCTCATGCCTCAAGATATTGCTGGTGTAGAATTCGAAATCCGCCTCCCCAACCTGCAAACCCGACTGGAAGGCGACCTGCTGCCACCGGACGAAGTGGCCATGGGGAAACAGGTGGAAAGCATTGCCGGTGAGTTTAACGCGCTGGAAGAGTACAGCTAAACTCAGCCGCATCAACGGTACTGGGGCACGGTGATAAATTCGTCAAAGGTCTCGCACCAAAAAAGTACGGTGTTGTAGGCGTTAAGATCTACATCGGCGGGCAGGGCATCTATACCGGCATGCGGAGTCCGAATACCCTGACTTTAGAGGCTGTGCCAGTCAACGTAACAAGCTTGATCGTCTTAGTCGATACATAACAAGGCCGGCCATCGCAGAACAACGGTTGTCGCTGGCTAGCAATGGCAATGTGATTGTTGCGTTAAAAACGCACTATGGTGACGTATCGTTCGAAATTCACTTGTACGCTGTATTTGCCAAGGATTGGAAGCATCTGGCGTAGACCTGACGGATATGGTTCGCGACGAATGTGAGATGTTGGAAGCAGAGGATTTTAGGAACCAAGAGAAGGCGCCGGTCCGCCTCTTCGAGCTTCAGACCTCTTAGCCGAACGGGTTTGCGTTACGTTTGCCAAAGCCGGGCAGTTTACGTGGATCCACCTCAGCCCAGTTAGCAGGTCGCTTTTCGAAAAACGAAGCGTTCCCTTCCGCTGAATCAGGTCCTTTGATCGCCCAGGCGATGGCATCGTCATCTTCGTAGATCGCACGGTAGAGTTCGCCTTGGTCCATCAATCGTCCCCAAGTCATCTGCTTCACAACAGATACCGCCGAAGGCGACGACCCATCTGCAATCGCCTTAGCGTATTCGAACGCTTCGTCTTTCACCCGCTCCTTAGGGACGGCCTTGAGGACAAGGCCCAACTCTAGAGCTTCTTTGCCGGTGACCTTGCGGCCAGTTAGGAGAAGATCAGCGGTTTTCTCTAAGCCAATAAGCCGTGGCAATGTCCAAGTCGCGCCCATTTCTGGAACGAGCCCCCACTTCACAAAAGAAAAAGCGATGTTGGCATCTTCTGCAGCGATACGAACGTCACACGTCAGGGGGTAGGCTGCGCCGAATCCGCCTGCTGCGCCATTTATCGCGCAAATGACCGGTTTGCAGATCTGAAACGGGTAGGTACGGAGCACTCTTTGGGTTGGGTGGCCTGGCAAAGGATCTTCCTTAGGAGAATCGTCCTGGCTGCGCTCCCTGACATCATTAAGATCTAGACCTACGCAAAAAGAATCACCCGCGCCGGTGATGATGACTGCACGTACGTCGGGGTCACGATCACAGTCATTCAGGTACTGAGTAAGCTTGACCGCCATTTCTGGACTGTAGGCGTTACGCTTCTCCGGCTGGTTAAACGTGATCGTCGCAACGTGGTCTTGTTTATCGAGGAGCAGGTGGCTCATTCCTGCCCGCCTGCGGCACCTTGTGCTTCGGATTCAAGCAGGCGTGCGCCTTTAAGAATACCGGCCATAGAGTAGTTCCCCTCGTGGCAGGCGTATTCATACACTTTGGCATCTTCGCTGCGCCAGGTGTATTCGCCGGTCCAGGAAGCTGTCCAGATGCTCGGATCATCGACGGTAAACTGATATAGAAGGTCGCCGTTCTCTTGCGGGGTGAATTTTTCGACGACGTGGAGGTTTTCAGTTGCGCCATAAGCCTGGCCGCTAGTGGCATTGAAGTTCGTGGTGTCTACCACCAGGGTGTCGCCTACCCACCAGCCTACAGAATCACCCATGTGTGAAGTTTGATCCGCGGGTAAGTGTTCCGAGTTCATGCGCACGACTCGGGCATCGTGAACCATCTCAATGAGGATCATGACGTGATTGTCAGTTTGCACAATGCGTTTGTAGTTGTTGTAGAGGCTTGGAAACGTCGGCGCCGCACCTGTGAAGCCCACGATGCATCGTTCCGAAATGCCTAAACTTTCCGGACCGTCGTATGGACCGGGTCCTTTGATATTGACCCACCAGGCACTGCCGTCATTGGGTCTGCGCAGTGCGCGCTGTTCTTGAAACCGTTTGATCCCTGCTTCGGTTGGGGCAGGCATTCGGCCATTGGGCGGATCTACGATGATGGAGGTTCGAAACTTACCATTTACCAACGCAACTTCTGAGCCACGATCAATCCAGAAAAAATTATAGCCGCCGACGTTTCCGGCACCGAGGTTTTCGCGTTGGCTATCGTCGACGCCTACGGGCGCAGCACCGCCTTCGGGAGGGGCTTCGGTAGTTGGACCTCGGTTCTTGTTCGCCTCAGCCATGGCCGCTTCCTCAGCCTTCATGATTTTTTCGGCTTCTTCAGGCGTGAGTTCGAGATTATTGCCGAACTGTTCCGGGCGCTGCATGGGGGTCAACGTAGATACGTTATAGGTGCCATTAAGATCAGGCGTGCCGCTAGCGGTGCGCTTGATCTCTGCAGAAGTTTGGCTCGCTGACAAGCATAGTGATAGAAGAATAATGTGTAGTGCAGTGTGTTTCATGGGTTCCCCTGAATCCGACCATGTGATCAGTCCATCCTATACCTTTCGACGGCTCGCTTCATCAAGCCTTGTCATTGCGAGGTTCTAGCACTAGGTTAGGGCGCTGATGAGGGAGGCGTTATGTTGCATAGAAACAAAATCATCTGGGTGGCCGCAGTAGTCTTAGGGTTAGGTGCTTGTTCGGAAAATGCCGACCTTCAAACCGAAGCCCAGGACACCGAGAAACCGCTTGCGATACGGGTGCCCGGCTCGGGAGATTATTCACGGCCCATTTCGACGGATTCAGAAAAAGCCCAAGCATTTTTTGATCAGGGTTTGCGCTTAGCCTGGGGATTTTACTTTCCCGAATCCATTGCTTCTTACCAAGAGGCGGCCCGCTTAGATCCAGATCATCCGATGCCCTATTGGGGTATGGCGCATGCCATGGGACCCAACCCAAATAGTCGCTATGGGCGTATGCCGGATGATCCGCTGGGTGAGGGATTAAAAGCGATCACGAAGGCAAAATCGCTGAGCGCTAATGGCAACGAATATGAACAAGATTTAATCGATGCGATGTATGTGCTCTACGATAAGGTTTCGATTCCCGATGATGCAGAGCGTGACCAGGCGTACTTGGCTGCTGCTCGTGCGCTGCACGAGAAGTATCCAGAAGATGGTGATGCTGGTGCGCTCTATGCCGCGGCCTACATGTCTATCGGGCGCTGGGACTACTGGGATTCACAGGGTAATCCAAAGTCCGATACTGCAGCAGTGGCTGAAGCGCTAGAGTCTGTTATGCAGGTGGAGCCTGATCATCCCGGTGCGAACCACCTTTTTATTCATCTGCTGGAAGCTTCCTTAGAGCCCGAACGGGCCCTGGCGTCTGCAGATCGGCTTGAGGCGACGATGCCGATCGCAGGTCATATGGTGCACATGCCCGCGCACATATACGTCCGTGTGGGTCAGTATGACAAAGCGATCGCAAACAACGTTCGTTCTGTCGAGGTGGATCGAAAGTTCGCGGAGATATGGGGGGATTATCCGCTGCCAAACCTCGGCACTTATCCACTCAATCACAAGATGCATGCACCGCATGCGATTGACTTCATACGCTATGCAGCCACCGTTCAAGGTAATTACCAGACGGCGATCGAAGCCGCGTGGCAGTCTGCCAGTTCAGTCAAAGAAGAGACTGTAGATAGACGAGGTGGTCAAAAGCGCGCTTCGGCACCTTGGGTGGTCTTCAAAATATTTGGTAAGTGGGAAGAACTTTTAAGCTATGAGCGCAAATTTTCTGGCCGCCCATACCTGGAAGGTATGTGGAGTTATTCGATCGGTAGCGCCTACATCGCGACAGGTGAGTTAGATGAAGCTCGTGCTGAATCGGCCAAACTCACGACGTTGGCCAATGCACCGAATGCGGATGAGTATCGCGTTGGAGCTACGCCTGCCTCAGCAGTGCTAAAGCTTGCCGCACATGCGCTTGAGGGTGAAATTTACGAAGCCGAAGGTGACTTTGATAAAGCTGTTGAATCATTTGCCGCTGCTGTTGCGATTGAGGATGAGAACAACTACACCGAGCCACCTGATTGGTCGCAGCCGTCGCGGCACTATCTGGGTGCGGCACTGGTCGCTGCTGGACGAGCGGAAGAGGCGGAAGCTGTCTATCGCAGAGATCTTCGATGGAATCAAAATAACGGCTGGTCCCTATTTGGCCTGCTGCAGTCTTTGGAGATGCAGGGAAAGGTTGAAGAGGCTGCCGCAGTGAAGAAAAAATTTGATGCCGCCTGGCAGCATGCTGACATCACGCTCAGCAGATCCCGAATGTAAACGTTATAGGTAAACTATATGAGTATTGAGCTATCGGAACGTGTCGAAGCATTGGAATCCCACGTCGCCCGACTTGAAGGCATCATCCACGTCCTTCTGATTGAAATCGAGAACGGAACGATCGAAGACTCTGTTAAGGAACTCAGAGCGGCAATGCCGCAAATCGAAGATTAGTTGAGCACATTATGAAGCCACGGTCTCCTGTTCTTCTCTGACCTTCAGCAACATGATTGCACCGATGATCATCAGGCTGGCCAGTGAGGCGAAACCAATGCGCTGAGGCAAAGTAAGGGAAATCCCAGACTGGCTCTGACCCTGCATGTACGACACGAACAGGAACCATTGACGCTGTATTTGCCGAGCATTGGAAGTATCTGGCCCAGACGATTTGTATGCTTGGCTGGAAGGGTCGCGGGTAGGTGTAGTTCGGCGTACAGTCATTAACCTAAACTATGAACCCAGAGCATTTTGAATGAACCCGATTCGGAGGAACTATGTCAGAAGCAATTGTTGAGATAAGAGACTACACCATAGAGCAGAAATGGTTTGAGGCGTACAAAAAGTGGGCGATAGAAGAAGCAGCACCATGGCTTAAAGTAAATCTAGATGTCATCGATTTTTGGATGGACGATGGCATAGAGACTGAGGTGAGCGGCTCAGATCCTCAGATATCCCCCCACGGTCAGCCCAATGTTTGTTGGATCATTCGTTGGCCGAGTAAAACGGCGCGCGACGAAGGTTTTGCAGCTTTCGTAAGTGATCCTGAGTGGGAGAAAATCTGGGCGAAGCATCCAAATAAAAATGCATATCTACATATGAATGCAAGGTTTATGAAGGCCTGTGGATAAGACGCATTGTTCTGTTCAGCGTCCTTGTCCGGAAAATTGCGAACAATTCATAACATTTAAGCGGCTCCGAGAGAATATGGCTGTTGGGCTAGTAGATGATTCTTTTGATGTTTCCCGCGACGTCCATGGGGTTGAACCGTATGAACATTAAGTTTTGGACGACACTATGTGTTTTTGCTTTTGTGTCTTGCGGTACCGTGGAAACACATGCTCAAAATGAGGTTGTCGACGCCGAAATCCAGGTGCTATCGACGAACTTGGCCAATAATGGCACGCGGGGCGAATGGGGATTTGCGGCGCTGGTTAAAACCCGGGTAGAGGGTCAGGACAGAGAGCACTGTGTTCTTTGGGATACTGGTCGATATCCGCAGACAGTATTGCAGAACGCGACCTTTCTTGGGGTAGACCTGAGTTGCGTGCAGGACATTGTTTTAAGCCACTTTCATTTTGATCACACAGGTGGTTTGTTTCGGATTCTTGAGCACTTGGCAGCTGATGCGGAGAGTAACCCTATTAGGGTTACTGTTGCGGAGGGTATTTTTCGACCTCGATATTTAAACACTGAGGCGCCAGCGGCTGCTCCCCTGTATGCGATGCTTGGCACAGCAAGATGGAACCTTTTGGAGCGCGACAAAAAACGGCTGGAATCTAGCGGAGCTGTTTTTGTGGAGATTGATCAAGCTACAGAAGTTGTCCCGGGAGTTTGGGCAACTGGTCCAGTGGCACGCACATTTAAGGAAGAAAACTATCCAAAGTTTTCGGTTTTCAGGCAAGACGCTGATTCGCCCGTCGTCGATTCTGTTCCAGAGAGCCAGGGCTTGGTTGTAAAAGCACCCGGGGGACCCATTGTGTTATCAGGCTGTGGCCATGCTGGTACAGTTAATCTCGTTAATCATGTGACGCGAACTATCCAATCGGGTCCTTTGCTGGCGCTTATGGGAGGGCTGCATCTATACAATGCTTCAGAGGACACGCTGCAGTGGACGGGGAAGAAACTTAGCGAAGTTGGTGTGAAGCATCTCATGGCTGGGCATTGCACCGGGATTATGCCAATGTTTAATCTGCAGGAGGCGCTGGGACTAGATAGGTCAAGGGCTGTTATCGGCGCCGTGGGCGCAACGTTTGACCTGGAACAGGGAATCAACGCGACCCCAATTGCAAAGTGAACAGGTTTTTTTCGAATCCCACAAGAAAGGTCTGAATCGCCCCTAGATCCCTAGACACGCCCAAGCCGTTCGAATTCTCGTTTCTCATACTGTACCGGTGACAAGCCATCGTTGTAACTGTAACCCCTCCGAAAAATAACAGGACTTAGAAGTAGAGGATTTCTGTAAAGTGAACACAGGAGTTCTCAATGAAAAAATCCCGATACACAGACAGAACGAGGAAGGCGCAAAGGTGGCAGATCTCTGCCGCGAACACGGTATGAGCGAAGCGACGTTCCACAAGTGTCGATCTAAGTTTGGCGACATGGATGCGTCGCTTATGGGGCGCATGAAAGAGCTGGAAGAATAAAACCGCCGTCTGAAGAAGATGTACGCAGAGGAGCGGCTCAAGCCCGAGATTTGCATGGAAGCCTTGAGGGAAAGTACTAAGGCCCTGGCAGTGACCTGAGATGGCCAACAAGGCGCGGGTGGTGCCCGCGTGAACGTGACGTAGTTGGTCAACCGATTCTCCACTCGCTCGTTATTGATATTGAGCGGGGTGATTCCCCGTTACCAATCAACTGACTTAGGGAGATTCATCATGAAAAAATTGACTATGGTATGGGTTTCACTTCTGGCAATGGCCTTGCTCTCAAGCCCGGTTCTAGCCGATGGCGTGAAAGGTAAGGGTTGGGTAAAAGGTGCTGGTGTAGCTCAGGGTAAAGGTGTTTTCAAAGGTTCTGGCAGCGCCAGCGGCACCGGGGTTGTGATTTATCGTGACGATAATGGGAACATCCGACACAAGAAAGGAACCGGTACGGCCAGCGGTCGTGGTATTGCCATTGGCAAGGGAACGGTTGCTGGTAAGGGAAAAGGAGCTGGAAAGGGGCGCGGCTTTGGTCGAGGTAAGGCAGGGCGGCTCTAGAATGCCAGTGGCCGCAGTTATGGTCGCAGGTAAGAAATGAATTTGCCATCCGCTTCGAAGAGCGGTTTAGTATGGTAATTGAGTGAGCATGATCCTCGTGGATTGAACCGGCCATCGTTTGCTGCCGCCGGTTTGTCACGAGGATCGTTCATAGGCCGGGGAGGTGACTCCTTGAGTTTAAAGAGTCAGCTCACACACAAAGTTACTGACACTACCCGCTTCGCGGCAAATGCCTTCTGCGTCATACCCATCGGCTCGAGAAATTCCTGCAGAAGAATTTCACCCGGATGAAATCCTTTTGTATTGCCTTTGAGGGCTCCGAGTCGATTTCCAGGGGGGTCGAAGATCCTTCAATTCGGCGCCAACGCGGTTGCCAGATAAACCCTGCCAGGCTGGATCGTCCTGTAGCTCATCAAGCTCGGCTTCATCCAGCCAGCACGGTAGTACTTTGGTTTGGTTGGTCATTGCATCTCTTCACTTACAAGGGGTCGCCACCCAGTACCGCAGGTGTTTCGCAATAGGTGGTCAAGATATATCGCTGATGGTCCTCGATCCGCTGTGTGAGGGCCGCGGCAATTCCGGGTATCTGGGAATTTGCCTCAAAGAACTTCAACATCCCCTGGTTCTGCCGCGTCACGGGCATTATCCCGGGTGGCGGAGGAAGCACGCTCATGCTGAATGTCGCCCAGTAAATGTCAGCGGCGGTCAGCGCATCGCCAACAAGATACTTTGAGCCCTGCTGTACTTGGGCCTTAAGGCGGCGATCGAGCACGCTGATCACTTCGGCGATTTTTCCAGGCGCAGCCGCGCTCGCTTCTTCGCTGAACCCGTACTTATGCCCCAACGGGCTGTCGATGAGAATTCTCATGTTCCAGACCAGACCGTCCTCGCCAATCACGATGGCGCACAGGCCAAAGACCTCGGCACGCAGTTCGAAGCTTTCGGGGATCAGCTTCGGGGTGCCTGGTGCGCCAACTTGTTCGGCCAGCGCAAGTTGCTCTATCCAGACATTCCGCGGCCGCTCCTGATTGTGGAGCATCGTGGGCAAACTTGTCTGCGCCGTAAGCTCATAGAGCTTTGCCTGCCGATCCTCGCCCGTAGCTTCATCAATGCCCATGTGAGGATGCAGCACTCTGATCAGCGGCACACCTTTCACATAACAGATGTTCTTGAGTGCTTCAGAGAACATGGCTGGAATTCCGGGCACAAACGTCACTCGGGTGCCGGTGGTCATCGCGGCGGCTTCATCGAGTGTGATGAATCTGGGCGATCCCGATTTCCTCAACTTTGTCGTCACCTCCTGGTTTGACACAGGCTTACTCCATTTCCAGCTGGGTTAGCTTTCCGTCGGGTACTGGCAGAGTCTCTGCGTGCGGGTTTCGGTGCCATCGATGAACGTGAAAATCATTTCGTCGCCGCGCATTTCTCTGAACACAGTGTCGAAGAGATCGAACAATCTGAAGACCATGACGCCTTCGTCGAAATGAATGGCGGTGTTGAAGTTGTTACATAGTGCACCGACATCTCGCGCGCCGTTTTTCAAGGTGCCGTCAACGCGAAAGTCATGGATGATGCCAAACGCTGTAACTACGACTCGATTGCCGCATTGCTCGATGCGCTCCAGGTGACCAATTCGGCCTGAAACCCCAAGCCAGAGACCTCTCATGTCTACGACCCCCTCTGCAAGCGGCTCGGTGCACGCCGACAACACAGGCATCGGAAAGTTTGTGTAGCTGCAGCCGGGGGTGTACGCCTTAGGAATATCGTCGGCAGACTTGCCGGATCCATCGAGCTCGGGCAGGTTGCAGTAGTTCACTGATCTGCCATCCTGCAGGAATATCGCCGGGTCGGTTGTGTCGTGTGGCCTTGGCAGCGCAAAGGCATATAGCAGTAGCCCTCCGACAAGGACAGCGGCGAAGCCGAGCAGCCACTTTGTTATACGTAGGATCAATTTCATCTTGCCGATCTCCGCTTGTTCACTAACCGATAAGTCATGCCCAGGCTGGGCCTTTCAGGTCGACCTGATCAGGTCGATGATGACCCCGGCAACCTGGTCCGGCGCATTCTCCTGCACGAAATGGCCTCCGCCTTTGATTGTTGTGTGTGGCAGCCCTTTGGTACCAGGTACACGACGCAGGAATTCCTGCTCTGCACCAGCGCTGACCGGGTCGTTGTCGGCAAAAGCGCAGAGAAAGGGTTTTTCGAACTTCTCGAAGAACGCCCAGGCTTTGCCCTGTAGTTCCAGCGAGGGTGAAGTAGGTAATGTCGGCACCTGGCTTGGCATTGCTCGTGGCCCCATCTTGTAACTCGGATCGGGGAATGGCGCGTCATAAGCTTTGGCGAGCGGTGTTGGAAACGGAGCATGTACGCCCAGATTGTGGAGGAGAAATTTCATCCCACGGACCGCGCTGGATCCTTCCTCCATGGTCATGGACATCATGAAGCCGATCGGCAGGTTTTCGTTCTCCCAGCAGAACTTCTGCCAATAGGCAAATTTGGTCGCAAGGTGTTCACGATCTTCCATACCGCCCAGGGCCTTTTGCATGCTCATCAGGCTGGGGGTCGGAGCGGCTGCCCGGAAGTGTTCGATCTGATCGACGATGTCTTCCGGCACATCAGGGCTATAAGGCAGGCCGGTATTGGCTATGACCACACGATCAAATCTGTCTGCGTGATTCACCACCAGGCGTAGTCCGATCAGTCCGCCCCAGTCCTGACCAAACAAGGTAATGCCATTGAAGTCGTTTGCTTGCAGCCACGCGCCCATCCAGGTGACCTGCCGCTCATAGCTGTAATCCTCTCTTGCTGCAGGCTTGTCAGACTTGCCATAACCCACCAGATCCGGAGCAATCACGCGCAACCCCGCCTCGGTCAGGTAGGGGAGCATCTTTCGATACAGATAACTCCACACGGGCTGGCCATGCATGCAAAGCACTAACGGGCCATCGGTTGGACCTTCGTCAAGATGATGGATGCGAATCTCATCGCCGCCTTCTGCTTGAATGGTGGTGTAATGGGGCTCGAACGGATAATCCTCGAGGTCTGCGAAGCAGGCATCCGGAGTTCGTAGAATTTTCATTGCAATAACTCCTCACAGCCTGTGCCCGCCAGAATACTGTCAACGCGAGCCCGGTCTTCCTGGCTGAGTTTCTGGTATTCCTCATTGATCCACGCAAGGCAACGACCCTGGTAAGGGAAGGTCGGCTGCTCCCAACGTTTGCCATCGATCATGGTTTCCATGTGCTTGTCACCGGCCTGCAGCGCTTTCGCATTGGCGATCAATGCCGGTGCGTAGACCCGGCCGATTTCTTTCAGCAGTGGGCCGAGACATTCCTGCACGTCGTCTGCCGACATCCACCCCTGTTCCTCGCAGGGATGGCCACTCAAGTCATCAACCACATCGGTCCATGCGTAGACGCGTGGTGCATGCTTCAGGCAGATGGCCATAGGTGTGGGATCGAACTTTGCCAGCTGGGTCAGCTGGGCGTAGAGGCCAAAGTCCGCTGACGAAGGACGGGTGCCGAGAACAAAGGTCTGGCGAGCGATCAATGTGTCCATGATCTCAAGGAACCGTCGGTAGCTGGCTTCGATAACAGGTGCGGTCACATCGTTGGAGCCGACCACGTAAAGGCGTGAAATCTGTCTGTCGGCGACAAATGCTGAAAACTTTTGATGCTGCTCACTATCCATCTGCAGGCCACGCCACAACGGTAGAATGCTGCCGGCTTTGCTGATGTCGGCATCGTAGTACCAGCGGTAATGAAACATGGACTTGGTCAGCCATTCATCGGCGTAGTCTTCAATCAGGTAGTTGATGAAAGCCAGTACCGGGTTGGCGGGAATCGCCTCTCGTCCGGAAAATGCCCGCTCGAAGCGTCGGATCAATGGTGTCGAATCTACAACCGCCTCAATCTTTCCGTCGTCATTCGGCAGGTAGAAGGTAGGCAGCAGTTCAACTTTGGGTTTCGGCAACCCCAGCCTGGCGGACTGATCGCCCAGTATGAATTCGTAGCTGATATGCCGGTAACGCATGTAGGCAAGCATTTTCCGGGTGTAAGGTGAGCCTGGCGCGCCCATCAGGCGTAAGGGTTGGGTCAGTGTCATTGCGTTTTTCCTCTATACAGATTGGATCTTGGCGCCGGGTATCAGAGCGCGTGACTGCGGTCGGGTGACGTTTTTGCGTGCTCCGGTAACTTGCAGATGCGTTTCATTTTAAGCGTGCCGTTGCCGGGGTACTCCCACTTGTACACGCCGTCTTCGATGTAGCGTTTTACCACGGTAGGTCCACCAAAAAGCTTCTGGTTCAGCTGATTGTCTTGCCACACCGCGGTTGCCTGGGACATGCGCAGGCAAAAGAGATATGGGCCAATCTGTCTGGGCGCGACATCGTTCGATAGCATATCCGGCGAATGATCGTGAATGAGACCATGGGCGGTGACGACAACACGATCACCACACTGCTCGATGCGCTCTACGTGATCGGGCATACGCGGATCGATGCTCTGCCACAGGCCACGAATATCCTGTGCGCCTTCGGGCAACGGTTCAGTGCAGCCCTGCAGAATGGGTTTAGGGAAGACCGTGTAACCGCAGCCCGGCGTAAATGCTTGAGGAATGTCCTGTGCAGTCAATCCCGAGCCGTCAAGTACCGGCAGGTCGCAGTAATCCAGATCCGTACCGTCGCCGTCAAAGACCCAGGATGGCGTGGTATCGACAGGTCTGGGATAAAGCCACGCCAGCAGAAAAAGTATTAAAGGTAATGAGACGATAGCGGCCGTCGCAATCAGGAGTTTGCGCATGAATCCCTGCTAGTTGCATAATAGGACGAATGGCCTAATAATAGGCCTATGGTACTATTTTGGTCAATAGCTCTTCGATGCAGGGTTTATGAGATCAGGGTTTATGAGATAAGGAAAGCCGAAGACGGATTTGTGGTCGTAATGAGGAAGAGCAACCCGTGCACAATCGCCTGACAACGCGTGAGCGGATCCTTGAAGTCAGCCTGGGACTTTTCAACGCGAAGGGTTATGCCGCAGCTTCTCTTGCGGAGATTGCCAAAGAGGTTGGTATAGCCAAGGGTAACCTCACCTATCACTTTGCCAGCAAAGGGGATCTGGTGGATGAGCTCATGGAACGGGCACTTGAGCAGGCAACTGAGAGGCGCAAAGGCGGCGCCCGTGACTTAGCGTTTGCTGATGCCTACGTCGAATCCATCTGGTTTGGACTCAGCGACTGGTGGAGCTATCGATTTCTCTATCGAGACCATGCGCAGTTTCAAGACAACGTCGCGAGCCAGCAATCAAATCAGCCGATGAATGCTGACATTGAGAAACTGCTCGCCAGTCTGCAGAAGATGCAAAGGGCTTCCATGCTTCAGGCTGGGTACGTGCCCGATTTGAAAGTTCTGGCGCGCTGCTTGTTCATGGTCACACGGTTCTGGTTCGATCACCTGTGGGAAACGGAAGGTCATGTTGAGTTCTCAGCGGAAGATCAGAGGCGGGGGCTGGAACACCATTTCGCCGTTCTCCTGCCTAACCTTAGCACCGCAGGGCGACGACAGTTTGAGGCTGCACTGGATCGCATTGCTGGCGGCGCTGCCGCTCCGGTCAGGGCAACGAGTCGCGTTCAAAAACAAGCTGAGACAAACACAGACTAGGAGATCAAGTTGGAAGTCATCAACGAGATTTACCCGACCGGGCCGGGTCAGATGAAAAAAATGATGGACCCGGGTCCCGATGGTCCTATCGTTATGGTTAATCTACTGAAGTTTAACGATAAGGCAGAATACCCTGATGGCAGGGAAACTGATCTGACCGGGCGGCAAGCCTATGACATTTATAGTGAAAGGGTCATTCAGTACATTCAGCAGTTCGGCGGGCGTATTTTTTTCGACGGCGACGTGACGCATCTCGCGCTTGGAATCGTTGAAGAGCTTTGGGACGAAGTCGCGCTGGCAGAGTATCCCAATAGAGCTGCTATGGTCGCCATGACCTCTACAGAAGAATTCAGGGATATGGCAGTGCATCGCGAGGCCGGCCTCAAAGGTCAGCTCAATATCGAGACTGTTTACAATTCCAAGATTGAGAACGCGTTGGGCAAGATGTGAGATTCCGGAGAACCTATTTTCTGTCTGCCGACACGATACAGCTACTCTCAGGAAAATCAGATGACCATGAGTGATTCCCTGCCCATACTGCATGGCGCCAATATCTCCCCCTACGTCCGCAAGGTCCGGGTAGCACTCGCATACAAAGGTATCGAGTACAGCAGCACCCAGCAGAGCCCGTTCGGTGCGCCGGAGGAATTCATCGCGAAGAGCCCGTTGTCCAAGATTCCCTGTTGGGAAGAAGCAGAACTCATTCTGCCGGATTCTTCCGTGATTCTGAGTTACCTGGAGTATCGCTATCCGGACCCACCGCTCATGCCCGCTGAAGCGGGCCCACGGGCGCGTGCGTTGTGGTTCGAGGAATACGCCGACACAAAGGTGGGGGAGACGGTAGCAGGCGTCTTTTTCCAGCGGGTTGTAAGACCGGTCTCTTTAAAGCAGGAGACCGATGAGAAGTTGGTTGCTTATCTGCTCGGCTCAGCTTTGCCCAAGGTGTTCGACTACCTCACGGGCTGCCTTGGGCACGATGAATTTATGGTCGGCGGTAAGTTCTCAATCGCTGACATCGCCATCGCTAGCCCCTTCGTTAACTTTGCGCTGGGTGGCGGCGTGGTGGACAAGGAGCGCTGGCCTGAGTTTGCGAACTACATCGAACGCGTCCATGCGCAGCCCTGTTACGCCCCGATCGTCAAGGCTGATCTGGAGGGTGAGTTTGCTCGCTTCAAACCTGTACTTACCGGTGAAGCAAATGCAGAGCAGCGGAGAGAGAGTATATGAACGCTACTAAATGGACCTGGCTCGTTGTAGGCGTGATCTACCTGGCGTTCTTCAGCTGGTATACGTCTTTCAAGGGACCACTGACCCCGGCGGAGATCGAACACTATATGGCATTGTCCGTGGCACAAGACCCGGATTCATCGGCCGAAGATCTCGCTCGAATCCGCGCCTTCATGGAGGAGGATACCGGTGACGACTTTGTCATGATCAACGTCATTCACTTGTACGATACGCCACGGCAGATTGATGGTGTTGAGCCAGGCGATACGACGGACGATGTGCTTGCCAAGTACATGGAATACATGTTCCCGGCAATGCTCGCACGCGCGAGCCACCCGGTGTTCCGCGGTTCGGCGGTGTCGGCTGCGATGGACATTATGAATGCCGATGGGATGGAAATCTGGACTGCCGGTGCCGGGGTGCGTTACCGCAGTCGTCGGGATCTGCTGGAAATCGGCACTAATCCGGCCTTTGCTGGCAGGCATGAGTTCAAGGTGGCAGCGATGGCCAAGACCATCGCGTTCCCGGTTGATCCGTTTACCTACCTTGGGGATCCCCGGCTGGTACTGGCCTTGCTGCTTGGCTTGATTGGCTGCGGGCTGAGCTGGCGGTTCGCCGCGACCGGGACGCGCGAGCCTTAAAACGCCGTGTGGCCGGTTCATAACATGGCACAAAGTGGGTACCTGCAGCGATAAGAGGTCGACGTGAGTATTTTCTCGAACAGACTGATCAGTGGCGCGTTACTCTTGGCGATCGTGATCGGCCTGCTCTATGTGAACCGCATGCCGCTGATGACCTGGGCGGCCGGTCAAGGTGCAATGGGTTATCTGGCGACATTGGCAGAGCCGATCCTGCCCACCCAGCCGATTGAGTGGCGGGCCTCGTATCCGGTTGCGGTGACGTTTCCCCTATAGCTTGTCCGGTTTGATAGAGACAATTCCACAGTATTAAGCCACCTGTTCTTCAAATAAAACAGGTGGCTGGTATCCGAGCGAACTGTGAGGCTTCACTCGGTTGTAGTGGTTGCGCCAGGCGTCAATGATCGACCTGGCATCTTCCAAACTCGTAAAGTAATTCTGGTTCAAACAGAGGTCTCTGAACCGTCCGTTGAACGATTCAACAAATGCATTTTGTGTGGGCTTTCCCGGCTGGATGAAATGCAACTTTACCTGGCGTTGTCGAGACCACAAAAACATCGCTTTGCTCGTCAGTTCTGGACCGTTATCCAGCACGATCGTTTCTGGCAGCGAACGGGTTAGCCTGATCTCTTCTAGGAAGTGCGTTAAACGCTCTCCTGAGATCGAGGTGTCCACCAGCTGGCCTACGCACGCTCGAGAGTAGTCATCGACTATATTCAAAACTCTAAACCGACGACCATTAGCCAGCTGATCACTAACAAAATCAAGTGACCAGCGTTCATTGGATTGGCTCGGCACCGCCATAGGTACACGAGGTCGAACTAACTTCTTGCGCTTCTTTGTCCTAACCTGCATGCCCAGTTCCGTGTAGATCCGATACGTCTTTTTGCGATTTACAACCAGACCTTCTGACTTGAGCATCGCATGCAGCAGCAGGTAGCCGTATCTTGGATATTGTTCACCCAGTTGCTTCAGACGTGTTTTGATGGCGTCGTCGTTCGTCTTCACTGGCTTATACCGCATGGCCTGTCGGCTGATCCCAGCCAACCGACAGGCGGTTCGCTGACTCAGCGGGTACTGCTTCTGTAGAAAGCCGACAACTTGTCGTTTAGCTGACGGCTTCACCACTTTCGCGAAACGACATCCTCCAGAGCCGTTTTTTCGAGCATCGTTTCCGCCAACAACTTCTTCAGCTTAGCGTTCTCTGCTTCGAGTTCTTTCAGCCGCTTAACTTCCGAAACATCCATCCCGCCATATTTACTCTTCCACCGATAAAACGTGCCATTGGCTATGCCGTGCTTTCGGATCACTTCATTAGCTGGCATCCCAGCTTCATGCTCGTTCAAGATCGCGATGATCTGTTCTTCGGTATAGGTTTTGCGTTTCATTTCGACCTCTCCCTTGCTTCAATTTAGCGGGAAAAATCTCTTTCGCAACGGTCAAGTTTTTGGGGGAAAGGTCAATTCCAGCACAATGGTATAATTGAAAACCGACAATGGTCGAATCGCACATCCATA
>CAYMUT010000052.1:0-22641 GCA_964393625.1 uncultured Pseudomonadales bacterium
GGGCGCACATCAGCCCGTATCGCTAGCATCAGTGCCTGTTCAAGGCGCTACGAACTATGAGGCCGTGTCTCGCGGTGTTGATGGGTTGGCAAGCTCCGTTGAAAACTACCAACGGCCGGTTCGGGCAGGTGCGGCAGATATCAGCAGTGCTAAGCAGGACGCTGCACAGGCCATCGCACCGGATCGCGCTCAACAAGCCCTACCCGAAGCGGTCCGGTTGCACGCCCAAACAGCATCGCTCGGAGCATCTGCGTTACATACGGATCGACCGGACGCCCAGGGCGCAACGGTGGCACACACATGGCGGCAGTCAGCTGTGTCTGATGAGCGCTTAGCGCTAAACAAAACGCTGCAGCGCGGCCGTGATGGCGGTTCTGTGCGGGCCGAATCACTAGCCAGTGTGGCTGATTCACGTCCACTGGAGCGAACCTTGGCCGAGCAGCTCTTTGTGCAGCCAGCCAGGCCCACGGCGGTTGCTACGGATGCACTGAGCAGCAATTCTTCATCCCATGCTCAGACAGCTCAGGATGCGGCCCTGACCCAGAGAGAACATCTGGCCCAGAACGTTCAGGCGCAGCTGCAGGCCCAGATTACCCGTGCCATGACCCGACAGGCGCTCATGCAGGGGCGTATCTCCGTACAACTGAACCCCGTTGAGCTTGGTGCAGTAGACTTGGATATCGCCACCGAACGTGGAGAGATTCAGATTGTCATGGTTGCGCGAGAAATTGCGACGCGGGATCTGTTGGATGCTGGCCTGACGCGTTTGCGCCATTCGTTGCAGGAAGCGGGGCTGGCAGTGTCGTCGCTGGACGTACGCCACGATAATGCAGACGCTCAGCGGCGCGATGCCAGACATGCATTTGATGACGAACTCCAACGTCCCCAAGTTGCGCCGCTGCCCGGCGGCGATGTTGAGGTAGATCATGCTTTGCCAGCACAAGGCCCTGATCGTGTCGACGGATTCTACGCGTACGCCTGAGCGCTCTTCGCAGGTCCCCTGAATCTGTAGATCTCGCGTCAGTTTTCTGTCGTGAATCCAGCACATTTACAAATCCCTACTACACTTGTGATAGGTCGCCAGGCCACTGGCGGAAATTGCATATCACAACGACGGATTTTTGACATGGCTGATGAGCAGAACCCAGAAGAGTCATCTGGCGGTAAGAAAAACGTCATTCTGTTCGCCGTGGTGCTGCTTGTTGCAGTGGGCGCCAGCGTGGGCGGAACCATGTTTTTTCTCGGCGGTAGCAGCGGGGAAACCGCGGCGCCAGCGGCAGCGGCTCGGCTCGCCGAAAACAAGCGGCAGAGCGCGATCTATTACAACATGCGGCCGGCCTACATTATCAATTACGTTACCGGGGCCAAGCCGCGCTTTCTGCAGGTTGAGTTTACGGTGATGGCGCGTAACGAGGCGGCCATCGAAGCGGTCATTCTGCATATGCCCCTGATTCGCAGCGAGATCGTCAACTTCCTGACGGAGCAGAACTTTCTCGAACTGCAGACCCAGGAAGGTAAGGGGTCCGTGCGCCGTGGGATCGTCGTACTGGTCAATAGCATTCTCAAGAGCTACGAAGTGCAGCCGGGCATAGAGTCTGCGCTGATCACCAACTTCGTACTGCAGTAACTTCAGGTAACCAAGCCGTCAGGGATATGGCAGACAAAGACGTACTTAGCCAGGAAGAGATCGATGCGCTGTTGACTGGTGTGGATGACGGCCGCGTCGATACGGAGGTCGGTGAGGATGGCGGCTCGGTAGTGTCCGTGTTTGATCTCACCAATCAAGATCGCGTTGTGCGCGGGCGCTTGCCCACCGTCGAGTTGATCTCAGAACGCTTCGCACGAATGCTGCGTCGCGACCTGCCAACCAGCATCAAGGTACCCGTGGAGGTTGGGCCGGGTGGTGTCCAGATCATCAAGTACTCCGAATACGCCGACACGCTGCATGTGCCGAGCTGTATCAAGCTGTTGAAAATTGCGCCGTTCGAGGGCACCTGCATGATGAGCCTGGATGCGAAACTGATCCATCGTCTGGTGGACCTGTTCTTTGGCGGGGCCGGTAGCGTAAACCCATTGGAGCGCAAGGAATTCACGCTCACTGAGAAGCGCGTGATCGAAAGGATCACGCAACTGGTCATCAAAGATCTTGAAGCTGCCTGGCAGGATGTGCTGCCGGTGAAAGCTGAGGTCATCGGCGACGAAATCAACCCTGCACTGGTCAATGTGATTGCGCCCGCCGATGCGATGCTGGTCACCAGCTTCCGTCTCGAGCTGGAAGAAGGCGGTGGTGAACTGCATATCGGCTTCCCCTACAGTGCTCTGGAGCCATACAAAAGCGTGCTCGACGCGACTGGCACGAAAGATCAGCAGGGTGCTGATCTGGCCTGGCGGGCTGCCATGGAGCGGGCCATTCTCGACGTGGACCTGCCCCTCAACTGCGTGATTGGCGATGTGGAACTTTGTCTGCGGGACCTGATGGGCATGCAAATCGGCGAGGTGGTAGATCTCAATATGCAGGACGAACATCAGGTCTGGGTCAGTAACGTGCCCATTTTCAAGGCAGTGCTGGGCGATTCCCGTGGACGCTTTGCGCTGGAATTCGAGTCATTTTGCAATCGTTAGGAATTATGCATGTCAGATCAGATTGAGGAACAAACACCGGAGACCCCGGCAAGCGGCGCGGAAGGGGAAGCTCGCCTGGCAGGCAGCGCCACCAACGCGAAGAACCTCGAAGTGGTGCTGGACATACCCGTGCGCCTCTCCATGGAGGTGGGCAGCACCAAGATCTCTATACGTAAGCTGTTGCAGTTGAATAAAGGCTCCATCGTCGAATTGACAAGAACCGCTGGGGAGCCTCTTGATGTGTTGGTCAACGGCACGCTGGTTGCACAGGGCGAAGTGGTCGTGGTGAATGATAAGTTCGGCGTACGCCTGCTGGATGTGATCAGCCCGGAACAACGGATTGCGAGCATCAACTGACTATGGACCCGGCGAGCAATATCTGGCAGGTCGCATTGGCTTTGCTTGCGATCGTCGGCGTGATCGTCGCGCTGGGGTTCGTCGCGCGTCGTCTGCAGCCGGGTAAGGGTACTCAGGGCGGCATGCTCAAAGTGCTTGATACTACCTACCTCGGCCCCAAGGAGCGCCTGGTGCTGGTGCAGGTCCGTGATCAGCATGTGCTGGTTGCGATGAATGCGCAGTGTATTACCAAACTGACTCAGTATCAGGTGGAAGAGGGTTTTTCCACGGTTATGGAGCGTACCTCGGCATCTGCTCAGGGCAGGGCGCAGTAATGATTCGCAGCTACGCAAAGAAGGGCTTTGCCACATCATGCCTGGCACTGATAGGTGGATTGTTCTTTGCTCCGGAGGCTGCAGCCTTTATCGACCTGCCAGCCATGACGGTGACCACCGGCGAGGACGGTTCCGAAAACTACAGTATCAGTATTCAGATACTGGCAGTGATGACCATCCTCACGCTGCTGCCGTCTCTGGTCATCATGCTCACGGCATTTACCCGCATTGTTATCGTGTTTGCGATTCTGCGTCAGGCTATTGGCATGCAGCAGACGCCTTCCAATCAGATTCTTGTTGGTATTGCCTTATTTCTCACGATTTTCGTCATGGCGCCGGTGTTTAAAGAGGTCAACAACACGGCGTTGCAGCCGTATATGGAAGAAACAATCTCGCCGGAAGATGCGTTGGTCAGCGCGTCACAGCCTTTCCGGGAGTTCATGCTGGGGCAGACCAGAGAAAACGATCTTGAGCTTTTCATGCGCCTGTCGGAGCACGAGATGGTCGATAGTCTCGACGAAGTGAATTTCTTTGTGCTGGTGCCGGCGTTCATGACCAGCGAATTGAAGACCGCCTTTCAGATTGGTTTTATGCTGTTCATTCCGTTTCTCATTATCGACATGGTGGTGGCCAGCGTGCTCATGTCGATGGGCATGATGATGCTGTCACCACTGATCATATCGCTGCCATTCAAGATTATGCTGTTCGTGCTGGTTGATGGCTGGGTGATGATCATGGGCACCCTTGCTACCAGCTTTGGCATGACCGTATGAGCATGGGCGATGTACTTAACCTGTTTGGTGATGCCCTGGCTCTGGTTGTGATTCTCGTGGCGCTCATCGTTGTGCCCAGTCTGCTGGTGGGGCTGGTTGTTGCGACTTTTCAAGCGGCTACCCAGATCAACGAACAGACATTGAGTTTTCTGCCGAGGCTGCTCGTGACGCTGATTACCATCATGGCGGCCGGGCCGTGGATTCTGGGTGAACTGCTCGATCATTTCGAGCGGATCTTCGCTGCAATTCCCATGCTGTTGGGTTGAGGATGACTGCTCTTGACTGTGAGTATGGCGGCAATAATGGGTCTCATCGGGGAATTTCTTTGGAACACCCTGCGTGTGGCCGGCTTCTTCATGGTGGTGCCGATATTCGGCAATCAGCTGGTCCCGGCCCGGGTGCGTCTCGCGTTGAGCGTCGCTACGGGCATCGCACTGACGCCGGTGCTTGGGGGCGCTCCGCCACTGCAGGCGTTCGATATGTCGATGGCAACAGATCTGTTCATGCAGGTACTGCTGGCCATCGGGGTCGGCTTTGCTGCGATCATATTCTTTCAGCTGTTCGTTATTGCCGGGCAGTTCATCGGTATGCAGATGGGGCTGGGTTTCGCGGCCATGGTCGACCCGGGCAATGGCGTGTTCGTCACCGTCTGGAGCCAGTTTTTTCTGATGCTGGTGACGCTGTCGTTTCTTGCCCTCAATGGACACCTGGTACTGCTCGAAGTGCTGGTCACCGGCTTTCAGCTGTATCCCACAGGTACCAGCCTGAGTTTCGACCAGTTCGCGCTTCGCATAGCGAATCTCGGAGGCTGGATGTTCGCCGGGGGCGTGTTGCTGGCGATTCCGGCGGTAATGTCGCTGCTGATCGTCAATTTCACCTTTGGCGTGATGAATCGTGCGTCACCGCAATTGAATATTTTTTCCCTCGGGTTTCCGTTCAGTCTCCTGTTTGGTCTGGTGATCATCTGGTTTCTGCTGCGCGGGTGGACGGACCAGTTCCAGTATCTGGCCAGCGAGTTTCTGGCCACCTTCTCGACGCTTCAGGGCGTGTAAGCAGGCAGGATATGACGCATGGCTGAAGAGGCACAGGGCCAGGAAAAAACAGAAGAGGCGACCCCGCGGAAACTGGAGAAAGCACGGGAAGAAGGCCAGGTTGCACGCTCACGGGAATTGAACAGCGTGGCCATCGTCACGTTTGGCGCAGCGGCGGCGATATTTGTTGCACCGGGCCTGGCCAATACGATGATGGAACTGACGAAGAAGCTGTACACGGACGCCGGCCAGACCCACATTCCCATGACGACGCTGCTGGGCGAATCGATTGTCGAAGCACTGTGGGCGATCCTGCCGTTTTCTGTAGTGATGTTTGTTGCCGGTATCATTTCCAGCGTAAGTGTCGGTGGCATATTGTATGCGCCAAAGGCGTTGCTGCCCAAGCTCGAACGCCTGAGCCCGATCAAAGGGTTCGGCCGCATGTTCTCCGCGAAATCGCTCATGGAGCTGGCCAAGTCCCTGGCGAAGTTCGTGCTGGTGTCCGGTATCGCGGTGCTGCTGTTGGGCGTGATGCTTGAAGAACTTTTGCAGCTGGGCGGACTGCCCTTGCATGTGGCCGTATTTGAAGGAATAAGCCGGGTAGGGTGGGCGCTGCTCATCATCGGCTCGGCACTGGTTGTGGTCGCGGCTATCGATGTACCGTTTCAGATGGCCCAGCATAAGAAGCAGCTCAAGATGACCAAACAGGAAGTCAAGGAAGAGCTGAAGAACTCCGACGGCAAGCCCGAAGTGAAAGCCCGCATCCGGCAGTTGCAGCAGCAGGCGGCGCGGCGCCAGATGCTGGAAGAAGTGCCCAATGCCGACGTGGTTATCACCAACCCGGAGCACTTCTCGGTTGCTATCAAGTATGACGGAGCGTTGATGGCGGCGCCGATACTGCTCGCTAAAGGCGTGGACCACATGGCCTTCCGGATCAGAGACGTAGCCGGTCAGCATGACATTCCACTGGTACCCATGCCGTCTCTGGCGCGGGCTATCTATTACAACACTGAGGCCGGTGATGAGATTCCAGAGGAACTGTACGTCACGGTGGCTCAGGTACTGGCCTACATCTACCAACTGGAACAGTATCGCCGCGGGCAACTCGAGAGCGCTCCGATTCTTGGCGATATCGAAGTGCCGGAGAACCTCCGCGAAGGGCCTGCTGATTTCGGCGGGGAGAGTGAACAATGATAAAGAACCTGCGACTGGGTAACCTCGCGATCCCCCTGTTACTGCTGCTGTTGCTGGCATTGATGACAGTGCGTGTACCGCCACTGCTTCTGGACATATCGTTTACCTTCAATATCACTCTCGCCCTGGTTGTTCTGCTTGTCAGCGTCTATGTGCTGCGCCCCCTCGATTTTGCATCCTTCCCAACCATTCTGCTGGTGGCGACGTTGTTGAGACTTGCGCTGAACGTCGCTTCTACCCGTGTAGTACTCCTCGATGGCCACGCTGGCGGAGCAGCAGCCGGTGCGGTGATTGAAGCCTTTGGTGCGGTGCTCGTGGGCGGCAACTACGCGGTTGGACTGGTGGTGTTTATCATTCTGGTAATCATCAATTTCGTAGTGGTCACAAAGGGCGCCGGCCGTATATCGGAAGTCAGTGCCCGCTTCACATTGGACGCCATGCCCGGTAAGCAGATGGCTATCGATGCTGACCTCAACGCGGGCTTGATTGATCAGGATCAGGCGCGGGCCCGACGCGAAGAAGTTTCCGGTGAAGCAGACTTCTACGGCGCCATGGATGGTGCCAGCAAGTTCGTTCGCGGTGACGCCGTGGCGGGCATCCTGATTCTGGTGATCAACATCATCGGTGGTCTGGGAATCGGGATGGTGCAGCATGACTTGACGTTCGCTGTTGCGCTGGAGAATTACACGTTGCTGACCATCGGTGATGGTCTGGTGGCGCAGATTCCCTCTCTGTTGCTGTCTACCGCGGCGGCGATGATCGTGACCCGGGTTAACAGTACCCAGGATATGGGCCAGCAGGTAGTCAGCCAGATGTTCGCCGATCCCAAGGCGCTGGGCATTGCTGCAGGCATTCTGTTGTGCCTGGGGCTCGTGCCGGGTATGCCGCACGGCGTGTTTCTGACCCTCGCATCCGGCGCCGGCGCCGCAGCGTGGCTGATCTATCGCCGTTCACAGCAGCAGGAGACTCAAGACGAACAGGTGGATGTGCTGCCCGAAGAAGTCGAGCCGGAGCGCGTCGACGTCAGCTGGGATGACGTTACCCCGGTAGATACATTGGGCCTGGAAGTCGGGTATCGGCTCATTCCGCTTGTAGACAAAGCACAGAATGGTGATCTGCTTGGTCGTATCCGCGGCGTGCGCAAGAAGCTCTCACAGGAGCTCGGTTTTCTCGTCCCAACGATCCACATCCGGGATAACCTGGACATGCTGCCGAACGCTTACCGGTTCTCTCTGATGGGGGTAAGCGTGGGTGAGGCTGAGGTCTACCCGGGCAAACATCTGGCTATCGATCCCGGCGAAGTGTTTGGCAAGCTTAATGGCATCACCACCCAGGACCCAGCATTTGGCCTGCCCGCGGTATGGATCGAAGAATCTGAAAAGGACAATGCGCAAACCCTGGGATACACCGTGGTCGATGCGAGCACCGTGGTGGCAACCCATGTGAATCAGGTCATGCTTGATAGCGCAGCGGATCTGCTGGGTCACGATGAAGTACAGCACCTTGTTGACCTGCTTGCCAGCAGTTCTCCGAAACTGGCGGAGCAGCTGGTACCTGGTGCCATAAGCCTGTCCGGCCTGCACAGGATCATGCAGAACCTGCTGCGTGAGCGGATTCCGATCAAAGACATCAGGACCATCGCTGAGACCCTGGCGGATGGTTCTGCTGCGAGCCTGTCGATGGATGACCAGACCAATCTTGTGCGTTCCAATCTATCGCGCATGATCGTGCAGAACATATACGGCAGTGAGCAGGCGCTCGAGGTCATCACCCTCGACCCCGAACTGGAACAGCTGTTGATGCAGGCGAAAGCCCAGGGTGGTGCGGAAGCGCCGATCATCGAACCGATGATGGCGGAACGGCTGCAACAGAGCGTAGTTAATGCCGCGGAGCAACGAGAGATGGCGGGCAAGCCGGCGGTGCTTCTGGTGTCCGCCGGTATTCGCAGTCTGCTGGCGCGTTTCGTACGGTTCTCCCAGGCGGTGATTCATGTGCTCGCCTACGAGGAAATACCCGACAACAAACAGATCACAGTGGTTTCTACCATCGGTAGAGCCGGATAACGAATTGAAGGAAAAGGAAGGACAAGTCATGGCGGCAACGATGCAGGAACAGCGCGAAGAGACGACTCAGATCTTTACCGCAGACACGCTGCGTGAAGCACTGGCGCAGGTCCGCCAGGCTATCGGCCCGGACGCGATCATTCTCGGCCAGGAGCGGATCGGCCGGCGGGTGAGCGTGCGAGCGTGTCTGGAGATGCCGATCGCGCCGGTTGCCGTGAGAGACGAGGATCAATCTCCGGCCGGCAAAGCCGAACCAGCTCAGCATAGTCAGATGCAGGATGTGCGGCCGCGCGAACCTGCCCCGGCAGGGCTGACGACACAGCTGCTGGCCCTGGGCTACGATCAGGCATGCATCGATGATATCCCTGGGCGCGGCGACGTTACGGATTTCCGTAAGTCCCTGATCAATCGGCTCAATTTCGCCCAGCAACGTCCGTCCAGGCTGGCGGGTTACTATCGCCTCGTCGGCGCCGGTGGTGTAGGCAAGACGAGCATGCTGATCAAGGTGCTGGTGGATTGGGTCATGCATCACGGCCCGCGGGATGTGGCGGTAATCTCTACCGATAACGATAGTCTGGCGGGCACCGAGTCGCTGCAACTGGCCTGTCAATTGCTGAACGTACTGGTGCGGGAATGCAAGGCCAGCGAATTAGATGAACAGCTCATTAAACTCTCCGATCGAGTCCTTGTGCTCATCGATTCACCTGCGCTGGATCTTCACGTGCCCGTTCGACCGATCCCCGGCGTGCGCGACGTATGGGTGTTTTCTGCACTGCATGCTGGCGTCAACCTGCAGGCTCAGCGCCGTGCTGTGCAGGGTCTTTCTCTGGCCGGCGTGGTGGTGACGCAGCTGGACCAGCTTGCCGGAGCAGATGAACTGGCCAACCTGCTGTATCGATGGCGCGACCCGCTGCTGTGGTTGGGTACAGGCTCGGAATTACCCGATGCGATTGACCTGGCCTGTGTGGAAACGGCGGGGCGTCATTTATTTGGCATCAGCAATGCGATCAATGTAGAGGTTGCTGTCTGAGCGGAGCAGGCTGTCGCGGAATTGACCGTTCGCAAAGAACAACTATGTTTGTATTAGGAAAGTGTTTCGCCGCCCGCACTGTGCGTGCCGGGAATTCTGGCGTGGGCTTTGCTTATCGAGGAGAAGTAAGACATGGAGCAAGTCTCAACCAAACCGATACAGGTGATCGCGGTCACCGGCGGTAAAGGCGGTGTGGGCAAGACCAACGTGAGTGTGAATCTGGGACTGGCGCTGACCCAGATGGAGCGCCGGGTAACCCTGCTTGATGCCGATCTGGGGCTCGCCAACGTGGATGTACTGCTGGGCCTGAAGCCCCGCCATACGCTAAAAGATGTGCTTGACGGCAATTGTTCGATGCGCGATGTCGTGGTTAACGGTCCGCTGGACCTGAAGGTCGTGCCGGCCGCTTCCGGACTGCAGGAAATGGTGAAGCTGGGAGCCCGTGAACATTCCGGATTGATCAGCGCATTCAGTGACATTGCCCACAATATGGATGTATTGATTATCGACACTGCGGCCGGCATATCTGACGACGTGGTGAGCTTTCTGTGCGCAGCCCAGGAAGTCATCGTGGTGGTCTGCAACGAACCCACCTCAATCACCGACGCCTATGCGTTGATAAAGATCCTCAATCAGCAATACGGTATCTGCCGTGTCCGCGTTGTTGCCAATATGGTGCGTAACGAAGCGGATGGCGAGGCGGTGTTCACCAAACTGCAAAATGTTACCGACCGCTTTCTGAACGTCATGCTGCTGTACGCAGGCAGCATTCCTCAGGACGATCATCTGCGCCGCGCCGTGCAGAAGCAACGGGCGGTGCTGGATCTGTATCCCGAGGCTAAGTCATCCCGGTCATTTCGTAAGCTGGCGCTGGCGCTTGATAGCTGGCCCATACCGTCCTCGCCGACCGGCCACCTGGAATTTTTCGTTGAGCAACTCGTGGGTGAGCAAGCGGTTCACTGAGCAGGTAACCAGTCTACTATGATGTCTAGCCCACACGTTGCTGCATATACCGATAACGCGAATCGTAACGCGACGATCCAGAAGTATGGCTATCTGGTCAAGCGCATAGCCCATCACCTTATGGCCCGTCTGCCGGGTAGTGTTCAGTTTGACGATCTGTTGCAGGCCGGCATGCTGGGACTGCTGGAGTCTTTGTCGAAATACGATGCCAGGAAGGGCGCCAGCTTTGAGACTTATGCGGGTATTCGCATCCGCGGCGCCATGCTCGACGAAATGCGTCGCGGCGACTGGGCACCGCGCTCCGTGCATCGCAAAAGTCGCAAGGTGAAAGACGCCATCAATGCGGTGGAACATATGACCGGCAGCACTGCGACGGACCGCGAAATTGCCGAGCATATGGGCGTTGCCCTCGAGGAATATCACGACATTCTCAACGACGCCGCATGCTGTCGGCTGGTCAGCTATGAAGAAGTGAATGAGGGTGACGACCCTACTATGCTGCCGAACACCGATGCAGGAGATGGCAGCGTCGAACAGGAGGCCATGCTCACTAACCTGGTGCAGGCAATGGATGAGCTGCCGGAAAGAGAGCGTCTGGTAATGGCCTTGTATTACGACGAAGAACTGAACCTCAAAGAAATCGGCGCAATTATCGGCGTCAGTGAATCGCGCATCAGTCAGATCCTCAGCCAGGCCACCGTGCGCATCCGCGCCAAGGTCGCCAACTGGATGGAAGATTAAATGGATATGCTGGCAATCATCGGCGCGATCGTGGCTTTTTCAGCCATTGTGCTTGGCAACGCCATGGAGGGTGGTCAGCTTGCGGCACTGATGGATGGACCGGCGCTGGTGATCGTACTGGGCGGCACACTTGGCGCGGTCCTGTTGCAGACACCCATAAAACGTCTCGCCAGAGCGTGGTACCTCAGTCAATGGGTAGTTGTGCCTCCGCCTCATGACGCAGGCAAAGAGATTGCACGCATCACAGAATGGGGCCGCACCGCGCGGCGTGAAGGTCTGTTGGGGCTGGAAAACATCATGGATGCGACGGCAGATCCTTTCCGCAAAAAAGGCTTGGAACTGGTCATCGACGGCGTTGAACCTCCCACCATACGGCGGCTGTTGGAGTCGGACAGCCACATCCGGGTGGATTACGATCTGGCTGCGGCTCATGTGTTCCGCAGCATGGGTGGCTACGCTCCCACCATCGGTATTCTGGGCGCGGTGATTGGCCTGATACAGGTGATGGGCAACCTGGCTGACCCCGAGGAACTGGGGCAGGGCATTGCTACCGCATTCGTCGCTACGATCTACGGGGTCGGCTTTGCCAATCTGCTGTTTCTGCCGGTGGCGGAGCGCATTCGCAGTCTGGTGATTCGCGCCGCCAATATGGACGACCTGTTCATCGAGGGCATGATGGCGATAGCCGAAGGTGAGCATCCGCGCAGCATAGAATTGCGGCTGCGCGGCATTGCGGTGGACGGGTAACTGATCAATGCGCCGGGACCAGCTCGAAGACGAAGCCAATGCCGATCGCTGGATGGTTTCCTATGCGGATTTCGTTACGCTGCTGTTTGCCTTTTTCGTGGTGATGTACGCCATATCGTCGGTTAACGATGAGAAGTACCGGGTATTGAGCGCCACCCTTGCCGAAGCCTTCGACGTCGATATTGCCGCGGCCAGCCTCGACCCGATGCAGACTGGCGAGCCGTCGCTTGCGGCGTCTCCGCATATTGTCGATCTGCCAGATAGCACAGCCCTGGCTGATCAGGAAGAGGGCAATACCTTCATGGAAGACCCCGTAGCAGCCGCAGAATCGCTGCTGGGGGGTTTTGCGGAGTTAGATGGAGTCTCCATTGAATCAAATAATGAATGGCTGGAAATCAGCTTGGACGCCGAGGTGCTGTTTGACGCGGCCCGGACACAGTTGAGCGATGAGGCGCGCAGCCTGCTTGAGCCGGCGGTGAAGTTGACGTTGTCCAACAAGAATCCGATCACCATCGAGGGCTATACGGACAACGTGCCGGTGCAGTCGTCCATCCATCCGTCCAACTGGGAAGTTTCCGCCGCCCGTGCTTCAGCGGTTGCGCGTTACTTCGTCGAACAGGGTGTACGGGCTGAGAGGGTTTCCGCGGTGGGCTACGGAGAGAACCATCCGATCGCCACCAATGCGACGCCGGATGGCCGTGCTGCCAACCGCCGGGTGGTGGTGGTGATCGCCCGTCGTGCTGGTGGATCGCGTAATCTCAATGCCGATCCAGGCACTTCGGCTTTTGCCGTGGTGCGCGGCGCGCAAGCGCCTGAGATGGACCCCAGTGTGGTGCAGATGCGTACGCCCGAAGGCGGTCTGCGCTTTACCAACGAATCGGCTGAAGACTCGCGGGCCGACCAACCGCAGATTCCAGAGGCAGGCCCGTAAGCTGGTTTCGCCTGATCGAGAGGTAGCGACTGAAGCTGATCAGATAAACAGCCGCGTCGCCACGGCATAAGTGTTCAGGGTCAGCTCCCGGCGCCGGCTGAAGTTCTTCCGAGCCGCGGGAGCCGGGTTACGGGATATCTCCCAGGAATGGAATCCGTCGTACCAGGTCACCAGCATCATCCGTACGATGCCGTCATCATCTGCAGGGGGGCGGAATAGCCCTTGCGGTTCAGTGGCGTATTCCGCGCTGGTTTCGAAAGTCTTCCAGGCTTCATCGGATAGGGCGACGACTTCGTCTACATCTGCTGCAAGCACGTGGAAGCGGCGAAAGACATACAAGCCGGGCTTGTTGCAGGGTGTAGTATCGATCGGCCGGGCGGTGGGCTGCCACACTTGACTCTCAACTGCCAGGGGATGACGCTGAACGTTGTCGGTTTCGTGAGTGTCGACCACGAGGACTTCATTGGCGGCCAGTCCAAACAGGCCGGTAAACACGCCCCAGTGATTCTTATCCAGAGATTTCAGAAACCCGGCATTGTGGTTGCCCGGGGCACGTATTTTCTGATAATGATAAACCGGCATTGGATGTGCATCATGTCATTGGTGTGACAGACAATATATCCGAATCAGCGTTAATGGGGGATTCATGAGCGATCTAAAACTGCCGGGGCGACTGGGTGACCCGACCACTACTTTGGCCACCGACGAGCGCATCGACCCGCGCATTATTGCAGCTCTGACTGAGGCCGGGGCACTGCAGAGCGTGCCAAGCCCGGTGAGTGCTGCCTCGAGCTATGAAGAGTGTCTGGAATTCTGCGCTATGTTCGAAGCAGTTAATGCCGAAGCAAATCCGGCCATGCTCGCCGCCATGCCGGCGTTCGCCGATGTGTCGAGCACCCAGGTGACCATCACCGGTGTCGACGGCAACGACATCACCCTGTATATCGATCAACCTGCAACGCGATCCGCTGATCTGCCCTGTGTGGTGCACACCCATGGTGGGGGCATGGTACTGATGACAGCAGAAGATCCAGGCTTTGTCCGCTGGCGCAAGAGCCTGGCCGGGCAGGGTATGGTGGTGGTCGGCGTGGAGTTCCGCAACGGCGGCGGGGTGCTGGGTAATCATCCCTTTCCGGCCGGATTGAACGATTGCGCCAGCGCCGTGCAATGGGCAGATGCCAACAGGCAGGCGCTCGGGGTCTCGTGCATCATCATCTCCGGGGAATCCGGTGGCGGTAATCTGAGTGTCGCGACTGCGCTGAAAGCCCGTCAGGAAGGCTGGCTGAACGCCATCGACGGCGTTTACGCTATGTGCCCCTATATCTCCGGCATGTACGCGGAGCAGCCGGCGGCATTGTCGTCGTTGAAGGAAAATGACGAGTACATGATCAGCTGCCAGATGATGGGCGCTTTAGCGAAAGTTTACGATCCAACCGGCGACCACCGCAGCAACCCGCTGGCCTGGCCTTATCATGCGCAGCAGTCTGATCTTGCAGGGTTACCTCCCCACATCATATCGGTCAATGAACTCGACCCGCTGCGTGATGAAGGCATGGCCTACGCGCGTAAGCTGCTGGCGGCCGGCGTCTCTACGGTATGTCGAACCGTGAACGGCACGCCCCACGCCGGTGACCAGGCATTTCCAGATGCACTACCGGATGTATATGCGGAAACCGTCAGGTCGATCCATGGCTTTGCGTCGAGTCTGATCGACTGACGCGGAAGCGGCTCGGCCGCGCCGCAATTCTGGCGATATTCCCAGCCTGTACTAACCTTGCATTACAGGTAGTAGAAGTATTGTGAGCAACGATGACCAACCGGCATCAACACCAGAAGGTGCACCATGGGTATCGACCGCGTAAATACGAAATCCACTGGATATACGCCGATCACGCGCAGAGCGAAGTCTGAGCTGACGGTTGACGGCATAACGCCGGTAGAGAAGCCGCCCAACCCAGCGCACCAGGAGAGCCGCGCGCCGTTGTCGCGTGAAGGTGATGAAGAGGAAACCGGCCACAAGAAGAAGGGCATAATCGATGAGCGGGTTTAGTTTTATTTTGGTGGGCATCATCAGCGGCTGCGTGATGCTCGGCTACGTGCTGCTGCTGGTGCAGAGCGCTCGCCAGAATCGACAGATTCGACAGCTGCAGGCGCAGCTGGAGGTTTTTGTCGACTCATCGATCAATGTCGCGCGTAGTGTGGATGTGCTGCTCAAGCAGGGGCACTCTACCAGTCTGGCCAGCGTGGCGTCGCGGCGCTGGGTGCTGGCTGAAGCCAGGAAGCGGATCAACAGCGGTGAAGACCTGCAGGATGTTGCGCGGCCGCTGGGGCTGTCTTCCGATGAGGCGCGTCTGTTGAAGGCCGCGCTCAGTTAAGTGCTAGTCCGTTTTACCCCGCCTCAAGCCGCGCTGGCCTGATTCAATTCATCGAGCGACGTTGCCATTGTCGGAGCGATTGCCGCGCAGTCCGAATCACTCAGTCCCTGCGCTCGGCAAATGGATCGCCAGGTAGATGAAATGATCAGTCCCATGGTATCGATGACGATACGCGCATCTGCCGCTGTGAGATGAAAGCGTCCATGTTGTGTAAGTAAGTTCTCTACGCTGACGAGGCGTCCGGCGTCTCCCAGTTCCATCGGGTACTGCGCGCGTACCTTGGGGCCGCTGCAGCCAGGTATGAGGTTTTGCACCGGCGTCAGCCGCCAGCCCTCATTCTGTGTATCGCTGATGAGTACATGTTGACGTGGGTTGTCTCGCTGGTTGTCGATCATCACGTTGAAACACATGCGGCGGAACAGTTCCGGGCCATCGTTGTCAGGTTGGCCAGACAAGTGCGCCAGTCGGTCGGCCAGCTGAACGTACGACCAGCGGTTGCGCCGTGGCTCGGATTCGTCCGCCTGCAGCAGAGTCATGGCGCTGAGTAAGCGCGGGCGTGTGCAGCCCGCGGCACCAAGGTGACGATCGTAGCGATCGATCAACAACACGTCTTCATCGTTTATCTGAATCACTTCACTAGACGCTGTAGATATGCCGCAGGTGGCGGCCAGCTTGAGCATGGCGTGTTCCATGCGCACGTGGTTGAATGGGTCATCGGGCAGATTGAACTTGGCCAGGCACAGATTCGATTGATTCTGAATGAGAACTTTGGGGCGTGCGCCGCCCATTGAAGTGCCGAGACTGAAATACCTGTTGGGAGAGGAAGGCCCATCCTGTTCGTCCAGCATCTCCTGTAACAGGGTATGGAGTTCGGGAAGATCATCCAAGGTACTGAAGACCTGCTTGGGGAATATTGGTTTGGGACCGGGGCCAAAGGCCAGCGCCCCGGCGCGGTCATCCGGTGCGTGGATCATGTAGTCGAGTGGATCATCACTGACCTCCGCTAATCCTGCGTTGCGTACGCGGCGTGCCCAACTGCCGCCTGTGGCATCCTGCAACGCCCCGAAAACTCCGCGGTTCAGCGAAGTTTCATAGGTCGTGTCGCTCAGGGGCAGTTCCGTTGGGTCGATGGGGAGTGCATCCGGGCGGGCCAGGTAGCTCGCGCCATACACGAACCGCCCGACAGCTGGACGGTTGGGGTGCCGAATATGCTGAAACCGGCCCGCGGTGACGAAACCGGTTTGCCCCGGCAAGGTAATGTAAACGTAGCAGTCTCTAGAAGTCATTGGACAGTCCTGCGCTGTGTCGTGCTCTCTGGCGCTGCTGGGTAAGGACGATACGGGCGCATTCCAGATCGGCGGCTGGATCTGCAAGGGGTTCTACCTGCTCGATCATGTCGTAAGTCCACAGCAGCGCCACATAAACAGCCGCGCTGGTAGATGGCTTGCCTTTTTCTGCATCCATGATAGCTCTGCGCCCTGTACCGATCTTTGCGGCTACCTCTTCGATGGTCAGATTGCGACGTAACCGGGCGGTGCGCAGGTTGGCCCCGAGTCTGGTAATGGCCCGTTCTACGGGGTAAGGGGTTGCTTCCAGCAACAGGTTTTTCTTGGCCATGTACTATGTATAGCACCTTATCCAGATCCTGCTGGTACAGGACGTAAGCACCGAAGGGTCTGGACTGTTGTCAGGTGCTGTTGGCGATCTGCCTGATTCGTTCGACCATCGCGCGTAACCCATTGCCCCGGGTGGGCGACAGGTGCTGCAGCAATTGCAGTTCGCTGAACAGACCTTCGATGTCGAATTGCACGATATCGTCGGGCTTTTTGCCATTTAACGCACTCAAGACGATGCTGATGAGGCCGCGAACTATGAAGGCGTCGCTGTCCATGTGGAAATGCAGGGTGCCGTCGTCGGCCAGTTCGTGGGTGAGCCAGACCTGGCTCTGGCAACCGCGAATGAGGTTTGTTTCGATCCTGTCCGCATCATCGAGCCCCGGCAGATCCTTTCCCAGGTCGATGACGAAACGGTATTTGTCTTCCCAGTCATCGAAGAAGACAAATGTCTCTTTCAATTCATCGAGGCCGGTGCTCATCAGAACACACCGAGTTCCAACTGCGCGGCTTCGCTCATCATTTCCCGTGACCAGGGCGGATCGAATACCAGTTCGACGGTGACACTCGCTACGTTGGGGGCCATGGCGACCCGGTCTTTGACTTCCTCTACGAGCACCGGGCCCATACCGCACCCTGGTGCAGTCAGGGTCATATTGATGTTGACGTCAGTTCCTTCCACCGACACGCCATAAATGAGCCCGAGGTCCGCGATGTTGACTGGAATCTCCGGGTCGTAAACGGACCGTAATGCCTCCCACACGTGATCTTCTTTGACGGTGCCGTTTTCGTTGCCCGGGCCGAATTCCAGTACCTCACATTGCAGGCCGATGGCATCCGCATCAGCACCGGCGATCCGCGCCATGTTGCCTTCCACCACGACGGTGAAGGTGCCGCCCAGACTCTGGGTCAGCGTGATGAAGGCGCCGCCCCTGATGGTGATAGGGTCGCCAGTGGGTACCAGCCGTGCGTGCACCTGTCTGGTGGTTGTTACGATTCGTCGTTCCAATGCTAGGAATTTCCTACATCAGTAGCGAGTTCGTCGGTGAGATCGTCCGCTGCACCCGGCGTGGCAGGCGCGGCGCCTACCGCAAAACTCTCACCGCAGCCGCAATAGCTGGTGGCCTTCGGGTTTTTGAATACCAGCGCTGAGTTCAGACCTTGAGTAATCATGTCTACCTCGGTACCGGCAACAAGTTCCAGGTCGGCGTCACGTACACAGACTCTGACGTCGTCGCCGAAGTCGTAACAGTGATCGTCCGTTTCCGGAGTTTCGAGAAAATCGAGCATATACATAAAACCATTGCAGCCGCTTTCCTTGATGCCCAAGCGCAGAAAAGCGGCCTGGGTCTGGGTCAGTTGGTTGCGGATGTGGCGGCTTGCCGCACGCGTGATGGTTATATTTGCCTCTTTCTGTGAAGAGTCTTGTGAAATGCTCATGATGCGATACCTGTGATTGCTTGCCTAGAGAAAGGTGCTGGCCTTCTGTATGGCTTCAACAAGTCTTTGTGTGTCCTGTTGGTTACTGTACAGACTGAACGACGCGCGAATAGTACCCGGAATGCCCAGCGCATCCATCAATGGCATGGCGCAATGGTGGCCGGTGCGCGCGGCAACGCCCTGTTGATCGAGCAGGGTTCCCACGTCGTGTGGATGTGCGCCTTCCATCAGAAACGATATGACTGCGCTACGCTCGGCAGGTTCGCCTACGATACGCAGGCCTGGAACCTGTTTGAGCTGGGCGATGGTGCTGGCGATGAGTTCGGACTCTGCCGCGACCAGCGCGGGCCGGTCGATGTTCTGCAGATATCTGATCGCGGCGCCGAGTCCTGCTGCGCCGGCGATGTTTGGCGTGCCGGCTTCGAATTTGTAGGGTGGTTGCTGCCAGGTGCTGTGCTCGATCGTGACCCGTTCGATCATTTCGCCGCCCCCTTGCCACGGGGGTAGCCTATCCAGGTGCTGGCGTTTGCCGTACAGAGCGCCGATGCCGGTAGGGGCGAACATTTTATGGCCGGAAAAGGCGTAGAAGTCACAGTTCAGGCGGGCGACGTTTACCTCTTTGTGCAGCACAGCCTGTGCGCCGTCTACGATAGTCAGCGCGCCGGTGTCTGCTGCGGCCTGCACCAGCTCTTCAATGGGATTCACTGTGCCCAACGCGTTTGACACATGGTTACACGTGAAAATCCGGGTTCGATCGGAAAGCTTGCCATAGAAGTCTTCGAGGTCGAGTTCACCCTCCGGCGTAACACGTACTGCGTGAATGGTAGCGCCGGTTCGCTGCGCCAGCATCTGCCACGGCACGATATTCGAGTGGTGTTCAATCTCAGTGAGCAGAATTTCATCGCCGGGTTGCAGCTCACCGGTGAGACAGCTGGCAATGAGATTGATGCTCTCTGTCGTTCCCCGGGTGAATATGATTTCTGCGCTGGTCGGGGCACCGATAAAGGCCCTGGTCGCCTCCCGGGCGTCTTCCATGAGTGTGGTTGCCTCCTCGGCCAGCAGATGGGCGGCCCGATGTACATTGGCGTTATGCTGCTCGTAGTAGCTGCTGATGGCGTCGATCACTGCACGGGGTTTCTGGGTGGTTGCCGCACTGTCGAGGTAGACCAGATGGGCGCCGCGGTGCGCACGGCTCAAAATCGGGAAGTCGCCGCGGATCGGGTTCACTGGTTTTCCCCGCTGAAACCCGCATTGAACTGCGCGGTGGCCTGCTCGGCCAGTGGTCCAGCAGTGCAGGTTGCCAGAAACGCATGGCTCAGCAGGTTACGGGCCAGGTCCGGGTCGATGCCCCGGCTCGCACAGTAGAAAAGGTGGTTGTCGTCGATTTGGCCCACCGTGGCGCCGTGGGCGCACTTTACGTCATCTGTGTAGATTTCGAGCTCGGGCTTGGTATTGATGGTGGCTGTCCTGCCCAGGCTGAGATTCTTGTTAGACAGCTCGGCAGCCACGCCGTTGCAGTCCGAGTGAATGTATATACGGCCATTGAAGGTGACCTTGGCCGCTTCGCCGGCGATGTTGTGCAGCGTCTGCTTACTGGTTGTGTGTGGTGCGGTATGTTCCAGGGTGAGATGCTGATCGAAATGGCTGCTCGCGGCAATCATTGCGGCGCCGTGTAACTCGGCGCGGGCGCCCGCCCCCGCGCAGACGATGCGTATGTCCTGGCGCCGAAGCTCCGCTCCACCGGCATGATTGTGCAATTGATAGTGTGCATCCCGCGCCAGTTCGGCATTGAGATACTGCCAATGGGTGCCGCCGCCGAAGCTGTTGCGGGAGTGGATCAGCCGGCTGTTGGCGCTCAGTTGTATCCACAGTGTCTGTTGAGATTCGCCGTGGCTGCTGCCGATTTCATTCAGGATCAGTTCAACGCCTTCGGCGACGTTCAATACGATGGGTAGACGGTGCCCCTGGTGAGCGATGGTCAGCGATTCTGTCGGGCTGGATTCTGCATCAATAATCAGAACTTGCGCGGCATAACATAGCGTTGCAAACGCCTCTGGTGAGGTGTGGGGGTCTACCTCGACGGGCGCATCCTGCTGGCCTGGACTGACCAGGCGCGTGCTGATGCCGCTCGGCAGCTCGGCGAATTGCGGCTGGCTTCCCCCATTCGGCAGAAGTGCCTGAACCGGTGCAGCTTTGGTGTATTTCCAGCGCTCGCGCTGGCGGCTGCTGACCAGGGCAAGCTCCAGTTGTTCTAGCGCGTTGCTGCCACCGAGCCAGGCGGGTGCGACGGGTTGTGGCGACAACGTGCTCATGATACCAGCCAGGAATATCCCTTTTCTTCCAGTTCCAGGGCCAGGCTCTTGTCGCCTGACTGCACGATGCGGCCCTCTGCCAGAACGTGCACGTAATCGGGTACGATGTAGTCCAGCAGGCGCTGGTAATGGGTGATCAGTACCACGCCGTTGTTTTCGTTGCGGTAGCGGTTAACGCCCTCGGCGACCACCTGCAGCGCATCGATATCCAGGCCGGAGTCAGTCTCATCCAGCACCGCCAGCTTCGGGTCGAGCAGCAGCATCTGCAGAATTTCGTTGCGTTTCTTTTCGCCGCCGGAAAATCCTTCGTTGACGCCGCGCTTGAGAAACTCAGGATTTAGGTCGAGAGACTTCGCCAGTTCACGCACCTGTTTGATGAACGCCGCTGCATTGGGTTGCTGTTCACCGCGGGCATGGGCGAGAGAATCTGTGCTGGCTTTGAGGAATTCCATGTTGCTGACGCCAGGTATTTCTACCGGGTATTGAAAGGCGAGGAATATGCCTGCCTGAGCACGCTCGTGAGGTTCCAGCTCGACGATGTCCGCACCGTCGAAGTTGACAGACCCGGCGGTGACATCATAGCCGGGACGCCCGGCGAGCACATTGGCGAAGGTGGATTTACCCGAGCCATTGGGGCCCATGATGGCATGCACCTCACCGGGATTTACGAGCAGATCGAGCCCGTTGAGAATGTGTTGATCCGCGACGGTGGCGTTTAAGGCTTTTACTTCCAGCAGGCTCACCCTACTGCTCCTTCCAGACTGACTTCCATTAATTTCCCTGCCTCCATGGCGAACTCCATGGGCAGTTCCTGCAAGACCTGTTTGCAGAAGCCGTTGACGATCATCGACAGCGCCTCTTCATCCGAGAGGCCGCGCTGGCGGCAATAAAATAGCTGATCCTCGGAGATTTTCGCCGTCGTCGCCTCGTGCTCGATCTGGGCCGTGCGGTTGCGGTTTTCGATATAGGGCACCGTATGGGCGCCGCATTTGTCGCCGATCAACAGGCTGTCGCACTGGGTGTAATTGCGCCCGCCCTTGGCGCCGGGCTGCATGCGCACCAGGCCGCGATAGGTGCTCTGGCTGCGTCCGGCGGAGATGCCCTTGGCGATGATGGTTGAGGATGTGTTCTCGCCGATGTGGATCATCTTGGTGCCCGTATCGGCCTGCTGCAGGTTGTTGGTGATGGCGACGGAATAGAATTCGCCCACCGAATTGTCGCCTTGGAGAATACAGCTTGGATATTTCCAGGTGACGGCGGAGCCGGTTTCGACCTGGGTCCAGGAAACCTTGGAATTGCGGCCCCGGCACGCCGCCCGCTTGGTCACGAAATTATAGATGCCGCCCTTGCCGTTCTCGTCGCCGGGGTACCAGTTCTGCACCGTCGAATATTTGATCTCCGCATCGTCCATCAGGACCAGTTCGACGACGGCGGCATGCAACTGGTTCTCGTCACGCTGCGGCGCGGTGCAGCCCTCGAGATACGAGACATAGCTGCCTTCGTCGGCGATGATCAGGGTGCGTTCGAACTGTCCCGTGTTGGCCTGATTGATACGGAAGTAGGTGGACAGTTCCATGGGGCAGCGCACACCCTTGGGGATGTACACAAACGACCCATCGGTGAAGACGGCGGAATTCAGCGTCGCATAGAAATTATCGGAATAGGGCACGACGGAGCCGAGATATTTCTGCACCAGCTCCGGATGGTCGCGCACCGCTTCCGAGATCGGGCAGAAAATCACCCCGGCCTTGGCCAGCTCCTTGCGAAACGTCGTGGCCACGGAAACGCTATCGAACACCGCATCGACGGCGACGCCGGCCAGCATCTGCTGTTCATGCAACGGAATGCCCAGCTTCTCGTAAGTGCGCAGCAGCTCCGGATCCACCTCATCCAGGCTTTTCGGCCCGTCCTCCTTGGATTTCGGCGCGGCGTAGTAGTAGGCGTCCTGGAAATGGATCTCCGGGTTTTCGACCTGGGCCCAGGTCGGCTCTTCCATTTGCAACCAGCGCTGATAGGCGCGCAGACGCCATTCCAACAGCCACTCCGGCTCCTTCTTCTTGGCGGAAATGAAACGGATGATATCTTCGTTCAGGCCCTTGGGCGCCAGTTCGGTCTCGATATCCGTGACGAAGCCG
>CAYMUT010000053.1:0-21706 GCA_964393625.1 uncultured Pseudomonadales bacterium
ACCCATGTGGACGATATATTGCTGGTCAGCGAACAACAGGTGGAGCAGGCGATCTTTGATCTGCTGGAAGTCGAAAAGACCGTGGCCGAAGGTGCCGGCGCCGCCGGGCTTGCGCTGATGCGGGGGAATGCCGATCGATTCCGTGGCAAACGAGTAGCCATGATTCTCAGCGGCGGCAACATCGACATGATGATTCTTTCGTCTGTGCTGCAGCGGGGACTGGTCCGCTCCCATCGCCTGGTACGGTTGCAGGTAGAGATACCGGACCAGCCGGGCGCGCTCGCGGAACTCACCAGGTTACTGGGTGAACTCGACAGCAACATTGTTGAAATCTCGCATCAACGAGCCTTCGGCGGCTCCTCTGTGCGCGCGACACTGGTGGAACTGGTTCTGCAGATGCGCGGTGAGGAGCAGGAAGAAACCGTCACCCGGGCGCTGGCTGCCCGGGGTTACGAAATCACCCAGATGCATTAAAGATCGTGCCCGGCGCGCGCCTGTAGATAAACTCCCGGCAGTATATTAACTTGCTTCATCAGGATTCAGATAAGTAACAGAAGGGGGAGTCATGCGACTCAGCGAACCACGCATCAAGGCGCTGGAAGCGGACGAATGGTCCGAGGCAGCTGCCGAAATCATGCAGCCCTTTGTGACCCAGGGCCGTGTGTTCAACATCTTCAAGACGCTTGCTAATCATCCCGAGCTGGCGCGTCGCTGGCTGGTGTTTGGCAATCATATATTGGGTAAGTCCACTTTGAGTGAGCGGGACCGTGAACTCGTCATTCTGCGTATTGGTTATCTGTGCCAGTCAGGTTACGAATGGGGACAGCATGTGTTGATCGCCCGGCAGGCCGGTATGAGCGATGATGAAATCCGCCTGGCGAAGACGGGCCCGGAGACGGAAGGGGTTGCGGAGTTGGATCGCTTGTTGCTGCAGGCTACAGATGAATTGCACAATGATGCCCATATCACCGACAACACCTGGCAGGGTCTTGCCGAAAACTACAGCACTGAGCAGATGATGGATCTGGTGTTTACCGTAGGTCAGTACAATCTGGTATCCATGGCGTTGAACAGCTTCGGCGTGCAGGCAGATGAAGGATTGCCGGGATGGGACGTCTAGCCGGCAAGATTGCGGTGGTGGTCGGTGGTGGTCAGACGCCCGGCCAGACCATCGGTAACGGCCGGGCTACAGCCCTTCGTTTTGCGCAGGAAGGTGCGGTCGTGGCGGTGCTGGACCGACGGCAGGATTCCGCTGAGGAAACCGTCGACCTGATCAGAGCCGAAGGCGGCGCAGCGCACGCGTATGAAGTAGACATTACCGGCGAAGCGGGTTGTGCTGCCTGTGTGGCGCGTATCATCGAGGACCTGGGGCGTATCGATGTGCTGCATAACAATGTTGGTATTGGCACCGGCGATGCCACCCCAGGCCGCATTTCCGAAGAAGTGTGGGATTCGATCTTCGATACCAACGTTAAAGGCATCATGTTCATGTGCAAAGCCGTGCTGCCGCACATGCGCAAAGCTGGCAGTGGCGCGGTCACAAACATATCCTCGGTAGCCGCCATCGCCGCAGCGGCGGGCATCACCGCCTACAAAGCGTCGAAAGCGGCGCTCAATGCCTATACTCAGGCCCTGGCGGTTAATAATGCCCGCCACGGTATCCGCGCCAACGTCATTATGCCGGGGCTCATGGAAACGCCGATGGCCATAGAAGGCTTTGTGGCTGCGGGTCAGGATCGCGAAGAATTGATCGCGCGGCGTAATGCCGCGGTACCGCTCGGTGGCAAGATGGGCAGTGGTTGGGATGTAGCCAACGCCGCGCTGTTTTTAGCTTCTGACGAAGCGGGTTTCATAACCGGAGTTGTTCTGCCGGTGGATGGTGGTCAATCCGCCCAGGTGGGATGATTGGTATTTATTCTATTTTGACCTTAAAAAATAAATAAAATTCTAATAATGAATAAAAAAATTACATTTTTGCCCACATAGCACAAGATTCAGCCCGATTTGTCACCATGTGTAACATAATGGTTGACTCATGCTGATTGATCTAAAACAATGACTGTGGCGCATAAGGATATGCACTAAAACCTCAAGCAACGGATGGCGCAGACAGTAGGTAACGGTAACGTTACTCGCAGGAGCATTAAAGAGTATGCGCACATTGAACATTGTCATCGGTGCAGTCCTCGTTGTATTTGCAGTGTTGCACCTGTTCATTCCAAGCCACATGCATTTTGCCGCCATGTATGGCGTGGGCGCAGCCCTTGCTCTGGTTACCGTATGCCGCAATGGCGTCATCAGCGCCAACGTTGCCAGGGTCCTGGCGCTTTGCACCACGGTAGCGATGTTTTTTTATTTCGCCGGTTTTTTCAAAATGGCTTCAGGCTTTGAAGAGCACTGGTATCGCACCGGCGCCGCGCTTGAAGGCATCGGCTTTCTGCTGGCGGCATTCATGATGATTCCAACGCTTTCATGCTACAGCTGTCTGCTCAAGGCTGAAGGCTGCGCACACTTCCGCGAGAACAGCGAAGCCGAAGGCTCCGAGCGCGGCAGCTTTTTCGGTGTGCCGGAAGATATCCAGAACCACCCCTGATTTGCCCGGTCACGGGCCGATAGGACGCCCCGGCGTGGATCGGTCGAAATCTCCCTGGCGGAAAGCACTGGGATCGATCCCCATGGGGCTGATTGTTTCTGAATGCGTGCCTTCATGTACGCAAACGCGTTCCAGGATGCGCCATTCATCCCCTCTTTTCTCGTAAACGTCGAGATAGCGGCCATGCCAGGTATCCCTTACTGCCGCATCGGCTCGAAACAGAAAGGTCACATTGTATATTTCGCCCCGGGCGTGACGTCCGTCGGGGTCGAGTTCGATAGCGTGGTTGAGGGTGCAGTGGTTGGTCGAGCGCCACTTGAGATGCGAGGTCATGCAGTGTTCCACAAATGGCATGGCATTGCCGACGTAGGCACCATGGTCATCGGTTGCATCAGGCCAGTAGGCTGATTTCATCAGCGCTTCGTCAAGCCGGTCCAGGCCTCTGCAATAACGATCTGCGCAATCGCGAATGCACTGAATGTCGGATAGTTGCTCAACGGTATATGCCACCATGTGCTCCTTAGCGCTTTGTCTTCCCAGGCCATGGGTTCCCGAATGATTGAACTGGCCGGAGCTTTGTGAGTCGACAGTGTAAACTCCCGTATCACGCATGTCCTCTTCCTTCACGGGGTGGTGCGGCGCGCGCACACCATTTGAACTCGACACAGCGCAGCAAAGCCCGATAGAGTCAGCACAGATGATCGCCGCCGCATTCAGGCGCGTAGTGGAAAAGTCGGAGTAACAATGGCCAACCTATATGCAAAATACGTTCTGCCCAAACTGATCGAAGCCGCCTGCAGTCAACCGCCCATGACCTCGCTGCGCCGTCAATATGTCGGCCAGGCAACCGGTGACGTACTCGAGCTCGGCATCGGAACCGGTCTCAACCTCGAACATTATTCGCATGAAGTGCGCTCAGTTACAGGCGTGGATCCGGCGGCGGAGCTTACCGAAAAAGCCCGTGAGCGGGCCGCGACGATCAAGCCGAAAGTCGAGGTGCTGGGTATTTCCGGTGAGTCGTTGCCGATCGAGGACAACCAGTTCGATACCATCGTCTGTACCTGGACGATGTGCAGCATTCCCAACCCCTATCGCGCGGTGGAAGAAATGCGCCGGGTGCTCAAGCCCGATGGCAACCTGATTTTCGTTGAACATGGGCGCGCGGATGACCCGTCCGTGGTGAAGTGGCAACGCCGCATTGAGCCGCTATGGAAGATCATTGGCGGGGGCTGTCACCTGACCCGCCGCATGGATGATCTGCTGGAGCAGGGTGGATTCAGGATTACGCGCAAAACCACTGGGTATGAACCGGGTCCGAAGTTCGCCGCTTTCATGCTGCATGGCCTTGCCCGCAAGGCTTAACGCGCGAGTTTCCGCTATACCCAGCCGCGTGGCCATTTGCAGGGAGAGCAGGTAGTATCCGCGCAACATGACCCCGCGTCCGGAGGCGCAAACCCTGACTTATGGCTGAATCCACCTTGAAAACTCCACGCGCACGCACTCAGGTAATGACCGTAGCCATCGGCATGTCTGCGTTTCACCTTGCCTGTCTAAGTGCCTTTTACACCGGCGTTAGCACTGCTGCACTGGTGGCAGCAATTTTCATGTATGTGTTTCGCGGTATTGGCGTTACCGCTGGCTTTCATCGCCTGCTGGCGCACCGGTCTTTCAAGACGAATCGGCTGGTGCAGTTCATCCTGGCACTGATGGGCAGTATGGCTGTGCAGGGTGGTCCGCTGTGGTGGGTAGCCCATCATCGTCATCATCATGCGGAAACAGAGACAGAAGAAGACATTCATTCACCCGTAACTCACGGCATGTGGCAGGCGCACATGGGCTGGATGATGACCGACGCTGCTTTTAATGAGAAAGGCGCCAATTCCCGCGATCTGCATAAGTTTCCGGAAATCAAATTCCTGCAGCGTCATTACGTATGGCTGGTGATTGCTCAGCCTGCCATTCTGTTCGCCATTGGCGCAGCGCTGGGTGAGGCATACAACACCTCTGGATTGCAGATGATGGTGTGGGGCTTCTTCATCAGCACCGTGTTCACCTGGCATGTTACCTTCATGGTGAACTCGGTGTGTCATCGATGGGGCGCTCAGTCATACGACACCGGTGATGCGAGCACCAACAATGTGTTCATCGGCGTGCTGGGATTTGGTGAGGGCTGGCACAACAATCATCACTATTACCCGAGCTCTGCGCGCCATGGTCTGCAGTGGTGGCAGTTCGACGTCACCTGGTGGCTCATCCGTACGCTGCAGTTAGTAGGTCTGGCGTCAGATCCAAAGATACCGCTGGAATTCCGCAAAGAACAGAAGGCTTGAAGTATGGCCGATCATGTGGCCGGCAAGGTCGTGGTCGTTACTGGGGCGGCCAGTGGCTTTGGCCGTCTGGTCAGCGAAAAGATCGCGGCGCTCGACGGCAAGGTCGTGTGCGCAGATGTAAACGCAGCGGGACTGGATGAGGTTGTTGCGGGCATTAGTGCAGCCGGGGGTGTTGCCGCGGCCTGTAAAGCAGACGTCACTTTGGCCCAGCAGATGCACGCGCTTGCCGGCTTTGCTGTGGAGAAGTTCGGCGCCATAGACGTCATGGTCAATAACGCGGGCATCATGCCGCTGGCGTTTTATACCGACCATGAAGAGGCGCTCGCTGCCTGGGAGCGCTGTATCGACATCAACATCAAGGGTGTTCTGTACGGCATGGTTGCGGTACAGGCTCAGATGTTGGAACAGGGCCATGGGCATATCGTCAACCTGTCGTCGATCTACGGCAATTTCCCGGTGGTGGGTGCAGGTGTTTATGGCGCCAGCAAGGCGGCAGTCAATTTTCTGTCTGAATCCATGCGCATGGAGTCTCAGGGCAGGATCAAGGTGACCATTGTCAAACCCACTGGTGTTCCGGGTACGGCGCTTGGCCAGGGCGTCGTCAACCCTGATGCGGTTGTCGGGATACTCGGCCACAACGCGGCCGCCTATGGACAAGTGATGCAGGCTTACCAAAGCGGCGATCTGCCCGCGGAATACACCGACGCCGAGCACATTGAATATTGTGTGCTGGCGCCGGAACATCTGGCGCAGCAGATCGTTTATGCCATCAATCAGCCCTGGGGTGTGTCCATAGGTGAAGTCACCGTGAGAGCCTCGGGAGACGCCTACATTTTATAGCGGCCCGGGTGGCTGACGGTGATTGCCGGGCGTTCCTTAGGTCAGTCGAACTCCTTCTCGCCGCTGGCAAACAGTGCATAGAAGATCATGCCAAACACCGTCACGCCCGCGGTAACCTGAAACACCAGAGCCCATGAGCCGGTGAGATCCAGAATCAGACCACTGACATACACCCCGACGATGCCGGGAATGGTGCCGGCGGTATTGGTAATGCCCATCAGCGTGCCGGCGTGCCGCGGGCCGATATCGAGATGGTTCACCATGTAGCCGCCGATGCCTGCCGAAGAAAATACTTTGCCCAGGCAGAGAATGCCGATGGCCGCCCACATGGACTCCACGTAACCGATCATGAACAGGCAGATCGCCAGGCCGCCGAATCCGATGCACTGCATGAGCTTGCGGACTTTTGTAACATTCAGCCCCGAAGCGATCAGTCGGTCGGCGATGTTACCCGCGATGTTGAGGCACAGAAATGAGGCAATGTGGGGCAGCATAGAGACCACGCCCACCGCGGCGAAAGATACGCCGAGCCCTTCGTTAACGTATTTCGGTAACCAGGAGAGGATCACGTACAGTGTCCAGTTGTTGCAGAAGTGGGCAACGATGATGGCCCATAGGGCTTTGCTGCGTAGAAACTCGCGTATCGGTGGTGCGTCGGTATTGGAGCCGTCGCTGGGTGCGTTATTGGTGATCAGCGCCAGCTCCCGCGGAGAAATGTTCGGGTTTTCGCTGGGCAGGGCGGTGATCCAGCGTTGCCATGCCAGGTACCAGACGATGCCCACCGCGCCAAACAGGTAAAACGCCCACTCCCATCCTATCTGCAGTACGATAATCGGCGTGACCACCAGGGCGAATACGGTGCCAACGGGAATCGCGCTGGTCACCAGTGCAACGGTTTTGGATTTCTCCTGCACCGGTATCCAGCGGCTGAACATCGAGTGTATCGACGGGAATGTGACAGCCTCACCGAGCCCCATGCCGATGCGCGCGGCAAGCAGAATACTCAATCCCAGCAGGGCTGCGATGGGCGTGACCAGGGTAAACGCGGACCAGATCAGTACGCCGAGCCCGAGAACCAGTTTGCCGCCCAGGCGGTCGGCAAACCAGCCACCGCCGATCTGCATCAGCAGATAACCGACAAAGAACGACGACAGAATGGCGCCCTGGGTGGTGGCGTCCCAGCCGAATTCTTCGGCCATAGGGAGAATCGCCACAGAGATGTTCACCCGGTCGATGTAGCAGACGAACACTGCGGCGAAACACATGGCCACCAGTGTGTAGCGTGACTGCCAGAACCCCTCTCGGCTTGTTGCTTCACCTGACATATCTTTACCTGTTTGGTCCGCGGTTCATGGGGTAGGGTTGCCAGCGTTCCAGGGAGACCCGCGGTAACACCGTTGGGTTCACGCAACTCATCGGCCACCTGCCTCGCAACACCAGAGCCACCTCGCGCCCGACCCGGCGCCGGGTTTCCGGCCGCATACGCGTGGTGGCCGAGGCCACGTGGGGTGTTACCACGACGTTTTCCATGCTGAACAGGGGATTGTCCAGGTCCGGTGGCTCCTGTTCGAGTACATCCAGGCCTGCGCCGGCGATACCGCCGGCGTTCAGGGCTTCGATCAGGGCATGCTCGTCAATGATCGGCCCCCGGGCGGTATTTATGATAACGGCGGTGTCCTGCATACGGGCGAATGCGTCTGGGTTGAAGGCGTGTTCGGTTTCGTCGTTGTGGGGTGCGTGAATAGAGATGTAATCGCTGCGCTCGAGCATCTCGCCGAAACTGACGGGTTCGACGCCTTCCCGGGTGATCTCCAGTTCGCTGACATAAGGATCATGAGCGATAACGCGCATGCCGAACGCCTTGGCCCGGCGCGCCATGCAGTGGGCAACGTTGCCGAAAGCGTAAAGGCCCAGGGTCTGGCCATACAGGCGTGGGATCTTCGATAACAGCGGCCGGGCTTTGTACCAGTCACCTTGTCTGGCCATGCGCACCATGGTGGGCGTTCGGCGGGCCATATCCAGCAGCAGGCCCATGGCATGATCAGCGACTTCCTCGATGAAGACATCGGGCACGTTGGTGACCACAATGCCGGCATCGGTAGCCGCTTCGATATCCACCATGTCGACCCCGACGCTGCCAACGCCGATGACCACGCACTTTTCCATGGCCTGGATCACCTGACGGTCGATACGCAGGCCCCAGGAGGTAATGATGGCGTCGACGTCCGCTACTCCGGCGGCGAATTCTTCCGGTGTGTCGGCGGGTACGTCAACTATGTCGGCGACCGGTGCCAGTGCCTCCAGTTCCAGCGCGTAGCGCTCTTCCACGGTCTGATTTCGTGCCTGCCGCGGCAATTGGATGCCGATCTTTTTTTTACCCATGGTTTCCCCAACAGTGTCTCCCTTGAATATCCACAATATATAATGTTTTGGTCGAGTGCACGGGGCAGCGGAGTTTGGATCGAGTTCTGGAAATCGGCGGTTATGCCGCCGGCTATTGCGGTCGTTTGTTCGTGCGGGCGGGTGCGGACGTCGTGCGCCTTGACGATGGGACCCCCGATCCGGCATGGGCGTCGAGCCACGCCATGGATCTGTTTCTCCACGCGGGCAAGCGGCGGGTCGCCAGCGCAGATGTTGACCTGATTGCGCGTCTGGCCGCCCGCGCAGACGTGGTGATCTGCGCGGCGAACAGTGCTGACGAAATCGATCAGTTGCGGTTTGATGAATGGGGCGCGCCGGTAAAGGTCGCCATAACGCCGTATGGCCGCACGGGCCCCAAGCGAAACTGGCAGGCAACACCCAACGTGATTCTTGCCGCGGGCGGTTATACCAACCTGGTTGGCGATGCTGATAAGGCGCCCTTGAGTCTACCAGGCCATTATCTTGAGTTTCAGACTGGTGCGTTGGCGTATGCCGGGGCCAATGCATGTCGTCTTGCCGGGCAGGTGAACTCCGTGGATCTGAGCATGCTGGAAAGCCTTATGAGTCTGTCCCAATTTACCACTGTTCGCTGGCATTGCGTTGGGGAGGAGCGTTCACGCCACGGTAGCGACTTCTGGTTCGTGGTGCCGTCTGAGCTGTTTCGTTGTGCTGACGGGTGGGCTTACGTCAATGTGGTGCCTGCGTTCTGGGATTCATTCACTGTGTTTGTCGAGCGCCCCGACCTGTTGCTCGATCCACGTTTTGAGAATAACGACCTACGGATGCAGAACCGCGATGCGCTGCACGAGATTGTCGCTAGCGCCCTGTGCGATGTGCCTAAAGCGCAGCTGGTAGCCCGCGCGGAACAATGTCGGGTGCCGGTGGGTGTGGTGATGGATTTCGACGAAGTGCTGCAGGATCCGCATCTGCGCGCCCGGGGCTTCTGGGAGTCTGTACGCAACGGTGCAGGAGAGAGTCTCGTATCCCCAGGGCTGCCGTACATTCTGACAGACGAAGTACGGCCAGACCTGTCTGCTCAGCAATCAGTCGAAGCTGGAGCGGTGCAATGGTGAGCGGTCCACTGCGGGGCGTGCGGATTCTCGATCTCACCCATGTTTGGGCGGGCCCGCTTGCCGTCCGTTTCATGGCCGACCTTGGTGGGGAAGTAGTCAAGGTAGAGGCTCCCTACGGACGCGGTCCGCGGGTTTTCCCATCTGAACCCATCGGTGGGTGGATGGGTGGAGCGCCGGGAACTGAACCCTGGAACGCCAACGCGCTGTTCACCAAGCTGCACCGGAATCGGCGCAGTCTATGCGTTGACCTGAAACAGCGGGAGGGCCGGGCATTGCTGCTGGATCTGGTGAGGGTGTCTGACGTGCTTATCGAGAATTTCAGTGCCCGAGTCATGGACAGCATGGAGCTGGATTTTGCAACGCTGCAGGCGGCCAATGAGCGGCTCATCGCGGTCAGCATGCCCGGCTATGGCTTGAGTGGGCCTTACCGAGATCGAGTCGCGTTCGGGCCTACCGTGGAACCGTTGTCAGGTCTCTCACACATGCTGGGATATGACGAGCAATCCCCGCGTAACTCTGCCATGGCGTTGATGGACCCGATTGGCGCCACTCATGCCGCAGGCGCAGTACTTACTGCACTGCGCAGGCGCCGGCAGTCCGGCCGCGGTTGTCGTGTGGAAATGTCTCTGCACGAAGGAGGGGTTTGTTTCAGCGGGCCCTGGCTACTGGAACGGCAACTGGGGGGTGATCCTCGCTGCGAAGGCAATAGACACCCGATGATGGCGCCCCACGGCATGTTCCGCTGTCGCGGCGACGATCAATGGCTGGCGCTGGCTTGTGCTGATGATGCGCAGTGGACTGCGTTGAGCGATATGCTGGGACTGGATGCCACTCTGGATCTGTCTGCCCGCCAGGCGGCGGCTGCGCAGATTGACGCCGCGATCGAACAATGGACCATGGCCAGAGAAAAACATGAAGCCGTTGGGTTGTTGCAGGCCGCGGGCATCAGTGCCGGCCCAGTCAACACGACGCCGGATATGGTCACGGATTCGCAGGTGCGGGCTAGAAACTATTTCGTCACGTACGAGCAGTTTGACGTGCCCATGCCGGGTAACCCGATCCGCATGCAGGGGCTTGACTCAACCCAGTGGCAGCGTTGCCCGCGTCTGGGTGAACACAACGCCGAGGTACTGGAAGACTGGCTTGGATTGGATGCCGGCCAGGCCAAAGAGCTCGCCAGTCAGGGCGTATTGCACGACCGGCCGCCGGGTTAGGCCGGTGGTCGAAGTCAGTAGGGCATGCCCTGGGTTTCGACGTAAAGCGAGTACACAGACTGACCGGCGGTGATGAACAGGCGATTGCGCTTTATGCCACCAAAGCAGACGTTGGATGCGCCTTCGGGTAGATGAATCACCCCGATGCGCTCGCCGTCCGGCGCATAAACCCACACGCCGTCGTATCCGGCGCCACCCCATGCGGCGGCTGCCCAGACATTACCCTCGATGTCGACGCGAAAGCCATCGGGGCCGGCGCTGCTTAAATCGCAGAACATCCGTGGGTTGGCCAGGGAGCTGCCGTCGACGACCTCGAATACGTGGATTGCGCGGGGGTGTCCGCGCACGTGTGAAGCGCCGGTGTCTGAGACGTAGAGCAGGCTGAAATCCGGCGAGAACGCCAGACCATTGGGCTTCTCCAGGAATTCCTCGACTACCGTGGCGGCCCCCGAGTCGGGGTCGAGACGGTAGGTCCGTGTGGGCAATTCGAATTCAGCCTTGTGACCTTCGTAGTTCCAGTGAATGCCGTAGCCCGGGTCGGTAAACCAGATGCCGCCGTCCGGGTGCGTCACCACATCGTTGGGTGCGTTGAGGCGCTTGCCTTCGAAACTGTCCATGAGCACGGTGATGGTGCCGTCGTGCTCCGTACGGGTAACGCGCCGGCTGCCGTGTTCGCAAGTGATTAAACGACCCTGGCAATCCCGGGTGTTGCCGTTGGCGTTGTTCGACGGCGTGCGGAATACGCTGGTTGCGCCTGTTTCTTCGCACCATCGCATCATGCGATCGTTGGGAATGTCGCTCCAGATGAGACTGCGGGTGTCGCCGAACCAAACCGGGCCTTCGGTCCAGCGACCACCTGTCCAGATGCGCTCCAGCGCTGCGCTGCCCAATATGTAGTTGCTGAAACGTTTGTCCAACACTTCGATGGCGGGGTCAGGGTAGCGCACGGGTTTGTCCCAGTCACGATCGAGTAGCCGGTCCATGTAGGCTCCTTGCAGCTTTTCGCCCAGTATAACCTGATGTCGAGGGGTAGCCGCCCACCGTAAAGACGGCGGGCTGATGTGGCTAAAGCCTGGTGCCGGGCGCTGCCGGTTCAATCATCGTGTCGAGTTTTGCGACGATCCCGGTCGCGTCGATCGTGGTCACGATAGTGATGGCCGCGACGATCATGCTTGCGGTAATGGCGGCGCTCTTTCCAGTACCGGTCTTGCCAGTGCGGGCCGTGACCCCAGCCCTGTCTATGATGGCGTTTCAGGTGGCGACGATACTTCCTGTACGCGCGATGTTTATGACGATGCGGATGTCTGTAGTCGCGGTAGTAGCCGCGATTCCACCAGTCGTAATAGCCCCCATCGCGATATCGCAGATGTACATTATGCAGTCTGTTAGGCAGGTTGCCGTCGAACCACACGGCCAGATCGTCGCTTGGAGCTTGGTGCGCCACGTGAGCCTGAGCCGGTAAAGCCAGTACCGCGCTGAGAGACGCTACGGCGCCGAATAGAACCAGTTTTTTACTCATGTCTGCACTGCCTTTGGTGAGGGTGAGACAACTCTAACCTTGCGTGGCTGAACCGGGGGTTAACGCAAACTAAACGAAAGCTGAACCGACTGAGAGCGGCTATACCACTCCGTAAGCGATCATCGCATCGGCAACCTTGATGAAGCCGGCGATATTGGCGCCTTTTACGTAGTCGATATAACCGTCGTCGGTGTGGCCATATTCCGCGCAACGCGAGTGAATGTCACCCATGATGTTGCGCAGCAGATCCTGCAGTTCCTGTTCTTTCCAGGTGATGCGCGCGCTGTTCTGGCTCATTTCCAGACCGGATATGGCCACGCCGCCTGCGTTAGCCGCCTTGCTTGGTGCGAACAGAACCTTGGCATTGGTGAAGTGATGAATGCCTTCCTGTTCCGTAGGCATGTTGGCGCCCTCGGAAACGGCCATGATGCCATTGGCGATCATGGTCTTGGTTTCTGCTTCGCTGATTTCGTTCTGGGTCGCACAGGGCAGGGCAACCTCCGCTGGTACGCTCCAGGGCCGCTCGCCGGGGAAGAAGCTGGCGCCGAATTCCGTTGCGTATTCTTCAATGCGACCGCGACGGTTGTTTTTCAGATCCATCAGGAAGGCGAGGCGTTCCTCATCGATCCCTTGGGCATCATAGACATAACCGCTGGAATCCGATGCGGTCACGGCTTTGCCGCCTAAGTGGTTGAGCTTTTCAATGGCGTACTGGGCCACATTGCCCGAGCCCGATACCAGGCAGGTTTTGCCTTCTACGTCCTGGCCGGCCTGTTTCATCATGTCCTGAAGCATGTAGACGGTGCCATAGCCGGTGGCTTCCGTGCGAATGGGGCTGCCGCCATATTCCATGCCTTTGCCGGTCAGCGTGCCGGCGAAGCGGTTGGTCAGGCGTTTCCATTGGCCGAACAGATAGCCGATCTCGCGCCCGCCTACGCCGATGTCGCCGGCCGGAACGTCGGTATCTTCGCCGACGTGACGATGCAACTCCGTCATGAACGACTGGCAGAAGCGCATGATTTCGTTATCGGACTTGCCCTTCGGGTTGAAGTCCGATCCGCCCTTGCCACCACCCATGGGTAGACCGGTGAGACTGTTTTTGAATGTCTGTTCGAAGGCGAGGAATTTCAGGATGCTCTGATTGACAGACGGGTGAAAGCGCAGACCGCCTTTGTAGGGCCCGATGGAGTTATTGTTCTGAACCCGGTAACCCCGGTTAACCCTTATGTTGCCGTTGTCGTCTTGCCAGCAGACCCGAAAACTGATGACACGGTCAGGTTCCGCGATGCGGCGCAGAATCTGCATCTCATGATAGATTTCTTTGTCGGCGATGAAGTCGAAGACGTTTGAGGCGACTTCATACACAGCCTGATGAAATTCCGTTTCTCCGGGATTGCGGCGCCGCAGTCCGTTCATGAACTCTTCCAGGTTCACATGATCAGAAACCGCCATACTTACGCTCCGCGCTACACATCCATTTGAACTAAATAAAGCATAAGTGGCGATTCCGGTTTGCGCCAGCCGATTGGTCTGGAAATCTGTCAGTAGTCGCGTGCAGAATGCCCTATGCCGGAATTTTCGATTGAGTCAGGTGATACTGAGGTTCTGATCGGTACCCATGGAGGGGCCGTTGGCCGTTATGTTACTTTGGTATCCGGCGAGGCGCACCACTGGCTGGTCCGTCCGGCAGCGGGAGAGGCGGCAAGTTTTCCTCTTGTGCCGTTCTGCAGCCGCATCCGTGGGGGAAGATTCAGTTTCGGCAAGCATCGTGTGAAGCTGCCCGCCAACAACCCGCCCGAAGTTCACGCCATTCACGGTCATGGCTTTCAGTGCGAGTGGGAAGTCGTCGAGCGTGCCTCGCACCGTGCCGTGCTGCGCTACCGGCATGGTGGTAGCACATGGCCCTGGGCATACGAGGTGCAACAGACGTTGGAGTTGAACGGACGCGACCTGTCGCTGAGCCTCGAATTGCTTAATCGCTCCGATGAGCCAATGCCTTATGGGCTGGGCTTTCATCCACACTTTGCCAAGACTGGCGCGATGACCATTGAAGCGGGTGTCCAGGGCATCTGGCTGCTGGACGAGCAGATCATGACCATTGGCGAGATGCAGCTGCCGGATGAGCTGAGTTTGTCGTCTGGCTTGAGGGTGGCTGACATGACGCTCGACCACGTGTTTCAGGGGTGGAATGGCTCAGCCGTTGTTTGTTGGCCGGAACGGCAGAGCGAAATACGGATCACTGGCCGGGGTTGCGCAAGTAACCTGGTGATATATGCGCCCGCGGACGGGCATTTCGTGTGTGTTGAACCCATATCCAATGTTCCGGATGGATTCAATCTGCCACCGGCCGCCTTCAAAGCCCCGGTCTTTGCGCTTCTTGCTCCGGGTGCAGTCGCTACGAACACATTTGTGTTGCAGCCCCGACTGCCCTAGAGCAGCGTTTCTGCAGATCTCAACTACGGCTGATGGCTACTGTTGTTGACGTTTCTCATGGGTCAAGTTCGCAGATTCAGAGTAATGCTGGCCGTTATCGTGGTGGCGATGCTTGCCGGCGGTTAATGAGCGGTTCATGGCGCGAAGCACTGGGTAGCTACGCCGCTGTCAGTCGGCCTGTCTGCTTTTCAGCCAGGCCAACTCCAAGCTGCGGTAGATGCTGACTAGTTCGTCCGGTGGATCGAGTTCACCGCCGCGCACGGTGGTCGGGAAATGAATGGCAGCAAGTTTTTCTTCCGTGCGGATTGGCGTTGCTGAGAGAATGACTGAATGGTCGTTCAAGCTCAGTGTCACCGTGCAGTGCTTGTCCGGCTCCAGTGTCTGTTCGGGAACTTCCAGTAGAATGCCTGTTAGGCTCAGATCCAGCGCTTTCGCGGCAACGGTACCTCTGGATGTCTGAACCGATACATCCAGCTCTGCGTCGAACAGCGGTACGCGAAACCCTACCCGGCGGTCGCTGGGTGATTTTGCCTGCAGAAATTCGATGAGTGTCTGGAGCTCATCATGGTTCAGCGTCGTTGATGTAACTTCGCCATCTCGCCAGTTCAGTGATGCTCCGAATTTGTGTTTGGTGACCGAAAGAGCTTCGAATTCCAGCGTTTTCATTGGCTTAACCGACTGCCTCCGTGCCGGTGAAGGCAAGCTCATCTGCTTTGCAAACGAAACGCACCGGCGGAAAGCTCATGGAGATTTTCGCCACGGATGCGGAAACCGTATACACAGGTTCCAACAGCGGGTTGCCAAGCGCTGCCCCGTCGAATTCCAGCAGCTGTGCCTGAAGGCGATCTACCTGACTGGCTTCGGTATGCGCTTCGATCTGCATCAGGCGCAGCCCCATTGGTGTATGGGCGAGATTCAGAGTGCCGGTGTACTGGACGTCATTGAGGCCCATCGGTTCCGGGTCGATTGCCTCCAGTGCAAACACGGTTTCATGCTCATTGACGATGGCGATAGAAACCCCGTCGTAACCGTGGCGAAACGCTATATCGGCGGGCCGGGCGGGGAAGCCGAGAGATGTGCGCAGTCCCGCACAGGCCTGCTCACCATCCACCAGCGTTGCCGTTGAAAAGCCCCGTGCCCGTGCGCCGCTGCGGCAGGAAATGCGCGTGTTGGCGAAACGGAACGCCCCCCACGGTGAATCTCCGACATCATAAACCTGAACCGACACAGCAGCCGGAATGGTCGGGTGCAAGCTGGGCGGCAGTGCAGCTTCGCGAGCGGAATTAGGCATTTCGGCGATGTACTGCATGCATGTTACGTCGTGCAAGCGGATCTCTTTACCGATAAATTCAGCTACGTGGGGTGCGCTGTCGGCAAGGGGCTGCAATTCGGCTGTGCCAATGAGCATCAGGCGCCTCCTATAGCGGCTGGCGTGAATACCGGCTTGTCACGTTCTCCGGCCGAGCGGAACTGCGGCATGACTTCACGCGCGAACAGTTTCATGCTGTCGACCACCTGTTGCTGGGGAATCATCTCCATCGCGTTGAGCAGGAAGTTGATACCTGTGACGCCAATAGACTCCCAGCGTTTGATCGTGCGCACCAGGTGTTCAGGGTCGCCTACGCCAACACCTTCCGGCAGCCCTTTCGCTACGCTCGGGTCGTCTGCAGGCGGTTTTTTTGCTTTCATGGCCGCACCGGCGTTACCCAGCGTCTGATACGCGCGGGTGGGGTAGGCCTCCCTCGTCCAGTAAAGATGCTGATTGGCCACGTTGAACGCGTTGACCATAGGTACGCCGATATCGCGCGCCTGACGGTAGTCTTCATGGCAGTAGAGAAAATTCATGGTGTGCACCTGATCGTTCACGAGCCCGCCCACGGGGTCGCATTGCTGAATGATGCGGTGATATTCCCTGGTGCGGCGTTCCTGTTCTTCATATCCGGCCGCGGATACACCAAGGCAACCCAGGCCGCGCTGCGCGGCGTCGAGTTCGGTGCCGGGTGAAGTCACCGTGACCCACATGGGTGGGTGAGGTTGTTGCACAGGCTTGGGCAGGACATTGCGTGAGGGCATGGAAAATGATTTGCCGTCCCAGGAAAACTCCTCCTCCATCCACATGCGCGGCAGGGCGCGCACGAATTCGTCCCAGGTGATCTTGGTGTCGTCGGGATTGACCGAGAAACCGCCCAGTTCGGTCCAGGTGGAAGACCTTGCGGTGCCCAGTTCCAGTCGGCCGTTGGAAATCAGGTCCAGTGCCGCGGCCCGCTCAGCGACTCTGATCGGGTGGTTCATCTCCGGTACGCAAACCACTGCGCCATGACCGACGCGGACCCGTTGAGTCTGGGCGGCTACCGCGGTCAGAAAAACCTCCGGCGCCGAACAGTGGGAATAGCCCTCCAGGAAGTGATGCTCAACGGCCCACACATGGTCGAAGCCCAGTTCATCGGCGAGGCGGCATTGTTCTAAAGCGTTTTGATACACCGCCAGTTCGTTGGCTCGTGTAAACGGGCGCGGCGTGGATAGCTCGAAGAAGATTCCGAATTTGATGGCGAGTTCTCCCCAGTGTTATATGGATAGTTTAGCTATAGATGTGTATTCAGGATACCGGTTGCCTGGTGGCGCAGGATCTGCTCAGAGGTCCGATGGCGTCGATCGAAATGAAAAGGGTACTCTGTTTCGATTATTTTGGTTAAGTTAGAGTTTGTTCTGCACGGAGCCCTGCCTGTATGAATCGCCGTTCGGTGATGAAACGTAACGATATCCTCGACACCGCGTCACAGCTGTTCGCCCGCCACGGCTATCAGGGTACCAATATGAAGTTTCTTGCAAGAGAAGCGCAGGCATCGACCTCTACCATCTACAAGTACTTTCAAGATAAGACGGACCTGCTCAAGCAGTCCATCGAACGACGGCTCGACGCGTTGGAATGCCGGTATCTCGCGCAACTCGAAGAAATCGAAGATCCGATCGCGGCTTTGCTGCATGGGGTGAATCTGCTGAACTCAGCGGTCGCCGAAGATCCTCTGCTTTCGAGCCTGGTGATTTACCAGCCTCACGTTGCCGATGTACGGCTCAGAGCTCACGCACGTCGTGTGATTCAACGTATCGATGCGCACAGTGTTACGTTGATCCGCAAGGGCATCGACCAGGGCGTTATCGAGTGTGACGACCCGCAAGCGCTGGTGTCTGTTTTTCGGCTGGCTTTCCAGGGTTGGCTGCTTAATCACGATCAAGGCGAGCGTCAGCTGAGTCATCAGCAGCTGACACTTGCCATCAAACGATTGATCCTGGAGATGATCAAAGATGACTAGTTCTGATTCGACGCTTGCGACGGACGTAGTGATTATCGGCGGCGGGCCTGTTGGCCTGTGTGCCTCGTTGTTGCTGGCATGTCATGGCGTTCGTTCGGTTGTTCTGGAAAAGCATGCGACTACCGCAACCCATCCCAAAGCATCCGCTTTCAATACCCGCACAATGGAAATTCTCAGGCAACTGGGTATTGCCGATGAGGTATACGCCAGTACAGGTCCTGTTGGGGGTGTGTCTTTTTACACGAGTCTTACCGGCTACAAGCTGGGCGAAATCTCAATGCGCGATGCGCCGGGCTATATCGAAAACCTGATGGCGGCCACGCCGGCGCCGCTGTCGATATCATCGCAGATTGTGCTGGAGGAGATTCTCAAACGTCATGCGGACGCTAACGAGCTGATCGACGTCAGATTCAACACCGAGAAGACCGGGCTGCGGCAGAATGAAGAGGGTGTTGCCGTGGAGGCCGTTGATAGAGACAGTGGGCTGTCATTGCGAATCAATGGGGCATACGCCATTGCCTGCGATGGCGCCGCCAGCCCCACGAGAAAGGAGCTGCATCGGGAACTGATCGGTCCGCCGGCGTTTGGACATCAGATTAATGTATATCTGGAAGCAGACATTGAGTGTCTGCTCGACGCTCAAGGCCACCAGGCGCTGTACTGGATCGCGAACCCTGAGGCTGCCGGCGTATTCATTGGCCTGGGCGGCGATTGGAAGAAATGGTGCTTCAATTTCAGCTACTTCCCCGCCAAAGGCGAGTCACCCGATGATTTCACCGAGGAGATCTGCCTGGAGAAAATCTATCAGGCGATTGGTACCGATCAACTGGATGTGCAGATTCTCAGCATCGGTTCCTGGGCGTTGTGCGGCCAGGTCATTGACCAGATGCGTGACGGCCGTGTGTTCTTTGGCGGTGATGCGGCGCACTTGAATATCCCCACGGGGGGATTCGGTTTCAATACGGGCATGCAGGAAATTCACAATCTGGCCTGGAAGCTTGCTTATGTTCTGCGGGGGCATGCCGGCGATGCTCTGCTTGACAGCTATGACGATGAGCGTAGAGACATTGCCGTGTACAACGTGGAGAAAAGCAGAGAGAACGCATACAACATCCGCATGACCGGTGCCGGAATCGGTGCCGAGGTGCTTGATGCAGATCAACTCGAACAGGACACTGAAGCGGGCCGGCAGCAGCGACAGATACGTAGTGACGCCATTTCGGCCCAGGCATCTCATTTCATTTTTCTCGGCCAGGAAATCGGCTTCGGCTACTGGGATTCGCCGCTGGTCACGCCGGATGGCAGTCCGCACTATGTAGATGAGCACGAGGTTGAGGATGCGGTTTATACCTATGTCGCAAACGCCCGCCCGGGCGCGCGGGCGCCACACGCCTGGCTTGATCGTGGGGGGCAGGAGTATCCCGTTTCCACCATTGACCTTTTTGATACACAATTTACGCTGATGGTGACGCCGGATAACCTGCCGGTATCGATATCAACCGACGCGCCGCTGGCGGTTGTCTCGGTTGGAGCGCCCGGTTCGAGTGCCGATTTGATCGATCAATCCGGCGACTGGCGTCGCTTTTTCGGTATCGAGGCATCCGGCGCGGTATTGGTCAGGCCCGATGGCCACGTCGCATGGCGGGGCCAGGGTGCGGTCGACACCGGTCAGGTCGAGGGGGCTGTCGCGCGCAGCCTGGCCCGTGCTTACTAACTTCAATTCAACGGAGAAACCCGATGGCATCACCTGTAAAACTCGCTCACATCGCCCTCAAAACCCGGGACATCAAAGCCAGCAGCGAATGGTACAAGACTGTGCTGCAGGGGCAGGCGGTTTTTGAAAACGAGATGCTCTGTTTCCTGACCTACGACGATGAACATCATCGTGTGGTGCTTGCCCAGGATGAAAGTTATGAGCCGGGTGGCGCTTCCGCGGGGCTGCACCATGTTTCGTTCACCTATGAAAACCTCGATGACCTGTTCGATACATACGGCCGGCTGGCGGCGCAGGATATTCGACCACACTGGTGCATAAATCACGGGCCGACCTTATCCATGTATTACCTGGATCCCATGAACAACCAGGTGGAACTGCAGATCGATACCATGTCGATGCGGGACGCCGTCGAGTTTGTGAAAAGCGATACGTTTCGGGCAAACCCGATCGGTATCGAGTTCGATCCGGATGAGCTGAATGAGCGGCGCAAATCGGGTGAGTCAGTGGATTCGCTGACCGCATACGGGTGATGATCTGGGGTGTCGTTGCGCTGTGCTCAGACACGACGGGTTTGGTGGTGCACAGAACGTATGTGAGAACTTGAATTCAAGCCGGCTTTGAGAGAGTGTATGTCAGGCTGTTCGATAGGGTTCCCGGGAGGAGGTGGCCGGATGGAACGCGAGTTTGGCTGTGCAGGGCGCGCAGGATGAGGTGCGTTGCTCTGGCGGTTTCAGTGATGGCGGTTGGGTGCTCGGGTTGGACGGATCCGAGCACGCCGCAGTTGCTGTGTGACTTTCCGTCGCCGCACCGCTGCTCGAGTCCGGCTTGTGTCAACTACGAACTGTCTGTATGCGAACGTGATCAGGTGGGTCAGCGCACGCAACAGCAGGGTGTTCCGGGGGCCACGATCAATCAATGTATGCGCGAGGCTTTGGCGCTCGCCGACGGCCACCAGGGATTGGAGACGATCCTCGCTGCGCAAACCAACTGCGCGACCGAGCCGCTTGCTCCATAACACCCTGTCATGTTCAGCCTGCTCCGTTATTGTGGAGTAATGGGCAGACTCGATCTCTGAATTTTCTTGAATCCGGTCGGAGAGGAACCGGTCCAGCGTTTGAATGCCCGGGTAAATGACCGCGCCTCGCGGTAGCCGAGCCGAAAGGCGATCTCCTCTACGGAGTGCTGATCGCCGAGCAGCAGGCGGATCGCCCGGTCGCGCAGAACGTCGTCTTTGAGGTGTTGGAAACTGACGCTCTCTTTCTTCAATCGGTTGTTCAGGGTTTGTGGGGTTATGGATAGCTCCCGGGCGATACTTTGCATGGAAGGAAAGGCGGCTACTGCCGCAGACTCCATACGGCGTTTGATCCTCGCGGAGAAAAGCTGATCACCGCCGGGTATCGTCATTAGCGCCAGGGGTGAATCGCGCAAGAAAGCCTGCAGTTCTTCCTCGGTTCTTACCAGGGGTTTGTTGCCGTAGGTCTCATGGAAAATCAACCGGTTTTCCGCCTGATTGAATTTCAGGTCACAGGGGAAGACCAGTTTCAGTTCACTGAGGTACTCGGGTTCGGGATAAGCGAGCTGAGCTTCCTGCAGTCGAATGGGCTCGTCGATATACCAGCTGGCAAAGCGGTGCCAGATGGACATCCAGAACTCCAGGTAAAAGTGTTCCTCATCGAGCTCGGGCCGCGAAAACTGAAACGACAGTTCCAGTGAATTTGCTCGGACAGCTGCTGCCATTTGGATTTCCGCAGTAAACAGGTTGTAGAAGCGAAAACCTGTGGAGAGCAGCTCAGTCAGGTTAGCGCTGTATTTGACCTGATCAGACATCAGCGCGAAAACACCGTTCGCGCAGGGGCGGGCGGTAAACCCCATGAATTCATCTCGTAGTCTCGACCATATCAATTGCACCAGCCTGGCCATCGCGGCGGCGTCGACTCGATTGCCAGGTGACTTCAACGTCTCGGGATTGATACCCGCCTGCTTCAGCAGTTCTTTGTGCGGCAGACCCTGTCTGACTGCGCCGGTCAGACTTGCTCGTGCATAGTGGACTCCGATTGTGGCCAAAGCAGCTCCCAGGCAGATTTCAGTTGCAGTGACTATTTGATCGCATATTGAGCTTTTTAGCCATAGATCGGCCCATATTGGTTTAAATAATGTGAGTTTTTCAAGTTACTTTTGACCTGTTTCCCGGTGCCTGTCAAAGGCAGAGTAATGCTCGCGAATCTTTCGATCCATTGACCGGCAGAAATCTCCAT
>CAYMUT010000054.1:0-21293 GCA_964393625.1 uncultured Pseudomonadales bacterium
GTCAGAGTCAGGGCCCTGACCCCATGTTCTACCCTAAGATGTCGCCGCCTTGCGCTCCTTGGCTTCAGCAATGACTGCTTCGGACACGTTGGCCGGACAGGGCGCGTAGTGCGAGAATTCCATGGAGAACTGACCACGGCCGGAGGTCATGGTGCGCAGGTCGCCGATGTAGCCGAACATCTCGCCCAGCGGGCAGTCTGCCTTGACGCGCACGCTGGTAGCGCCGGCTTCCTGAGACTTGATCATGCCGCGGCGGCGGTTCAGGTCACCGATCACATCACCAACGTGATCTTCCGGGGTGAATACGTCTACCTTCATCACCGGCTCGAGCAGCTGCGGCCCGGCCTTCGGAATGGTCTGGCGATAAGCCGCTTTGGCCGCCAGCTCGTAAGCAATGGCCGATGAGTCAACCGGGTGATAGCCACCGTCTGTCAGGGTCACTTTCACGTCCAGCAACGGATAGCCGGCCAGGGTGCCTTCGTCCATAGAAACGCCAAAGGCTTTCTGGACCGCCGGCCAGAATTCCCGCGGTACGTTGCCACCGGAAACCACCGACTCGAACTCGTAGCCTGAGTTCGGCTCTCCGGGTTCGACGATGTAGTCGATCTTGGCGAACTGACCGGCGCCACCGGTCTGCTTCTTGTGAGTGTAGGTGTCCTCGACACGCTGGGTAATGGTCTCACGGTAGGCAACCTGAGGCTTGCCGACGTCTACGTCGATGCCGTGGGTACGCTTAAGGATGTCTACCTTGATGTCGAGGTGCAGTTCACCCATACCCTTCATGATGGTCTCACCGGATTCCTCGTCGGTTTCGACGTAGAACGACGGATCTTCCTGAATCATCTTCGACAGTGCGATGCCCATTTTCTCAGCCCCGGCCTTGTCTCGAGGCGCGATGGCTACGGAGATTACGGGATCGGGGAATACCATCGGCTCCAGGGTTGCGGGATTATTCTGATCACACAGAGTGTGACCGGTCTGGGTGTTCTTCATACCCAATAGCGCGACGATGTCGCCTGCCTGTGCAGTGTCCAGCTCTTCACGTGAGTCGGCGTGCATTTCCACGATACGGCCGATACGCTCGGTTTTGCCCGTGTAGGTGTTCAGGACGTTGTCGCCTTTGTTCAGAGTGCCCGAGTAGATGCGGGTAAAGGTCAGAGCGCCGTAGCGGTCATCCATAATCTTGAATGCCAGGGCGCGCAGCGGTGCTTCCGCATCAACTTCGGCTTTGCCGCCGGTCTCGTTACCTTCCAGGTCGACCTCAGGCTGCGGCTCGACTTCCGTCGGATTGGGCAGGTAGTCGACAACGGCGTTCAGCACAATCTGAATGCCCTTGTTCTTGAACGCGGAACCACAGAAGGTGGGGAAGAATTCGAGGTTGATGGTACCCTTGCGGATACAACGCTTGATGTCTTCGACGGAGGGTTCTTCGCCCTCCAGATATGCTTCCATCAGGTCGTCGTCCTGTTCGAGAGCTGTCTCGATCAGCGCTTCGTGGTACTCGTCGACCTTCTCGACCAAGTCTTCGGGAACGTCTTGAATCTCGTAGTTTTCCGGCTGGCCGGAATCGTCCCATACGTACGCTTGCTTGGTCAGCACATCGACAACACCGACGAAGTTTTCTTCGATGCCGATGGGTAGCGTCATAACCAGCGGTACCGCACCGAGCACGTCTTTGATCTGCTCTACCACACGATAGAAGTCGGCGCCCAGGCGGTCGAGCTTGTTGACGAAAATCAGGCGGGATACTTCAGATTCGTTGGCATAGCGCCAGTTGGTTTCTGATTGAGGCTCTACGCCGCCGGAACCGCAGAATACGCCGACGCCGCCATCGAGAACCTTCAGCGAACGGTAAACCTCAATGGTGAAGTCCACGTGGCCGGGAGTGTCGATGATGTTCAAGCGGTGATCGTCCCACTCGCAGGAAGTTGCAGCAGACTGAATGGTGATGCCGCGCTCCTGCTCCTGCTCCATGAAGTCGGTGGTCGCAGCGCCATCGTGTACTTCACCGATTTTGTGGATCTTACCGGTGAGCTTCAGGATGCGTTCCGTAGTGGTCGTTTTGCCAGCATCCACGTGGGCAAAAATGCCGATGTTTCGATAGCGCGTCAGGTCTTTCATCAGGTTGTCTCAAAAGTGGTCGGTTAACGGCACCTCCAAATACATAACTCATTGAAAAATAAGAAAATTATTTGAAGCGCAATTTATGGAGCGCGTACTCTACCACTGAATCCAGCAAAGCTCACGTGAATTGTAGGTTATAGATCCAGGTCTGCAAACACCGGCGCGTGATCGGAGGCGGTCAGCCCGTCCTTTTTCTTGCGGTAGTCACGGTCGATGACGACGTTCCGGGTAATCTCCAGTGTTGCGGGAGTGCCGAGCAGAAAGTCGATACGCAGGCCATGCTTGCGGTGAAAAGCGCCGCCCCGGTAGTCCCACCAGGAGAATGCGGGCTCGTCCGGATTGTGCTGGCGCCACAGGTCCACCAGGCCCGTGTCCATAAGATTGCTCAGCCGCTGGCGCTCGTCCACGGTGTGAAAAATATCTCCCTCGGCAGCGTCTCCCCGCCAGCTGTCGATGGCCTCGGGCACGATGTTGAAATCGCCACCCATCAGCCTCAGCGGGCGATCGCTCTGGCGCCAGTGGGTGGCGAGCGTGTCGTACCAGCGCAATTTGTTGGGGTAGTCGGCGTGAGCAGTGTTCTTGCCGTTCGGACAATAAACAGTAGTGTACTCCAGTGCGCCTTCTATCTCTGCGGTAATCAGCCGCGAACCCCACTCTTCCTCGCCCGGTAGACCACTCTGACGCAGTTGCATGGGTCGCTTGCTGAGAATGGCCACGCCATTCCAGCTTTTCTGACCGTGTACCACAGACGTGTAGCCCAGCTCTTCGAAAAAGTCATGTGGAAAGTCTTCGGTAGGTGTCTTCAACTCCTGCAGGCCGACCACGTCGGGCTGGCGTTCGGCCAGCCACAGGGTGATGAATTCCAGCCGTGCCCGCAGGCCGTTGATGTTCCAGGTGGCGATTCTCATTTGGTTATTGTCGATGACCCTCAGTAATAGTTCCAGCCCAACAGGTTCCAGTAGTGCAATACTGCGACCAGGGCCGTGAACACCGCCACAACGTAGGTGTATCGCAGGCGGGCCCAGACACTGCAATCTGCCGAGCGCCACACTGGTACCAGACAGCCCAGCGAAGCGATGGTAAACGCGGTGGTGAGCAACGGAAATACCAGTACCAGCCCGATACCCCCGGGTGGAAAGTCGAACACCGCTTTCTGCATATCGAAATCAGCCATCACCACACCCATGCCCGCCACGAAGGCGAGGATGCTGGCGCTGGCTGCGATGGTCATGCGGCGGGCGAACCTGGCAGGACCGGGTGTCAGAGTGCCGCGGTTGCGCACCGCGTTGATACAGACGAACAGGGCGGCAACTAGTGCCAGCATGATGACGATCTGATGGGTCGAAGCGCGCTCGCTGAAACTCAGCTTTTCCGCGGAGAGTATGCCGATAAACGCGTGCGTCACTTCCCCGGCATCGTTGGTGCCGAAGGCCAGGGTGTCCTGAGAGCCGAGCTTGGTAAACAGATAAGGCTCGGTTTCCATGAAGCGGCCGCCGAAACTGGGAATTGGCAGCAGAATCGCTCCGTCACCGGCAGGCGCCACGGTAACATCGCCACCGAGGCCGATCACGCCTTCCAGTTTCGTATAGGAACGCCGGGTGATTCGATAGTCGCCGACGACTTGGGCGATACGCTCAGCGGTTCCTTCCAGCGGTTGCGGATGATAGGGCATCGGCGGTACCGGGTAGAAGTAATCGACAATACCTTCGACAATGGCTTTGCGCGCGCTGGCGCCTTGCGGTGCGTTAAACGAGAGGAAGAAGCCAAAGCCGTTATTGGTATCGAGTATGAGTTGTGAGTGGAATGCGATGGTATCGCCGCCATGACCGATGAAGCGTTGCCCGTTGCGGTAGTACTCATAAAACCCATGAGCCCAGTGTTCCAGGCCCGGGTGGTGACCGAACAGATTGCTGTGCATCTGCGCCACGGTATCGGGTTGGAGTATCTGCGCGTCGCCGGCGCTGCCCTGGTTCAGATGCGCCAGCATGAAACTCGCCATGTCCGCGGCGCTGGCGGACAATGCGCCGGCAGGGCCGAAGTTCTTGATGAATTCGAAACCCAGGGGCTCCAGTGCTCCTGCTTTCTCGAAGTACCCCGTGGCCATATGGGGCGCCAGGTCCTCGGGCAGGGGCTCATCGAAGGTCGAGTAGCGCATGTTCAACGGCGCCAGTATGTGATCGGTGACATATGACTCGAACGACTGCCCGGAAACATTGGCGACGATCAATCCCGCCAGGGCGGTCGCCCAGTTGGAATACGATGAATAGGCGCCGGGCCTGCGGACCTGGTCGGGTCTGTACCTGGCCAGTACCTCATGCAGCGGCGCCAGGTCGCTCTCTTCGTCGCCAAACAGATACCCTGCTGCGCCATCCTCCAGTCCGGGAGTGTGGGTGAGAAGGTGCTTGAGAGTCATCGGTGTGTCGAAGTTGTTGGGAATGTCGAACTGATGGACGTACTGACTTACATCCGCATCAAGATCGAGTCTGCCTTGTTCCACCAACTGCATCACCGCCGTCCAGGTGAACAGCTTCGACACAGACCCTGGCCGGAACATGTGCGTATCAGGGTTTACCGGCTGCATGCTCTGCAGATCCGCGACGCCGAAGCCTTTGCTCATGACCGGGCGGCCGTCGTGAACCATGGAAAACGTCATGCCCGCGAGTTTGTAATCACGGAACTGTGCTTTGACGAGGCCGTCGAGATAGGCTTCGAAAGTCGCAAAGCGCTGCTCGGTGAGGTCTGGGGCTGCAATAGTACCTGTCGACGCCATCAGTGCGCTGATCAGTAGGATTGCGCGCATGTTTCCCCCTGTCGGAATCTGCCAGTACCTGAGTGTCGTAGTATGGCCACGGGTTGGCAAGCCCGGAACGTTCGAGTACCGTGCGCGACAAACCACGATGTCCGCACGGGAGTGCACCATGCCTATGCTCGAGCGCTATCATTTTTTCCAGGAGGCTTACTTCGTAAACGACGTGGAACAGGCCTGCGAGAAGTGGAATGCCTTATATCGGGCAGGTCCCTTTGTGGTCACTCATCACCACAAGACTGACGCGTTCAGCTATCGCAGCACGTCGCAGGAAGCGGACGTAAGCTATGCCTTCGGCTACCTCGGCGACATGATGATTCAGTTCGTACAACAGCACGACGATACGCCATCGATTTATCGTGACATGTATGGCTCCGGTGAAGAAGGCTTCCATCATGTGGGCATTCTGGTGCGAGACTACGAAGGCGAGAAGCAACGCATGCTCGATATGGGGTTCGAAATGGCATGCGAGCTGCACGCCGACAATGTAGATGCCTGCTATATCGACACCCGCAGTACCACTGGCGGATTTACCGAACTGCATGCCGACCCGCCGCACATCCTGCAGGCTTTTGCCAGTTGGCGGCGCGCGCATGAACTGTACCGCCCGGGTGACTCTGCGATCATGCCCAGACCCTGAAACGTCCTCCACCCGATGACCAACCATGTTGCGACAGCCGTGCTGCATGACCCCCGGCATGATTGCTGGTACCGATATTGTGAGCCTGTCAAAACACTGCGCACCAGTGATCTGAGAAATGTGCACGCCACGCTCGAAGGGGTCGAAGCATATGTCACCGATCGTGGGATGTTTGCTGTCGGGTACGTGAGTTATGAGGCAGCACCGGCTTTTGACACTGCGCTGCCCACACGCCCGGCTGGGCACCTGCCCCTGGCCAGCTTCACCCTGTATCGCTCACGGGAAGTCTGCGCGCCGCCGGGCCGGATACCTGCGGTGCTGCCCATCTGGCAGGGTCCGGCGCCTTTAGACAAGTATGCAAACACTTTGTCGACGCTGCACGACGAGATTGGTGCCGGCAACGTCTACCAGGTGAACTTCACCGACCGGCTGTGGGCTGCGCAGGTAGATGCAGATGCGCTGTTCGCGCGCATTGGTGAGGATGCTCCATTTGGCGCTTACCTGCAGGATGGGTCTCACACTATCGTGTCCGCGTCTCCGGAGCTGTTTTTCGAGCTGGATGGAGAGTTACTGATGTGTCGTCCCATGAAAGGGACCGCGCATCGTGGCTTGAGTGCCGAGCAAGACCAGGCGCAGGCGCGCTGGCTTGCCTGCTCAGAGAAAAACCGCGCGGAAAATCTGATGATCACCGACATGGTGCGTAACGACCTTGGCCGGGTCGCGCATCCCGGCTCTGTTGCTGTGCCGCGTCTGTTCCAGGTGGAGCAGTATCCGACGGTCTGGCAGATGACGTCGACGGTGCAGGCGCGTACTAACGCATCGGTCGTGGAGATATTTCGAGCGCTGTTTCCGGGTGCTTCCATTACCGGGGCCCCTAAGCGGGCCAGCATGGCGCTGATCCGAGAGTTGGAGGAGACACCCAGGGGAGTCTATACCGGCGCCATTGGCGTGGTGGAGCCCCAACGCAAGGCCCAGTTCAGCATCGCCATTCGAACTGCCAGCATCGATACCGCCACGGGGTCGGCCCAATATGGAGTCGGCGGTGGAATTGTCTGGGATTCCTGTGTGAACGAGGAGTATCAGGAGTTACGCACCAAACGAAGGGTCCTGGATGTGCAACGGCAGGAATTCGCTCTCTTAGAAACCATGCGCTGGCAGGGTGGAGACGGTGTCTTGCTACTAGAAGCTCATCTAAACCGGTTGCGTAACAGCGCGCGCTATTTTGCCTATCCATACGATGAAAAGAGCGTTCGCGAAGCGCTCGAGCGGATCAAGCCAAGCCTGGGTGATGAACCTCGACGTCTGCGCTTACTGCTGGATAAGACGGGTGCAATTGCGATAGAGCATCACACGCTCCCCGCCGGCGACCAGCCACAGGCGCTGATGCTTGCCGTGCTGCAGGTAGATTCCAGCAATCCGATGCTCTATCACAAGACCACTCAGCGCTCGATATATGACGAGGCGCTTGCACCTTTACCCCCGGGATATGAGGTACTGCTGCATAACGAACGTGGCATGGTCACCGAGAGCAATATCGCCAACGTGGTGTATCGGCTGGATGGTGCGCTTTACACACCGCCGGTTGATGATGGCTTGCTTCCCGGCACGCTGCGTGGTTATCTGGTGGGGGAAGGCGTCATTGTGGAACGTTCATTACCGGTAGCTGAAGTACCTCGAGTGGAAGCGTGGTATTTGATCAACGCCTTACGTGGCTGGCGTGATGCCAACTACGTAGTATCCGAGACTGCATTGCCGACCAGCCCGCATGGCGCATAAAGCCGCAGCGGCTATGCTAAACGCGTGAACCTGAATAAAAACCGGGAGTTGCCATATGAACCTATCAGCATCCAGCCGGATCATGACGATTCTGGATAAGCCCAAACATAAGCAGAGTGCGTTCAAGCGGTCGCTCGACCTGCAGAAGCACACCGGCGCTTGCGTTGACGCGGTGGCGTTCTGCTGGAATGCAATGTGCGAGAATCAGGCCGTATTGAAAGCGGGTGAACGTAAGAAGCTGCGCCGCGCTCTGGTGGAAGAGCGCAAGGCATGGATGCACGAACTGATTGCCGACCGGGCCAACGTCACCGAGCGCACCATCTGGAGCGATGACATCGCCGACTGGGTCGTTGACACCATAGCAGAGGAAGGCGCGCCGGACCTCATCGTCAAGTCTGCGCACAAGAGTGGTTCGCTGGTACACACTTCTACCGACTGGCAGCTGTTGCGCACCTGTCAGGCGCCTCTGCTGCTGACCCAGAGCCGTGGGCGCAAACCTTCCGGCAACATCGTGGCTGCGCTGGATCTTAGCCACAATGATACTCAGCACCGGCACCTGAACTGCCGGGTGCTGGATGCCGCTCACGAGATGGCCCAGGTCACCGGCGCCAAGATACACGTGGTATTTGCTGTTGAGATCTCTCAGGTTTTGCGTGACCTCGATATCGTCAGCGAAACCGTTTCAAAGGCGCGCGTAATCGAGAAGATCACACCGGAACTCAAGCGGCTGCTGAAACCCTACGACATTCCCAAGTCGCGGATCCACATGCCGGTGGGCAAGGTCGGTCAGGTCGTAAGCCAGACCGCCCGCAAAGTAAAAGCAGATGTGCTGGTCGTGGGTTCATTCGCGCACCGGGTCAAGCAGGCAGTTGGCCTGGGCAATTCCGCTGAGCGTATCCTGAGTAAGGCGGTCTGCGATATACTCGCAGTGCACCCCTAGCGGGCTGCGGGGCGCAGTGCCGCGCAATACGCCTGATCAAGGATAGTAGTAGACGTTATAGGGCGGCACCCACACCTGATAGGTGCCTTCCAGAAATGCTGTCACATCCACAAGCTGCTGCACGGTCATGACGTCGTTGTAAACAGGCATGCGGGACTGGCCGTCTTCCGTCATGGTCATTTTGTTGGTACCGCGGGAGAGCTTGTGCGACGGATTGATGATTGACGTGACCAGATCTGCGTAGGTTTTTACCCGGGTCACGGTGCCGCCCAGCTCGACATGTATGTCGCCATCCTCGAAGGGGGCGTGCTCCATCTGGTCGGTAACGCTATGGCAATTGTTGCAGCCCAGATCAACGAAGGCCGCTTTGCCCTGTTCGACGTCTCCTGGAGGCAGCACAAACTCGCGGGTTTCACAGGCGCTCACCAACAGCGTAGCCAGGCTCAGTTGCATTGCCTTGTTAATCACATTCATGGTTCGCTCCAACTTGATTTGCTCAGTGACTCTGCCGCCGATTCCGAGAACAGTTCACAGGGCCTTTATAGTATAGGCCTGTCATCGGGGCAATTGGGAACAACGCAAGACAGATACGTAGAATTGCGAATAACCGGTGCCGGGCCCATTTGGTTAACTGGACCGGACGAAGTGAAGATAGCTGATCCTGGAGAACCAATAATGCGCCAGTTGCTGACAGTGGCACTGCTGTTATCCGTTGCTGCCTGCGTCACGCCGATGCAGACCGGCAGCCAGTGCGTTGTGCCGGAGGGATTCCTGGCCGATGCACAAACCTTCAGCTGGCGGGGCGATACAGCAATGCAGCTGGATGATCGGACCGGGTATGTCAGCCCTATTGTGGAACGCGGTCTGGTCGATGCGGTGATTGCCGAGATTGAAAGTAAGGGTTTCAGTTACTCAGGCAATGGTGATGCCGATTTCGAAGTCGCCCTTGTGATGCGCACCCGGCGCGAGCTGGTTTCCCTGACCATTAATGAGTCTCCGTGTACCGCCGCGGATTGCTGGGAGCGGGTAGACCCGGGCGCCAGCACCCGCATGGACATGCGTACCGTTGGTTTCCTGGCGGCAGACGTCTACTACGAAGGCGAACCGATATGGCGGGGCTGGGTTGAACGCAGTCTCTACCCGGAAGATCGCGATAATCCTGAAGGTGTAGTATCCCAGGCGGTGCCGGCACTGTTCGAGACGTTCCCCCCCTGATGCGTCTCGAGCAGTCCTGTGAGGCTTAAGCCGTCATAGAGCAGGATTAACGAAAAGCCGATCAGCGCAATGCCCAGGCAGCGCATGATCCAGAGATAGCTTGCCCCGGTCAGGAAATCTCTCGTTTGCCCCACCACTACCGCGAGCGCCATCTTAGCCACCACGATGCATACATAGAACACTGCAACGAATGCGATCGCAGCCAGTGTTGATGACTGACTCTCTGCCTTGAGAATGGTCGGGACGCCAACCGAAAACCAGAACAGATAGGGGTGGGGGTTCAGGGCGTTGGTGAGAATGCCTTTGAGGTACGAGCGCGGCGCCTCGCGGCTCAGCTCAAGCTCTACCGGTTGCTGGCGTAAGCTGGCTATGCCCAGATAGCCCACGAAGATGCACCCGGCAAACGACACGATGCCGAGCAGAAATTCCGGTTTGCCCAGACTGGCGAACAGCAACAGGCCGACACAGATGATCGGAATATCGGTGAATAGCGGCGCGGCGGCGATGCGCAGGCCCTCGCGGGTACCATGCTGTAGCGTCTGGGCGATGACCAGCGTGAGTAATGGCCCCGGGGAAAATCCTGCAGACAGGCCCAGTACCGCGCCGTATAACAGTAAGCTCCACATTCCGACAGTTTACTGCTCGACGGTCAATCATCCTCCAGCGATAGTTCATCGACCACGCTGCCGGTACTGGAGAACAGTTCCCAGGTGGCCTGCACAAAGCTACCGGCCTGGAGAGAATTGAAGAAATCCACCGAACTTATGGGTGCCTCGTTCTCATCTTCGAATTGCGTTAACGATGCATCCGTATTGATGGCCACGCCGTTGATTTCCAGGGTGCCGGCGCTGCTGTCCAGTGCGGTTACGATCCCACGCAGTTTGGCTTGCTGTTCTTCATTTTCGCGCTCTACCTGAGTGGCAACCAACGTAGCGCCGTCCAGATATCCGCGGATTTCGACCTCATCGGCGACAAGCAGTTGACCCAATGTAAACGGCTCCACCTCAGCATCGCTGTCGTCCTCGAAGCGGGTAAGGGGGCGCACCTCGAAGCTGACTCCCAGTATTTCAATTGTGTCATCGACAATGTTCGTTACATTACCTTCCGCGCGCAGGGTGTTGGTGGGTTGAATGGTAATATGGTCTGCGACGATGACGCCGTTGGCATCCACGCTCCCGCGCACCTGCACCTTTACTCCCAATGCCAGGCTGGCGGCGCTGCCATTGGTGAACGTGGTGTTTGCGTCGCTTGTGACCAGGGTCGTCTGTACGGTGAAGTCGGAGGTGTCGGTGAAGCTGTCGATGAAACCTTCTATCTCAGTATCGGCGCTGCTGCCAAGACGCAGCAGAGGCAGCTTCTCAATTTCCACTGCATCGAACTGGTCGGGCGCGGTAAAATCAGATGGTGCGCCGCTGACCTCAACGATGTCTCCGTCGCTGACCGGTGCGCCGTCGAAGTTGCGCAGGGTGGCGCTGGCGAAATCTACATTGAGACCGCCGATGGCCAGGGTGGTGGCGGTTGCGCTGCTGACTTCTCCGGTAACCTTGTATTCCGTAAGGTCGGTCTTCAGCTCGACGTAGGTTGCGATCAGCTGGCCGGAACTATCCAACGTGCCGCTCACTTCCAGTTCGCTCGGTGTTGCCAGGGGATCGAAGGTCGTGAGATTGAAGTTGGCAAATGTGGTCGTCGCATCGGTCGTTACCGACTGGCCGAGCACGGTCATTTGCGAGCGACCGAGTGCGGCGTCGGTCAGAGTGTAGGCCGTAACCGGGCCTTTGATGTTGGCGCGGTAGAGCACTTGACTGGCTGTGTTGTCAGCTGCGCTGAGCATCAAGACCTGCTGGCCCTGACGCAGGTCACTCTGGCTGCCGGTTTGGCCCTCGATGTCGAACTCAGCGCCATCTGTATTGGCCGTAATGCCGTTGGCGATGACGCTGCCGAACCCTTGTATGTCGCCGGTGATAACCTTGTCGGCGGATAGCCCGGTTCCTCCGACCGCGACATCCAGCCTCACGCCGGTAATGCTCGTATCAATGACCAGACCGGCCGCGCCGCCGACCAGTCCTCCCGCAACGGTGGAGCCTCCTGAGGACCCGCCGCCGCTTCCACCGCCGCTTCCACCGCCAGAACCACCACCTGAGGGAGGTGGTGTTGTTCCTGCACCACCACCGCCACCGCCGCCACCACCGCCGCAGGCGGTGAGGCAGGCGAGGGTAAGGGCCAATATCGCTGTACTTCGTATCATTTTTCGTCTCCGTGGTCGGGTGCCTGCTCGGGACGTTCGACTGTATTGATCTGGAACATCCCAACCCCAGCCCTGTAGCGGGCGTCAGTGCCGCTGGCGTCCTTGCCGGCGTCGTGCTGATTGAGCCAGTGGGCTATGTCGTTAATGGCATTGTGGCAGACGCGCTTGGAGTATGCATTGAACGCGTCGATGTGTTCGGCCGGCAGATTGTTTGCCAGCACTTTGGCTTGCAGGAGCTTGTCGTCGGCTTCTGCCTGTATGTTGTGATCGATGGTTTCCACCAGTTCGGCGGTATCCATTCCAAGAATGTCGACCATGGCGGCAGGATCGGCATCGGGGGCATACCCTTTGTTGGACATGCGCAGGCGACCGTCGACTTCCTCGATGGCGCCGAGTCGCAGCAGTTCATCGGCGATCGAGCGGGGATACATGTCGCCGCTGAATTTCTTTACCAGTTCACTGAAGTTCGGGCTCGGGCCGCTGAACGGCAAGTCTAACGGAAATCCGGCGGAAGTATGGAAATTGCTGTCGGCTGTCCAGCCCGCGAGAACCGTCCCGGCCCGGTTCCACCAGGTGCGGTCTTCTTCGTCAATGGCTGCGAGTTTGTGCAGGCGCGCGACTTCTTTGCGATTCAAGCCTGTGATCACCGAGACTCGGGCGAGGGTCTGGGGTTTTCCTTCGATGCCGAATTCGTCGTAGGCCACGTCCACAAAGACCTTTCGGGCCAGCTCCTGAAACGCCACCGCGGTGATTCCGTTACGCAAAAAAATACGCGCCACCGGCCGCAGAATGCGGCGGGCGGCGCGTAACAGGGGGGAGTTCAGTCCTTCGCTCATGCTCAGCAGTATCAGTTGGGCTCGGGGTGGGCCGGAATCCGGCCCACCGTTGCATGGACCTTACAGATCCTCAATTGACAGGGCCACGTTGTCTGCGGTTGCCCGCACGACAATCGCGAACTCACCGGTCAGTAGATCGGGCAGTGTCAGCCCGGCGGGCAGCTGATCGAAACGCTGATCGTCGCCGTTAAACTCTCGTCCCAGGGCTCGTTCGATGATGGAATCATCAATCAACGTGCTGCCGGTGACGGTGATAACGGTGCCGCCCAGTTCGAAGCTGTTGTCACCGACGTTACCCGGTGTGCCTGTCAGTTCCTGTGCGCCGGTTCCACCCGAATTACCGCCGTCATCTCCACCGTCGGCAGGAGGTGGGGTTGAACCCACAACGCCGTCTTCAAGCTCAAACTGCACTTCCTGCGCGGTCAATCGCCCGTCTTCACAGCCAAGTCCGCCTTCGTCACTTTCGGCCTCGACGACGTCGCCCACGCTGAGCTGGTCGAAAAACGCCTGGCGTCCGATGGGCAGGCCGTTGGCCCCTTCGAAGTCGTTGTCGCTGGTGATCTGCGAAACGTCGATGGTGACGCTCAGAATGGTGAAGCTGAAATCGCTGGCGGATGTGCCTTCGATGGCCTCAACCGAGCCGCGCAGCTCGCATTCCTGATCATCTTCGTCTTCCCGTTCAACACGGGTCCAGCTGACGGTTCCGTCACTCTGTGGAAATCCGCGTGCTTCGATGAAGTTATCGGGTTGCAGACGATCTATGAACTGCTGGGGAGTAAGGTGGTCGCCACCTTCTTCCAGATCATCATCTACACGGCTGGCGCCCCCCGGGGCGATTATCAGACCGAGGCGTGTGGTAAAGGTGGCTGCGGCGTTGTCGACGCTGACAATGCGATCTTCCGTACGAACGGTGTTCTCGACTTCCGGGTGAGCCTCTTCGATGACCAGCACGCCGTTTTCGTCAAAGGTGCCCTTGAGTTCGATGAGCGTGCCCTGCAGGCCTTCGAGCGAGCTGGCATCGGCCACGCGCAGGGTCGTACCGCCGATTACCACAGTATGCGGGTCGGTGGTCGTGTCGACGCTGGTGAGAATGCTCTTGATTTCGAACCGGCCTTCCCTGTCATCGTCATCAAAGTCGCCATCGTTGTCGGTGTCACCGATTTGATCTTCGCGTTCCACGCTAACTGCAAGCAGATCTCCATTGGTGTCTTCATCGGCTTCCACCTCTACGAATATGCCCACCAGAGAGCCATCGGCACTCAGACCATCGTCGAAGATGGTGCCGCCAGCGCCTTCAGTGACCAGAAAAGTTGCGCCGTTGATGGTGAAGGACGACCCGTCTGCGGCAACACTGTCGACGAAACCTTTGATCTCGTATTCGTCATCGTCGACACCGGGTACGCCGGTGGCGTTGTCGCGGTCGATGCGGGTGGCGAGGAAGCCATCCTCAACCGGCAGCCCGCTTACTTCCACCACGACCTCTCCAGATGCCAGGGTCAGGTCTCGTATGTCGATGCTGCCGTCGCCGTTGTTATCGCCAACATCATCATCGAACACCGTGTTGGCATCGACGATCACGCTCTGGCGCAGTACCGTCAGTGTGCCGGTGGCCGGGTCTGTTGCATTGGGAGTTACGTTGCGGGCCGGGCCCTTGAGATCGTCGTCATATTCGATGCGGGATGCGGTTCTGACACTGTCCTCTTCGGTGGCTTCGACCCGCACCTTCATCCCTACGCGCAGAATGCTGTCATCGCCGGAAACATCCTGCTCGTCTTCTACTGAAACAACGGTGTCGCCTTCGACCTCGTAGCGCGCGCCGTTTACGAACACGCTGCTGAAGCCCGTGATCACACCAGATGCGGTAATGCCCGATGGCTGCGGGGCCGGCGGTGCACTGCCGGTTGGTGGGGCGCTGGCGTTGCCGCCGCCTCCGCCACCACCGCCGCAGGCGGTCATTGAAGCAGCCAGCAAGCTGGCGAGAATCGTTTTAGTGTTCATATCGTATACCTCGGGTTCATTTAAGGATAAGGGAAAAATATCCCTAACACAAAAGGGAAAATAATCCCTTTTATTGAGTATGTCAAGCTTCCATGTAACTATCGTCATCACAGATCCAGGAAAAGGGACCGCGAAAATGGCTGATTTGCTGTCTATCTACTTCGTGCCGGGTAATCGCGCCGCGTTTCACCCAGGTGATGTCTTTTGCGCCTGGGCCAGCAATGCGATCTTTGCTTCCTTGTGTTCGATGGGTCCATACGTGTGTGCTCGAGATCACCAGGGGGTAAGGAAGTCGTGCTCTACCGCTTCGGTCCCGCAGAAGCGTTAGCCGAGTCGGACGTTCGTGGGTTGATCATGCCGAAGCGGGCATCGTGAAGCGTTGCAAGATGTGACTCAAATCAACCGCGGATCGAGTTATCAGGGCAGTTGTGGGACTGGCGCTACTGAGTCTCGCAGTGGTGGGACCTCAGACGATGTGGGGCCTGGTGGGGCTTGTGCGGCTGTTGACCGGTTTGTAGGGGTTCTGTCCGTTGTACAAGGTGTTCGGCTTCAGCACCTGTCCGCTGCAGCCGAAGTAGTCGGCCACTTCTCCAGCAACAGCAGCAGGGCCGGCAGCAACAGCAGATTGGCCAGCAGCGCAATCGCCATGGCCATCGCTGTCAACATGCCGAAGTAGATGGTCGGCACGAAGTTTGACAGCGCCAGCAACGAAAACCCGGCGATGACCGTAACCGAGGTGAAATAAATCGCCCGGCCGATGCTGGCATGCACCGCCGTGACAGCTTCCCCCGGAGCCTGCCCACGGGAGCGTTCCTCGCGATATCGGTGCAGATAGTGGAATGCGTCATCGACGCCGATACCAATGGTGATGGCCGCGATGGTTATCGTCATCATATCCATGGGGATGCCGGCGTAACCCATATAGGCCAGCACACAGGCCGCGGCCAGTAGGTTGACCGACAAGGCGACCAGTCCCAGGGAAACCGAACGCAACAGAACGACGAACATGATCAGGGTGGCGATCACCACATAGATCAGGGTGTCGCGTTGGGACTCGTAGAGCTGGCGGATGGATTGCCCGAACAGTACGAACATGCCGGTGGTGGCGACCCGGTCCGGGGTGATATTCAACGACTCTTCAGCAAACTGCTCAAGTTCGGTCACCACCGTCTGATATTCGGCAGTAGCCGCCTGCTCGCGCATACGCACGGTAATGCGCATTTCTCCAGTTTCCGGGTTGGCGTAAGGTCCCAACAGGCTTTCTCTGCCTTCTCCCAGCAGGGTCACCATCAGCGCAAGCTGCACGTCATCCAGGGCTTTGTTTTCATTGAGATTGGCGGCCAGTTCGGCGAGCTGGGCAAAGGAGATTGCGCTACCGACATCGCTCCTGCCGGTCAGATAATCAGTGAGCCGCTGAAGCTGGGAAACCTTGCTTGAGGTGAACCAGGCGCTTTGCGGAAATTCCGCTGTCCCACTGTCGCTTTCGTCGAAGAAAAAATCATCGTCTTCGCTCAGCTCTGCTGCTTCGAAGGGTGCGTACGACACGACGACGTCAAGCGGCAGTACGCCGCCAAACTGTGCGTCGACAAACTCCAGCCCACGGCGTATGTCACTGTCGGGTTTGAAGTACTGACTGAAGTGACTGTTGAGGCTGAGCTGGGCGATACCTGCGCCGGCCAGCAAGGTAATGCCGAGTGCGCCCAGCGCGATGCGCCCGTGGAAGCGTCGCGCCTGGTCTCCCAGCCATATACTCAGTCGCATGGGCTTGTGTAGGGTTTTGCTGGGTTTGCCCGGGCCCAGCAGCAGCAATATGCAGGGGAAAAACACGTAGGTCACTGCGAATGCGCAGACCACACCCACCGCCATCATCCAGCCAAAGTCTTCCACCGGAGGAATCCCTGAGGTCAGCAGACTGGTGAATGCGACGATGGTGGTGGCGGCGGTGTAGAAGCACGGCGCGAACTTGGAGTACATGGTTTCCCGTACCCGTTCGAAGTGTTCCTGTTCGGGTTGGTTGCGCATGAGCTCGCGGAAGCGCACCACCAGATGAATGGTGAGCGAGATGCTGATGATTGCCAGCAATGAAATGAAGTTGCCGCTGACGACGCTGATTGGCGTACCAAGCGCGCCGAGCAGGCCCACCACCAGAACGATCGCCAGGGTTGCGTTGCTGGCGCACAGCACCACCCAGCGCAACCGTCGAAAGAAGATGAACAGCGCCGCGCCGATCACCAGGGCTGCGGCGACACCAAAGTTGCGGACGTCGGCGCGCAGGTAAGCCATCATGTCGTGGGCAATAAGTGGCACGCCGGCGAACTCCAGCTCTGCATGATCAGCAAAGTCCTCGCGCAATGCGCGCAGTTTCGCGATAAGTTGAGCGCGATCTTGCTGAGTGAAACCCTCTGAGGCTGACTGCAGAATCGTCTGTATCGCCGCACTGTTACCGTCTTCGCTCACCAGCTGTCCGGCAAACATTCGATTGCCGCGGAAGTACTCCTCGGCATCCTTTAACAGCTCAGGCTGTGCGTTCAGGGAAGTCGTGCCGTCGCTGCGTAATATGGGAACGGTAGCTATGCTCAGGGTTCGCAGTACGCCGGGCAGCTTGTCGATGGCCTGCTGGAGCTCCTGGATGAGTTGCAGATTGCCCGGCTCAAACAACGGCGGCCGGGGCGTGACCGTTACGAAAAGATAATCGTCACTGGGAAAACGCTGCCCCAGCGCAATGTACTCTGCGAACTCCGGGTCACCTTCGACCACCAGGGTTTCAGAACCTGCGTCAAAGGTAAGGCGGGTAGCAAATACGGCTGCCAGGGCGCAGATCGCCAGCAACAGCGTCATGGCCGCTGCCGGGTGTCGCAGAACAGATATGTAGCTTGTTTGATTCATAGTCGATGGTCTAAATGATCCACAGAATTGCGGAACGCAGCGCGAAAGCTGCGCATACTGCGGCGCCGGTCATGGCGAGGAACGCCCGGATGCGGGCCTGTGTGCGGGTCAATCTGTACAGCGCCAGGTTCACCAGCGCAAATATGCAGAGCATGGTCACAGCCGTCATCTCGGCAAGCAGGGCCAGTGACCCGCTCAACGCCAGCAGCAGTGTGATGATCGCAGCAGTAACGGTTGCGATCACGGGTGTGCGCGTGCGCCCGTTGACCCGCGCAAACAACTGTGGAATCTGGCCGCGGCTGGCAAGCCCGTAAAGAACCCTCGATGCCATGATGATCTGAATCAGCGCCCCGTTGATGATCGCAAACAGCCCGATGAGCGAAATCGTGATCGGGTCATTGCCGGTGAGACTTCGGTAAACGTCCGCCAGCGGCGCGCTGGACGCCGCCAGCAGTTCGGGGCCGGTCGCCAGCATGGTGCTGGTCACCAGTACCACGTAGATCAGACTGGACAATCCCAGGGTCAGCAGAATCGCCCGGGGCAGCGTGCGCGTAACATCTTGGACTTCCTCGGCAACTTCAACCATGTCTTCAAAACCGATATAGGCGTAGAACGCGAGCACTGCACCGCCGGCGATCAGCGAAAAGCTGTGCAGGCTGAAGTCTGGAATCAGCAGGTCGACGTTGACCTGGCCGACGTCGATAGCCGTGGCCGACAGACTGGTGATCCAGATCAGACCGGCAACCTCGATCACGCTGATCAGCCCGGCGATCCAGACAGATTCTGCAATTCCCCACAAGGCGATCAGGCCCAGCAGTATCACAGCCATGAAGATCACGGCTGTGCGGGGCAAAGCGATAAACTCCTGCAGATAGCCGACAAAGCCATTCAGCAGCGCAGCCGAAGATACCGTGCCCGCCACAATGACCAGTATGCCCACGACCAGCGCGAGCCGCTCGGAGTCGAAGCCATTCTGCACGTATAGTGCAGCGCCGGCCGCTTTCGGGTAGCGGGCGCTGAGCTCGGCGAACGACAAGGCAGTAAATGCCGCCAGAGCGGCGGCCAGCAGAAAAGACCAGGGCGCCCAATGTCCTGCGATTCCCGCGATCTCGCCAATGAGTGCATAAATGCCGGCGCCTACGGTGGTGCCCAGACCGTACAGCACCATCTGGGTCAGGTTCAGACTGCGCTGCAGGGCGTTTTGCTGAACATTGTGCTCAACCATGATGCATCGCCCTTATCAGCGGGATGTTGGCCGCTTTGCTGGATGAAAGTGGCCGGCTTGAATGGGTACAATGCAGCTTGTGACCAGATTGGGACCAGGGCAATGAAATATCTAGTAGCGATCGAGCTGGCAGATGCACCGGCCAAAGCGGTTCTGGACCGGGCCTCGGGAGTGTGCGGCGCGGATGATCAGTTAGAGGTCGTTCACGTGGTAGACCCGCCCTCGGTCGCATACAGCGTTGACCCGACCATGACCGGGCAGATGTATCAGCAGATGTACGACCAGGCCATGGCCGATGCGGCGCGCCGGCTTGACGCATTATGCTTGCCTTATGGTATAGCAGCATCTGCTCAGCATGTTCGCTATGGACGGGTTGCTCACGAGGTGCATGCGCTGTTGAGTGAAGGGCAGTTCGATGCCTGTATGGTTGGCTCTCATGGCCGCTCCGGCTGGCAGAGGATTCTCGGTTCCAAGGCTGCGAGCATTCTGCATGGCGTGGCCGTGGACACCTGGGTCTTCAAACTGCGTGATCTGCAGCCCACCGCGGAGCCTTAAGTTGTCGCGGGGCTAATTTCCGCGGGAAAAAAACACCAGCAGCAGCATGTCTTCGCTGATTTCGAAGAAGGCGTGTTCTTCGCTGGCCCTTACGTACAAAACCGAGCCGGGCCCCACATCGGTGGTTTCACCGGCCACGCGAAGCTGGGCTCTGCCTTCGACCACGTAATACACTTCGTCTTCGTCATGAGGGGTCTGCATGTCCTTCGATCCGGCGGCGAGGCGATAAACCCCGCAGTGCATACCCGGCACGTTGAGGAATTCGGTGTAGCTTACCGCCTCATTCCCCGTGTCTGCTTTCAGGTCTTCAACGTTGAAGACTTCCCAACCATTCGCGGACATTCGATACCCTCCTGTTGTTGGGCCCCTGTAATTTGTATCAGTAAGTGTATTCAGGTGAGGGGCCGAAATCCCACAAAAGCACCGTTACCGTCAGCAGTCCCACAAAGGAAACCAGCGCTATGGCAAATACCGCGCTGGCATACAGGAAACCACGTTCCTGAACTACGTGCATGACCGGTGCCACGCCATTGTACAGCAGGTAGATGCAGTAGCATGCTACGGCGATTCCGAGGGTGATGTCGAGCCACAGAATGGGGTACAGACCCAGCAAGCCGGCGATGAAGAACGGCGTGGCGGTATAGGAAATCAGGGTAATGCCCTGGGACAGGGTCGCTTTGTCTCCATAGGTCTGTGACATCCACTGCACCATCATCCCCAGGAAGACCACGCCCAGCACACAGGCAAAGAAAAACATTACGCACATCGGCAGCGCGCTTTCCGGGGTAAGGCGGATGGTTTCACCGGCTACGTCCCAGCCGTAACGGGTGACACCGACATACCAGCAAAACGCCGGAATGACTGCGAACGGAATCGTGTGGGTCAGCAGCACTCTGGCCGCCCCCGGTGCTTCCTCGGCGATGGACGACCACGCGCGGCGTGGCGCGAACATCATCTGGATGGCGTTTATTGTTGTACTCATGGTCTTACTCCTTTGGGTGCTCGTCAGACAGTATGTCTACGGCCTGTTTATCCAGGTCATCGAATTGGCGGTGGTTGACCGCCCATATGAATGCCCAAACGGCGACGCCGATCAGCACAATCGATACGGGAATGAGCAGGGTGAGAATAGTCATGCCTTAGTCCTCCACCGCCACCCGCAACAGGCGGGTGGAGTTGAGCATGACCAATAGAGAACTGGCCGACATGCCCAGTGCCGCGCCCCAGGGTGGAACGTAGCCCATGGCCGCCAGAGGAATGGCGAGCAGATTGTAGGCCAGCGCCCACAACAGGTTCTCACTCATGATCGTGCGGCTCCTGCGACCCACACGCACGAAACCGATCAGGCCGCTCAGGCCTTTGCGCAGCAGCAGGACGTCTGCTTTGGATTTCACCAGGTCGGCGGTTTCCACGGTGGTGGCGGAAATACCTGCACCCGCGAGGGCCGGCAGGTCGTTAACGCCGTCGCCGACGTAAAGCACACTGGATTTGTCAGAATCACCAGCCAGTACCCGCGGTTTGGACTCCGGAGTGGCGCTGGCGTGGTAATGAACGTCGAGCTGTGCCGCCAGGGGCGCACAATTTGCGTCGTTGTCACCGCTGAGCATGTGCACGCTTAGGCCGCTGTCCTTCAGTGCAGCTACGGTGCTGGCAGCGTCCGCGCGCACGTCGCTGGCCACCGTGTAAACCGCAGCCGGTACATTGTCTATCGCCAGGTAGACGGATTTGCCATCTGCCTGATCGGATTGCGGATCCGCTGAGACGAAGCCGCAGAACTGTGCGCTGCCGATGCGAACTTCGTGACCGTGGAGTTCACCACGTAGACCTTTGCCGGTGTGCAGTTGCACATGCCGGGCGGATTGGGGTTGAGTCGTTGCAAATGCCCGGGCCAGCGGATGTGCGGAATGAGCCTGCAGGCTGCATGCGTAATCCCAGCACTGCTGATCCGTGTAATCACCTACGATGCTGCGCTTTACGACACATGCTTCAGGATTGGTCAGAGTGCCGGTCTTGTCGAAGTAAACGTCGCGCAGATTGCTGACCTGCT
>CAYMUT010000055.1:0-20255 GCA_964393625.1 uncultured Pseudomonadales bacterium
GTGGTGCCCGAAAATACCCGGCTTTTCGCCGTGAGGTTCTTGCCGGGGTTCGCTCCAAAGATCTCCGCCATTCTTACGTAGTTGCGGCCCAGCACGCCGTAAAAGCTGTGGCTGAGTTCCCGCTCACCCGGCAAGATGTACACCCGCTGACCTTTGAAATCCGTTTTCAGCAGCAATGCGGGGAGGTTGTCCAGCATGTAGACCAGTGGATAGCGCTTGTCACCACTACCGTAGCTGGAGGGTAAACCCACCTGAATCAGAAAGTCTTCTCCAAAATCTTCTGAGCGAAGCTCAAACTGTGCGTTTTGAGCAACCATGCTGAACTCAATTATTTCTTCCGCGAAAAGTGTGGCGGGTATTGGCTGCGTGGGCCGAACGCCGGATGATGCCCGAAAACGGGGAGGTCGAGAGGCGAGGCGTAAAGGCGCTGACGGGTGCCCTGCTGGGGATTCTGTTCATGGTTCCTGGGACGGTTCTGGCGTCGGAAGACGCAAGGAAAAGGTGTGAAAACCTGCACCAGCTCGACGGATGTCCCTTACCGTTTTCTCAGCACTGCCATTGTTGGGTTTTCTTTTTGTCATCATCAATCCTCAGTAGGTTAACGATGAGCAAAAAGTGTCTCTTATTCAATCAGGGCCAAGTGTCCATCTAGTGCTGACGGGGTACATGACGGGTATCGACTTTCTTTTCGTCGGCGAAGCTTCCTAGACAGGAGGTCATGGTAAGTATCATAGCCAGTATCCTTGCGAGTATCCGGGAAGGCACGCCTATGAGATTTGTTTGCTTGTGCATGTAAAACTCCTGCTTAGGTTAGCGGTAGAAACCCTCATTGTCGGTTTCGTCAGACTCGCGCACGACATCCGTCGTATCCACCCTCACAGTCGTTGTGTTATCTGCGGTGCTGGGGTGATCCAGTGTCCAGCAGTTGCGGTTGTCACCGGCAATGCGGTAGAGCTGAATAGACCGCTCGCGTGCCGTGGTGAACATCTCTCGGCCGCCGAGTTGCAAGCTGCGCAGCCTGCGGCTGTCAATGATTGCCCCGTCCCCCCGCCGCAGCTCTACTTCGATTGGCCCGTCCAGATCATGTGCTTCTACATCCTGGTTTCTCACGCCGACTCCCCAGCGGTAGTCGGGTAATTCCTGGAGCGGTATCGCCTCTGCGGGTTGGCTAGAATAAATTGTTCTTGGTGGTGGTGGGAAACCCTCGCACAAACCTACAGGATCGATCCTTCGGAAGGTGCGGTTTTGGCCGCTGAGACTGGCCGTGCGCTCGTTAGAGCCCCCTGAGTAAATGATATAGGGCGCTACATCTGTGGCGCCGATGGGATAGAGATCCGCTGCCGCTGCCTGGCGTTTACCCGTTACGGTCCAGCCAAAAGTTGCGTCCGTGTTTGTGCGTCCTGCGACCAGCCTTGCGGTTCCTGTGGAATGCATTGCGACTTCCCGAGGAGGAATACGTATCTCCACGTGCAGGTAGGTGGGCGCCCGGCGTACGATGCGCGAGCTGGCTTTCTCATGTAGCCCGGTGATGCGTGTGATGCCGCCCAGATGATTGCCGGCAATGGTGATCCGGTTCAAGCCCCATTTAAGCGGTTTGCGCTGGGGGGGGGGAGTACTGGGTTTGCCGGGGCTTCGTTCACAGAATAACCGTCGCTAACAACCTGGATGTTGGGTGTTGCACCGATCATGGCGCCACCCCGGTCGAACGCCGCAGCGGCTGCACGGTCTGCTTTGCGGGACACCCGGCCGGGGAGTTTGCGAATGCTCGCCTGTGCCGCCGCCTGGCTTGAAACCCAGGCAGTTTCTTCCTGTGGCGTCAGGCAGATAGCCTTTAACAGGGTGGGTTTGTTTATAAAATCCATGCCAATTGGATTACGTTGATTCTTTCCCAGGGTCATATCTGTGACACCAAAGGTGTCATCGAACTCAAATTCGACATGCGGGTTGCGCAGGTTTTGCACCCACTTGATTCTGGATTGGTCAATGTTGATGGCGTTGCCCAGGTTGATGTATTTGTAGTCAGTAAATGTCTTCAGGCCTTCACCTGAACCCATTTCATAGGCGTACCTGATGCGACATTCATTCGCACCGTGGACAGACGGCGAAGTCAGTAACACTGTCAGTAGACTCGTAGATAAAATTGCCAGAGCTCGCATAGGTGATCCTTCTTGGATTTAGCGGCAAGGCTAAAGTCTCTGGCAGGTGCCGCATATCCCCTAAATTAGGGATCTATGGAATGGTTCTGCCCTCAGCAGGACCAGGTAAGCTTCCATGCCAGGCTGGATCTGTCCCATTTTATGCTCGAGGCCAAAGAACTTTGCTGGGCGCTGTAGCCGGGAATGGCCAGGCCGATGGGTGTGTCAGTACCAGCACAGATGGGGACCCCTTCCTCAAGCATCGCTCGGGTAAGGGCAAGACCCCACGCTGACATCTGGTTGCCGAGAGGGGATGGCTGATTGGCAAAATATTCTGCGGATTCGGACCAGATCCGTGCCAGGGCGGGTGGCAGGTGCTTAAGATGCTCAGACCGGTCTGCGCGTTTGGCAGGTGAGTAGGCGGTGATGGTATTCAGTCGCAAGGTGGGTACTTGTATTGTGCTGCGCAGATGCGATCGCAACTCGTAATTCTTGATGAAGTCGACGCCAGATACTTACAATCCTTGGCAAATACAGCATCAATAGTTCCTATTCGTCCACCTTCCTGCGCCCTTCAGTGAGGCGTTAGGCAGTGAAAAAAAGAGTCGGATCCAGAATTCCGCATACAGTCACATCGCGTGGCTGTTTCTCGCTTGGCCAATCTATGTCGCCTGGGTCCACCCCGAGATCAATACCCGGAACACCACTGTTGAATTCGTTGGTGAAATGGCGAGGATGCTTGTGTTTGTACCGATGACGTGGATGCAGCACCTGAAACGGGTATTTGCAATCGATATAGAAGATCCCGACGTCATCGCCACCATCCTCCAGCTAAATCATCACCGCCTTATTCTCAGATCCCCACGTTTCCGGCGGTTATTCGGCCTATGCCCCGGCAGTCTCAGTGCCTCGGGCGAATCTGCTTGGCCTGCATGCGCGCAAACTCGGCCTTGATGCACTGGTCATAAGTACCGAGCACCTGATCTACACCCTCTCTGCCGATCATCAGCGGATTTTGCGCAACACCTCTGCTCCGCTTACGAAGTTCGAAATTGCCGACTACCCACGCATGCGTACTGATCAGGGCTTCAACCCCTTCCGCTCTGGCTTCATCCCAGAATTTATGCAGTGATTCATGCATCTGCGCCAGTTCAACGGCTCCCCTGGGTAACGCCTGCCCGCCCCACATACCGACTTTACGCTCCTTGCCACCATCCCTGACGGTGATAATCGAGGACAAGGTGCCCGGGGTATGGCCGGGAGTAACAATAAACTTCACGCTGGCATTACCCATGACAATGGTCTGACCCTCTTCGATAATCAGATCGCGTTTGGGTTGGGTTACGGCGGGATAGCCTTTCAGCCGCGCGTAAGGCAGGGCTATGTCGTTCGGCAGATAATTCCAGTCCGGTCCCGACATCGCAACACGAGGCCCGAACTCACTTTTAAGAAAGTCAGCACCACCGTAGTGATCAAAATGACCGTGGGTAATCACCACGTACTTCATATCCTGCGGGTTGAGGCCCATTTCAGCCATGTCTGGCAGCAGTACGCTACGAACTTCACCCTCGTTATTCAACGCATCAAAAACAATAAGGCCGTCATCGGTGTCGAGAATCCAGGTGCCTATGGCATAGAGACCTGCGTAGTAGAGATTGTCGAATGCCTTAAACGGCTCAACACCCGGTGCCTCAGGGTCAAGGAAACCCGGAATCGTTCGTATCGCGTGGGGGATCGCGTTTGCAGCAGGCTTACATAGAAACCCGTTCGCAAGAAAGGCGAATTTATCCCCCGCGACTTCCTTTGCTTTTGCAACGTGGGCAGCTACCGCAGTCGAATCTGTCTCAGCTACGAGCTGCAATGAAGGCGCTTTGCTGGCCTGTGTGATGAGCGGTACCGTCAAGAAAAGAACCAGCATAGAGCGCATCAGGCCGCCTAACAATCTGCTGAATGGGCAGGGCATACATCTGTTGGGCAAAGGTCTGCCCATTTCCATGTCGCTGACTTCGAAGATGGGATATACGAAACGGGTCAGCTTCGCCATAGCGCTACTCTGCAGACACCCGCCGAGCAATCTCAACTGCCTTCACGTGATCCTTGAAACTTCCTGGTACCGCTTCCGGTTCCAGGCGTCCCATGCCGCAGTACGCACCCAGTCCAAAGTCAGGCAAGAATTTTCTGGCTACCCGATAACGTGCTTCGAACGTCTCCATTGTGTGCACCAGCCCCAGGTAAACGCGCGTATGACCAAGCGCCAGATCGGCCAACGACGCATAAAACCCCTCGTCCTCAGTATCGAGCGCAGGTATATGGATCCAATCTATGGATCTCCCGGTCGCCTGCTTGATGCCGTTAGCAAGCTCGACCGTCGGACCGAGAGACTCTGGCGCGAACCGGGGCCATCCGCCAAATGTGCCAAAACAGAGATGAAAACCCAGCTGTACATCGTCAGCGACCGCCTCGGTCAGCGCCTCAAACTGACCCAGGTTACGCTCAAGGGGTGTGCCCGTCACCAGTTCCAGACCTCCGTTTACGTCGGTTACTTCGAAGGAGCAGTCGTACTGTATCGCCAGCTCTTCGTTCGGAATAATCTCGCAGATCTTGCGCGCTTCAGCGGCCATCGCCTTTTCGAAACCCGCGCGCACGATGGCCAGCTGCGCTTCGTCATTGCCCAGAATATTGGGGTTACAGACACTGTTCACAGAGGGCAGCGAGACCTGGAAACGGGTTTGCTCCGGAATTTTCCCTTCCCGCTTCATGGCGCTGAAAATCGCGTACGAGTTCTGCGCATCCTTGGCATATCCCAAGCGCCAGCCTGGTTCGTCAAACTCAATCTCGGTCACGCCCGGTTTCAGCTTGAATCGCCACATGTCTTCCAGACCCGTTGGAATCAGCTTCTCATGCCCCGCTGCCGCAGCCGGACGCTGTTCGACTTCAAATGCGGGGTGAGCAGAGAAGACCTGAAACCACATGCGCACCACCCAGAAGCGGCGATCCAGGACTTCGCCATCTGGCATGCAGTCGAGATGACCACCCAGTTGATCCGCAGCAAGGGTCATGACCTCACTGGCGGATTCAAGGGGAATGCTGCCAACCAAAAGCAATCTGTCTGTGCACATGTTCAATCTCCTCCTGATTCGGCGATTGCGGGCACGGCTTCAGGAATCAGCGCATCCTGAGTAAACGCCTCACCGTGTTTTACAACGAGTTCAATCGCCTGAAGGTTGGCTATGCTTTCGAGCGGGTTTTCTGACAACACCAGAAAATCTGCAAATTTTCCCACCTCCACGCTACCGTAGTCGTCCTCTTTTCCTGCCAGACGCGCAGAATTCAGCGTAGCTGCGTGGATCAGGTAGTCAGGGGGTAGCCCTGCCCGGTTCATCGCCCGCAGTTCAAGATGCATGGAGGATCCGGCCGCCAGGCCAATCATGCCGCTGTCGGTTGCAACGGCCAGGGTTACACCATTGTCATATAGCATTTTCAGATTGGCGCTAGACATCTCCCTACGTCGCACAAAACTCTCGGAGAGGTCATCCAGCGGCGGTACCGGTTCTGCCCAGGACTCAACAACACCTGGCACCGAGCAGGTATTTTCAATCGGCACCAGATCCAGCTCTTTTGCTATGAGTTCGACAAAGGTGCGCTTGTAGATTGCAAGGGTTGGCGCAAGGATGACGTCTTTCTCTTTAAGCAGCCCAATAAACTCATCATCTATCGGCTGGTCCGACGGTATGTGTTGCAGACTGGCCGCGCCCAACTCCACCGCTCTGCGCGCGTATTCCAGCGCATGTGCATGGGTTGTCACACGCAGGTTCTTTTCTGCGGCTGTTTCTACCACCGTGCTCTGCATTTCCTGCCAGTCATAAATTTTCATCAACAGTCCGTTGAGCAAACTGCCGCGATCATCCAGCGCCGTCTTGATCAGATCTGCCTTCTGCGCCGCCGCATCAGCAACATATTCACGCGCGACTCCAACCGACGTTGCCGGTTTCAGAGTCAACTCACCATCCCATGGGGGAATGGCCGCCTCGGCCAGAAACCTCGGCATCGGCACAATGACACCATGGCCGACAAAGACCGTCGGTGCTGACGTCATGGTCTCGGCCAGCTCACGGGCTTTGTACTCAAGGCTCGGACCACCCAGAGAAATAACGCCGGTAACGCCGGAACACATGAAAGCATGCAGCGTTTCAGGCAGGTGGCGTTTTATCCATTCCACTTCTTCTTCGTAGGGCACCTTGTCAGTCAGATCAAAAAACGCCGGTCGGGTGTACATGCGCCCGGAGGTCATGAAGTGAATATGCGCATCTATCAAGCCAGGCACGACCCACTTGCCTGCAAGGTCCACTACAGTTGCGCCGTCCGAAAGCGCCGCGTCAGTGCCCACTCCTACAATACGTTCACCTTCAACCACAATCGTGGCGCTAGCGATTGCACCGCTATGAGTCCCGTCAATGAGGGTTGCGCCGCGATAGACGGTGACCTCTGCCACAGCAGCGACAGACACGCCCAGACCAAACAGGAGCAGCAGGCCGATAGCTGGTTGTTTCATCATGTTATTGCTCCGCTGGTACACGCCCGTTTTCAAAAGCCACTACCCGATGGAACTCGGCATAGGCATACCAGCGAGTCTTGAGTTCGTCGAAGAGTTCCGTTTCGCTCTCCGCCAGGTCCTGACTTTCGGCAGGATCCAGTGCCAAGATGACTAACTGCCATGTTCCATCTCCCCAGTGGGGCTGAGTCATAACCAGCTTCCAATCACCGTATCGATATGCCCGATGGTTAACCATTTCCCAACCTATCTGGCGATCATTCGGATGAATCTATTGTGGGGCATCACTCCGCGGGGATGCAAACGACCGCTCCATCATGGGCAGACCTTCCCTTCGCGGCCAAAGCTGACAATTGCCGGACTTAACATACCGCCCTGCGTTGTATTGGATTTGAAATCAAGAGGTGGTGATATCAGCCATCGGAACGGATGATGGCGCGGTCGGGGACGCTCTGTACGGGCACATTCGCGGACTCTTACTGGCGACTCCGGGTTTCAGTCATGGCCCGGAAGTGTACCCGCCGGACTGGGTGATTCTGGTGAATCAGAAAGGCCATCGACTCGCCGACAAAACCTCACCGTACACGGTACTTGGTGGGTTAGCTCTCAGGCGTCTAATCTTTATGGTAAAAAGCTTCTCGTTCCCGCGAGGCTGCAACGACAGGTATGTCTTCATCGCGCATCGGAGGCAGAACGGTTTTCCTCGCCAACGCACGCTCGATATAGGGGGCCAGCTCTTTCGCTTTCGCCGCCTCTCTCGCCTCCCTCCCGGAAGTAAATTTCGGCAGCACAGAACGGCCAAATAATTCCAGGCTCTCACAGATGTGCTCGTGTTTATTCTTGCCTCCTTGCTGCAGAAAAATCACCTGATCGACGCCGACATCCTGAAATTCCTCGATGAACTGGGAGAACTCCCCGGGTGTGCCGATACCCGGGGCTGCGATAGTCGGTAATTGGCGTCCTTTCAGCTCTTCGTATTCGTCCCAAAGCGCTGAACGTCCCGGGATCGTATCGTTCGCGACCAATGCGTTGATCGCATAGCGGAAAAATGCAAACCCGTCTTCTCCACGTCTGCGACCTTCTTCAGCGTCTTCGTTCAGCGAGAAGCCCGCAACAACAGCAATGTTGGCGTTGACACTGTGTCCCAGTGGTACACATTCCTCCGATTTAATAATGCCGTAATAGGTATCAGCCCAGGATTTAGCTTCCTCCGGATCAACAAAGGTGAAAGCCAGCGCACCAATCCCGTTGCGTGCAGCCACTTCAATCGTTTTGCGGTTCGTGCAAGCCAGCCACATCGGCGGATGCGGTTTCTGCAGGGGTTTTGGCAGCACATTTCGACACGGCATAGAAAAACCATCCCCGTCAAAACCGGGATAAGGTTCCATCACCATCATGTTGGCAATTTGTTCAGCCGCTTCAAATGACAGTGTCTTTTTCTGTTTTGCGTCTATGCCATAGCCATGCAACTCAAGCCGTGTCGCCCCTTCGCCGATGCCGAATTCCACCCGGCCATCGGAAACAAGATCCAGCATAGCCACCGACTCCGCCGTGCGTGACGGATGGTTGTAATTCGGGATGACCTGGCGAATACCGAAGCCAACACGAATGTTCTCGGTCTTTGCAGCCACTGCAGACAGGAAGACATCTGACGCGGAGCAGTGAGAGTATTCATCTAAAAAGTGGTGCTCGACAGCCCAGGCGTAGTCTATTCCGATCCTGTCGGCAAGTTGCACCTGTTCGATGGCTTGCTGAATCAGACGGTGCTCAGCAAGTTCATCCCACGGTTTCGGCAGCTGCAGCTCATAAAAAACACCGAATCGCATATTTCCCCCTCCGACGTATTGGCAGGGCCGCCCATTGAGCGGCTGAATGCAGTGATATTCACGGCTCATTCCCCACCCGGCCATACGTGGTTTCCGAACCACGGCTGCAATTTCAGGTAGAGTCCCGATCATGGGTACCGGTGAGGTACGCCGGTCAGCATGGTCAAAACTCCCAGGACAAGGATATGGCGGACATTCGCTTGAGCTACTCAAGGCCCTGCGCGGGCAATTCGATGTAGCCCAGTATCACAAGCGGCAAAGGATTTTCCAGCCAACGTTTCTCAATGCGTAATCGTTTTAGTGACGGACCGAGAGGAGGTGTGCAACGGTGATGTCCGTGCCGCAGCGGCGGACCTTGACGCGCTCGGTTGCGATGTGGATCTGCGCATCATCGGCTTTGATTTAACGGAAGAGGCCATCAGTAGTTTCACCAATATTGGCACCTTCGAGAATGCCCGAGACGCCAAGCAACTGGCAGCAGCTCTGGACCGGGCCGTAGTCGACGTGGTGGAACGAGAGCCCCTGGGGGATGCTCAACTACAGGCGCCCGATGAAGTGGTCGCCGGCTCGAAATTCCAGGTTTCCTGGCAAGCTGAAGAAGGTGACGGCGACTACATCACCATTGTCTCACAAGGTGCACCGGCTGGCTTCTATACTCACTACCAATACACGCGCACGGGACCTACCGTGACCATACGAGCACCGGGTGAGCCCGGCATCTATGAGATTCGCTACCAGAGTGATCGTAACAGGGAGGTCTACGCAAGCCGCACAGTTAACGTGCACTAGTAACAGCGAGGCGTCGGTCTGAGGCCAGGGCTTCTTCGAGTTTTTTGGCGTTGCGGAGCCACATCCACCACCACAATGTGGCCAAACCACCACTTGAGGTATCCGTCTTCGATGGCAGCCTTCGAGTCAGAAGGAGGCGTCTATATCTTCTATCCTTGTTGGTTCACTTGTCGATTGGGCGGTTGAAGTTTCACAAGCACTAGAACAGGAACAGCAACTATCATAACAATCATGAACTGCAGGAATGCAGTGGCGTAGCTACCGGTACTATCGTAGATCCATGCAGCCAGCGGCGAAGCCAGCAAGGCGACAGGCAGCATGAAAGGTTGCATTAGACCATTGGCTCGGCCATATGATTGCTTGCCAAAGATGGTGGCTGTAGCAACGCTTTGCAGCGGTGTCACACCACTGAAACCGAACCCGTAGAAAATCACACCCAACAAGGCTATAGGGAAGCTGGTGCCAATCCAGAAGAAGCCGACGCCAACTATTTGGCTAACAAGGGCGATACCAATTGTCAGCTTTGCGCCAACGTGATCTGCCAGCCAGCCTTGAACCGGTTTGCCGGCCAGAATCAAAGCGGCCATTACAGCCAGCAGCAGCCCGGCCATTTCCTGCGAAAAAGTGCCGTTGGTAAAGTGCCCGAAGAGGTGCATGTTGACCCCTTGCAACACGCAGAACATTGCGCTGAACACGAAAACAACGCCCCAGAATGCTGGAGTTCGCAAGATCCCTTGCGTGGTCCATGCCTGCTCAAATTCCTCCTTGGTTTCGGTTGTGAAGTCTGCTGGCGGCTCGCCGTCTGGATGTAATCCCAGGTCTTCGGGCGAGCGATGGATCACAAATATTACCAGCGGCACTACAAGCCCCATTGTGAGCACGGCAAAGGCTGCAAAGCCAGGTCGCCAGCCAACGTCTGCCATTAACCAAACGGCAATCACTGGCACGAATATGCCCGCAAACGATGCGCCCGCAACATCAAGGGAGAGCGCCAATCCCCTGCTTTTGTTAAACCACTGCACCAATACTCTGGAAGTCGCAAAACTGGAGATGCTTCGCCAGCCCGCGCCGAACAGCAAGCCAAACACCAGGTAGAGTTGCAGGTGGGATTGCACGAAGGCGGTCAACACATAGCCAGCAGAAACCATCACGGCTCCACCCAGCAATATGTATCGCGGGTGATATCGATCCAGCAGTAAGCCAATCACGGGTGCGGCAAAAGCCCCGACCGCCTGTGCGATTGTGAAAGCGAGCGTCACGTCCAGGCGAGAACCTCCAAAATCGTCCGCCATGGACGGAAGAAATACTCCGCGCGCGTAAAAGAACGCACCAGAAACGATAGACATACAGAAGCATCCGCCAACCACAACCCAACCGAAAAAAACCGGTCGGCCTAGCAAATGGAAGTTAGCGTACTTATTAACGGCGTTTGGATTGGAAATAGTTAATGCGCCCTGGTTCGAGCCGTAGTGATTCGGTTCACGTGTGTCCTCCCGGTGTAGATTACGCGCTACGCCAGGGGCATACGCGATACCTGCCTGTCACGAATGGCAGCTGCAAAATGGGGGGTCACCGGCGGGCCATTGTGTTGCAAAGCTTCACGCATTACCGGTGTCATTTAATGCCAGTTAAACGGCAATCGTCGATAGCGCAGGATTGCACGCATTTTCATGGAATACCGTGAGCCACCACCGCCATATCGCTCGTCGCGCATGACTTTTGTTAACGCACGCTAAATTCGGGCAAGGGCTGCCCCAACGCCTCTGCCTCCAATATTCGTGCACCCCGCAGCACGTTACCCATGGCATAGTTGCCTTCGTGACAAGCATATTCGTAGACGGAATCAGGGCTTGCCCGCCACATGTATTGCCCACTCCAGGGTTGCGCCCACGTAGACGGGTCTGTCACTGTAAATTGGTAGAGCACGTTGCCGTCTGCTTGTTTGGTAAACCGTTCAACCACATGTTTGTTCGCCGATCCACCACCCCGCCCTTCGTGCGGCAAGAAGTTGGTGGTTTCTACCACCAGAGTGTCTGCTTCCCACCAGCCGATGGAATCACCAAGCCAGCTCTTAATTTCAGGACCAGGGTGCTCAACCACGGCACCTTCCCGCTTCATGCGCACAATGCGCGCGTCGTGCACCATCTCCAACAAGATCATGATGTAATCATCGGTCTGGACAATTTTTTTGTAGTTGTTGTATAGACCAGGAAAGGTAGGTGCCACGCCAGTGAAGCCCAGCAGGCATCGTTCTCGAAGTGGCATAGATTCAGGACCGTCGTACGGGCCCGGACCATCTACCTCCACCCACCAGGCGGTGCCATCATTGGGTCGGCCGATGCTGGCGAGTTGGGCAGCGAAAGCTTTGCGGCCTTCTTCCGTCAGGGCCGGCATTCGACCATTCTTGGGTTGGGTCAGAATCGAGGTCGGAATCTTGCCATCGATTACGTTGGTATCGGTGCCTCGGTCCATCCAAAAAAGGTTATAGGCACCAACATTACCGGCACCAAACTCATTCCCTCCGCCCTCAGTTTCTTCCAGACCGACCACCTTAGACCCGCCTTCAGGCGGCGCACCACGATCAGCATCCGAACGAGCGGAACCTTTTTGCTGCAATGATTGCTCCCGGGCCGCTACCGCCTTCGCTTCCTCAGGTGTTAGGAAGGCTTTATCGCCGAACTGCTGCGGACGCTCCAATGGTGTTAACGTTGCGGCATTGTAATTTCCGGTAAGGTCAGGATGCCCGCTGGCAGTACGCGCGATCTCATCAGCTGACGCCTGTGACGCTCCTGAGCCAAAACCAACAGCAAGGCCAAACACAGATAGGCTCAAATTAAGAACTAGACGCATCATTCCGCTCCCCCATGCGATGGTGTAGCCCCAGAATAGCAAAAATAGTGCGCGCAAAAAGCAGAAGACGGGGCAGACACGCCAGACCCACTGGCACTGACATCGCAACACTCTGGCAAACCGTTTGCATAGGCTTTGAAAACTTTGTGTATAGATCACGATTCGAACGCTTCTGCCGGCCGGCCGCATGCTGGCCACCGCTGCATGTTTCGCCGCAAAGGAATACATTGAAACTATCAGCAACCACAAGCCGCTGATTTCTCTCAACGCCGATGATCCGCTGCTCAATCCCTGGGGCCGGATGAGGGATCCTGGGCATAGGCCGAATAAATTACCGAGGCGCCCGTTGTAAAACTGCCTCACGATGCATGACGATGTAGCACTGCTCCCGGCAAAATCCCCGCATCCGAGCACCTGAGATTTCGGCACCGGTGTGAGTTTACAGTTTAGTCAAGGGTGCGCACGGGACGTGATGGACTGAAGCTCGGGCCTCGCCATTCTTAAAGCTCTAGACCGCTCGCAAAGCGTGGGCGAAGTTACCCTCGACACCTTCAGGCGCAACGTCTACCTCTGCTATCCCGTCTGATGAAAGACTGGCCAGCGTGCTGAGATTTCACCATCGGTTACTGCGAGTAGATCACCGAACTGGAGCATGACGAACTCGCTCTGGGTTGGTCGCAGGAACATGTAGTCATCAACCTGCAGATCAACATCGGCAGACGTCGCAATTGGGCTTTGATTAGTGCTTTGGTAGATTGTATCGCCTACGTCAGCCGGTGAGGCCATTTTCGCTTTCCAGTAGCCACCATAGATGTAGTAGACCTGCCGCATATTGGCTGCCGGTTTCACCACAAAGGGATTCTCTGCATACCGTTTCAGTATGGGCGTTGCTATAAACATAGCAGGGCGGTGGTCGGTCAAATGGAAGGTATCGAAATCTGTCGGCATGACCACACCCGAGCCCGCCGACAAGTCGTTCATGGTTTTATCTTTCTCATATATCTTGAGCGTGTGGCTCCCGGCACCGTTTAGCGTCAGCTGCTCAGGATTGATATCAGCAGCTCGAAGGCGATCGATGAAGCCATGGTATACGCCGAGCACTTTGCGCACCTCCGGGTGGTTCAGCTCCGCCTGCCGCCCGGTCAGGTGCGGCTCATAACCCATCAACCCGCTGACGCTGAGATGTTCGGGGTCGGCCGCCACTACGGCCAACGCCGTACTCAGCGCTTCCGGTTCTGCCAGACCGCCGCGACGCAGGCCCACGTCGATCTCGAAGTTGAGCCGCATCTTGACGCCTAACGTACGCGCCAACGCTTGGTACTGCAGCAGTCGCTCGTGGGAATCGATCAGCCACTGCACTTGCGTGGACGGATCAAATTTAGCGTGACCCAGCTTGTTGTAAAATGTACGCACAGCCGCAACCGGCATGGGTTTGCCCAGCAACGCTTCCGACTCGGGAAACGCCTGTGCTGTAGCGTTCAGGAAGGGCTGATGAAACACCATCAAGGCCTTCGTCCTGGCACGCCGGGTAACATGCTCTAACAATGCAACAGATGGCAGTGACTTGACTACCACACGGTATTTTTTGCTGTTGCCCACCGATGCCGTGATGCTGTCGATATTGTGATTCATGCGCTCGGTGTCGAGTAACATCACCGGACGCCCCGGCCCATCACGTTTGAGCAATTCGTTCAATTTCGCAAAGTACGCATCATGAGCGCCAGGCCGCGTCTTCGACCGCGCGAATGGCGCCCACAACAAACCACTAACCCCGGCTGTGGCGGCGAATCCGGCGGTGCTTCCGAGAAATGAGCGTCTTTTCATATCGCCACCTCGCGCGACTCAGCCAACAAATACCTTACGCAAATGATCGTTGAGCATCCGCCCCTGTGGATCGAGCGCTTCACGCATGGCCTGGAACTCTTTGAAGCGTGGATACAGCTCGGACAATTCGGTGGCGCCAAGCGAATGCACTTTGCCCCAGTGTGGCCGGCCACCGTATTTCCAGAATATCGGTTCAATCAAATCAAAGTACGGCCGATAATCTTCGAATGCGGTACGGTGAATCGAAATTGCGGCGTGATCTTCATCCCCCGAGCTCATGCTGAGCATGGTATCGTCACGCCTGACATAGCGGTATTCCAGCGGAAAAACCACATCCACCTCTTTTTCAATCACGGTCTTTAGAATTTCGCGCAGGCAATCTGCGCCAGCTTCCAACGGTACCGAGTACTCCATTTCGTTGAATCGGCCGTTGCGGATATTGCTGAGGATTTTGTAGGAGGTATCCACCGCCTCGGTTGGCTCTATCTGTTCAGCCAGCCCGTTGATCAACGGTAGGCGCTCACGCGGGGGCAAAGTCGCCCAGTACGCCATGGCTTCTCCGAACGCAGCCTCCTCCTCCGGCGACGGCGGTGGGTTGTTTATGGGCTCGTCAGTTTCATCGATGGACAACGTGAGCGCGTAATCCGAGTGCGTAAGCGGAAACATCTCGAAATGCCGGTGCGCCGCCGCACGTTCGTCAAAACTCTCCAGCACTTCCTCTATCGGTTGCACCCAGTTACGCGCCTTGAGCCGATACGGTGTGCGGTTCTGCAGCGTCATACGAGTCACGATGCCAAGCGCCCCGAGACTTACGCGCGCGGCATCAAAGAGCTCATCGTCGGGACCAATATCAAGCACATCCCCTGCAGGAGTGATCAGCCGCAGTTGCTGAACGAATCCTGACAAACAAGTGAAACTGATTCCCGTACCGTGTGTTGCCGTGGCCGTCGCACCCGCCAGTGTCTGCCGATCGATATCCGGCAGATTGAGCATCGCTTGACCAGCCGCTTCCAGCGGCGCGCCCATGTCGCCCAGGCGTGTTCCTGCGCCAAAAGTCGCCTGCAGGGCTGCAGAATTGTGTTCCAGCATTCCGCTGAGCTGGTCGATCACAACCAAGTGGCCATCGGTCGGCACCAGCGGCGAAAACGAGTGGCCAGAGCCTACCGGGCGTACTACACCCGATGTGGTCGCGAAGAATTCGCGCAATGCTTCTTCCGAGTCCGGCGAGAACCGACCGCGCGGCTGACAGACCAGACCGCCCGACCAGTTACGCCATGGCAGCGAAGACTTTTCGGCACCGGATACCGGGCTAGTTGCCGCAAACATTGCGGTTAACGCACTGCTCGCCAGCATTCGGCGTCTGGACCAGTGCAAGCTCATATATCGTCTCCCACAAGGGTGGTCGCAGGTTCGGCGGTCATGAAATCAATCATGGCCAGAAAGTCGTCGCGTTCGCAGGCCATGCAATAACCCAGCGGCGGCATGCTGTTCAATCCTTCAACGGTATGCTTTAGCAATATCTCCCGGCCCTGGGCTATGCGCGGCAGCCACTCCTCGGCATGCCCCATCCGCGGGGCGCCGGCATTACCATCGACATGACAAAGCGCGCAGCTGCGCGACCACAGCTGCATGGTGCGTGGGTCGGGTGGCTGGGCCGCAACAGAGGCAACTGCCCCTTGAGCCAGTTCAGCAGCCTCACGCGCATCAGAACCTGTCGTGGTGTCGGCATCACACGCAGCCACAAGCAGCATGCACAAGCAGAGTCTGAGCATTTGCGTCACTTTCATGGGCGGTAGGTGACTTCCAGACCGTAGGACCTCGGCGTGCCGATCATCTCTTCATTAAAACCGAAAAACGACAGATCAAAAGCGTAGACCATGTATTCCTCGTCCCCCAGATTACGCCCAAACGCAGCCACCTCCCACTTCTCGTCCACTGAGGTCCAGCTGACGCGTGCATTCCACAGCCAGTAATCGTCTTCGCTCAGCAATGGATTGTTGAGCGCATCGAAATAGACTTCGTCCTGGTAGTTGAAATCGGTTTGCAGCGTAATCGTGCCGCTATCAGCCATGGGGATGTCGTATTGTACGAGCCCATTGATGGTCGTCTCAGGCGACATGGTGATGTCATTCCCACTGAAATCGCCGGAAGGAATAACGAAGTCTTCATATTCCGTAGACAACAGTCCCAGGCCCAGATTGATGAACAGATTATCGATAGGCAGCCATTGCAGCTCGAACTCTGCGCCATAGATCTGGGCATCGGCAGCATTGGAAATAGTCGAAAAGCCAATGCCGTCGACAATGACGAAGGCAAAAACCTGCAGATCCTCATAGTCGTAGTAAAACGCGGAACCATTGAACCTCAAGCGTCCGCCAGCGAATGTGGATTTGTAACCTATCTCATAACTCAGGAGTTTCTCTTCATCATAAGGCGCAGCGCCATCGCTGGTTGATTGGATGCCACCCGCTTTGAAACCGCTGGTCACTCCACCATACAGCAGCAAGTCGTCGTTAAGCTGCGCGTCGAGCACCAAACGGCCGGTCACGTTGCTGAAGTCGTTGTCCGATTGCGCCGGAAAGCCGGGTTGCACGGGGTTGCCTGACTCCGGCTCGTCATAGAAGAAGAAGCTGTCATGTTCGACCTCTTCATCGGTGTAACGCAAGCCGGCGGACAGCTTCAACACATCAGTCAACTGGATGGATGCGTCAAAAAACGCCGCAATGCTGGTGATTTCCTGCTCGGTCCCGGACTTCGTCTTGAACACGAATTGCTCCGGGCAGAAGCCGCCAGGATTGCCAGGAGGTGCTGAGCAGTTAACGTCATCACCAATGGTGAAAGGCCTGAAGTCGCGCAATATGTCGAATGCGGTATTGTCCGTGGCTTCGTCTTTCAAGTAGTAGACACCCGCCAACCAGGACCACTCATCTGACTCCCAGCTGACTCGCAACTCCTGGGAAAACGATTCCTGTTCCACAGCCAGCTCACCCGTGAGGATGTCATTGGGGCCGTCATCGGTTTCTTCCGGACGAAAGTCGTCCATGTCGTCGTACGAGGTTATCGAGGTTATAACATACTCACCCACGGTCCAGTCGACCGTCAGCGAAACGCCCCAGAACTCGGTATCGTTCTGAGCCTCGAAGTCGTAGTTACCCTCGTCGTAATCGGGAACTGCCGGAACATCCGCCCCATTGAGGGTGGTGTATGGCGCCTGTTCCGAATAGCCGAAGATATCGACACATCTGCCGGCAAGAATATCCGAATTAGCGCACATGTTACCGGTCGCATCCCACACACCAAGGTGGCGATACTGGACCGCGTCGGATTCGGTCTTACCACCGCGCACGTTAAACAGCAGATTGAGAGAGTCTGTCGGCTGGGTTTCCAACAATACGCGCCATGCAAACTCATCGATGCCTTGCTGGTCGTTGCCGGTAAAGCGGTTCTTCATCCAGCCATCGGAATCTGTTTTCAGTATGGAAGCGCGAAACGCCGTCTTCTCTCCCAACGGACCGCCAAAGGCGCCTTCGACCTTGGTGAAATCCCAACTGCCGTAGCCCGCGCGAACCCAGCCGTCCCATTCCCGCGTGGGTTTGCGCGAGACAAAGTTGACCGCACCGCCCGTTGCGTTGCGTCCGTACAGCGTTCCTTGCGGACCCCGTAACACCTCAACCCGTTCTACATCGAGCAGCTGAAAGATCTGCGCCGCATTCGAGGAGATATAAGTTTCATCCATATACGCCGCGATCGGCCCCTGGTTGAGCACTCCAAAGTCGTTCAAGCCCACACCGCGAATGAAGGGTGCAGGCACGCCCGTGTCTCCATTCGGATAACCCACACTGAAGTTTGGCGTTTGCGCCGTTATATCTACCGATTGACGAAAACCCAGCGCTTCGATGGCATCGCCGGTAAACGCAGTCACCGACACCGGCGCTTCCTGCAACCGCTCTTCGCGTTTCTGCGCCGTAACAATGACTTCTTCTATGAGACTGTTATCGGGTGTTTGAGCAAATGCGGCAGGCGGAAGGATGAATATCGCGGCAACGTAGAGAGTGCCAAAGAGACTCAAAACGAACCCAGACGTGCTTTTCATATCGATGCTCCATAGTCTGTGCCGTCGAGATTACTCCTCGTCAGGGCAAATAGCCAAACGCTGCTCTTGCAGAAATTGCTCTTTAGTGAGAATGCTGGCCGCGTGCCATGCAGACCGATACTATGCGCCTGACCCCAACAACGAAGCATAGGATGGAAAAACTCGGCTTGTTCGTTGATGTGCAGAACATCTACTACACCACCAGAGACACGTTCGGCAGGCAGTTTAACTACCGCGCTTTATGGAAGGTGTTATCGGCGCGCGGAGACATCACTGTTGCCAATGCCTATGCCACGGAACGCGGCGATAGAGGCCAAGCAGGCTTCCAGGCTGCCCTCCGCGACATTGGCTTCACTGTGAAGCTCAAGCCTTTCATTCAAAGGTCGGACGGTTCCGCAAAGGGCGACTGGGACGTTGGCATTACTATAGACATCATGCTCCAAGCGCAGATGCTGGATCGAATTTTTCTGCTCTCGGGCGACGGAGATTTCGATCTGCTGCTGGATACCATGAGGACACGTTTCGACACGCCCGTAGAAGTCTACGGCGTTCCCGCGCTGACGGCCGGCTCGCTCAAACAAGCAGCCAGCTGTTTTCATCCTATCTCCGAAGCGCTGCTGCTATAACGCTGCTGCTACAACTTCACGACCCCTGCCTGGCATTCGGCCACGTTCCATTGCTCGACGAGGTCAAGCTGGGACAGACTCTGGTGGGCAAGCCAGACATACTGCTGCTGGTCAGCCGGACCGTAGCTTCCTTGATCAGATGGTCGCTACGAAGATGAAATCACTGGCCGATGTGAGTGAGGCGTCGCATAAAGCGTACGAAAGATGGTCCATGCTGCAAGCGGCTAAAGTTCAGCTCGCGAGTGGAGACACAGCGGTTGTTCTACCTATGCCCTTCTATCTCAAGCGACTCGAATTGATGGACAACCTGCAACACGGCTTGATCTCACCATCCAAGTGGTATTCAATTGAATACCACTCCATTCCTAACCCTGCCTCAAATGGAAAACGCAGCCAGCTACCTCATCAAAGAAGCCCAACGCCGCAGCGGCTTGAGCCTGCGGGAAATAGGCCGCCGGGCAGGCACCTCGCACGCCACCCTCAGCGCTTATATTCAAGGCTCGAAATGCCCGACCACAGCCACGCTTACGCGGATTATCACCGCATGCGATCTGGTGCTGGACTTTACGCTGCGCCCGAGAGTGCGCCGCGATGGGGAACTTCGCCGAGGCGAAGAGCTTGCAGCGGTGCTGCGCCTCGCCGAACAGTTTCCAGCTCGGGCGGCTAAGCGCCCAGACTTCCCCAGATTTAATCAGACTCCGGGTGCGATTCGTGGGTCTGGTTGAGAAGATCATTGCCTGCCATAGAGCATTGCGTGAGGGTGGCGTTCCCCACGCCTTCGGTGGCGCCCTCGCGCTGGCCTGGTGTACCGCAAGGGCACGCGGCACCATTGATATCGACATAAATCTGTTCGTCGGTAAAGAAGCCATCGAACAGACACTCGCAGCCCTACCCGCGGGAGTAACCTGGTCCGACAGCGACTTGAAGAGGCTACATCAGGATCTACAACATCGCTTATGGTGGGAGCAAACACCTCTTGATCTGTTCTTCAACAGTACCGACTATCATGAGCAACTCGCCGCCCGTATCTGTTGGGAAGAATTCGCCGGCGAGCGCGTGCCGTTCTTGAGCTGCGTTGATCTCGCCGTGTTCAAGGTGTTTTTCGATCGCAGCCAAGACTGGGCTGACCTCGAAGCGATGCACGATGCCGACAACCTTGATGTTGAATTCGTCGCCGGCGTGATCAGCCATTATCTCGGGCAGGATGACCCCCGGCTGGCACGCTTGATGGAGCTGGCCTCCTGACTGCGCGATGCCATACAGCTTTCGTCAGGCCGAGCATTGAATCCCGTTTTCAGGAACTGCAGACCCGCCATTGCGACGTTGCCGGCGCCCTGGTGCTGGATTACCGGGTAGCGCGATATTGAGATTCGGCATATCGCGGGTCGGGCTTTACTGTAGTTTCGTATCAAAAACGTCAGTGCCAGAGTGGTAGAAAACGCCCACCCCACAGCCCCCAAAAGAGAAAACTCAAGGTCAGCTGAAAAGTGTGTAAGTCATTGAAAAATATGGCTCCGCCTGCTGGGCTCGAACCAGCGACCCGCTGATTAACAGTCAGCT
>CAYMUT010000056.1:0-19898 GCA_964393625.1 uncultured Pseudomonadales bacterium
AATGGCCAAAGAGAAATTTGAAAGAACTAAGCCGCACGTAAACGTGGGGACGATTGGACACGTAGACCACGGTAAGACGACTTTGACAGCGGCGCTGACGAAGGTATGTGCGGAAGCGTTCGGCGGCGAGTTGAAGGCATTCGACCAGATAGACAATGCGCCGGAAGAGCGCGAGCGTGGTATCACGATTGCGACTTCTCACGTTGAGTATGAGAGCGATGCCCGTCACTACGCGCATGTAGATTGCCCGGGTCACGCGGACTATGTGAAGAACATGATCACAGGTGCTGCGCAGATGGACGGAGCGATATTGGTTGTGAGCGCAGCTGACGGCCCGATGCCGCAGACCCGCGAGCACATACTGCTGTCTCGCCAGGTTGGTGTGCCGAAGATCGTGGTTTTCATGAACAAGGCGGACATGGTCGACGACGACGAGCTGCTGGAACTGGTAGAGATGGAAATCCGCGAGCTGCTGGACCAGTATGAGTTTCCGGGTGACGACACGCCGATCATAATCGGCTCTGCGCTGAAGGCTCTGGAAGGCGACGCTGATCATGCTGAGAAGGTCAAAGAGCTGGTCCAGACCCTGGATGAGTACATCCCCGAGCCGGAGCGAGCGGTAGATCAGCCGTTTCTGATGCCGATTGAAGACGTGTTTTCAATTTCAGGTCGCGGCACCGTGGTAACGGGTCGTGTGGAACGGGGCATCGTCACGGTAGGTGATGAGATCGAGATTGTGGGCATCAAAGACACCACGACGACGACGTGTACGGGCGTTGAGATGTTCCGTAAGCTGCTCGATGAAGGACGCGCGGGAGAAAACGTAGGTGTACTGCTGCGTGGTACCAAGCGAGAAGAAGTGGAGCGTGGCCAGGTGCTGTCGAAGCCGGGTTCAATCACGCCGCACACGCAGTTTGAGGCAGAAGTATATGTACTGTCGAAGGACGAAGGTGGCCGGCATACGCCTTTCTTCAAGGGCTACCGTCCGCAGTTCTACTTCCGTACCACGGACGTGACCGGCAGTGTTGAGCTGCCCCAGGATGTGGAAATGGTCATGCCTGGCGACAACATCAACATGGTAGTTGAGCTGATCTGTCCGATTGCTATGGACGAAGGTCTGCGTTTTGCGATTCGCGAAGGCGGTCGTACGGTTGGCGCCGGTGTTGTTACCAAGGTGATCGAGTAGCGGCAGGCAGCTGGCTTTGGGGTCAGAGCCACGGCTCTGACCCCATAATCAAGGTGTTTGCACCGCGTCCCAGAGCTTTTTCAGCCGCGAGGCAATCTCGGGTTGCGATTGCAGTTCGTCGAACAGTTCGAGCGGGTCGCTCTGCAGGTCATACAGCTCATGTGGCTTTCCCTCGCTGTTTAACATGAGCTTCCACTGACCCTTCCTGACCGCAAATTCCAGTTCGCCTGGTAATCCCCACCATACCAATCGCTCGGGCATTGATCCGCCCCGCAGCGCCGTGGTTGCATCCACGCCGTCGATGACCCGATCGGCAGGTACGTCGCCTCCGGCAGCGGCTACGATTGTGTTGAACAGATCGGTGCCAACTACTAATTCGTTAGAAACGGAACCCGCTTCGGTCACTCCTGGGTAACGGACGATGGCGGGCACACGAATGCCGCCTTCGTACAGAAAGTGCTTGCGACCACGATAGCCGCCGGTACTGCCGTAAGCATTGACCTCCCACCAGTTGATCCAGTTTGAGGTCACCGGGCCATTGTCGCTGGCAAACACCACGAGTGTCTGCCGGCGTCGTTGCTCGTCTGCGTCGACCCATTCGAGTACCCGGCCAAGCTGGGAATCCATGTAGGTTATGTTCGCGTAGTACTCACCCGGACCCCGGGGAATGAGCTTGTCTTTGGGCGGCTCGGCCAGGCCGGAAGGAATGGGCGCTATCTCACCCAGAGTAAACTGAGCATACATGGCGTTGTATTGCGCCGGGTTTTCTATGGAGGTGTGGGGCTCCGCCATAGACAGCATGACAAACCAGGGACGCTCATCGCTCTGCTTTGACAGCCAGCTCAGCGCCTCGTCTGCATATAAATCGGCGGTGTAGCCCCGTTGCATGGGCAATGCCTGTTTGCCGCGATAGATATTTGTAGGGTTGCGATTGGTTGGTAACTGAAAAGCGTTGTGGCCGTAGAAATAGCTGAAGCCCTGATCATTGGGCTGTGGCTCGTTGTCACTGGCCAGGTCGGAACTCAAATGCCATTTGCCGATCAGGGCGGTTTCATAGCCAATGCCGTGTAGAACCTCAGCCAGGGTAATCTCTTTACCGGCCAGAAAAATGCCGCTGTCTGCAGGTATCCAGCTGCGAATGCCGACCCGGTACGGATGACGCCCTGTGAGTAGAGCCGCGCGGGACGGAGAGCACAACGCAGAGGGGGCATAGTAATTGGTTAATCGCATTCCGGTACTGGCGAGTCGATCGAGATGCGGTGTCTTTATGACCGGGTGTCCGAAACTGGCGAGATCGCCGTAGCCGAGGTCGTCGACGTAGATCAACAGCACGTTTGGCGGCCGCGTGGCGTTTGCCGACACAAAGGCGCTGAATCCGAGCAGTAGCAGTGTACAAGCGAGTCTGGTCACTGGTTTTACGTTATTGATGGGATGCTTGGAAGAAGATTACCGCGGCAGCCGTATTGCCGAAAGAGTGCGTGGCCAAGGGGACAATTTGTTAGACTCAATCCCACACGGAACCTTGGGGGGATTGTGAATGATTATGAAATCGATCTCATGCCTGTTTATGCTGGCATGCAGTGCAAGCGCGTTTGCACAACTCGATCAACAACAGATGTCCAAGGGCGAATATGTCGCTATAGCCGGCAACTGTGCGGCCTGTCATACCATTGAAGGCGGCGCGGCATATGCGGGTGGCCTGAAGATGGCGGTGCCCATGCTGGGCAAAATCTACACCACCAATATCACGCCCGACGTGGAGCACGGCATCGGCAGCTATAGCTTTGCGGATTTCGATGCGGCGATGCGTGATGGTGTCGCCAAAGAAGGCCACTATTTGTACCCGGCGATGCCTTATCCGTCATATGCCAAGATGACCGATGAGGACATGCGGGCGCTTTACGACTATTTCATGAACGAGGTGCAGCCTGTTGCAGAACCCAACCTCGATGCCGAGATTCCGGGTCTGTTGAGTTTCCGCTGGCCGCTTGGGATATGGAATGCCCTGTTTCTGGATAATGAACCTTATGCGGATAAAACACCTGAAGATGATGCCTGGAACCGCGGCGCCTATCTGGTACAGGGACTAGGCCACTGCGGCGCCTGCCATTCGCCGCGCGGCATATTCATGCAGGAGAGTAGCTACGACGAGTCGAGCAGTGAGTTCCTGGCCGGCGCCGAGCTGGATCACTGGTCGGCTTCCAGCCTCAACGGCGATATCAACTCGGGCCTGGGCCGATGGACCGTCGCAGAAACCGTTGAATACCTCAAAACCGGCAAGAACCGTTTCAGCACGGCCTTTGGCAGCATGGTGGAGGTGATCAACAGCTCTACCCAGCATCTGGCTGATGATGATCTGCAGGCCATTGCCGTATACCTGAAGTCTTTACCGCCATGGCGAGAGCAAGGCGCGGAGCCTTACAGGTATGACCCGGCCGAAACCGAACGTCTGCGCAAAATGGATTTCGCTACGCCGGGTTCGGATATCTACTACCGTGAGTGTATCTGGTGTCACATGCCCGATGGTTCTGGTTTGAACAAGTTCCAGCCGACGCTTGCCGGTAATCCCGCGGTGCTCGACCCGGAACCCGCGTCGACGATCAATGTGACGTTGAACGGTTCATTACGGCTGGTGGTTGACGGTAAGCCTGAACCCTACGACATGCCGCCCATGCGCCAGTTGCTGACAGATGAGGAAGCCGCGGCTGTCATTACCTACATTCGTACCAGCTGGGGCAACAAAGCATCACCGGTCACCGCTGAAGAAGTGGCGCAGATGCGCGAGGCGACGGATCCGGTTCATCACGACATCGTTGTCCTGCAGATGCAGTAACGCGGCAATTGAGGAGGGGGTAATGATCGAGATAAACGGTGCAGCGCACATCATCCTGACGGTCAGTCAGTGGCACAAAGCGCGGGATTTCTACAGCCGATTGTGCCCTTTCCTCGGCATGACCAAGGTCTATGACGGTAACAATTTCCTTTACCACGTGGGTGGACGCTCGGCACTGGGTATCCAGCGCTGCGCCGAGGAGTTCGAGGGGCAGCGCTTCCAGCAGAACCGTGTCGGCCTGCATCATCTCTGCTTCCGCGCCCGCAGCCGCGAGGATGTCGACAAGGCTGCAGGTTTTGTCGAGCAGATCGGTGGATATATTGATCGCGGTCCGCTCGAGGGTGATTGGGCACCGGGCTACTATTTTTTCGTTTTCGAAGACCCTGACGGGATCCGCCTGGAGATCAACTTTGTGCCCGGCAGCGGCGTGCTTACGGGTGGTAAGCCGCTGACGCTGAGCGATGATCCGGATTGGGATCAGAACGCCTGATCAGGCCGGCCCACCGAGTTACGGCCGGAACTGCAGCGGTCGCGGTCCCAGGTAATCTGGTTGGCTGATCAGCCGGTAGGCGGTCGCTACCCACTCGCATATCAGGCGACGAGTGTCCCGGGGATCTACCATTTCTTCCAGCTGAAACCTGTTCAAGGGGCCGACCGGTCCGCGGGCGGATTCGATGCGCGCGTTCAGCTCGGCGCGCAGCGCCGCGGGATCTTCAGCCTCAGCCAGCTGCCTCTTGTAGGCGGCTTCGATGCCGCCTTCTGGCGGAATGCCGCCAACATCCGCTGCCGGCCAGCATACCCTTACTGTGGGTCGGCTTAGCGGGGTAGCATAGTTGTTTCCTGCAACGCCGAAGCTGCGCCGCATTACCACTGTGAAAACCGGCACTTTGATCTGCGCAAATGCCACCATCCATTCACCACCTTTGCGGATAGTGCCGGCCAGTTCGTGCTCCAGGCCTACTGCGAAGCCCGGGTTGTCTACCAGATTCAGCACGGGTATGTGGAAGGTGTCGCACAGGTCCAGATGGCGCTTGAGCTTGTCGCAGCCATCTGCGGTCAGTGCGCCGCCGTTCTCATGGCGGCTGTCCGAGGCGATGACACCCAGCGGATGCCCATTGAAACGCACGAAACCGGTAACCTGGTCGGTGCCCCATAACGGCCCGATTTCGAAGAACGAGCCTTCGTCCGCGAGCAACCGTATGCCCTTACGGATATCAAACGTCGTTGTGCGCTTGCGTGGAATCAGACTCAGCAGTGCTTCTTCGCGCCGGTCAGCTGGATCTGCACAGGAAATCACCGGCGGCGCCTCATAGACACTGGAAGGTAGATAAGACAGAAACTGCCGAGCCATCTCCAGCGCATCTGCTTCTGTTTCGGAGAAGTTGTCCACCGATCCGTTGGTGCAGTGGATGTGCCATCCGCCAAGATCTTCCTTGGTGATGTCATAACCCATCGCATGACTTACCACCGGAGGCCCGGCAACGAATAGCTGGGCGATCTCCCGCACCATGACCGAAAAATGTCCGAGTACGGCCTTGGCGGCGCCTATGCCCACCACGCTGCCCAACAGCAGATTGACCACCGGCACCTTGCTGAGCTGTGCGGTGTATTGAGTGCTGCCCAGATGTCCCGGCAGGAAGGAGCCGCCGCTACCGGATACCCGAGGCCGTCCTGCCTTGATGGCGCCTTCACTTTCCTGGGCTTTGCTCTCTCCGGCCTGTTTCTGTTGCGGCACCATGGCGGCAACACTGCCGCCACCGGATGATCCATCGAGCAATCGCACCGACGGGCAGCGCAGTTCCATGGACAAACGATCCAGATACAGGCTCTTGGCGCCAATGGCGCCGTCGGCATGGCCGCCCCTGGAGGTAAAGTCGTCTGCACAGACCACGGCGTTACGTGTGTCGATGGTGCCCCAACCGCCAACATGATTAGCGGGGGTGAAAGCGTCAATCATGCCTTCCTCGTCATACGAGGCGAAGCCGGTAACGCTGCCTACCTCGCGGAACGACTCCGCATCCAGTAACAGATCGATGCGTTCGCGACAGGTCAGCTTGCCGCGACTACGCTGGCGCACGACGCCGGGATCTTCGGACCCGGGTTGCAGCCTTGCGTGCGCGAGTTGCCGCAGGGTCTGTACTTCGTTGAGTGTGGGCAGCCACGACTGTTGCGGGTCCAGTTCGACCTGATCCGCCCCGGTATCGGGTATCAGTGTCGCTACGACCTGACCCGCTGCGACGGCGTCTCCTTCGTTGAGTGCCTGCAGGCGACTGACCTTGCCGGTGCTCGGCGCGGTGACGGCAGTTTCCATTTTCATGGCGCTGATCACTACCAGGGTATCGCCGGCTTTAACCTCATCGCCTTCGCGCACCGGAATCTCTACCACGGTACCTGCCATGGGCGTCTCTGCGCCGACTTCTGCTTCGGTCAGGCTCAGGCCCCGGTCTTCGGCGGAGCTGCCCGATTGAGGGAGCGTTCCATAAGCGCCGGCGCCAACGCTCTTGGCCTGCTGATTCAACAGTTTGAGGGTCTCGTTGCCGTCGCCCTGGGCGGAGCCTTCCATGGTGATCTCGTTCAGCAGGGTCGTACGCGCATCACCATCGCGTACCGCGGCGTGGCTCAGAATTCGACCCAGGAGATTGAGGTTGGTGGCCAGGCCGGCAACGTGAAACTCGGTCACCGCGCGATAAGTGCGCTCGACGGTCGATGCATATGCACCAGTGGGATGATGGCAGATGAGTTTTGCCAGCAGGGGGTCGAACTGGGGCGGCGGCGCGTAACCTACATAGCCATGCCCGTCTACCCGAATACCCATGCCCGTTGGCTCTTTGTAGCTGGCCAGTATGCCTGCGCCCTGGGCCACTACCCGGCACTGAATGGCATATCCGCGGGGGCTGCCCAGGCTCTCCTGGTTCAGCCCCAGATCTGTCAGCGTAGCGCCTGCTGCGATCTGCAATTGGGATTCGACCAGGTCTATGCCCATGACCTGTTCCGTGATGGTGTGTTCTACCTGAATACGCGGATTGCATTCTATGAAGTAGTAGGCGCCGGTTTCCGGCTCAAGAAGAAATTCCACTGTTGCGGCATTGCTGAGGCCCACCGCCCGGCCAAGCTGTATGGCATGGTCATGCAACTGCACTTTGAGCGAATCGTGCAGATTGGGTGCCGGCGCGATCTCCACCACTTTCTGGTTACGTTGTTGTATCGAGCAATCCCGTTCGAACAGGTGAACGATCTCGCCGTTGTGATCCGCCAGTATCTGTACTTCGATGTGCCTGGGGTTTTCAATCAGCTTCTCAGCGAAGATGGTGCCGTCGCCGAAGGCCGCAGTTGCCTCGCTGATACACCTTGTCAGAGCTTCTTCAATATCGCCCGCGTCACGCACGGCGCGCATGCCACGCCCGCCACCGCCGGCGGCGGCTTTGAATATGATCGGGAATCCGACCTGTTCGGCAAAGGTCAGAGCATGCTGGGCGTCGCTGATCGCTGCGCTGCCGGGAACGACCGGTATGTCCTGGGCCTGGGCAATCTGCTTGGCGGCCATTTTGTCACCGCACAAGCGTAACGCCTCGCTGGAGGGGCCTATGAAAGCAATGCCGGCCGCGTCGCATTGTTTGGCTAGTTCGGGGTTTTCGGAAAGGAAACCATAACCGGGATGCAGTGCGTCGCAGCCCTGGTCGATCGCGATCTGTACGATGGCGTCGATGTCGAGGTAAGCATCTACCGGGTTTTCTGCGGCTGGAAGCGCTACCGCCTGATCAACAGCGCGGGTGTGCAGGCCCAGAGCATCGTCCTGAGCATGAACACCGACGCTGTGCATCCCCAGACCGGCCGCGGCCCTGGCGATTCTTATGGCGATCTCGCCGCGGTTGGCAATGAGTACCTTATTCAATACAGACACCGGCTCCCCTCAGCATGATTGAAGGGGTAGTGTAGCAAAGTGGTACCTGGGGCAGTGGATGCTTAAGCAATTGCCCTGCTGCATAGATCTTTCGATCAGCCGGCCTCACCTTCCACGTGATACAACTTGTTGTAGATCTGCCAGCGATCATCGACATTGACGAAAGACAGCGTGTCGAGAAAGGTCAGCCCAATGTAATCGTCCCGGACGCGGGCGACGGCAGTGTCGCCGGCTATGTCCAGCGATAAGACCTCCAGGCGCTCGGGTTCGCCTTTGTCCTTCGGCGAGGGTGATTCGGCGGCGACCAGATCAGCAAATTGGTCTACCGTCAATTCACTGAAGCGGCCCTGCAGGTACCCGGTGATGCGGGCGGAAGGGTGGAATGCTGCGTGGGTCTTTTCCGCGCTGGCTTCGTACATGCACTCGAAGTAGGTGCGTATGACGTCGTTGATGGCCTGTTCGTTTGTCATGGTTGTTTCCTTCAGCAATGGTTTTTGATGATTTCTGCGATGTTCTCCAGACGGCCCTCAAGCTTGTGCGGCCGCTGGGAACCGAGATGTAGAACCAGTCGTGACACGCCGATCTCAGCGAACTGATCGATGGTCGCATCGTCCTCCCGGCTTGGCGTGATCACGATTTCGAGATCGTCGAGGCTGCGGCCTTCGTCGGCCAGCAGTGTCTGCAGAGTATCCAGCACTGCCTTGGTGCCCTCGGGATTGATCTGAAATCCGTACCAGCCGTCTCCGTATCGGGCAGTGCGGCGTAGTGCCGCTTTGGAGTGGCCGCCAACGATTATGGGGATATGCGGGCTCTGCTTTGGCTTGGGGTCCATGTGGCAGGGGTCCAACTGGAAGTGCTCACCCTGGAACGAGGCGGTTTCTTCGGTCCACAACAGCTTGACCAGTTGCAAAAATTCGTCGCTGCGTGCGCCTCGGGTTGGCCAGTCGTAGCCGCTGGCGATGACTTCTTCTTTGCACCAGCCGACGCCTACGCCGAAATCCATACGTCCGTCGGTGAGCCAGTCCAGGGTGGAAAACTCTTTAGCGGTGTAAATCGGATTTCGTTGCGAGATCAGGCTGATGCCGGTACCGAAGCGTAATCGTTCGGTAATCGAGGCGAGGAACCCGAATGTGGCTACCGTGTCGAGCATGCCGCCGCCCTGTGGTACCGGGATCTTGCCGTCTGCCGAGCCAGGGTAGGGAAAAGCCATCTCGTCGAACAACACGACGTGTTCGCCGAGCCACAGTGAGTTGACGCCGATCTCTTCAGCCTGCTGGGCGAAGTTTTTGATCATGGCGCGATCCGCCAGCGGGCTCATGAATGTGGAAAACAGCCCGATCTGCATTGTGCGCCCCTCCCCATTTATATGGTCCAGTGAGTCTATGAGTTATCACCGGCGTTCGGCAAGTGCCCGGCAGGCTGGCTCCGAACAGATCTTTGTGCCAGGATTATCCGGTCAAATGGGAGTGTCGCTATGAGTGAATCCACACAAAGTATGGGGCAGGCGTCGACGGGCTATATGCCATCGCTGGAATCCACCGCAGGGCAGCCCGCGCCCATTGCGGCGAACGGCGGTTTGTCCTACCTGTCCCGCGAATGTGATGGAGATGCCGGTACCAATGCGGCCATTGAAGATGCGCTGAATCAGATCGCTGGCGGCGCCGGTGATCAGCTGTTGAACATGCTCGACAATGCTCCGCCCGGGCCCATTGAAACGAGATGGGGGCTAGGTTTCCGCCGCTTCGCCGAGTGCCAGGCGTATATCGCAGAGAACAACATACAAGCGCCTGAGGGGGGCATAGCCATTCCCCTGCGCTACACCGTATACGAGGAGCCTTCCTACTCTGTTGTGCCCTCCAATGTTCTGTGGCAGGACCCGGATCGTGTAGCCGATGCAGACGCGCTACGCCAGGATGAGCGGGACAACGCCCGGCGCTGCCTGTATTTTCCCCACGTCCTGCGCGATGCGCGCCGTATCGAGGAATATTATCCGGGCATGAAACCCACGAGTCCGGAATGCATGGACCGGCTTGGTGTATCGCTGGGCCACTGTGAGTCTCAGTGCCAGAATTTCTATGATGCGGCCGAAGTGGAACGGGTGTTTTATCCGGAGATGGAAAAACTGCTACTGGATTTCTTTCCCGATGCGACGGATGCGTTCGTGTACAACCATGACGTATTCGACAAGCACTATCAGGGGGACCGTACCGAAGATCAGGCGAACAAAAATCCCGGAGTCAACGCCGCCTACGCGAACCTGGTGCACAATGACCTGAACGACAACAGCGGGCGCGTGCGCTGTCGCGAACTGCTGACCCGGAACCTGCGGAATTTCGGGCGGGAGCAGCGCTATACCGAAGCGGAAGTCGAGGCAAAAATGTCGCGCCGTTTCATGTCCATCAATCTGGCTAAACCCATGGAAACCGTGCAGCAGAACCCGTTCGTGCTGTGTGCCTGGCCTTCATTTTCCGATCAACCCTATATCAACAATTACAGGGTTTATGACGACCGGGTCGGCGAAACCACGCGTTTTACCAATCGCCCGGAGCACGAGTGGTACTGGTTCCCGCAGCAGCAGCCCAACGAAGTATCGATGCTCAAATGCTACGACTCGGTTACCGACGGATCCGTCTCACGCTGGTCGTTCCACACGGCGTGCATCGACCCGACGGCCGCGGACGATGCGCCGTGCAGAAAGAACGTGGTGGTGCGCTCGTACGTATTTTTCTGATTGCTGCCGGGGGGCTCAGCTCTTGGGTACGCTAACAGCGGTTGCGACGATTTCATAAACGGCGCCGCTTGCAAAAGCGTCTGCGGCACCGGCGTCTTGATTGAAATGGGCGGCCTGCTCGGCGGTTAGCGTGCGCTCAACCAGTTCCCCGACCAACGTTACGGCTTTGCCGCCGATGTCGGTCGGCACAAAAAAGCCATAGTCTTTGAATGAAACCCGCAGTGCGTGGCGGCCTTGCTGGGCAATGAAAAAACAGCCTTTCTTCTGACAGACCTTGGCGACCCGGGTCTGTATGACCAGAGTATTGCCCTGGTGTGATTCAGGCGCGGCCATGATGTCTGCCAGAGATACCGGCTCGGCCGTGGCCCTCATTGTCGAGCCGAATACTTCATGGGTGGCAGTTTCTTCGACGGGTTCGGACAGGCGGATGACATCGGCCGAGGTCATGAAGCTGATCGCTAACAGAATACTTGTGAGAACGTAGCGCATAGTAAGACAACGATAGCAGAATCGAGGTCGTGGCGGGTAACTCTGACTTCATTATTACAATCTGTAATCTGGCGTCGGCGTTTCTCGGGCATAATCTCAATTCGAAGCACTGTGTCTGGACGAAGGCATTGCGCTGGACGCATAGGAAAACGAAGTGGACCGTTGTTATGGTATTGATCCTGGCGTTGATTGGGTGGGGCACGCCTTTGCTGGTCATTCATTTTTCAGAGCAGTGGTTGAAAGATCAGGGTGTGCCTGAGCCTCACATCGCCAGGGTCGAGCTTAACCTGGAGTGGCTGGCGCTGTTGCGTGACTATATCGGCGCAACAGTCTTTCAACTCCGTTAGAAATCCTGTCGAATTTCACGCAATCGGGCACAAATACTGAAGATTGCAATGCTCTTGTTTCGTCGCCCAATGCGTGGGCTAGACTGAGTTCATTCTCCCGTGAATGACAATCCTTCGAGCATCTGATTTCTGGATTCGACTCGAATGGATTCGGCCTTCCCCCCCCAATTGGCGCAATGGATTTCACCTTGACCATCGACCAAGAACGTTCGTTTCGTCGCCGTCGAATCTCGTTCTTCGATCTTGAACACCTCGGTCATGACACCGGTCACCTGGTTTCGATAGTCGAACCGCTCGCGAACGACCCACTGGAGTTGGCTAGTGGGTTGCCCGGAATCCTCGTCCAGGCATGAAGATGAGTCTTGCCGGTCAAAATCTTCCCGATTATCAGCATGCCGACGGGGACTATAGGCATGTTTTCTCTTATCACCCAATGAATGTGCCCATCGCCAGAGCCGAAGGTGTTTATATCTATGATGAGGGAGGGAATCGGTACTTTGATGCGTCGGGCGGGCCATTCTCCGTTAATCTCCCGCATAATCACCCGCGCATGAAAGCCGCGATATCGGCACAGCTTGATAAATACGCCTATACGCATCCGGTGATGGCAGACCCGCTGCGCGCGAAGTTCTGCAGCAAGTTGGCCGAGGTTACACCCGGCAGCCTGGATCATATCTATCTTGTTTCGGGCGGGTCGGAGGCGGTTGAGACAGCCTTTAAGGCGGCGCGGCAGGCTCAGATCAACAGGGGGCATGCTGACAAGTACAAGATCATCAGCCATCACGATAGCTACCATGGCATGACCCTTGCTACGCTGGGTGCGTCAGGATCACTCGGGTCACACAAACCGTTTGTGCCTATGTTGCCAAAATGGCCACACATCCGGCAGTACTCGGACTTCGATCGACCGGAGGGCGTGAGCCGCGAAGAGTGGGGGGTTGAATGCGCCCAAGCACTGGAAGTTGCGATTCATTATGAAGGCGCGCAAACGGTGGCTGCGTTTTTAGCCACGCCCCATGGTTGTGGGCCTGACTATGCTGTCGTGCCGCCTCAGAGTTACTGGAGCACTATCCGGGATATCTGCGATCGTTATGATGTGTTGCTGATCGTTGATGAGGTCGTCACGGGGTTCGGGCGTACCGGAGAATGGTTTGCCATGGAGCACTATGGTGTCATGCCCGACATCATGACTATGGCCAAGGGGATTTCCTCTAGTTATGTCCCTTTCGGTGCGGTTGCCGTATCAGCGGAAATTAATCAGCCTTTTGAAGCGGGCGAGACGCATTTTGTACATGGCTTCACCAATGGCGGCCACCCGCTCGCCTGCGCAGCCGGGTGTGAGCTCATCGACATCATCCGCGATGAACAATTGCTCGAGAATTGCCGCACCCAAAGTGAGCTTCTGTTTTCGTACAAGGAAACCCTGCTCAGTCACCCAACAGTCAAAGACGTCCGAGGCTGGGGGCTGATGATGGTGCTCGAACTTGTCAAAGATAAGGAGACCATGGAGTATTTTGGAGCTGAGCAACAGGCAGAGAAGCTCTATCAGGCAATTACACTCAAACATGGTCTGGTGATGTATGGCAGCCTTTATGGGCCAAGGCGTCAGCCGGCCTTCCGGCGTGGGTTGCCTTCCTGGATATCACCGCCTTTGTCGATTAATGCAGATGAAATGCAGGATCTGATGCAGAGTCTTGACAGCGCGTTGACTGATTGGGAATCGGTCGTCTTGGGGTAGGGGGTGATCATCGATGTTTATTTTATATCTGACTAATACCACGTTTTAGTGAGCGCGAGAATTGCGCCGTCGGTTCCCGACCGATTTTTCGGATATGCCCGTGACTTTCGGTGCCGCGACAATGCCGGGGTCTGATCCGGCATGCGGGTAGTGCTGTCCGGTTAGTTATTGCGAGGATCTTGTATGAGCAGGGTGCGAATATCGTTGGCAACGGTATCCGCATGCAAAAAAGAAGTGCTGTAAATATTGCGAATGCGTCGTTTTTGATCGACCAGGACGACCCGCAGTATGTGCGAGAGGGTACCGAGGTAGTTTCCTGCTGCGTCGTAATCTCGTATGACGGACTGGTCGTAGGCATCTAAAATCGGATTAAGTTCGTCGGTGGATGCGGTTGTTAGAAACTGCCAATCAAATCCAGGCGTTTTGAAATGCCTGCCATAAGCCTTAATCACCTCAGGTGTATCGTGATCAGGATCAAAGCTCAGGCTCAACAGTCGGACTCGACCTGTTAATTCTTTTTCGGCAAGCACGCTCTGTTGCACACCTTTGAGCACGAACGTGGCTAAAGGACAGCCATTGATGTCGTTACACGAGGTATAGATGAAACTCAAAACGGTCACCTTGTCACCGACGAAATCGTGTAGACGACGTGCGCGGCCTTGGCTGTCAATCACTTGACCATCAGCGGCCACTCCGATGGGCGGCAACAAATAACTCCCGACGACAGGGGGTATGAATTCGAGGCGTGAATAGCCTGGTGCGAGGACGACAGGTTTAGGGTGTTGGTGTGATTTGTCTGGTTTTGGTTGTACATCAGCGCCTGCTGCGAACAAAGGCAGCGAGGCGCTTGTGATAAAAATGACGGCCGCGCAAATCCACCTTGGCCGGTGGATGTCAGCGGGCCGTCGAGGCATTGGGGTCTTGGCCCGGACGCTTACCATACAGTGCATAGGCGCCAAATCGCATCTGATGAGGCGCGCCCAATTCCATGGCCAGAAAATCGAGATTCAGCTTCAGTTTCAGAGAGTCGCCGTCCCAGTCGAACAATTTGAAATACTGCACATCAGCGCCACTTGCAGAGCTGGTTTTGTCCCAGTTGGACAAAAGCGAGGAGGTAAAATACACGCGTTCCCCATCCCAGCTTTGTGAGACCATATTGATCTGCTCACCGATTTGTTGCTCAAAAATCTGCTTAGGTGCATGAGGGTCGGAAATGTCGTAGAGGTGCACCAAGCCATCGTTCCACGTATTGACCCAGAGCTGATCGTCTTCGGCAGAAATTGAGATGTCTACCGGTAGGGGGATTTTGCTCGCATCGCCTATGTCGGCGACTGCTTTGGCATGCCATTGCGCGTTTTCATCTTCGTATATCAGCCAAATCTTTGAGGTCAGTGCAGTGGTTGTAAAGCAATAGTTATTTTTTGATCCCCACGCACAGCGGATTTCCAGGGGTGCACCGGGCACATCGAGAATCTGCTTTGGCTTGCGGGCATGTAGATCCCAAATGACCACGGTATTACCAAAGCGCTTCATGGCTTCGCCATCTGCCATCATCTTGCCCAGGTTCATCATGTAGTTGTTCCACCCGGTGAAGGAGGAGGTGACTAAAACGTTGCGGCGTGGCAACGCGCGCGCGTCGTAGCCGTAACCATCGGCGAAATTACCCATCTTCTTGGCGCCCTGGAGATTGTCATCGGTTGGCATCCAATGGGTACGGATGTACTCGCCGGCATTCGTATACTCCACCATGCCCGTTCGACCGCCGTGGTCTCGATTGTTTGAAAGGCCGGTAATCAACATACGCCCTGGTAGGGCATAACTGGTATGCGGACCCACGATCCCTCCGGATTTTGCAACGAAATTGTCGATCGTGCGGACCAGACTGGGTGCGGCAGGATTGGTATGCACGTCAAAGAGAAAGATTTTGCTGGTGTCGAGGCCGGATGCCCATAGGAAACGACGATCATCGGTAAATCCCGAGTGGTGCGCCTCGTTGCGACTGCCAACTGATAGGCTCGCCACCACTTTACCGTAGTTTTTGGAGTTGGGATTGACATCAACCGTGACTAACTTATCGCTCCCATCCCCCACACTTTCGATGCCCAGCGTCCAGACATAAACGAAGTCTTCCTGGCCGACGATTTTGGCCATATAGGGTGACATACAGGTCTCATCGGCCAGTGCCGAGCCGGGCACCCATGCCGCTAAGCAGGCTAATGCGCAGGTGGCGATAAGGACGCGGACTTGCTGCAGACCTCTAGGTATTTCTCGTTTTGTCTCTCGTTGTATCATGACCCGGTTCCCAACCCTGATTGGTACGATAACGTGATGTTATCACCCCCTTTGTACAAGACCTATGCTGTCGTCCTGCTGAATCTAGCTTACTTAGGCTCAGTGATGGCCCAGCCTATGCACACGGTTGGTTCGGGAGATAACCGTGACGGGTACGAACGGACCGAATATAAAAGTGCATCTGAGCAAATTGAACGCCGGGCCGGTCGTGCGCAATCGGCCGGTGGTGAGATACCCCTCGGTCTGGCGCGGCTTAACCTACCCCTCGATCAGGATCTGGTTGCTCTGGGACGCCGGTTGTTCTTTGACAGACGCTTGTCTGTTAATGCGACGCTGTCTTGCGCGATGTGCCATATTCCTGAACAGGGTTTCACCCAAAATGAAATAGCCACGCCGGTGGGTCTGCAAGGTCGCTCGGTACGTCGCAACGCACCGTCTTTGTACAATGTCGCTTATCAGCGGTCGCTTTTTCATGATGGCCGAGGGATAAATCTAGAGACGCAAATCTGGGAGCCCTTGCTCGCCGACAATGAGATGGGCAACGATTCCAGGCAAATTGTGATACAAAACCTCAAGGCCATCGAAGCATACGCTGTATCGTTTGCGAAGGTTTTTCCGGATGGAGTCACTACGGGTAATCTGGGTCTGGCACTTGCGGCTTATCAGCGCTCGCTCTTGTCGGCAAACTCCTTATTTGATCGCTGGTATTTCGATGGTGACGAAACCGCTCTTTCACCGCTGGCCAAAAAAGGGTTCGAGATATTCAAAGAAGTGGGTTGTCACACCTGTCATGTCCTGGACGATCCGTCTGAGGGGTCTGGCATCCTGTTCACGAATCACGGTTTTTTTAACACGGGGATCGGTTATAGAGCTGCACACGCAGATCCACCCAGCAAAGTGCAGCTGGCGCCGGGTGTCTTTGTTGATTTAACGATTGAGATTGAGTTAAAGGCGCCTTTTGATAACGGTCGCGAGGAGGTCAGTGGCCTGCAAGGACAACGATGGCAATATCGCGTACCGACGTTGCGTAACGTCGCCTTGACGGCGCCTTACATGCATGACGGTTCGCTGCCGACCCTTGAATCAGTGATCGAATATTACGATCAGGGTGGTGATCGTAGAGACCCAGGGTTAGATCCTGGCTTAAAGCCCCTGGGGTTGAGCCAGCTGAATAAACGGCGCTTGCGAGCTTTTCTCCAGGCCCTCACTGGAAGTAATGTTGACGCACTAGCCGCGGACGGGCGTTCGGTAGAGATTGGTGATAAGCAGTAATTGCAAGACCAAGAGCCACTTTTAGCAGCGCGTTACTCCGTGGCTGAACCATGGCCTGCCACACCGGCTTATCCGAATAGTGGTCGCAGCAACGCGGTTGGCGGTTAAATCCTGCCGTCCCGACCAAAAATTCCTAATTGATTCACGCGGTTAGATGGTGCTCGGTGCACTTATGATTCCTATTCCTGGTCGACTGGTAGGATATAGGTAGACTTTTTTGTCAGAATCCTACCAGGTTGAATCGTTCTGTAGCTCATCAAGCAGACTTGTCGACCTGTTTGTCATTAGTGGAACTCGCAGGCGAGAGTGTCCCTCCCCCTGTGATGCCTTGAGCATACGCTCGCTCGATACCATCGACCGCTGTAAGCATGCTCTCATCAAAACTGTAACCGCCAAAACATCGGACGGCGCTGTCGATTCTGCTACCGCCCATTCGGGGGGAGTTCGCATTGACCGACACACAGCTGGGTGTGCTAACGGGCATCGCGTTTGCAGCATTTTACGCAATCGCAGGCATCCCTGTCGTTTACCTGTCTGGATAAACACATACTGTGGGCATATAAACACGAAAAGTGTTAATAATCGCACATATTGTGTATTATTTAGCGCATGAATCAACAACTCGAAGCAATATTTGGAAACAAATCGGCTGCGCAGACGCTGATGTTTCTCCAGAACTATGGCGAAGGGCATGTGAATCGAATTGCGCGCACGTTTGCGGTTTCGCCGACGGCGATCAAACGACAGCTTTTACGATTTGAAAGCGGTGGGCTCTTGGTGAGCCGAATCGTTGGGAAATCTAGGGTATTCACCTGGAACCCGCGCAGTTCTACGGCAAAAAATCTACGTGTGTTTCTCGAGGCAGAGTTAGAGAAACTACCAAAGGAAGTCCAGCAGCAATTCTTCAGACAAAGGCAGCGTCCGCGCAGAACTGGCAAGCCACTGGAGAGTTCTGTTGGAAATTAATGCGGACACGACGGATTTAGAGTTGGCTGTGTTGGTTAGCCAAACGCTTGAAGAAGCAGGTATAACCGCAACCCTGGTTGGAGGTGCAGCGGTAAGCATACATTCAGACAACGAATACAAGTCAATGGACTTGGATTTTGTCACAGCTGCAATGCGAGATAGTCTCGTTGCTGCACTCGCGCCACTGGGATTTAATCTCTCCCAAGACAAACGCCACTTTGATCACCCGAACACGAGCTATTACGTCGAGTTTCCGCCATCACCGTTGGAGTTTGGCAATCGAACGTTGCAACACGATGAAATCCCAAGGCTGCAAACGGTGTGGGGTCCATTGCGTGTCATTACTCCGACACTTTGCGTAATGGATCGATTGGCAGCGTTTTGGCATTGGAACGATAGACAGTCTTGGGACCAGGCTGTGATGGTAGCTCGCCATTCTGGGATAGATTTCGATGACTTGGTGGCATACGCACTTGAAGAGGGTGCGAACCCCACCGATATTGAAAAGCTGCGGGTTGCTGCGCAAGGGTCAAGCTAGCTAACTCGTGCTAGGGATAAGAAGAATAACCGCTATGTGAAGGATAGGAAGAATTAAAACCGTTTAGTGGTTGAGACGAAAGTACGCACGGATCGCGGATTTCTTTGGATTTGCGGGCGGAGGCATCACGGAGCAATCGGCGTACGCGGGCTTGCGGACTGCTGCAAGCTTGCGCCCAGGTCAGTCGAGGCGAATTGCTCAGTTCGGGTTGAGACTCAGGCTGTCTTGGGCTGGTAGACTTCGAACTACCAGAAACCAGGTAACAACATGACGATTTCAACTCAGGAACGACTCTCACTTTCATATTCTGATACCTTTCAGGATCTGTCTAAGGTACACGAGATCTTCAGCCGCTTGCGTGCTGAGGATCCTGTTGCCTGGTGTCCTGAACCATGGGGAGGCCCGGGATTCTGGTCAATCACAAAGTACGATGACATCCAGTTTGTCGGCAAAAACCCTGAGATTTTCGGTAGTGACGCTGATCTTGGCGGGATCACACTGCCGAGCAATGAGATGATCCGAACCAGATTATCAGAAGAGGGGCGCACGCCGGTGTTTGAGGATTCGGTGGATGAACTACGCCAGTTTGAGGGCGGCAAAAGCATGATAACGATGGACCCACCTGGTCATGTACAACACAGGCGCATGCTTGCTCCTGGTTTTACACCCCAGAAGCTCACCGCTTTGGCTGCTCAGATCAGGAATCGGGCAAGTGAGCTCCTGGATCGCATTAAAGATGAGAAGGAAGTCGATTTCGTCTCGAGCGTTGCTGCCGAACTACCAATCCAGATGCTGGCGGAGCTGTTTGCAATTGATCAGTCCATGCGGCACAAACTGTTCGAGTGGTCCAATATCATAATTGGCGGAGATGATCCTGATATGGTGGTTTCACAGGAGCAGGTGCGCCAGGCATTTATGGAACTTGCCATGTTTGCCATGCAAGTCTACCAGGAGCGAAAAGAAAACCCTGGTGAAGACCTGATCAGTATGTTGGTTCATTCGGAAATTGACGGTGAGCCGTTGACCATCCAGGACTACTTGTCCGCTATGATTCTGTTAGTCGTGGCAGGAAACGAAACCACCCGAAACTCGATATCGGGTGGCATATGGGCCCTATCCGAACACCCGGAAGAAAAACAAAAACTGCTGGATAATCCTGACCTTATACCAAGTGCCGTGGCGGAAATTATTCGTTGGGTGCACCCGGTGATCTATATGCGCCGAACTGCCGTCTCTGATGGGCTGATAGCGGAGCAGGAGATCAAGAAGGGTGACAAACTCGCGATGTGGTACATCTCTGGGAACCGCGATGAAGATCAATGGGCTGATCCCTTCGAGTTTAATGTCACCCGCGAAGGACCGCGTCATCTGTCGTTTGGTCATGGTCAGCATCTCTGCATCGGTTGGCGGCTTGCCGAGATGCAGTTAACGATCGTCCTGGAAGAACTGTTGTCGCGGTTCCCTGATATCCGGGTTAGCGGCGAGGTCAAACGGCTGCGTTCGAACTTCCTGAACAGTCCCAAGACCATGCAGGTGGTTTTACAAAATTGGAGACTGTAAGTATTTCTGTGTAACTGCAAGTTTGTTACACATAGTCGATCAACC
>CAYMUT010000057.1:0-19736 GCA_964393625.1 uncultured Pseudomonadales bacterium
ATGATCAACCCGAATGTTTCGACGTGGGCACTGAGGCGCGCATTGTGGATTTTAATCAGGCCGACAATGGCCTGCTGGGCATTGTGGCCAGGGGCGAACGCAAGTTCAGGGTGGTGGGTACTCGCGAGCAGACAGACCACCTGTTGATTGGCGAGGTGCAGTATCTGCCAGAGGAGATGGCCGGGGAACTGTTGCCGGAACATGAGCCGCTGGTGTCGATGCTGAAAGAACTGGCGGAGCATCCGCTGGTGCAGAAGCTCGACCTGCAGATGGACTTTGAGGAAGCTCGATCAGTCAGCCTGCGCCTGGCGGAGTTACTGCCCATTGAGCCGGAAATCAAACAAGCACTTCTACAGATTCGCTGGCCGAAGGAGAGGTTGACGGAGTTGGCGAGAATAGTGCGAAAGTTTCAGGGGTAAGCTCGACTCAAATTGAGGCAGCGGAGCAAATAAATGTCGGAGCAGGGTGTTCTCGACAGAGTTGCAGGCCATCAGGTGGACTCGGCCCCCACGCTGCTTAACCGAGAATCCTGTATAATCCCGCCATGGTTGAAGATCTGAAAAGCTACGTCCTGGAACTCGGCAAGGCCGCTCGTGCGGCTTCGCGGCGCATTGCTGTGGCTGATACAGAAACGAAATCCCGGGCCCTGCAGGGGATTGCTGCTGAGACTGATGCTGCCCGCGATGCAATTAAAGCCGCCAACACCACCGATATGGCCCAGGCTGAAGCGAAAGGCATCGATCAACCGCTGATCGACCGACTGCTGCTCGACGATAAAGGCATCGACCGCATGATTGAGGGCATTGTGCAGGTCGACGCCTTGCGCGATCCAGTCGGCGAGGTCACCGACCTCAGCTACATGCCGACGGGTATTCAGGTCGGCAAAATGCGGGTACCGTTGGGCGTGATCGCGATGATCTACGAATCGCGTCCCAACGTTACCGTCGATGCCGCGAGCCTGGCGATCAAGTCCGGCAATGCCTGCATTCTGCGCGGCGGTTCCGAGGCGTTTAACTCCAACCAGGCAATCGGCGCCTGTGTCAGGCGCGGACTGGCGAGCGCGGGGTTGCCGGAAGATACGGTGCAATTGTTGCGCACCACCGACCGCGACGCGGTCGGTGAAATGCTGCACCTGCATGAATACATCGACGTCATCGTCCCCAGGGGTGGCAAGGGACTGATCGAGCGCATCAGCCGCGATTCCATGATTCCGGTGATCAAGCATCTCGATGGCGTATGTCACGTCTATATCGATCAGGCGGCCGACATGGATATGGCGGTGGATATCACCTTCAACTCGAAGGTTGAGAAATACGCCGTCTGTAACGCGCTGGAAACACTCCTGGTGCACGATGCCATTGCGTCTCAGGTACTGCCGGTGCTGGCATCGAAGTTTGCTGACGCCGGCGTTACCCTGAAGGGGTGCGAAAAGACCCAGGCGCTCGCTGCTGGTATCGAAGCAGCGGAAGAAGCAGACTGGTACGAGGAATATCTTGGTCCGACCCTCGCGATTCGAGTCGTTAACGAGATTGATGCTGCCATCGCACACATCAATAAATACGGTTCCCAGCACACCGACTGTATCGTTACCACCGATTACCGAGGGTCAAGGAAGTTTGTTGCTGAGGTAGATTCTGCATCGGTCATGGTCAACGCTTCGACTCAGTTTGCCGATGGCTTTGAGTATGGCCTCGGCGCTGAGGTGGGTATCTCTACCGATAAAATCCACGCTCGCGGGCCGGTGGGCATCGAGGGCCTTACTTCCCAGAAATTCGTGGTGTATGGCGAAGGCCACATCCGCCACCGCTGATAGCGCCGCGGCCGAGGTGTTCGGCCTGTACGGTGGTACCTTCGACCCGGTTCATGTCGGTCACATCCACGCCGCATGCAGCGTTCGCGAAGCCCTGGGACTCACCGAGGTACGGCTGGTGCTGGCGGCAAGACCAGGCCATCGCGGGCAGCCGGACAGTGCTATCGAACACCGCTGGAATATGCTGCAGCTGGCGTGTGCGGAAGTTGAGGGTCTGGTGGCGGATGATAGTGAGGTACGTCGTTCCGGGGCTTCTTACACGGTGGCGACGGTTGAGAGTCTGCGTCAGCTGCACCCGGCGTCCACGGTTTGCTGGATACTGGGTCAGGACGCATTCGCCACCCTGCCGATCTGGCATCGCTGGCAGGAGTTACTCAATTTCTGCAATCTGATTGTCATCGATCGTCCCGGCGACCGCCGGGACGAGCCAACTCAAGTGCGGCAATTGTGTGCTCAACATGAGCGCGACAGCCTGGATCCAAGCCGGGCCGGCCAGATCGTGAGGCTCGATCTGCCCATGCAGGAAGTTTCAGCCAGTGAAATCCGGCGCCTCATCGCTGCAGGGGAGCCCGTTGAACATTTGCTTGCAGCCCCAATATACACCTATATTACGACCCATGGACTCTACACCAGTACGGAGGATCCTGTTTGACCGCAATAGCACTGCGTGATCACATCGTGTCTGCCCTGGAAGACCTGAAAGGGCAGGATATTCTTGCCTTAGACGTTACCCAGTTAACGCCCATCACCGACTTCATGGTGCTCGCGAGCGGCACATCCAATCGCCACGTCAAAGCACTTGTAGACCAGGTCATTGAGGCCGGCAAAACAAGCGGCGCGAGAACTGGGGGTGTTGAAGGTCGCGAGACCTGCGAGTGGGTGCTGATCGACCTGGGTGAGGTCGTCGTACACGTCATGCAGAAAGAGGCGCGCGAGTTTTACGACCTTGAACGGTTGTGGAGCGACCTGCCTGCTGATAACAAGTCTAGTGGTCCATCAACCTGATAGTCACGGACCAGGTTCGTGGACCACTAGGTTGCAGGACTGATTGCGCGATAAGCCGGTGAAAATGCGGATCGTATCAATCGGCGGAAAGCCGCCCGGCTGGGTGCGCGACGGTTTTGCAGAGTACGCCAGACGCATGCCCCGGGACATGCGTCTTTCGCTGGTGGAAGTGCCGGCGCCCAAGCGCCGCGTTGACGTGAACAAGAACGTGCACGTGGAAGGCGAACGCATGCTGGCCCAGATCCCATCTGGTGACTGGGTGATAGCGTTGGATGCCCGGGGAACGGTATTCAGCAGTGAACAATTGGCGGAGCAGATGGAAAGCTGGCGTATGCGTGGTTCGAATCTCACATTCGTTATCGGCGGAGCCGATGGGCTCGCCGAAGACGTGCGCGAGCGGGCTGATCAGACCTTGTCATTATCAGCCCTGACCTTTCCGCACTATATGGTGCGCTTGATCCTTGCCGAGACACTGTATCGCGCGTGGAGCATTTCCAACGGTCATCCCTATCACCGGGCCTGAGCTGTGGCTGTTTCCTCGATAAAAGACCCGGTGCGCGAAAGTCAGATGTTCGATACGCGCTCCATTGTGCTGTTCCTGGTGATGCTGGTCATGATGGGGCTGCTGGTGCTGCGTTTCGTGCAACTGCAGATCTGGGAATACGACAGCTACCAGACTCGATCTGAGCAGAACCGCATCCAGGTGCAACCGCTGGCGCCACCACGGGGCCTGATTTTTGATCGTAAAGGGGTGCTGCTGGCAGACAACCGTGACATTTCGAGTCTTGCGCTGGTGACAGAGCGTGTTGATCGACTGCCCGTTACCATTGACCGCCTTAGCCGCCTGATCAGCATCACCCCTGCAGATATCAGCGCATTCGAGAATCGCCTCGAGCAGAAACGACGGCCATTCGAGCCGGTGGCGCTGCGGCTCGGTCTGACCGAGCAAGAGATCGCCGTTCTGGCAATAAACCGCCACCAGTTCAAGGGCGTGGAGATCGTCAATGAGCTGGTGCGGAATTACCCCTTTGGCGAGCTGTTGGCCCACGCGGTGGGTTCGGTGCGTCGCGTGAACGAAGACGATCTGCGGGTGCTCGACCCGGTTACCTACAGCGCCAGTCGGTTCGTCGGTAAGCGCGGTGTTGAAAAGTATTATGAACGTTCACTGCACGGTGAGGTCGGCTACCGGCAGGTGGAGACGGACGCGCACGGGCGCATCCGTCAGGTGCTGGAAATTCGTCCGCCGATTGCGGGGCAGAACATTTCGCTGCATTTCGATAGCCGCTTACAGATTGCTGCGAGCGCTGCGCTGGGCAAGCAACGCGGCTCCATAGTGGCGTTGGACCCTCGTTCCGGTGGCGTGCTTGCGCTTGTCAGTAATCCCGGCTATGACCCCAATCTGTTCATTCATGGAATGAGTACCGAAGACTTTGCCGGTTTGAGCGGCTCTGTGTACAAGCCGCTGTTCAATCGTGCGTTGAATGGCCAATATGCGCCGGGTTCCACATTCAAACCTGTTGTCGGGCTCGCCGGAATCGTCAACGGTGTCGTGAGTTGGGATGAAACCGTGGAAGATAAAGGATATTTTCAGCTGCCGGGCCAGGAACGCATCTATCGCGACTGGTCGTGGACAGCCGACAATTCAGGCGGTCAGGGTACGGTAGATCTGCGCCGCGCCATATATCGTTCGTCCAACGTCTTCTTCTACGACCTGGCGACGCGCATGGAGGTGCAGCAGCTGGTCGACTTTGCCGCGCAGTTCGGCTTCGGCCAGAACCTTTCCCTGGATATCGCAGATTCAAGTGTTGGCCTGCTGCCGGACCCGGTGTGGAAGCGCAACTACAAGGGCGAGGTCTGGTATCCTGGGGATTCGGTCAACATGGGAATCGGTCAGGGCGATCTGCTGGTGACCCCGCTGCAGATGGCGACGGTGGCAGCGACCATCGCCAATCGCGGCCGTCTGGTACGCCCGCGCTTGCTGCTTTCCAGCGATGCACCATTACCGGAGGTCGACCCGCCTGCACCTCTGTTGCCGGTCAGTGGACCGACCGCGGAAGACTGGCAGAATATGGTGGATGCCATGAGCGATGTGGTACATCGCGGCAACATGGGCTTTCGTCAAAATGGCACCGCCTGGGCCTATATCGGCAGGGACATCAGTTATCAGATGGCCGGTAAGTCCGGCACCACCCAGGTGGTGGAAATTCCCCAGGGGGAAGAGTACGACGAAGAAGCTCTGGAGGAATTCAAACGCAAGCACGCCTGGTTCATTGCTTTTGCGCCCGTCGACGATCCGTTGATTGCGTTGGCCGTGCTGGTGGAAAATGGGGGTGGCGGCAGCTCGGTGGCGGCACCGGTGGCCAGAGCCGTGATTGACGCCTATTTGCTGCCGCAGCTGGCTGCGCGTTGATGGCTGGGGACTGATGGCAAAAGACTTCATTCGTGCTCTGCCAGGCTATGGACGTGATCGGCAGGCCAATTGGCTGCATCACGTGCATATAGATCCAGTGATGTTGGTGCTGTTGCTGGTCGTTGTCGGTTTTGGGCTGGTAGTACTTTTCAGCGCCGTGGACCAGAGCGAAACGCTGTTCAGGGCGCAGCTGCTGCGTATTTCCCTGGCCTGCGCCGCGCTGGTGATGGCGGCGCAGCTGCCGCCACGGATCTACTTGCGCTGGGCGCCGCTCATCTATGTGCTCGGCGTGCTGCTGCTTGTGGCGGTGTTGTTTTTTGGGGTTATGGTTAAAGGTTCCCGGCGTTGGCTCGATATTGCGGGGATCGTCCGGTTTCAACCTTCGGAACTCATGAAAATTGCTGTGCCCATGGCGGTGGCATGGTATTTCCACGATCGTTCATTGCCGCCGTCGTTCAAGGATGTCTGCGCGGCGTTGGCCATTGTCGTCGTGCCGGCGGGTTGTATCATCGCTCAGCCTGATCTGGGCACGGGGATTCTAGTGGCTGGCGCCGGCCTTGCGGTATTGGTATTCGCCGGTTTGCCCTGGCGCTGGGTTGTGTATGCATTTGGCGCCCTGGTTGCTGCTGCACCGGGCCTGTGGTACACGCTGCAGGACTACCAGCGACAGCGCATCATCACTCTGTTTGATCCGGGAAGTGATCCGCTCGGCGCCGGCTGGAACATCATTCAATCGACTACCGCGATCGGTTCGGGGGGTGTCTTCGGCAAAGGCCTGCTGCAGGGCACGCAGAGTCGCCTGGATTTCCTGCCCGAGGCGCGCACAGACTTCATTATTGCGGTGGTCGGCGAGGAACTCGGACTGGTGGGTGTGCTGGCTCTGCTGGCGGTCTATGCATTGATCATTCTGCGCGGCCTGGTCATGGCGATGCGGGCCGAAAGTACTTTTGGCCGATTGCTGTCCGGGGCGCTAATATTTACCTTCTTTGTTTATGTTTTTGTAAACATAGCGATGGTGAGCGGCCTGTTGCCCGTTGTAGGGGTGCCGTTGCCCCTGGTCAGCTACGGAGGTACGTCTGCGATCACATTGATGGCCGGGTTTGGAATCATTATGGCCATTCGCACCCACAAGGCGTGGTAACGCGCGGGCGTTATCAGTAACAGAACTATAGAGCAAATACATGGGGGACCGCATTGACCCTTAAGACGTTTTTCTCGTTTTTACTGGCTGGCTTGTTGCTGGCTCTGTCTGCCTCCAGCCGGGCTCAGCTTGATTTTCCCAGACCCTATGCCGAACGGGATGATGTTGCGGGCTATATTTCGGACATCGCCGCGCAGCATGATTTCGACCAGGCTGAGTTGCGCGCCCTGTTCGCAGACGCAGCGCAGCGCCAGGACATCATCGAGCGTATATCGCGGCCCGCGGAGAAAGTCTGGACCTGGGCGCGCTACCAACGTCATCTGGTTGACCAGGACCGCATCGATCGTGGTGTGGACTTCTGGAATGCGCATCATCAGATCCTTGCGCAAGCGGAACAGAGGTATGGCGTTGCGCCGGAATACGTGGTGGCGATTCTCGGTATTGAAACCCGCTACGGCAACATTACCGGCAACTTTCGTGTGCTTGATGCACTGGCGACCCTCGGTTTCGACTACCCGCCGCGCTCGGCTTTTTTCCGTAAAGAACTCACCGAGTTTCTGTTGCTCGCCCGGGAAGAAAAAAAAGACCCGCGCACCCTGTTGGGGTCTTATGCCGGCGCCATGGGCTATGGGCAGTTCATCCCTTCCAGCTACCGGTATTACGCGGTGGACTTTAACGGCGATGGCGCTCGCGACATCTGGCAGGATCCTGCGGACGCCATTGGCAGCATTGCGAATTATTTCGCCCGGCATCACTGGCGTGGCGACGGCGTGGTTGCACGTCAGGTAAGCGTGTCAGGCAGCAGCGCCGATGCTTTGGCTAATCAGGGGCTGGGCCTGAAAAACACCGTTGCTGAATTGCGCGCCGCCGGCGTTGCCGTAGACCTGCCGGTCGATGCGAAAGCCGCGCTGTACAAACTGGAGGGTGCGGGCGGAGACGAATACTGGATAGGGTTACATGACTTCTATGTGATTACCCGGTACAACCACAGCCACATGTATGCGTTGGCAGTGCACCAGTTGAGCCAGGCCATTAAGGCGCAGCGCGCTGCGCCACTGGCGAGTCGTTGATATGCGCATGTGCAGACTTTCCGTGGCGCTATTGTTTGCACTGCTGTTTGTCAGCGGATGTTCCCATCAGGGTGGTGTTGCTCCGCCAAAACCCAGCCAGGACGCTGCGCCGATTACCAGTGATGACCTGCTGGATCGGCTGGAACGCCTGCCTGACCCGAAGGTGACCGACGAACCCCGCGGTAAACGGGGCAACGGCCCGGTGTATACCGTGTGGGGGAAGCAATACCGGGTAATGGATTCCGCCAAGGGATTCCGCCAGGAAGGTCTGGCGTCCTGGTACGGCACCAAGTTTCACGGGCGGCCGACGTCCAGTGGTGAACCCTTCGATATCTACAAGCTTACCGCCGCGCACCGGCACCTGCCGCTGCCCAGTTACGTACGGGTTACCAACCTGGCCAATGGGCGAAAGACCGTAGTCAGGGTCAATGACCGGGGTCCGTTTCACGGAGATCGCATCATAGACCTGTCGTATGCCGCGGCGGTCAAGCTGGGTTTTCACAAACAGGGTACCAGCCGTGTGCGCATCGAAGTGCTCGAGCCTGAGCAGGTACCAGAAAAGTATCTGGTGCAGGCAGGTGCGTTTTCGGAATTTAATAGAGCCAATCGCAGTCAGCGCGAGCTCGAAGAGCTCACCGGTTTGCGCGGCGTTGTCATTAAGGTCCCGACTGATGGGTTCTATCGGGTACAGCTTGGCCCGGTGCGGAGCGGGCGCCAGCTCGAACGTGTTACAGCGCTGCTGCAGGCCGCTGACTACGGCAAGCCGAAACTGATTCCCACCCGTTGACGGTGGTAGACTAGCAGCCTGTCCCTAGATTACGTTGCATGGTTGATCGATTGTTAAGACATTTCCTCGTTCTCATTTGCCTGCTCGGTGCTGACGCCGGGTTGGCCGCGCCGCCGATTATTCCGCCGCCTCCGGATATTGCCGCCAGTTCCTATCTGCTGATAGACGCTACCTCGGAAAAGATACTGGTGGAGCACAATGCTCATGAGCGTAACCCGCCGGCCAGTTTGACCAAGATCATGACCAGCTATCTTGCGGAGCAGGAAATCGGCGCTGGACGCATTTCCGAGCATGATGAGGTACTGGTGAGCGTAAAGGCATGGCGTACCGGGGGGTCGAAGATGTTCATCCGGGAGGGTACCCGGGTAAGCGTAGCGGAATTGCTGCGGGGCATTATCATCCAGTCGGGCAACGATTCGTCTGTGGCGCTTGCCGAGCATATTGGCGGCAGTGAAGACGTATTCGCAAACATGATGAATCAACAGGCCGCAGTGCTGGGTATGACCAATACCCAGTTCAAGAACTCCACCGGACTTCCTGATTCGGAACACTACAGTTCGGCGTGGGATCTGGCTTTGCTGACCAGGGATCTGATCGAGCGTTTTCCTGAGCAGTATGCGTTGTATTCCGAGAAAAGCTACAGCTACAACAATATCGAACAACCCAATCGTAACAAGCTGCTGTGGCGGGATCGCACGGTTGACGGCGTAAAGACCGGCTTCACCAATGACGCGGGCTACTGCCTGATTTCTTCGGCGGTTCGCCAGGGGATGCGGCTGATTGCAGTTGTCATGGGTACCGACAGTGACGAAGCGCGTATGCGTGAGAGTCAGAAGCTGCTTTCCTATGGCTTCCGCTACTTCGAAACCCAATCGTTGTATCAGGCGCAGATCAGTCTGAGAGATCAGCCGGTCTATTACGGTGAGCTGGAAAGCGTTTCTCTAGGCGTCGCGGAAGATGTCGTGGTGACTTTTCCACGGGGTTATTACAAAGACGTGGAAGCGGAATTGACGATTCCTAAAGTCGTCGAAGCTCCGCTGCGCAAGGGCGATCAGGTTGGTGAGCTTTCCTTACGCTTGAGTGGCGATACTATTTTCCAGACCCCCTTAATCGCTCTGGAAGATGTGCCTGAAACGGGCCTGTTGGGCCGCTTGGGGGACTTCTTCGGGCTGTTTTTCGATCAGCTTTTCAGCAGCGACTGATTGGCCGCAAGGACACTGCAGCATGGAAGAACCGCGCATAGAGTTTCCCTGCAGATATCCCATCAAGGTGATTGGCGATAGCGAGGAAAACGCCGTGGCAGAAATTATCGCGGTGGTGCGCGAGCATGCCCCGGAAGTGACGCCGGATCAGATCAATACCCGGGCCAGCCGTAACGGCAATTACCAGTCTGTTAGAATTACGATTCTTGCCACCGGCGAAACGCAGCTGCAGGCGTTGCACGCTGACCTCATGGCGTTAAACAGTGTGCGGATGGTGCTGTGATGAACGTGATTGTGCGTGACCTGGGGAGAACCGAATACGGGCCGGTGTATACAGACATGCAGGATTTCACCGAGCAGCGCGATAGCAATACAGCGGACGAGATCTGGTTTACCGAGCATGAGCCGGTGTTCACCCAGGGCCAGGCGGGCAAAGCCGAGCATGTGTTGGCGCCGGGCGATATACCGGTCGTGCAGACCGACCGGGGCGGTCAGGTGACCTATCACGGCCCCGGGCAGATCACCGGGTATCTGATGTTCGATCTGCGGCGTATGGGCATGGGGGTGCGTGATCTGGTTTCAGGTATCGAAGAGTCCATGATCGAAACCATTGCCCGGTATGGTATCAGCGGCGAGCCACGATCAGATGCGCCTGGTGTATACGTGGGCGGCGACAAGATCGGCTCTTTAGGGCTGCGTGTGCGGCGGGGCCGTTCTTACCATGGTCTGGCTCTCAACGTAGATATGGATCTGAAGCCTTTTGCCCGCATTAATCCTTGTGGTCTGTTTGGCGTGCAGGTTACCCACATGGCCAGTTTCAGGCCGGTTTCATTACCCGAGGTGCAGTTGCGATTGCTCGATGCGCTGTGTGCGCGTTTCGACCTGAACCTGCAGAGGCCCGGCATTGACGGTCGTCGGTGCGCACAAGATCTGATTTAAGTCCTGTCAGCTCTGCCGCACAGTTCGCAGCCCGGGCGTTTGCTCAGTTTGAGCTTGCGCCACTCCATGTATTTGGCGTCAAAGTAAAGTACGTGCCCGACCAGCGTCTCTCCGATGCCGATCACATGTTTGATGGCTTCCAGTGCCTGACAGGCGCCGATGATGCCTACCAGTGGCGCGATCACTCCGTTCTCTGAGCAGGTCAGTGCCGCATCGTCGCCGCTTGAGTACAGGCATCGGTAGCAGGGGCTGTCCGGACTTCGAGGGTCGAATACCGTGATCTGGCCTTCCCAGCGGATTGCCGCGCCGGATACCAGCGGCACGGCGGCCTGCCAGCACAGGTCGTTGATGGCATAGCGCACTTCGAAGTTGTCTGTGCAGTCGAGGACAATGTCTGCCTCAGTCACCAGTGCGGCGAGGGACTCGGTGTCCATCCGCTGCTCGACCACGTTGACACGCGTGCCGGGGCTCAGAGCGAGAATGTGCTCCCGGGCGGAAGCGGCTTTGTTGGAGCCCAGGGTGGCGGTGGAATGGGCGATCTGCCGTTGCAGATTGGATAGTTCGACGGTGTCATGATCACACAGGGTGAGCTCGCCAATGCCGGCAGCGGCCAGATACAGGGCGGCAGGTGAACCCAATCCGCCGATACCGACGATCAGCGCGTGGGCGCTCAGCAGCTTGTTCTGACCCACTACATCTACGTCGCCCAACATGATCTGGCGGCTGTAGCGTAGCAGTTGTTGGTCATCCACGATCAGAGGCTCCCGGTTGTGGCGCGCGCGATGCCGGCCAGGTCGTTATAGCTGCGCACGCCCTTGTAGCCGGTTTGCCGCAACAACGATTGTACCGCTTCAGCCTGGTCATATCCGTGCTCGATGAGCAGGTGACCGCCGGACTGCAGATGCTTAGCGCTCTGGGCAACTATGGTTGCGATATCGGCCAGTCCCTGGTTGTCTGCCACCAGCGCGTTGGTTGGTTCGCAGGTCAGGTCCTGCAGATGTGGGTCGCCCGCCGCTATGTAGGGCGGGTTGCTGAGAATAACCTCCCAGGTCCTGCCGGCTTCGAATGGTTCAAACCAGCTGCCTTGTACGAATTCGATGTCCAAACCATTGGCAAGCGCGTTGCTTCGAGCTACCTGCAGTGCGCCCGCAGACAGGTCGGTCGCGCAGACCTGCAGGTCTGCACGCTCATGGGCGAGGGCCAGTGCGATGGCGCCGCTTCCTGTGCCCAGATCGAGCACCTTTGCGCCCCTGGAGGCGAGATTCAGTGTCAGCTCTACTAACAATTCGGTCTCGGGGCGTGGAATGAGTACGTCTGGTGAGACTTCCAGAGTCAGGTCCCAGAATTCCACTTCGCCCAGAATGTAGGCCAGCGGCGAACCCTCACGCAAACGCTGCACCATAGGCGCCAAAAGATTGAGCGCTTGTTCCGAAATGGCATGTTCAGGGTGAGCGATAATCTGCGCACGGTCGAAACCAAGCGCATTGCCCAATAGCAGTTCACACTCCAGTCGCGGCAGGTCTGCATTTGCAGTCAGCCATTGGCGGATATCGGTCATTCATCCGCGCCGAGTTGCTCGAGCAAGTCAGCCTGGTGTTCCTGAATGAGCGGTTCGATGACGTTGCCCAACGCGCCTTCGATGACCTCGTCCAGCTTGTACAGTGTCAGATTGATTCTGTGGTCGGTGACCCGGCCCTGTGGGAAGTTATAGGTGCGGATGCGCTCCGAACGATCGCCGGAACCGACCAGCTGGCGCCGGTTTTCAGCGACCTCGCTTTGCTGAGCGGATCGTGCCGCATCAAGCAGTTTGGCCTGCAGCAACGACATGGCCCGGGCACGGTTCTTATGCTGGGAGCGCTCATCCTGACACTCCACCACGGTGCCCGTGGGCAGGTGTGTCAGGCGGATGGCGCTGTCGGTTTTGTTGACGTGCTGGCCACCCGCACCAGAGGCGCGGAAGGTATCTTCGCGGATGTCCTTCCGGTCGATCTCAATCGAGTCGATTTCGTCTACTTCGGGCATGATCGCTACGGTACATGCCGAGGTGTGAATGCGCCCTTGAGATTCTGTTTCAGGAACCCGTTGTACTCGGTGTGCGCCGGACTCGAATTTGAGTTGGCTGTACACGTCATTTCCCTCAATGCGGGAAATGATTTCTTTGTAGCCGCCGTGATCACCGTCCCGTGCGTTGAGTATTTCGATGCGCCAGCGTTTGGATTCGGCATACTTGGTATACATGCGAAACAGGTCGCCTGAGAAAATGGCCGCCTCGTCACCACCGGTTCCGGCGCGGATCTCAAGGAAAACGTTTGAACGATCGTTGGGGTCACGGGGTAGCAGCAGTTTCTGCAATTCATCCTGTAGAGTGGCCAGATCACCGGAACTGCTCTCGATGTCCTCTTCTGCCAGCACGCGCATTTCGGCGTCGTCTTCTTCCAGCAGCGCTTCGCTGTCGGCGATCTGTTCTTCCAGCTTCTGCACATTGCGATAGCACAACACCACCGGCTCGAGCTCCGAGAACTCCTTCGATAAGTTGGTGAACCTGTCGCGCTCTGCCATGATTTCCGGGTCGGACAGCAGCGCCGATACTTCTTCAAAGCGGTCGTTCAGGTTGGCCAGCTTGGTGACCATGGATGTAGAGAGGGCCATTTGTGCGGTGTTTCGTTCAGTTTGCGAAGGTGGGGAGAATAGCAGAATTCCCCCAGCGGTTAGCGAGTGTCGGGTTTTCGAGAGATTCGCTAATCAGGATCGGTGTTTGCGTCTACGTCATACAGCCTGCGCATGAAGTCGAGAATGTCGGTGCGCCCGTCGGCGCTGGCTTCACGGATAGCCATGGTCGGCGCATGAATCAGTTTGTTGGTCAGACTGTTGCTGAGTCTTTCGAGCACGCGGTCGGGGTCAGTGCCCCGGGCCAGGTCTTTGCGGGCACGCTCCAATTCGGCCGCTTGAACGTGCTTGGCCTGGTCACGGAACGCTCGCAGCAGTTCACGATCCTGCTGAATGCGGGTTTCGCGAACATACAAGCGTGCGCCTTCGTGAACGTAGTTTTCAGCGTTCTCCGCTGCGGAGCGCCTTTGCGCAATGTTCGTTTCGATGATCTGGGTAAGATCGTCGATAGAGTAAAGGTAAACATCGGGCAGAGAACCCACTTCGGGTTCGATGTCTCGAGGCACCGCTATGTCTACCATGAAGATGGGCCGGCGCCGGCGCTGTTTGATGGCCACTTCCACCGCACCTTTACCTACGACAGGCAGCGAACTGCCGGTGGAAGCGATAACGATATCGAACTCTGCCAGTCGGTCGGCGATGTCGGTGAGTTGCATGGCTTCGGCGTCGTATTTGGCGGCGAGTATCTCGGCGTTTGCCAGGGTGCGGTTGGCGATGGCCAGTGTGCCGATGCCCTGGCTATGCAGGTGGTCGGCCACGAGGCTGATGGTTTCACCGGCGCCGAGCAGTAGCGCGCGCTTGCTCTTGAGGTCGCTGAATAGCTGCTGTGCCAGCGATACTGCAGCATAGGCGACGGAAATCGGATTGCGACCGATTTCCGTCTGGGTGCGTACTTCCTTGGCGGTGCGCAGCGTAATCTGCGACAGCAGGCGAAGCTCTGGTCCCAGAGTTCCCGCCGTGCGCGCAGTCTCGTAGGCGGCTTTGACCTGTCCCATGATCTGGGGTTCGCCGAGTACCTGGCTGTCTAACCCTGAGGCGACACGTATCTGGTGCCTTGCGGCGTCCTGATCCCAGTGCTTGTAGGTGGCGTCATGCAATTCCTTGGCGGACACCGGGCGGTGCTCCGCGAGCCAGCCGCTCAGCTCCTGCTCTGCTTCCGGCGCGATAGCACAGTACAACTCTGTGCGATTGCAGGTGGAAATGATGGCGGCTTCGGAAACGCCGGCAATACGTTTCACTCCGAGCAGGGCATCTCGCACATCGTCTTCGGGGAAGGCAATACGCTCCCGCAGTTCCACGGAAGCCGTGCGATAGTTTAATCCATATGCCAATATGCTCATGGGCCCGAGATAAGCGTTCAGCGCGCAAAGATAAACGCATGATAGCAGAAAATGATATGACTGACCGGCTTAAGTATTTAATTCTTAAGGTGATTTTCTGCATGCTCGGTATGGCTGGCTGCGCCACGACGACATCGGTTAACAGCACCACTGCGTTGCAGTTTGAGGCGCTGGGCAAAATCGGCGTGCGGGACGGCGAGCAGGGCTACAGTGCGCAGTTCAACTGGCGTCAGTACTTCGACGTTTATCAAATCGAGGTGTGGGGGCCCCTCGGGCAAGGTCGCACACGTCTGGAAGGGCGCAAACAGAGTGCGACCATGCTGGTATGGCGGGGCGACGAACTGCTTGGTCAAGGGGCGCCGGAACAGATCATGATGGCCAGTCTCGGCTGGTCGATGCCGGTAGATGTGCTGCCTTTCTGGATGCGCGGTCAGCCCCACGGCCAGCTTCCCGTATTGGATGAGGTTCGTGACGAGAGTGGCCGTTTTGTCGAGTTTTCCCAGGCGGGCTGGCAGGTGGAGATGAGTCGATATGCGACCGTTCAAGCACGCAATCCCGGGCGCATCGTGGCTCGTCAGGCAGAGCGCAGAATCACGGTGATAGTGCGGGATTTTCTGCAATAAGCTGTTGATAAATAAGCTGATTGCGTTTGACAGAAGTAGTCGCGATCAGGACAATAGCGCGCTCGCTGAAGATGGGGTGTCGCCAAGCGGTAAGGCACCGGGTTTTGATCCCGGCATGCGCAGGTTCGAATCCTGCCACCCCAGCCATTTTGTTCTTTTTCTATTCTCGTTTTGAGCAGGGGCGTGCAGTTGGGTAACTTGATGCTGTTCAGTGGCGGCGCAAACCCGGTGCTGGCGGAAAAGATTGCGGATCAGTTGCGCGTACCCGTCGGCAGTGCCGACGTAGGGCGTTTCAGCGACGGTGAGGTGATGGTGGAGATCCATGAAAACGTCCGCGGACAGGACGTCTTCCTGGTTCAGTCCACCTGTGCGCCAACCAACGACAGCGTCATGGAACTGCTGATCATGGCCGATGCCATCAATCGCGCTTCGGCCATGCGGGTGACTGCGGTGATACCTTATTACGGTTATGCGCGGCAGGATCGGCGCCCGCGTTCAGCCAGAGTGGCCATCAGCGCCAAGGTCGTTGCAGACATGATCAGCAAAGTGGGTGTCGACCGGATTCTGACCGTCGATTTGCATGCCGATCAGATCCAGGGCTTCTTCAATATTGCCGTGGACAACGTTTATGGCTCGCCGGTACTGGTGGACCATATTCTGGAACAGAATTACGAAAATCCGGTGGTGGTATCACCGGATGTTGGTGGGGTGGTAAGAGCGCGCGCCATCGCCAAACAGATCAACGATCTGGATCTGGCGATTATCGACAAACGCCGGCCTAAGGCCAACGAAACGCGGGTGATGAATGTCATCGGTGATGTGCGGGGTAAGACCTGCATCCTGGTCGACGATATCGTCGACACGGCGGGAACGCTATGTACCGCTGCCGAAGCGTTGAAAAACGAAGGCGCTGTTGGCGTTGTGTCATATGTGACGCATGCGGTTCTATCAGGTCCGGCCATTGAACGCATCACTGCGTCGCAGCTGGATGAACTGGTGGTTACCGACACCGTTCCCCTTTCGGAGGAGGGTAAAGCGTGTAACAAAATCACGCAGTTGAGTCTCGATAGCCTACTGGCCGAATCTATTCGGCGGGTAAGCAATGAGGAATCGCTCAGCGCTATGTTTCGCTAGAGTGGTTAAAAGTATGCGTCGTCAGACGCCGGTGAATCCCGCGGTTGGTCGCAGGCCGTGTGAACTTGAAACTACAGGAGTAAGAAATGTCAGATAAAATCTCGCTGACTGCCGAACCGCGAAGCGACGTAGGGAAAGGTGCGAGCCGCCGCCTACGTCGTCGCGATAACAAAGTTCCGGCGATTATCTACGGGGGCGAAGATGCCCCGCAGAACCTCACGCTGGTTGCCAATGAACTGAGCAAAGCCATGCAACTCGAGGCGTTCTATTCGCAGATTATGGATGTGGTCGTTGGCGGTAATGCGCAGCAGGCCTTTGTGCGCGATCTGCAGCGTAACCCCGCCAACGGCAGAGTTCAGCATATCGACTTTCAGCGCGTCAGCGCCGACAAGGCCATTCACGTTAACGTGCCGCTGCACTTCATCAACGAAGAGCAGTGTGTCGGTGTCAAGATTGGTGGTGCCAAGATCGCCCACAGTCTCAATGAGGTGGAAGTATCGTGTCTGCCAGGAGATCTGCCGGAGTTCATCGAAGTCGACATGGAAAATGTCGAGGCGGGTAACTCTGTGCATCTGAGCGACCTGACCCTGCCGGACGGCGTCACCATAATCGCCTTGACCTACGGTGCCGACCGCGACATTCCGGTCGTCAGCGTTACGCTACGTCGTGGCGGAGCGGAAGAAGATGAAACCGAAGCGGCTGTCGATGAAGGCGGCGAAGGCGGCGAAGGCGGCGAAGGCGGCGAAGGCGCAGCTGAAGCTGAAGAGGGCGGCAGCGAAGAGTAAGCCTGATTCCGGGGCACGCTGCCGCGCAGGTCATGAATTCACTGAAACTCATTGTGGGGCTGGGTAATCCGAGTCCCCAGTACGACAGCACCCGCCACAATGTAGGTGCCGAGTGGGTGCGTGAGCTGGCGCGGCGCTACGGCATTACGCTCGCGGCTGATTCCAAGTTCAAGGGTGAGATCGGGCGCGGCCTGATCACGGGGGTTGATCTGCGCTTATTGGTGCCTGCTACCTATATGAATCTGAGTGGTGAATCTGTGGGCGCGGTCTGCCGTTTCTACAAGATCGCCGCTGATGAAATGCTGGTGGCGTATGACGAAATGGCATTCGAGCCCGGCATGGCGCGCCTGAAACTGGGTGGCGGCGACAATGGCCACAATGGCATCAAGAGTGTGCGTTCCGGATGCGGGAATGACGCGGGGTTTCACCGGCTGCGTATCGGCGTCGGACATCCGGGGGACAGAAGCCGGGTTACTGCCTATCTGACCCATCACAAGATGCCGAGCGCTGAGCACGAAGCGGTGACGCAGGTGCTGGATTTCCCCGAGCAGTTGATGAGCGATATCGTAAATGGGCAATGGCAGTCGGCGATGAATGCGCTGCATGCATCTGGAGACAAGTAATGGGTTTTAAGTGCGGCATCGTAGGATTACCTAATGTGGGCAAGTCGACACTGTTCAATGCGCTCACCAAGGCGGGCATTGACGCGGAGAACTTCCCGTTCTGCACTATTGACCCCAACACTGGCGTAGTGCCGGTACCCGACTCTCGCTTGCAGAAGCTCGCGGAAATCGTCAGTCCGCAGAAGGTAATTCCGGCCACCATGGAGTTCGTCGACATTGCCGGACTGGTCGCCGGCGCCGCCAAAGGTGAAGGGCTGGGCAATCAGTTTCTTGCCCACATACGAGAGACCGATGCCATTGCCCATGTGGTGCGATGCTTCGACGATGAAAACATCGTACATGTTGCGGGGCGCGTTGCGCCGCGGGACGACATTGAGATTATCAATACCGAGCTTGCCCTGGCGGACCTGGAGACCCTGGAAAAGGTCTACGATCGAAATCGCAGAGTCGCCAATGCGGGTGACAAAGACGCCAAGGCGCTGATGGTCATACTGGAGAAAGTCCGCGACAAGCTGGAAGCTGGGCTACCGGTCCGCGCGGCAGAACTGGAAAAGGAACAGCGTGCCGCAATTCGGGAGTTTCATTTCATTACCGCCAAGCCCGTACTGTACATCGCGAATGTCGCGGAAGACGGCCTGAAAGATAACCCGTTGGTCGATGCTGTGCGTGAGATCGCTGCTCAGGACCAAGCGGAGGTCGTGGTGGTCAGCAACCAGATCGAAGCGGAAGTCGCAGAGTTAGACGATGCCGAGCGGGAAGAATTCCTGGCGGATCTCGGTATTGAAGAACCCGGCCTCAATCGCGTGATTCGTGCAGGTTACCAGCTGCTTGGCCTGCAGCAGTACTTCACCGCGGGTGAAAAGGAAGTGCGCGCCTGGACCATTCCCATCAGCGCTAGAGCGCCTCAGGCTGCCGGAGTGATTCATACGGATTTCGAGAAAGGCTTCATTCGCGCGGAGGTCATCGGCTATGATGACTTCGTGAGCCACAATGGGGAGCAGGGTGCGAAAGACGCTGGCCGTTGGCGCCTGGAAGGCAAAGAGTACGAACTTGCCGATGGCGATGTTGTGCACTTCCGCTTTAATGTCTGATCGGCGGTTACCGGGTCAGCAGACCTCGACCAGTCGCGGTTCGTAACGCTCGATCACATCTACGAACAGGTCACGCAAGCTGATGATGCCCACAGGTTTGCCCTCTACCACGACGGGCAGATGCCTGAAGCCATGTTCTTTCATCAGATTGATGCACTTCATGACATCGTCGTCGGGCTCGACCGTGACCACGTCCCGAGTCATGATCTCTGACACCTTGGTCAGCTTGGATGCCTTCTGATCGAGGATGACGTTGTGCACGTAATCCCGTTCGGAAACGATACCGACGATAGAGCCCTCAATCTGCACCAGCAGGGCGCCGATGTTTTCCTGATTCATGAGTTTCAACGCGTCAAACACCGATGCCAGGGGAGAAATCCACTGTACTTCGCGATTGTTTTCGTTGTTCAGATCCCCGACTGTTCTCATGGGTGGCTCCTCAGATGTAGCTCTATGCGTCTGAATTCTACCTCATATTGAGATATTCAATTGATCTGTGAGTGCGCAAGTTTGCGGCGCAAACTACCTTGCTTTGCAGAATACTGCCAGAGGCTATCAGGGGTCACAACATGCTTTAGTGGACGTGCCCGTGGGCAAGTTCTTGTTCGGTCGCCTCCCGCACGTGAGCGATCTTCACAGCGAAGTGGAGAGTCTCATCGGCCAGCATATGGTTGGCATTCAATGTGGCGCTGGTTTTACCGATAGCGTCGACAACAAGTTCGTGTACGCGGCCGTCCGGCGCCTGGGATTGCAGGCGCATTCCGACCGCAAGATTCTCGATCTGCGCGAGGTCTTCGAGTGGCACCTGCTGGATGAGTTGCGGGTCAGACACGCCGTATGCGTCTTGCGGCGGAATGACGGCATCGAACTCTGCACCAGCCTCTCTGCCTTCCAGCTGTTGTTCAAGGCCCGGGATGATTCCGGCATGGCCATGTAGATAACTCAGAGGGTCGCGACCTTCCGACGAATCCAGGACATCACCGGCGTCGTTGGTGAGTGTGTAGTGAAACGATACGACAGCACCAGAAGTGATTTTCACGATTGTTCTCGCTGATTCCTGGGCACACGATGCGCTTTGGAGAGGTGGCAGTGGGGTCAGAGTCAGGGCC
>CAYMUT010000058.1:0-19034 GCA_964393625.1 uncultured Pseudomonadales bacterium
AACCGTCACTGCGGCGGCCTCTGAACCGGCACCTGCGCCCGAAGCAGAGCCTGAACCGGAAGCCGAGGCGGCAGCTCCCGAACCGGAAGCCGAGCCGGAGTATAACGGTCCACCACGCATGGGTGAATAATTAAGCTGTAATCAAAAAGGCGGCCATCGGCCGCCTTCAGTCACGACTAAATCGGTCTAATTCTTCCTATCCTTTGAGTACTTCTTTCGTTGTTGCATTGGATACCTCCGTGGTCATTATCAACCTTTTCAGATGTATCCGTGAAATCAGGGTAAAACCCCCTTTACTCTGACCCCGAAGACTTAGTCAAACGTCGTTCTGAGTTAAGATCACGCTATGACAAAGCAAACCAGCCGACTTAAGGCTTCTGGCAAGTACGTTCCTATTCTTCTGCTGATGTTCGCATTCAGTGGTGCAAGTTTCGCAGAGGAAGTCGCCTTCAAGGGGCCTTACGACGACGAGACCGTGCAGCAACGTGATGCACGCATGGCCTGGTGGCGTGAAGCCCGGTTCGGCCTGTTTATCCACTGGGGTGTATACGCCGTACCCGCCGGAACCCACAAAGGGGAACGGATCGAGAACATCGGCGAATGGATCATGCACTATGGAAAAATCCCGGTAGCGGAATATCAGCAGTACGCAAAGCAGTTCAACCCGGTGAATTACGATCCTGAAGCCTGGGTACGCATGGCCAAAGACGCTGGCATGAAGTACATCATCATCACGGCCAAGCATCACGACGGTTTTGCCATGTTCGATACCGCGGCCAGTAACTGGAATATCGTGGAGGCGACACCCTACGGCAAGGATGTCCTTAAACCCCTGGCCGAAGCAGCTCAAAAGCACGGCATCAAGCTTGGGTTTTACTACTCACAGGCCCAGGACTGGGTTCATCCTGGGGGCTCCTTCTGGGATGGCTATGGTTGGGATCCTGCCCAGGAGGGGAGCATGGACGACTATCTCCGCGACATCGCCGTGCCCCAGGTAAGAGAACTGTTCACCAACTACGGCGAGGTCTCAATTCTGTGGTGGGACACACCGATCGATATGACACCTGAAAGAGCCGCCATGTTTGATGGCCTGGTTGATCTTCAGCCCGGTGTCATCGTCAACAATCGTTTGTTATATGGAGTAGACGGCGATCTGCGTACCCCGGAGCAACATATCCCGGCGACCGGACTGGACTATGACTGGGAAGCCTGCCAGACGATGAACACCAGCTGGGGTTACAAGTCCTACGATGATGACTGGAAGTCCAGCGAACAGCTCATTCGAAATCTGGTCGACATCGCCAGCAAGGGCGGCAATTACCTGTTGAATGTCGGGCCGATGGCCAACGGAGAGATTCCACCGGAAAGTATCGAGCGACTGAAAGATGTCGGCAACTGGATGAGAATAAATTCTTCATCAATATACGGCACGACCGCGAGTCCCTTTGTACGACTGGATTGGGGGCGAGCCACCAAGAAGGAGTATGCAAATGCGACAGACCTTTACTTGCACGTATTTGACTGGCCCGAGGATGGGTTGCTCAGGGTGGATGGCCTCCGCAGTGAAGTAAGTGGCACCTACTTTCTGGCGGACTTCCAGCAACAGATTCAAATCTCAAGCACTCAGGCAGGACATGTGCTGCAGCTGCCCGATAAACCCCTGGACGAGGTCGACACCGTCATTGTGCTGAAAATCACCGGTGATCTTGACGTTGAACGCATACTTCCGGGACAGGACGCGAATGGTGTGCTGGTACTGGCCATGAATCACGCCCATATCCACAACCCAGGCTATGGGGGCAGATTGGAACTGAAGCAGGACAGCAATGCCGCTTTCTACCTGGAAGGGTGGACGGATATCAACAGCCACGCGGAATGGCTGGTCAGGATTGATCAGCCCGGGACATTCGATGTTTACGCTGATGTCGCTGCAGGCCAGTCTGCCGGTTTTCTGTTAATTGAGAACGACAAGCAAAAATCTCTTACCGTAGAATCCACCGGTAGCCTGCATACTTTCGAAACACAGCGCATCGGACAATTGACGATATCGGAAGGTGAATCCGTGGTCAGAATGCAACCGCAAGAGTCACTCTGGAACCCGATAGTACTGCGCTCGGTTACCCTGAAGCCGGCAGGGCTGTAGGCGTAAGAGACACCGCGGTTAGTACGACTAAGCACCCTTTTTCTTTGTTCGGAAAAGTATCATCAGCACTGGGCGTTGCCCGTAATCTCCTCTTTTCGCTGGCTTCGTCATTCATGATTCATGTCTTAACTGACTTGCCTTAAAGCCCTGCATGACCTAATCAGTGCTTATGAGGCACTTAGGAGCGGCCATCAGCATTCAAACTCCATTTTGCGACAACGCAATCCAATCATCCGGGAGACTTATCAACCAACCAATACAGGTTTACCTTGTCCCTTTACTCTGACCCCAACGGCTTTTGCTGGGTGATCAGTCTGTTGCCCTTTGGCATCCAGGCAAAACGCAGAGCATTTCAAAAACTAGATTACTCGCTAACAATGCAGTGTTACCGCTTGGGTCATAGGGCGGCGACACTTCAACGAGATCACAACCCACCAGGTTCAGCTCCGAGCAACCCCGGATGATTTCAAGCCCCTGCGATGTTGTCAGTCCCGCAGGTTCGGGTGTGCCTGTACCTGGTGCCACCGACGGGTCAAGGCCATCGATATCGAACGACAGGTAACAGGGTCTTTCGGTGCCAACACGGCTTCGCACCTCCTCCATGAGAGGTTCCAGTGATTGATACCAGCACTCCTCCGCCTGGACGACTCGCACTCCCTGTAACCGCGCCCAGTCAAAGTCTTCTGCACTGTAACCGGTTGCACGCAAGCCAATTTGAATCATCGCTTCAGGCTCAACAAGTTTCTCTTCAATCGCCCTGCGAAAAATTGTGCCGTGGGTAACCTTCTCTCCAAACATTTCGTCATTCATATCTGCGTGAGCGTCAACGTGAACAAGCGCGACCGGACCGTGTTTCTTCGCTAGAGACCTTAATATTGGCAGCGTAATAGTATGGTCCCCTCCAAGACTGACTGGAATGACATCTGTTTTGAGTAACTCATCATAGTGCTGCTGAATAAGCGTGGTCGACGCTGAGAGGTCATAGGGGTTCAGCGCAACATCGCCTGTATCTGCGATCTGAAAAGAATCAAATGGCGCAGCGCCCGTAGCCATGTTGTAGGGACGTACGAGCACGCTCTCCGCACGAATCTGGCGCGGACCATAGCGAGTACCAGTTCGGTTGCTGGTACCGATATCAAGCGGAACCCCGACAATGGCGACATCCAGCCCTGACGCATCCTCAGATACGGGCAGGCGGAACATGGAAGCGATGCCTCCGAATCGAGGCATTTGATTGCCTGAAAGTGGTTGGTTAAACCTGGACATTCTTGCTCATTCTCCTACCTGCAAACCGCTTCACCACCGATAAAAACAGCTTCAACCTGGACACTACTTAACTCGTTTGGCGAGACTTCCAGCAAACCCTCTTACTGCTTATTTGCCTTTGAATATCGGCTTGCGCTTTTCCACAAAAGCTTTGAACGCTTCCCTGGAATCTTCGCTTGCACCCGTTCGGCTATGTCGGTCCGTTTCCAGTTCAATGTACTCCTTAAGACCCATCGTTTCAGCGTTCACGAAGTTACGTTTCATTTCTCCGATGGCCAGCGGTGCTTGGCCAGCAACCTCATGGACTATGCTATCAACCTCTGTTCGGAAATCACTGTCCTCGAATACCTCCTCAACTAGCCCTATCTCTAAAGCCTTAGCGGCATTGAATTTTCCTGGGCGGAAAAAAAGCTCTCTCGCTCTTCCTGCGCCGATGATGCGCGGCAGCAACCATGGTCCCGCCATATCACCTGAGATCGCGACTCCCAAAAAGGCACTATTAAATGTTGCCATAGAGGATGCATAACGAAGGTCACAAGCGCACGCCCATCCAAAGCCCGCTCCCGCACAGGCTCCATTGATGGCGGCGATTGTTACTTTCGGCATCTCGTGCAGCCGCGAAGTGATGTGGAAATACGCCTGTCTGTTGGGCTCCTGAGGCTCGTCTGAGGTGAAGGCTTTGAGATCTGCGCCTGGACAAAACCCTTTGCCAGCGCCAGTCAGCACAACGACACGTACATTTGGATCTTCTGCTGCCCGCCCGGTCGTTTCATAGAGTTCCCTCATCATGGTATTCGTGATGCCATTCAAGTTATCCGGACGATTCATTGTGATCCGGGCGATATTGCCCTCAATTTCATATAGAACTGTTGAATACTCGCTCATATTTCTTGCACCTCTTTCTTCGCTAACCTGGGGGGTAGCACAAATTAACCAATTTTCTGGATTGCCTCCAAGTACTCTTCCCCCCAAGTTACTCCTTGAAGCTAGATCTTAGAAGTTGGCCGGGCTTTCCAGCGTACGCCGATTGCCTCTTAACCTCTCGGCTCGACGTCGACTCCTTGCAGGCAAACAACCGAATCACTATTCGATTCACTGCTATGCCGCAGCCGCCTGGTTCAATGATTCCCAGACAAAGCCCACCATCTCACGTGCGCACGCAACCTTCACCTTGTTCGGCTGCTTACCCGCGTGCAGCAATCGGTAGTGCTTTTTGTTCAAACGTTTCAGACAACGGTCCGCAATCGCTATGTACTCCGGTGCCGTACCGACCCGCCGAGCCCTAATCTCATGACTGAGTTTTACCGACCGATAGCCGCGCTGGTTGGCTTCGATAAACGCTGTACGCAGGTAACGATTGCCTTGCCGGGTAATCCCGAAACGATCGGATTTGCCGCCAGAGGCGTACTCCCGGATGTCCATCCCCATTCACGATACCCATTGCCGCGGATGGCTGAGGCGTCTTACGTCTCCAATCTCCGTAATCATCGTCATAGCGAAGAGATTCCTGATTCCTTTGTAACAAGTCAGCGCCCGAACCGCTACGCGGTAGCGATCGCTCCGCGCCAACGCTTCCGGCCGAGTAAACCAACCCCCACGTTAGAGTACTCGTACGCCTCACCTGCCTCCCGCGGCAGGCTGACATCGCCCAGGAACGCATACAGATCGTCCGCCCCATAATCCGCATACGGATTACTCGGATCTTGCGGGGCAAAGTTATTGGGCATGCGCGGCAAGCCCGAGTTATGCGCTGACAGATTGACCAGGCGAATCGCGGACCCACGGGTGGCCGGCACAGACTGGTCTGGAGGCAAATGCGTTTCAATAGGATCGGTCAAACGCGCTTCCCCACGATCGACCGCTGCCGCAAGCAACACCCCGGTAAACACTTTTGAAATCGAACCAATTTCAAATACAACCTGTTCAGCCGCAACGTCATCGTGGCCAGAGGCCAACCGCCCATACCCGAAATAGGTGGTGCCCTGAGCATCCACTACGCCGATCACCATGCCGACGGTTTTGCCTCCGTCAACCCGGGCACGAACCATCTCTTTCACCACTGCCGGTAACTCTGCAGCTACCCCCACGGGCGTGGCCTGGGCTGCAGTTGCAAAGAAAAGGCATGCTGCAAACGCGAGCAGTCGTCTGGTCATGTGAAGCTCCTTGGAACGGGGTTCATGGAAATCAGCACGTTCTGGGGTTGAACAGCTCAACCGGGCAGCTGTCCGATGACGTTTTCACCGAACTCGCTCAACCGATCCAACCCATCGTCGCCTGCGAAGAAAAGTGCTGGAATCATGATGCGGTTGACGCCAAGTGCCGCCCGTTCTTCTGCACCGCGAGCAGGGTCCGCCATCTGTGCACCAAACATCGCTTTGATTTCGATGCTCGACCGGTCGCGTCCCGCTGCCTCTGCGGCGCTGCGCACCCTGCCCAGGAGATTACCCAGGCGCTCAACGTCTCCCTCTCCCGGGAAATAGCCATCTGCGAGTTTGACCGCGCGGCGTATGGCCGCTTCGGCGAGTTTGCAGATTTCCAGGCATGTGGCGCCGTCGATGCCGATGCTGCTTGCAAATGCCAGACCTACTTTCATGTTCGAGTTCCCCTCATTGTCGTGTGTCTCTGGTGACCATCGTAACAGCCCCTTACAATACTCAGCAGAGAGTGTCCGGAACGTCGACATCGAATAGGGGGAGAGATGGCACTGTACGACAATCTGTTTGAACCAGTCCGCGTCGGTAACACGGAAATCAAGAATCGCATCGTCCGCTCGCCCCACGGCACGGGCCTGACCGGCGAGGCGCTGATTGCCTACCACGAAGCACGTGCCAGAGGCGGTGTCGGCATGTCGACCATTCAGGCGACCGGTGTGCATCCCGGGGCGCCCATAGGTATTCCACTTTTCTCAGACGACTGTAAGCCGTTCCTCACGGAAATCGGCGACCGCGTCCGCCCTCACGGTATGAAGCTCTTCATCCAGCTCTATCATCCCGGAGCGAGTTACCCGGCAGCACCGGAGGCATGGTCGGCGAGCGCCATTCCCAATCCCATGGGCGGCATGATCCCCATGGAAATGACGAAAACCCAGATCGACGAGGTGGTCGGGAGCTTTGCCGATGCGGCGCGGCGTGTACGCGATTGTGGCCTGGACGGCGTCGATATTCACGCATCGAGCGGTTATCTTCTGCACGAATTTCTCTCTCCTGCTTTGAACAAACGTGCGGACGAGTACGGCGGTACGCTGGAAAACCGCATGCGTTTCATGATGGAAGTAATCGATGCGGTCCTGGAGGCAGTCGGCGAAGACATTGTCGTCGGCGTGCGGCTGCCTAATGAGGACTACGTGCCGGGCGGATTGACCGCGGAAGCCAACGCCGAAATTGCAGCCGCCTGCGATCCTCTGGTGCACTACATCTCACTGCACATGGGCGCTTACTGGCGTTTTCACAAACTCATCGCACCGGCGGACGACCCACTTGGGGTGGAGATGGAAGCCAACAAGATCATACGCCCGGCGCTGACCAAACCGACGATGGTCACCGGGCGCATCATGACACTCGACCATGCCAGCGCCATTGTCGCCAGCGGAGAAGCGGACATGGTGTCGATGGTGCGAGCGCTCATTGCCGACCCGGAACTCGTCAACAAAGCCAGGAACCGCGATGAAACCAGGATTCGCCCCTGTATCGGATCCAACATGGGCTGCGTTGGGCAACTTATGACCAACGGGCGCATCAGTTGCGTGGTCAACGCATCTGCCGCCCGGGAAGATGTGCTGACCTTCGAGCCGGACAACAGGGTGGCGCAACCGAAAAAGATCCTGGTGGTTGGCGGCGGACCTGCGGGGCTCGAATTTGCACGCACAGCGGCGCTTCGCGGTCATCGGGTCGAGCTCCATGAAGCTATGAAAACCCTGGGTGGGCAGGTCACGATGGCAGCATCCGCACCCCATCGAGCGGATATCGGCGGCATCGTGAGCTGGCTTGCGGAAGAAATCGAAAGCCTGGGCGTTGCCGTGCATCTCAACTCCTATATCGATGAAGAAGCGATTGCGCGTATCGCGCCGGATGAGGTGGTACTTGCGACGGGTACCATGCCGCGCAGCGACGGCATGCAACAGGCGACGCCGGGTTCCAGCATTTCCGGCTGCGACCTCCCTCACGTCTACTCGTCCTGGGATCTCTTCGGTTTCGGAGAAATCACGCACCTCGAAGGTCCGGCGGTGGTCTATGACGATACCGGCTCCTTCGAAGCGATTTCCGTGGTCGACGTGTTACTCGGAAAGGGCCTGGCAGTGACCATGGTGTCACGCAACGACAGCGTTGGCGCGAATCTGCCTTACCCGCCGGTGACTGCCGGTGCAGCACGAGAGCGCCTCTACTCGGGAGATTTCGATTTCATCGGTAACCACTACATCCGACGAATCAGCGATGAGGGTGTCGATATCGGTGTGCTTTTCACGGACCGGGAGCGCCATCTGCCGGCGCGGACTGTCGTCTTCGTCGGCTTCAATGAGCCGCATCGAGACCTCTGGCTCTATTTGCAGGGGAATGGACCAAAGGCCCATATGATTGGCGATGTGCGCGGCCGCAACAGCATCATGACGGCAATCCATGCCGGTAACGAACTGGGAAGACGAATCTGATGAGTATGCCGGCACCGCAGTGGTCTTCGCGATTCGCCTTCCTCATGGCATCCATCGGCTCTGCGGTAGGTCTGGGCAACCTCTGGCGCTTTCCCTTCCATACTGGTCAGAATGGTGGATCTGCTTTTGTGCTGATTTATCTGGCAGCAGTGGCTCTCGTGGCGTATCCGATCCTCATGTCCGAGTTTGCCGTCGGTCGGCACCGGGGGCGGTCCGCCGTCGGCTCGGTACGTCAGCTCGCTCTGGATGCGGGGCGCTCCGGTCGTTGGTCCATGGTTGCCTACATTTGTCTGTTTGGCGCGTTTACCGTACTCACCACGTACAGTGTGGTTGCGGGCCAGGTGCTCGCGTATGCGCTCATGTCGTTCACGGGCGAGTTCGTCGGTACCGCCAGCGCGGCAATCGCGAGCGCTCCATCGCTTTATGGTGGCGCCACGTCGGCGGTAATGTGGCATACCCTCTTCATGGTGCTGTCGGTGGGAGTCGTTTCTGCTGGACTCCGCAGTGGTATCGAGCGAGTCGTCACTGTGTTGATGCCTTTGTTTTTCGTCATGCTGGCTCTGCTATGCGTCTATTCGCTAGTCAACGGGGCGGCGGCGGAAACGATTGCTTATCTCTTTGAGCCGGACTTTTCGGCGATTACACCGGCTGTGTTTCTTGCTGCCCTTGGCCAGGCGTTCTTTTCCATCGGCGTGGGCGGCGGTCTCATGATCACTTACGGTTCTTTTCTGTCCCGGGAAGAAAATATCGGCAATAATGCCGCGATCATCGTCGGCTCGGATACGCTGGTTGCAGTGGTGGCGGGTCTGATGATTTTTCCCATCGTCTTTGCGTTCGGTCTGGATCCTGCGTTGGGAGCCGGGCTGATTTTCGAAACCATACCTGTGGTGTTTGCGGACATGCCCGGGGGTGCATTCATTGGCGGGCTCTTCTTTTTCCTTGCCTTCATTGCTGCGTTGACGACTTCGATTGCAATCCTGATCGCGCTGGCTACGGTCGGCGAAGAGCAGCTGGGTATGAGCCGAACGATGTCGGCATGTCTCTTTGGCACGGCCGCATGGATCATCGGCACAATTTCAGTTTCGGTGACGAGTCTGGCCGGTTGGTTGGATTTCCTGAGCGGCAGCCTTTTCGTACCCCTCGGCGGGCTACTGATTGCGGTATTCGTGGGCTGGGTGGCCCCTCTCGGCGCCATGCGCGAGGAGTTGCACAATACCGGGCAGGGACTCTTCGTATTCTGGCGTTATGCCATTCGCTATCTTGCACCGGTGGCGGTGGTGCTGATACTCATTCTCGGCCTGGACGCGCGTTTCAATCTCTTCTGATCAGTACGAGCGACAATCTCGGCCATGACTGGATCGACGCCTTCTATGAAATGCTCGAAGCGGTAAGTCACGACGATATCGGGGTCGAAGCTGCCCACAGCTACGTCGTGAAAGTAGTTGCGCCAGTTGCACTGAATGATATCGTCGCGACAGAGGCGGGCGTGCTACCCGAGCTACATCGCCTCCCCGTGCGCGAAGTACGCTGGTGTGCAGGGCCAGGCTTCGTGATCATTGTCTGCGGTGACATCATGACTATGCCCGGCCTGCCCCGCAGCCCTGCAGTCCTGGAAATTGGTTTGAACGACCTCGGTGAGATTACAGGACTGTTTTAAATCCAAACCAGGTTTATTATTCCTTGTATGAACCGCCAACCACTGACACCTGACTTCATTACACACCAGTGGCAGCCTATCGAGTCTGCTACGCTGGAGGACGGGTTTATCAGGGTTACCTGGCTTGACGGCCTGACTTTTGATGCCTACAGCCTGTGGCTCGCCGAAAATGCAGATGGTTATGGCCTCGAACCTCTAAGCCGTGAGTCCATGCTCGAGCCTCGCATGCTGCCTGATCCGGGGTCACTGAATCAATGCAAGGTGGGCGCGGCAGGGGAACTCGAGATCACGTGGCAGGACGGGCGGCAGAACACAATTCACCCAGGCTGGCTGCGATACGCTGCAGAAGGCAGACTGGCACCCGGTAACTCACTGCCTGATTTACAGGCTTGGAATACGGATGATTTCACCGAGCCGCCAACGGTCAGTTACCGGAATTTCAACAACAAGACCTATAAGCATTGGCTGGCATTGCTGATCAAGTACGGTGCAGCACGGCTGATCGAAACACCAACTCAAGACGATTTCCTCGAAACTTTCGCTACCAGGGTTGGCTGTATTCGTAGCTCAAACTTCGGCTACGTCTTCAGTGTCGAATCAAAACCCGAGCCCGACTCCACCGCCAATACGATGCTATCTCTCGGCCAGCATACGGACCTGCCTTCCCGCGAAACGCCACCCGGTTTCCAATTTCTGCATTGTATTATCAATGACTCAAGCGGCGGCGAGTCACTGCTGAGCGACGGTTTCAGCCTGGTCGATGCGTTGCGCAAAGAGCAGCCTGACGCGTTCGCGTCGCTGACGACAGATGAGTGGGTATTCATGAACAGAGCACCGGACGCCGATCACCGCTGGGTCGGGCCATGCATCGAACTGCCATCAGCAAACCGGCCATTGACGTTACGAGCTTTCTATCCGGTTAGAAGCATGCCCAATATGCCGAAAGAACGGATCGCCTTAGCCTACGCAGCCTTGAAAATATTCTACGAATACACCCGGGATGCACGCTTTACCATCCGCTATCGGCTCAACCCCGGGGACCTGATTGTTTTCGACAACCGCAGAATCCTGCACGGCCGTGACGAAATTATCCCGGATGGAGAACGCCGTCTCCGCGGTTGTTACATGGATCAGGATGAAGTCTATTCACGCTACCGGGTCCTTGACCGCTGACGCCCTGCGGGTCAGTCAATCGCCGACCCGACCCTGAAGCGCTGGCACGACTATGCGGATGGCAGGTCCAGTTACAGGTCTGTTCCCGAGAAATTAGCCGCCTACAGTACCGTTCGGGTCAGTCGCTAATGCCTGCGGCATGGGCCTGCAGCATGCGTACTATGGAAACGCACATCATCACATAAATGACCAGCAGCGGCATCGATGCCACGATCGAGGCGGTCTGCAGCACCTGCAGACCACCCAGGAACAACAAGGCGGTTGGCAGAACTCCCAGCATCACTGCCCAAAATACACGATGCCAGCGTCTGGGATGCTCATGCTCCTGCAGGCGCCGCGAAGTGCCCGCGGCCAGGGTGTATGATGCGGAGTCGTAGGTTGTGGCTGTGAATATCAGCCCTATCACCGCAAGGTACGCCAGCCAGAAACCGCCGAAGGGTAGTCGGCCAATCATGCTTGCAATGGCGTCGGACGGGCTGTGAGCCTGGACCTGCTCCACCACCTGATATAAACCGTGCATCTCCTGGTAGAGGGCGTGGTTTCCAAGCACTATAAAAAAGCTCGCACACCCCAACGAACCCCACCCGAGCATACCGAAAATCACTTCCCGGATGGTGCGCCCTTCCGATATCTTGCAGACAAACATGCCTACGAACGGACCCAGGGCGATCCACCAGGACCAATAGAACACCGTCCAACTCTCCACAAAACTCGCCCGCCCCTGAGGGTCGGTCCAGGTCGCCATGCTGATGAAATTCTGCAGCACGGTACCAATTGAGTTCACACCCATTTCCAGAATGAACCGGGTTGGACCGATGAGAAACACAAAGGCAATCAGAATCAGAGCCAGCGTTGCGTTAAAGGTACTCAACACCTTGATGCCGTCATCGAGGCCTCGATACACGGAGTAAGCGATGAGGGTAGTGACTATCAGTAATATAGTCAGCTGCAGCGCGAAGTTATTGGCAATGCCGGTGAGTTCGGTCACCGATGCCGATACCACTGAAGTGCTGAATCCGAGGCCGGTGGCAGCCGACCCCAACAAGCCGAACAAAAACAGCAGATCGATGATACGCCCGGGCCAGTGGTCGGTTTTGTCACCCAGCACGCTGGCGCATGCGGCACTCAGCCGGAGTACCGGAATATTGCGCAGGTGATACGAACATCCCAGGGCCACCGCGGGCAGGCAATACAAAGCCCAACCGACCGGCCCCCAATGAAAAATGCCGTAACTGGCAGCCCATCGAGCCGCGGCATCAGTGCGGGGTTCCACCCCGAACGGCGGATCGACATAGTAATACACCCACTCCATGGCGCCCCAGTAGATCAGTGACGCGCCAATGCCCGTACAGAACAGCATGGCGGCCCAGGAAAACCGCGAGTAGACCGGTCTTGCGGACTGATCAGTACTGAGTACCAGCTTCCCCCAGCGACTGCACCCTACCCATACCAGAAACGCAAACGCCGACAACGCCACGATGATGTACGCGATGCCCAATTCATTCGTGATGAACCCGAAGGTCGCCTGAATGACCCCCGCGCTCCATTCAGGCGCAAATGCGATGGTTATCGCCGCGCCAATCAGCATCGCAGTGCTCGCCAGGGAGATGAACCAGTCTATCTCGGCCTTGGGTTGGTCGTGCATTTCCATAAAACTCTCAGGTCGAGCGGACTTTCCGGGATAGTGAAATCAAACTTGGCATGAAATCGATTTCGCCAGCCAGGCTAATTCAATGGCTTCGATGCTTCAAGCAATCCACATAGCCAGGTGTCCGGCGCACTTATCATGGCGACCGGCATATCCAGCGCCACCACCCGGGGATCAGATGGATTCCACTTCGACCATACGGGCGCGCTCTGGCCTGGCCTGTTCGGGTTACCGCTCGTTGCGAAATTCACCCAGTATTTCTGCACCACGCCAGTCAGGGCCCGGTCAGTCTGGTCCGTGTTGATCCAGGCGGCATGGGAGTTGAACACGTAAGGTATCTCCGCGCCGTGATAAGCGCCCTGGGCCTGCCACCGCGACCCGCTTCTGACCCGCTGCAGCTGGTAAACCCAGCTATGACCACCCTTGAGGCTTACCGCGCTCGCCATGACATACGACGGACAAAGCATTTGTTCGGCGGTTATCAGGCGGTCCATCGTCAGTGCGTCCGACAGATCCGCGTATCGTTCCGAGATTACTGCACTATGCTCCGTCAGACCCAGTTCCTGAATGGTTGCCCGCAGTTGCTGGTCGCGCTGCAGATACATAAGCCATTCGTTAGCATTGGTGCCGATCATAAGCGAAACATCGTGCTGGTCGCCTCCCGCAAAAACCGCTGCGGGAGAACGCGGCAGCGCATGGCCGCCAACCGCGGGACTGAATTCGTGGCCCGGCAGGGCATCCTCCACAAGCTCGAGCACTGCTTCGCCTGACAGACCACGAAGCCCGGACAGGCCGGTACCGGCATGGCGCGCAAGTGCCTGGCCCTCTGTAGTCTGTACGTCCAGCGTCGGGTTGGCGTTCATCTGAAACCCGCCACTCTGGTGTATGGCGCGTCGAAACAGTCCTGCCGCCGCCCGAGAACTCATCAGGTAACCGATATTCGCGGCACCGGCCGACTCGCCGAAGACGGTGACCGCGTCGGGATCGCCGCCGAATTCGCCAATGTAACGCTGCACCCACTGCAGTGCAGCGACAATATCCAGCAGGCCGTAATTTCCCGCGCCGTCCTGTTCGGTTACCAGATCCGGATGGGAAAAAAAGCCGAAAATGCCCAGGCGGTACGCCACACTGACCACAACTACGCCTTCAGCGGCCAGCTTATCACCGTGGTAATCCGGTTCGAATGACCAGCCGCCTTTATTGCTGCCGCCATGAATCCACACCATTACCGGTAGACGTTCCGCTGAAGATCGCGCAGGGGTCCAGACGTTCAGATACAGACAGTCTTCGCTGTATCCCTGGGCGGGATGATCGAAATCCGACGGATCCCCCTGTACTGAGTTGATCAGACCCTGATACCAGTCGACGGTATGCCTACCCTGCATACATGCCGCGGCAAACTCGCGGGCAACCCGACGCACCGCTGTTGGCACGTAAGGGGCGGGCGGTCGCCAGCGCCGCTCACCGACCGGCGCCTCGGCAAACGGCAATCCCTTGAATGCAGTAACCCCATTCGGCAAGGCCACGCCTTGCCAGACCTGCGGCGCCATGCCTGTAAACAGCCATGGCTGGGGTCCGGCGGCGCCAGACGCTTCGAGCAGAGCCGCACACAGGAGCATACTCAACGCCATGGCGATTCGCATGCTGGATAGGCCGGAACGGGTTTTCATCTCATCAGTATAACAAGAATATAACAAGGTTATGCCCGGGCGTGGGGCGGGCCAGGCTGGATCGGGTTACAATTCGGTCAAATTGTACTCTCTGACTATTAATGAAAACCCTGGCCGCCTCCGCCCGCCTGATCGCCTGCTTCTGCCTCACCGCCTGCTTGAGCGGACCATGCCTTGCCGGCAAAGTGCCCAAGACTTTATTCGTGCTGGTGGACGGCATTCCAGCAGACGTGGTGGAACGCGTTGAGACGCCGGCCATCGACGACATCGCAAGGCAGGGAGGCTTCACACACGCATACGTTGGCGGCGAAGCAGGCGGCGAAAGCGAAAGCCCGACCATTTCCGCCGTGTCGTACCAGTCTCTGCTCACCGGCACCTGGGCCAATAAACACAACGTCTACGACAATGCGGTGGAAGCGCCGAACTATCACTACTGGGACATATTTCGCATCGCCAAACACCACAACCCGAATCTGAGCACCGCACTGTTCTCAACGTGGGAAGACAATCGCACCCGTCTTGTCGGTGATGGTCTGGAGGCTGCCGGCGGCACCAAGCTCGATCACTACGCGGATGGCTTTGAGCTGGATGAGACGCGTTTTCCACACGACCCCGCCTCGGACTACATTCGTGCCATCGATCTTCATGTGAGCGACCTGGCTGCCTCGTACATCGAGACGCACGGCCCTGATCTGACCTGGGTGTACCTCCAGTACACCGACGACGTCGGCCATCATCACGGTGATGGACCCCAGCAGGACGAGGCCGTGAAATTCGCGGACCAACAAGTGGCAAAGCTCTGGCGTGCGGTGCAGCAGCGCCAGCGCTCACATGATGAAAACTGGCTGGTAGTGATCGTGACAGACCATGGCCGCGACGCCGGTGACGGCAGGCATCACGGTGGACAGAGCAAGCGGGAAAGGACGATCTGGATCGCCGTCAACACACCTGACCTCAACGAGCGGTTCGCACGCGGTCCTGCGATCGTCGACATCCTGCCCTCCATCGCCGAGTTTATGGGTCTGGAAATTCCGCCCCTAGTCGCTGCCGATCTGGATGGTCAGAGTCTTATAGCCAAACCCAACGGAAACTGAATCCTGCCGCCCGCAGTCAGCTCGGTGGATTGCCCCGGAAACCGATCGAATCCGATTCGCGTTGCGAAACCCCACCGGCTTGAGGCGACACCCCCCTTAGCATTCGATACCAGTCAGCGAAGGGCCCCCGCGTGTTCTGCCAGAACGTACGATATTCCGCCTGAGTCTCCGGCCCGATGCCCCACGGCGTGTATTCATCGGTTTCAGGGATGTAAAGCGTCGAAAACAGCCGGTCGTATATGCTCGTAACAGCAGCGAAATTCTTGTCCCAATGCTCTTCGAGATAGCTGTGATGAACATGATGCATCGCCGGGCTCTGCAACCACTTTTCCAGCCACGGCCAATAGCGGAATTGCACATGATAATGGCGGAAAGACCCGGCAAATCCGAACAGCACGGCGAAAAACCCGACGTTGAAGAGGGTTGCCTGGGTGATATCGTCGCGAAACAGCCATCCGAATACACCGGCGGCAAACCCATAACTCACAGCCGCGCCACTCGCCCAGATAGGCCCGGCCAGAAAATGTTCGCGATAGCGCGTGAGCGGCGTCAGCACTTCAGCGGAATGATGTACTTTGTGAATCGCCCAGAGCGCCGGCACTTTGTGCATGGTGTAGTGGATCGTGAAGAACACGAGGTCGTACAGCAACAATATGACCAGGCTGTACAACAGCATCCATCCATAGTTGACTTCCAGCCCCGGAGACTCGCTCCACACGGCGCTCAAAGCCGTCATCACGACCCGCTCTGTCGCGGGTGCGACGGTGAGCAGAACGCTCGCCGCCCAGATGGGCCGAAGTACACGTTCAAGCACCCATAGCCATACATCCACGCGTGCGGAAACATGTGTGTAGATGTCTTTCGGCAGGAGGTATGACACGATTGAGCGAGATGCACCACTGTCCTTCGGATCTGCACGACCATCCGCACTTCGTGCACCGAGTCCGCCGCGTATCGAGTATATGAGGATGCCTATCGCGACGGTCAGGAGCAGTGTACGCCAGTGCAGATCGGCGGGGACATTACCCGCCAGTATCTCCCACACGCGGGCCACGATTTCGTTGATCGGCCCGATCGGTTCTTCCGTAATGCTGTTCATTCTGCAAGTGTACCGCGCACACCAATGATCGTCGCGTCGCGAGAATTGATATGGAACAATCAACCCCACCTAACCGCCGACTGAAACAGGCCATGAGCACAGATTCCAGAAGCATCATCGTCACGGCAGGCGCCAGCGGCATCGGGCGCGCCATTGTAGATGCGTTCCAGACCCAGGGCGATGTCGTGCACGCGGTGGATATCGATGCCGAAGCAGTCGCGCGACTACCATCCCAGATCATCGGCACTACCGCCGATGTTGCAGACGAAGCAGCCGTCGCCGCTTTTGTCCGAGATCATGTCGAGCGCTTCGGCACGGTGGATGTGCTTGTTAATTGCGCAGGCATCGCCGGCCCGACCGGCGCCATCGAGGAGATCAGCCTGGATGACTGGCGGCGGTGCCTGGCGGTAAATCTCGATGCCATGTTTCTGGTCACAAGATCCTGCGTCGGCCACATGAAAGATGCCGGGCGGGGCAACATCATCAACCTCTCATCCACCGCCGGTTGGCATGGTTATCCACTGCGCACCCCTTACGCCGCCTCCAAATGGGCTGTACTGGGGCTGACCCGATCGCTCGCAATGGAGCTCGGGCCTTACGGCATCCGGTGCAACGCCATCTGCCCGGGCAGCGTCAACGGTGAACGCATGGATCGTGTGATCGCGGCAGAGGCGCATAAGAAAGGCGTCGAACCCGAAAAGGTGCGCGATGACTATACCCGGAGCGCATCGCTACGCACCTTCATCGAGCCCGAAGACATTGCGCAAATGGCTCTGTTCCTTGCCTCGAGCGCCGCCAGCAAGGTAACCGGCCAGACACTCAACGTGGACGGCCACCTCGAGTCTTTCAGCGGCCTCTAGAACGCGCCAAGCACTACTCTACTGATCCGGCCGGTGGATAATGCTGCCGTTTTTCATGACGAAAACGACTTTCTGCAACGCACTCATGTCGTCCAACGGGTTGCCGGGCACTGCTACGATGTCTGCCCGATAACCTGCTTCGATTCGCCCGATCGAATCCTGCAGTTGCAGCAACTCCGCGCCCACGCTGGTGCCGGCCTGTATTGCCTGCATTGGCGTCAATCCTGCATCAACCAGCACCGCCATCTCCCTGACACTGATCGCCGGGTCGTAACCATAGCCACCAAAATCGACACCGACAGCCACTTTGACACCGGACTCATGAGCCCTGCCTATTCGCGCCAGAAATTCAGGCCGATCGTTATCGTAGTAGGTCTGATTGGTTTCTTTCTCGCGAATATCCGCCGCTTCTTCCACGATGTAGTCACCGATGTAAACCGTGGGTACCAGGAAGGTACCTTTCTCAGCCATCAGTTCTATGGTCGCATCGTCCAGATAGGTGCCGTGCTCAATTGATCTCACACCGGCCTCAACCGCCATGCGAATACCCTCAACCGCATGCGCATGGGCCGCCACCGGAACGCCCCGCCGATCCGCTTCAGCAACGATGACGCTCAGTTCCTCCGGGCTGAACTGGACATTGCGTGGATTATCTCCGGCGGAAAGGAATGCACCGGTCACCAGCACCTTGATCCAGTCTGATCCGTACTTGATTTCGTTTCTCACTGCTTTGCGTGCTTCGGCTACGCCATCGACGATGAGCCCATCGGCAATAATCGGCTGTTGCGGCGACATGAACCGAATGTCACCCCCGCCGCCGGTGATAGAAAGATAGTGTGAGGCACCGACAATTCGAGGCCCTTCAAATACGCCTTCGTCTATCGCCCGGCGCAGGTCCTGGACGCCGTGGCCGATATCGGCATCGCCCATGACCCGCAGGGTAGTCCACCCTGCGCGTAACAGACCTTCAAGGGAGCGCATGGCCAACAGCGCCTTGTAGGAGGAAGACCTTTGCAGATGTTCCAGCTGGTAGTCATCACCAGCGATCAACGGGTGGCTATGGCAGTCAATGAATCCCGGCATCAGTGTCGTGTTGCCGAGTTCCACAACTTCCGCGCCAGCGGGGATGATCTTCCTTGTTCCGATCTCAAGGATTCTTTCGCCCTCTACGAGGATGACGTTTTCAGAACGCACCTGATCACTCACACCATCGATAATCTGTTGACCAACCAGTGCGACGGGTGACGCAACGGCGCATTGCGCGTACGAGTAGATGATCAGCAGCACCAGCACTCGGAAGTTGCTTGTTGTTATCGACATACGCATGATGAATGACTTGAATCCGTCAGCACCATATCAAAGGCCATCAATGAGCACCATTCGCCGTGCCCTGGTGATGGCCATCCTGTGTGTTTGCGGTGGCGTAATCTACATGTTGCCGTTTCTGCGCGAGGTCTACTACGGGCCATTGCAGCAGGCGCTTGGTTTTGACCACACGCAGATGGGGGTGGTCTTCAGTGTCTTCGGAGCATTTGCACTGATCGGCTACTTCCCCGGGGGCTGGCTTGCGGATCAGGCATCGCCGCGCAGGCTGATCGCGATTGCGATGCTGCTGACGGGGCTGGGTGGACTCTACTTTGCGAGTTTTCCCAGTTACGCCACCTGCATTGCAATACATGCACTGTGGGGAGCATCCTCTTCGTTCGTCTTCTGGGGCGCTTTGATCAAAGCGACCAGATCCTGGTCCGGGTCAGCATCACAGGGCCAGGGGTTCGGTAT
>CAYMUT010000059.1:0-16898 GCA_964393625.1 uncultured Pseudomonadales bacterium
AGTGGCTATGGCGTTACAATAACGAAAGGCCGAACATGGCCATTGGGGGCATTACCCCGATACAGAAGTTGGCGAAAGCCGCATAACCCTACTTCTGAACGCGATTAAGAATGGGGGGATTACACCGCCCCGTGGCAGCGATGATGCACCTACCGAACATTGAAAGGATCGAGATTCTGCGCGGACCGCAAGGCACCCTCTTCGGCAGAAATGCCACGGGCGGTCTGATCAACATCATCACCAAGGGGCCAACCGAAGAGTTTGACGGCAGTGTTTCATTATCCTATGGCAACAAAGACACATGGGAAGGCAAGTTCTTTGTTTCAGGTGCCATTTCGGACAGGATCCTGGCAAGTCTTTCTGTCGCCGGTCAAGAGCAGGGCGAAGGTTTCGGGACTAACCTGGTAAGCGGAAGCGACATCATCCATGAGGACTACCTCAGTATTCGGGGCCGACTGGTATTCAAAGTCGCTGACAATTTTGAAATCGAACTGGCGCCCTACTACAACGAACTCGACTCAAGCAATGCTGCCGTGAACGGGGTACCGAGGGGTGCCAGACCCGCTACGGCCAATGGCGGGCTCTTCTTCGATCTTACGCCAGCTCCGCCCGCCAACTTCACAACAAAGCCGCGGGATACCTATTACAACGCTGAACCCATATACCGGTTTGAAGAGACCGGCGCGGCGTTGACTATGACTTATGACCACGACAACTTTGAATTGGTGTCGATCACTAATTACAACGAAGCGGATGCCTTCATTGGTGGCGATATCGACTCGACCGATGCAGTGGGCTGGGCAATCGCCTTCGTCCCCGGTGGTGTTAACGGCACCAACCCGACGGTAAATTTTGCGGCCAGTTACGATTACCCAGATTTCCTGTCCCAGGAGATTCGCCTGTCTTCGACTGGCGATGGTCCGCTGCAGTGGGTCGCCGGTGTGTACTACCAGGATAGTACAGACGCCTATGATCCAATCGGCGTCTATCTGACTAACCACCAGCCGAGGTGGTCGCATCAGGGAGATTTAGACGTCGCCGCTTACGCGCAGAGCATCGTAGGGTCCGTTACATTAGAGGCGCTTGGTATCTACGCACAGTTGAACTATGACGTGACGGATCGGCTGAAACTTACCGTGGGTGCCAGGCACAACGATGAGGAGAAAGAATATGACGGCGAGGTATATGTCAACACGAGCTGGCCCACTGGGGCGACACCAGTACGTGTAATCAAATTAGGGGATGATGACAGCTGGACCACGCCCACATGGCATCTGTCAGCATCCTATGATTTCGACAATGCGATGGTGTATGCATCCTATAACCGTGGATTCAAGAGTGGCGCATACAATGTCAGTTCACCATCTGCACCAGGGCCGGTGGAAGAAGAACTCGTGGATTCCTATGAGATTGGTTTCAAATCCGATTTGATGGATGGCCGACTTCGTCTCAACGGCAACGTGTTCTTCTGGCAGACGGACGATATGCAGTTTGGGGTTCTCTCCGAAGTGACCGGGACAGCCATCCTGCAGAACGCTGCAGAAGCCGAGGCAAAAGGCCTGGAACTTGAGCTGACCTATTTACCTACTGAAGGCATGACGCTGTTTGCTAACCTGGGCTGGATTGATTCCGAGTATACGAGTTTCCCCAACTACGTCGGCCGACCGCCTCAGGTGGATGGAAATGGCAATCCACTTGGAGGCACCGCCGTCACTCCACTTGATGTCGAAGGTGAACCCGTCATCAAGTCGCCAGAGCATACCCTCACCGTGGGCATGTTCTACGAGCGGCCCGTGGGTGACAACATGACGCTTGAGTTCAACCTGGACGTGACGCACAAAGGCGAAGCCTATAACGATATCGAGCATACAGACACTTTGAAGCAAGACTCTTATGCGCTCAGCAACGCGAGTATCGGGCTGCGCATTCCACGCAACGACCAAGTCTACAAAATTACCGCATGGGGCCGAAATCTTGGTGACGAAACCGTACTGGTTGGCGGAAGTTCAGTCTTCAATACCCAGCGGGCAAGATACAACTTTCCCCGGACTTATGGCGTTAGGTTCTCTGTAGACTTCTAAGAGCAACTCAAACAGCTTCAACCGAGTAGACTTTCTTCTGTCTTTAAGTGGTGTTCTGATAGCGGCGTCCCCTCACTGCTGTCAGACACCACTTAAATTTACTTCAACTACTTCAGCGCAGCTCGCACGCTGGATGAGCTCTACTGAAACGCCCTCACACGAGCTATATCCTCATTCAGTGTGCGGGCGGCAAGAAAGTAATGGAAGGCACACCAGAGATTCACCGTACCAAATACCATCAATGTGTAACGTAGTGACTCGCGACCATATTGTTCACTGAGTAGATCGCTCATGATGCCCACGCCCTGCGGGCCGAGTCCCATGCCTATCATGCTCATCATGAACAGGGTGATGGCCGCCGCGACCGCACGCATTTCAGGCCGAACCAGTGATTGAATCAAGGCAAATGTCGGGGCCAGGTAAAAACCACTGAAGAAAGCCGGGATTAGGTAGGCAACGACCGCCCACTTAAAGTCCTGGATCCAGAAAAACCAAATAAGAAAAGGGACCAACCCACCCTTCCCTATAGCTGCAACCAGGGCGAACCAACGAAGATCTCTTTTCGACATCAAGTCCGCCAGCCGTCCTGCGGCAAAGGTTCCTGCGCCACCAACAACGCCCGTCAACAAGGCAAGTGTTAGACCAACCTCAGTCTGGGACAACCCATGCGAGCGCACAAAATAGGCGGGCAGCCAAAGAATAATGCCATAGCCGACAAATCCCGCGAGCGAGCAGCCTGCGATCACGTGACGTGCTGATTGTGTACGCCAGAGATGTCTGGCGACCTCCATCAGCGGTGGTGCATCCTTTAAGGAGTGCGCTTCATCCGAGGCGCCTCGAACTGGTTCATCAAGTGTGAACCGAACCAGCAGTGCAACAATCAGCCCGGGTACACCGACGACGATGAATGTTGTTCGCCAGCCCCAGTGCTCACTCATCCATCCGCCACCCAGGAACGAGATCAACATCGCGATATTCGCACTGAGCGCAAAGATGCCCATTGCCGTACCGCGCTCAGTCGGCGAGAAAAGATCAGAAATCATTGAATGTGACGGCGGTGACGATCCAGCTTCACCGACACCCACACCAATTCTTGCAAGCGCCAACTGCACAAAGGACTGTGCATAACCGCAGAGTACGGTCATGCCGCTCCAGATGGATATGGCTATAGTGATGATATTTCTTCGATTGCCACGATCAGCCCACATCGCGATAGGCAGACCCAGGGTGGCATAGAAAAGGGCAAAGGTAATACCAATCAGAAAACCCATCTGGGTATCACTCGCCCCGAGGTCGTTTTTGATCGGTTCCAACAATATGGCCACAATCTGGCGATCCACATTGTTGGATACATATACCAACACCAGAACGCCAAGTGCGTACCATCTATACGAGGCTGGTCGTTCCTTGTTCTGAATCGTTTCTGCAGTTTGCGTCATTCAAAGCCTTATCGTGTTTATCAGCCATGATGCTCTCTGAAACAGGCACCATGGAATCAACCCTGGCTGAGAATTGTTCGAGAATTCAGGGGCTGTGCCCCTGTGGACTTACTCGACTGTCAAGTCTTCCTTTTTGTCAGATTGAAGCAATCCGCCATTTTCTCTCGAACTTCGGCTTGATGCGCAAAGTATTTCAGAACGCTGCCGTTGTAGTTTCCATCCTGTCGACGTTCCTGGGCCCCCTCAAAATTATAGTAGCCAGGCGTACAATCTTCTGAACGCGACGTTTTTCCTCGGTGTTTGATGACTTCCTGCACCCACCACTCTTCTGTTTCTTCCGTTGCGTCCATAGCCTGCAGATTGTTCCGGCGCATGTAATCGATACAGTCCACAATGTGTTCACCCTGCGATTGCATGATTACGATGATGTTCAGCTGAAATGATGCCTGCTGACCACCCATGATGAAGAGATTCGGATACCCTGCAGTATGAACACCTAAGACGGTGCGAATGCCGTCAGCGTATTTGTCGTCCAGGTTTCGACTACCTTTGCCGATAATCTTGTTATAGATCCCGGTTTTCAGCATTTCGAAGCCAGTCGCATAGATGAGCAGGTCGACATCATACTGTTCGCCCTCGAAAACGGGTCCGGCTTCATTGATTTCCGTTATACCTTTTCCGTGGGTATCCACCAGGTGCACATTGGGTAAGTTGAACGTTGGCAGATATTCGTTATGGAAGCAGGGACGCTTACACATATACATGTACCAGGGCTTCAAGGCATCCGCGGTCGCTTTGTCATGCACCACCTTGTCGATCGCTCGATGAATTCGCATCATGTGATCGATATTCTGGTTTTCCTGTTCCTGGACTTTCTCCTCTGGTGTCATTGCCGTATAACGGGCCTTTTCTTCAGTCGTTCTTTCAGTAGAAGAAAGCGCTTGTTCCCGGCGCTTTGCCTGCCAGCCGGGCTTCAGTTTCCTGGCCCAGTTTGGATCGGTATGCCAGTCTTCACGAACGTCAATAGAAGATGGTGTCCGCTGAAAAACGTAGAGTTCCTTCGCTGTTTTGGCCACCTCCGGCACAATCTGCACCGCAGATGCACCTGTACCAATGATGCCAACAGTTTTATCTCGAAGGTTCTCCAGGTTTTCTCCGGTGTATTGATAGTCCCAGCGGGAAGTATGGAATGAATGACCGGCGAACTTCTCCATGCCTTTGATCCGGGAAAGTTTGGGCTGCGAGCAGTTACCGTTGGCGCAGATAACAAACTGTGCATTCAAATGATCGCCGCGGTCAGTCTCCAGGTTCCATATCTGGTCATCCTCATTCCAGACTGTTGCCTTGACTGTCGTATTAAAGAGGGCGTAGTCGTAAAGCCCGTACTTCCTGGCAATCATCTGGCAGTAGGCAAATATTTCGTCGCCTCGGGCGTAGCGCCTCTTCGGGACGTAGTCCATCTCATCAAGCAAGGGCAGGTAGTCATACGAAACAATGTCACAGGCGATACCGGGATATCGGTTCCAGTACCACACGCCACCGAAGTCCGCTGCATTATCAACTATTCGAAAGTTGTCGATGCCTTTCTCAAGGAGCTTCACCGCTGTCAGCATTGTGGAGAAGCCACTCCCGATCAGCAGCACTTCCACATACTCTTCGGTCGCATCCCTTTCTGGTACCTCAGAAAGATAGGGATTTACAGCATATCTGGCGAGTTCCCCGGAAAAGTCGGAGGTATACTGGTCCATCCCTGGAGGACGATAGTCCAGACGTAAATCCCTCTCCTCCTTGAACCTGCTTTTTATATCGTCGTAATAGGATTGAGGATTACGCTGTAGGTCACCATTGGTGTCTTGCGGCACCTGGGTTATTGACCGCCTTATATTCTTCTTCGCCACCTGTAATTCTCCTCAGCAACGGCAACGCCTGCAGGCAACCCTACATCCAATCTGTTCGTACCTGGATCTGAACCAGACTATGCAGCATCCATCAGCGCAGAAAGGTTTCCACCCATGATCTTGCGCTGATCATCTTCGCTCAACCCTTTCAGGTCCTTAACAAACTCAGTAGGTTTATCCAGGCCTTCAGGGTGCGGATAGTCAGAACCGAACGTGATCCTGTCTGCGCCGAGTTCCTTCGCCAAGCCAACCGTGTCTTCTTCGTGAAATGGGTGTATCCAAATACAACGATTGAACGCCTCAACCGGATCCTCGACAAAGTAACTTGGTGAACGGCCATAACAGAGCTTGAACTTTTCCAGCAGCGGTCTTACCCAGGATGATCCATTCTCGACAGGAAGAAACTTCAGCTTGGGGAATCTCGTCACCAATCCATGACCGACAATGGAGGAGATCACGTCACTGATTGGCCGCGACTCGGAGTTAATCAGCTTCGTGAACGCTGATATTCCTGTGTCGAATGGCAGAAACTCTCGCGTATGACCTTCATAGTTATTCAGATAGTTCTGAAAGCCATTGTCACCTTCATGCATGCCCACGAGGATGTCTGCTTCCTGCACTCTTGCCCAGAACGGATCAAACTCGGGTAACGCAAACGATCGTCTGCGACCGTTGAAGTCAGGCACCGGTGCCGGGCGCACCAGCACAACTTTGGCGCCCTTCTCCAATGCCCATTCCAGTTCTTCAATCGCCTTCTCAACAATATTCAATGCAATGATAGGCGTTGAAAAAATGCGGTCCTGGTACACAAAATCCCATTGATCCAGGAGCCACTCATTGAACGCATGCGCTGCTTCATGAGTTGCAATCGGATCATCCGCCAGGCGCTCTTCAAGCAGTGTGGCCAGTGTCGGCCACATTATCGTACGATCCACGCCGAGTTCATCCATCAGTTCAATTCTTGGCTCAGGTTCAAAGAAGGCCGGAATCGACTTCATGTACTTGGGAGGCATTTCGAGATCTTTTACTTCATCGGGGGACATCGTCGAGTTCGGGTTCTCGAGCCGATACTTGATTTCATACAATCCCGGGGGTGCCACCACTTCAAATGTCGGATTGGGAATGTAATCAGAGATGTAATTGTTTATCGCAAGCTTCGTTCTGCCATTCACTTCGACATACTTGAATAAGCCTTTAAGGTGTTTCGGCAGGTATCGCGTAAACGCATCCTGGGTTTCGTAGTAGTGGTTATCAGCATCAAAAATGTGGAACTTCGTCACAATGGTCTCCTATGATGTTATTTCTTCAACGATTTAGTCTTAATCCGGAAGGCCAAGTATCCGCTTGGCAATGATATTGCGCTGAATTTCGGATGAACCGCCGGCGATCGTACCTGCCTTGCAGCTCAACCATTCTCGAGTGAACATTAATTCCTGCTCGTCTATTCCGTCACCCTCCCAACCAAGCCCCTGGGTGCCGAGGATACGAACCCTCAGCTCAGCACGTTTACTGTTAGACTCGCTGCCGACCAGCTTCAGCATGGCGACTTCCTGGCCCGTGGCACTCCCCGTCTTGGCTTCTTCAACCGTTCGCCTCATGGTGAGTTGAAACGCTTTAAGATCCATTTCGGCCTGAATGATCTCATCAGCGAGCACGGGCTCGCCGTTCTGGGAAGACGCATCGACATTTGCTTTGTAAAGTGAGCGCAGCGAACGGGGGCGAGTGCCGTCAACTCTTGCCTTGTCACTACCTGCTTCAGCTCCCTGCCCCATGCCAGACACCATGGCACGCTCAAACTGCAGTACGCGTTTTGAAATGCTCCAGCCTTTGTTGAGTTCACCAACCAGATTGCTGGCTGGAACACGAACCTCATCAAACACCGTCTCGCAAAACGGTGAGTCTCCTGATATCAACCTGATTGGGGAAGTTGAAACGCCTGGTGACTCCATGTCTATGAGAAGGAAGCTGATACCGTCGTGTTTAGAAACTGTTGAGTCAGTACGAACGAGACAGAATATCCAATCTGACTTATCTGCGTGTGATGTCCAGACTTTACGCCCGGTTACAATGAATTCATCTCCATCCTTTACAGCGCTACATTGCAGGCTTGCCAGATCAGAGCCTGCGCCCGGCTCGCTGTAACCCTGGCACCAACGGATATCGCCGCGAACGATAGGTGGCAAGTGCTGGCTTCTCTGTTGTTCAGTCCCGAACTCCAGAAGTGCAGGACCCAGCATGGAAATACCCAGTGAAAAAAGTGGGGGCTTACAACCCAATCGCGCCAGTTCACTAGCCAAAACTTTTGCTTCTGAAGCAGACAAGCCACCGCCACCATATTTCTTCGGCCAGGTTGGTGCAGTCCACCCCCGGGAGGCCATTCGATCAACCCAGACTTTCCTGTCGGGGTTAATCCAACGACATTTCTTGCCTCCCCAGACGTCCTGCTCTTCCTCTGGCCCCTTGTAGCTGTTGCTGCGGAGACCGGCAGGATAGTTTTCCTCAAGCCATGCCCGTGTGTCAGCTCGGAATGTTTCTAAATCAACCACGAATCAATAATATGCCCACGATTATAATCTGTCTATATTAATTCGATGCCAACGTCTAGAACAGAGCATCACTTCCCTCATCATTTTTGCCTTGCGCAGAGCCATTCTGTCTATTTAGCCAATGTATTACGCTCATTTATAACAGCGCGCAGGCAACCGTAAGCTCAATTGTGTGGACGCCAAACCAGATTTCTATAATTATAGTATATTGATTACACTGAGGAAGCGTATACAGAGACATGATTACCGACGGCATCATTGACACCATGATCGGATTCGCCGATCCGACGATCTATGAACGTCTGGCGAAAACCCTGGACGACAAGACTGATGGAAGCAAATCTCCAGTCGAGTATATGTTCAAGAAATCGCCAAAGGACCTCTACGATTCCGCTGACCCGATATCAATAACGCTGAAGGAAATGGATCGGCACGGCATCGAAATCGGTGTTATCACCATAGATGGAGATATCAGCAGAGAAGCTATTCGAAACCACCCGGATCGATTCATTGCACAAGGCACCGTTGACCCGAATCGTGGCATGGATGGTATTCGCCGTATGGTTCAGCAATACGAGGAGTTCGGTGTGCGCTCATTCGGCGGGATGAATGCCCTCTTCAAGCCTCCGGTCGCAATCAATGACCCTCTGATGTATCCGATCTACGCCAAGTGTGTGGAACTCGACGTGCCAATATTCCTGTGTGCTGGTGTACCCGGCCCTCGCCTGCCCATGGCACCTCAGCGGGTAGAATTGATTGATCAGGTCATGTATGACTTTCCGGAGTTGGTTATGGTGACAAGGCATGGATGTGAGCCCTGGGAAGACCTGGCCGTCAAACTCATGGTTAAATGGCCGAATCTGTACTACTCAACATCAGCTTTCGCGCCTAAGTTCTACCCGAAGGCCATCATCGACTACGCTAATACCCGGGGCGCCGACAAAGTAATATACGGCGGATATTTCCCGATGGGTATGACGATGGAGCGGATTATGAATGAGATGCAGAATGTTCCTCTCAAAGAAGAGGTATGGCCGAAATTCCTCAGGGACAACTCCCGCAAGGTGCTGAAGCTCGATTAGCTATGAGAACAAGCCAGCTCCCGGGCCTGCCTGTGCAAAGACCTTGTCACACTGCGTTCCTGGCACCTAGGACGGCAGTTCTATCTGCAGTCTGTCTACCATCCGAAGAAGCGCCTTCTTTGCCAGTCTGAGCGATTCATTGTTGCCGGGGTCGGCACGAGAAATTGCATCCACAACGGCAGCACTGAAGAACCGAGCAATTGGTAGTGGCGGCTCGGGCTCTATCAGGTCATCTATCATGGCGTCTTTTAGATCACTCTCGAAGCTCTTCGTCATCAATTCATCAATGACATCGGACCACTGTTGCTCCCCCAGGACGTTGGGCGTCTCACGTATAAACATCTGCGCAGCCGTATACCCAACCTCGTCCATATCCATAACTGTGTCGATGCTGGACTTCATTCGAGCCAGCGGGGTTCGTTCACTAATCCTATCCCGGTGCGCTCTCGCCCTGCCAACAAACTGCTCAAAAGTCTGCTGGGCGACTGCTGCGAACACAGCGTACTTCGAATCAAACAGGTGATAGAGCGGGCCCGTCGTACAGCCAGCCGCCTCGGCAATCTCAGCCATCTGAGTGGCTGCAAAACCTTTCTCTACGAACTGACGCATGGCCGCCCTCATGATGATCAGTCGTCTTTCATCTGCTTTCAAACGTCTTTGAACAGCTTTCTTCTTAGCGGCCATCTTACCGGTTGACCTCATTAATTTAGTTAATGTAATCTAATTATATTAAGTAACTCGGCCGGGCGATGTCCCGGCGCTATTTTTGAACGATACCACTATCCCCACCTAGCGAGGAAAGAAAATGCGCTTTGGCATGCTTTATGAACTTCAACTCCCAAAACCCTGGGCAGAAGACAGTGAACTGAAACTGGTACACGAAGCCATCGACCAGTGCATCCTGGGCGACAAACTGGGCATCGACTACGCATGGTCGGTCGAACACCACTTTCTGGAAGAATACTCTCACTGTTCTGCAAGCGAGGTTTTCCTGTCCGCGATTGCAGCTCAGACCGAGCGCATAAAGATTGGATTCGGCATCCGACAGGTCATCTCCAACTACAATCACCCGGCTCGAACCGCTGAAGCCGTCGGCATGCTGGATCTTGTATCTAACGGCCGGGTGCAGCTGGGTATCGGGGAAGGAGCCACGCGACTTGAACTGGGTGGCTTTGACATCAAGGCAAAACGAAAGCGAGCCATGAGCCTTGAAGCATCTCGCGAGATTGCAGACATGATGGTCATGGAGCCCTACCCGGGTTACGAATGCGAAGACTGGTCGCTGCCCTGCAGAAATGTTCTGCCAAAACCCATACAGAAACCCCACCCTCCCATGTGGATGGCCTGCACCAATCGAGAAACAATCAAGGTCGCAGCGCAACTGGGATTGGGTGTACTGGCTTTCAGTTTCCTTGCGCCTGAGGAAGCACTGACCTGGAGTAAAATTTACTACGATATCATCAAGTCAGAGGAGTGTGTTCCGCTGGGACATACGGTTAATCCAAACATCGCCATGGTCTCTGCTTTTTCTCTACATGAAGATCGAGAGGAAGCGATCAGACGTGGTGAGGACGGTTTTGGATTCTTTCAGTATGCGATCAGTGCTCTCGTAACGAACGATGTGCTACCCGGGCGCAGTCAGCTCTGGGACAAGTACATGCAGAAGAAAGCCGATGTGGAGGCCGGCAAGAAAGTCGAAGAAGTCGGCTACGGCGGCAAGGTTATCAAGCAAGATCACACCATGGCCCGACAAGCTGGAATAGGGACACCCGAAGACTTCCGCAACCATATGAAAGGGATTTCAGAAGCAGGGGTAGATCAGGTGATTTTCCTGCAACAGGGCGGCAACAATAAGCACGAGCACATCTGCGAGTCTCTGGAGACATTTTCGAAGGAAGTTCACGACGACTTTGCAGAAGGAAGAGAAGAACGCGAAACCAGGAAAGCAGAAGAACTGGCACCGTACATCGAGGCCGCGCTGGCAAGAAGGAATACCCGGCCACCCATGGTGGATGCTGATATTCCAGTTGTCCCGGCTGTCTATCCCAAGACCCAGCCAGGTCAAGCCGCAAAGTAGCGAAAAGTCAGACGTGGAACCCAGAGTGACTCGTTCGCCAATGTCGATTGGAGGTTACTCTTGAACCACGATATACCTGTGAGAAAAATGAATTTTGATCTCCCGTTGCCGTCCGAGTTTGATCCCAAGTGGGCGGCAGACAGCGCCTTCGCTTCCTACCCGGCACTTTGTGCAAGTTTGTACGTTGCATACCTGGAGCCGTTTCTGGTGAAGTCCATGCGGCGAGTTCTGGACCAGATTTCTGACCCTGATCTCCGTGTAGATGCAGATCGCCTCGCCAGACAGGAAGCCCAGCACTATCAACAGCATGAACGATTCAATGAACTGATACTTTCCTGCGGTTACCCCGGGTTAACAGAGCGACTTGCGGTACTGAAGGAAGAGTTTGATAGTTTCTTCAAGGAAAAAGGCGACAAATGGTGTATCGGTTTCGTAGATGGCTTCGAATCCTACACATCGCTGGCATCAATTAACGCATTGAAACTAGGCCTCTTCGAGCATCCAGGCACAGACAAGAGAATTGGTCTTTTGTTCAAATGGCATCTGACGGAAGAGATAGAACACCGGCATGTCGCTCACGATATATATCAACACCTTTACGGCGACTATCTGTTCCGAGTAAGAATGTGCTTCTTTGCACAGAGCCACATAGCAAGGTTTACCGGTGATTGCACAAAGATTATGTCGGCTTTCGACACCGATCGGTTCGACAGAAGTTACTCACTGACCGCTTTTCATCGCATCGCAACTCTAGTATCCATCCTGCCGATTTTTATCCAAACCTACATGCCCTGGTATTCGCCTCATCGCATCAAAGTATCTGACAAGATTCTGCAATACAGCCGGGAAATGACTGGACTTGCCGAGTCCGTCAATTGATCGATTCACGCCCGGCTCAACAACACTCCAGCCGTGACAACGTTTGGCATGCATTGACCACTAGATGCGACAAGCTTGCCCCGTGCAGTACTACCAATACTGGACGAATCTAGTGTCGATAGATCAACGACTCGTCTACATCCAGACCCTGCTGCTCGGCCAGACCCAGATATAACTGAAGATGGCTTTGCGCATCGTGAATACCGAGGATATTTCCCTCATCGTCGTAACTGATCAGGCTGCCTTCGATGATGGTCAGCAGGATCAACTCTTCTTCTGAGTCATCCAACACTTTCAATGTGTGGTTCGAATTCGCCGTTTCAAATGCGATACAACCCCTGGTGGCAACAAAGTCCTCTTCAAGATAAGTCCACGAGCCCTGCAGGGTAATCGCAATAACAGCACCGCTGTGACGATGCGTAGCAATCTGTGTACCCGGAGCATACTTCGACAACAATACGTATCGCCCTGTCTTGTTACAGCAGCTGGCAACCTTGAATTGGATATTCACACCGGGGGCAACGTCAACCCAGGGCAGCTTTTCCGTGTCAACGAAACCTGCCCCGAGTGGAGTCTGGGCGAGTTCCGCGGGATTAGTGGTGTAAATATTCATTGCGATCTGAACCCTCATTATTCACTTTAGTTTCAATCACCGTGTGTGAAGTGAGATAGCCGGTCAGGGTCGATCAGGAAGATCGCAGGCCCCGCCCCATCGTCAAACTGCCCAGCTGATCCGAGAATCCGTGGCCTGTCCATGCGGTCTGGCCCCGAATCATCACATGCGTAACCACCCCGTCAGAACGATTAACCATCTGGTCATGCTCGAACAACTCGCGGTGCAACAGTTCCCGGTTAGGGTCACATTCGTGCCTGGCCAATGCTTCTGGGTCGATAAGAATAAGGTCCGCCTGTGCACCAATCTCGAGTGAACCTACGTCGAGCCCAAAGAACTCCGCCGGTTCCGAAGTCAGACGCCTGACTATTTTTGACACCGTCGTCAGGTCTGCTTCCTGTGCTCGCTTAAGCGAACCCAGGTTGCCGTCAAAAAAAGCCATATTGGTGATGTGCGCGCCTGAATCGTTAAATCCCGGCAATGCACACTCATGCAGCAGGAGTTGCAGGATGCGCTCTTTGCGAGTGTTGCCCTGGTCAGCGTAATAGCGAAATCCTTTGTCGTATTCGCGCATCATGTGCAGCATGAATTCAGCGTCATCTGCTATCGGATCAGGAAACCTGGCAAAGACATCCTTCTCTGCCGCACTGCGGGCTTCTCCCTCATTACCCTGCTGGAATCGTTCAAGCCGCTCGTATACCTGCTGAAAGGTTTCGCCGTCCCACTCATAGACCGGGGCACCATCGAAGACCAGCAGGCTGAAATCTCTGGGCACCAGAATATCCGGAACGCCCAGCCTGGCCTTGATCCTGGCCCAATTGAAGCCCTTTCGGCCATGATGCCAGTCGTTGCGAAACTCCCTGATCCAGTCAGGATCATTTAACAGGGCGAGGCGCCCTTCCCTGTCGTCGTACTCTTTGGCAATCAGTTTGCAGGTGGATGGCATCTCCTCAAAGAGAGGGCTGACGATGCCATCACTCCAGATCCGAAAGTTGGTACCCAGTGCCTGGAAATGAATGTCGCCGTCAAACAACTTTGAGTTCATCACCCGAGCGAATCGAAGGAACGGATTATCCTTGCCCGGCGTCCCGGCAAAGTCCAAAGCAGCCAGCGCTGAAGTCTTCAACGGCTTGCCATGCAACCGACCACTGGTCAGCGCGAAATACTTAAACGCCAGAATTCGCTTTTCAATAATCGGTGTTGTCTGCCAGACCTTGCCCTTCTCTCTAACAATCTCCAGCAGGCGCTTCAACTCCTTGTATGAGGCAAACTGAGTCGGAATGCGCTTGTCAGTATTCGGGTCATTTGAGAGGTAGTGGAAAGGCAATCCATCGGTAGATAAGCCCATGTAGCCCTGTTCAAGCGCCTGCTCCAGCAGTTCACACATCCGATCCAGTTCTTCTTCGGTTGGCGCGCGGCTGATCGAACCCTGCAACCCCATGACTTCAACACGTAGCATGGAATGCGGAACAAAAGCTGCCACGTTAGGGCCAAGAGGGATGTCGGCGAAATGATCCAGGTAATCTGCAGTAGTGTCCCAGGACACCGCGTCAGCACATTTCGCCAGCACTTTTTTGGGGATGTTCTCGACCCGCGTGAAACAATCAACGATTGGATCCTGGTCCCCTTCTCGCTGGGTACCGAAACAGGTACCCAGAGAACAGTTACCGACCAGAACCGTTGTGGTGCCATGACGTAACGCCTCGGGCAAACCAGGATCCAGTTCTACTTCAAGATCGAGGTGCGTATGGATGTCAAGGAGACCCGGCATCAACCATTGGCCCTCGGCGTTAATCACGTCGCGAGCAAGTTCCGGCGCGAGCAGCGAACCCTTCGCTACGATCTCGCCGTCTTTGAGTGCCACATCTATCTGTTGAGGAGGCAGTCCTCGACCATCAAAAACCAATGCGCCTTGAATCAGGCTATCCCAGATTACTTCTGTCATAACGTCTTCCTAATGCGATGCAGCGAACAGCGCCGCCTTGATCTCCTCCTCAGTCGGATTTAGCTACTTCCAAACATATTCGCCAGCAGCTCCTCGCGCACGGCTGCAGCGTGGTCGACCACTGAAGTTGCCTCTTCATCAGTAAAACCAAGTTCTCCCATAACATCTGCAGTATCGGCGGCCAGTCCTGGTGGTAGTCGTTGTTCGAGCGGCGGTGTATCACTCATATGCACCAGCGGACCTATCGTCTTGACCGTACCAACACTCGGTACATCAATGTCCACAAGGTAGCCATTAGCCATATTCTGTGGATCGGTCAGTACATCTTCATATCCTCGAACACGTTCCCAGACAATTTCCGGCTGCCCGCTTAAGAACTCTTCCATTTCAGCCATGGTTTTAGAGCCGATCGATTCACGCAGCAGCGCTCGTATTTCATCGAGCTGATCATCAGAGCCAGCCAGCCCGATGCGCTTACCCGCAGTATCCCAGGCCTCCATCATCACAACTTCCGGTTTATCCATGAATATCCAGAACTCCGCCCAGGACTCATCCGACCTGGCGTGAACAAACATGATCGCCCCACCGTCAGACGTGGCATAAACACCATAAGGAGCTTTCAGATTCGGGTGGTGCGGGCCACAGCGCGAAAGCGGTACACCCGTCATCGCAGAGTGCTGCAGCTCCCACATCTGCAACCACAGCATTGTGCCAAGTGAAGAAGTGAGGACCAGTTGCCCGCGTCCGGTGTTTGCACGGGCGATTAGAGCAGTCATGCATGCCAGTGCGAGTTGCATACCACCAGCATGATCAGCCAACATAATTCCAGGGGCCATTGGCACGTCGTCGGCATAACCGTTCATGCTAAGGATGCCACCACGCGCCTGCGCTGCACCATCCAGCATTGCCTTGTGAGCATCCTCGCCGAACGGTCCGAATCCGTTGACTTTGCCAATGATCAGTTTTGGAAACTTCTCGACCAGTTCGTCGATATCTAGTCCCATGCGCGTAAGCGCATCACTACGATAGTTAGTGATAAAGACGTCTGCCGTGGCAAGTAACCGTTGCAGTACTTTTTGCCCCAGATCCGTATGCGCGTCTAGCACCACAGAACGCTTGCCCTTGTTCATAGCGACAAACTGGGTGCCGAACGCCTCTTTCGGCAGCGAATTGTTGGCGCCTCTGTGGTGTCGGCTCGCATCGCCAAAAGGAGGTTCCACCTTGATGACTTCAGCACCCATGTTCGCGAAGTACAGACCAGCTGAAGGGCCCTGTATGGCAACAGCCAGTTCAACTACCCGAATACCTTCAAGCGCACTCGCCATAACTACTCTCCCCTACCTGAACTCGCTGTATAAAAATTTGATAGTATAATTTGATTATATTAATTTCCACCTTATAAGCCAGCATCCCGCACTGAATGCCAATTTGTTGAAGTTAGAGAGTAGAAGAATGAAGGACTTGAAAGGACAGGTAGCCGTGGTCACCGGCTCAAGCCGCGGGATTGGCAAGGGAATCGCCATTGCCCTGGGCGAACAGGGCTGCAGAGTTTACGTGACTGGCCGTACCACCGGTGACGGCGACAAATCTATCGACACCACGGCGCGACTAGTGACCCAAGCCGGTGGTGAGGGCCGGGCAATTCAATGTGACCATGGAGATGATGATCAGATCGCGGCCCTGTTCAAACAAGTTGAAGAAGAATCAGGAAGAATCGATATCCTGGTCAACAACGTCTTCAAGATACCCGATGCGCCGGTATGGAGTGGCGGCTACTGGGACCACCCGCTAGAAGTCTGGGACGATCAGGTAGGTATTGGTTTGCGTGCTCACTATGTCGCTAGCTGGCATGCGGCACCACTGATGTTTAAAAGCGACTATGCACGAATGATCAATGTGTCTTCCCACGGCGGGCAGGGTTATCTATTCAACTGTTCCTACGGCGCCGGCAAGGCAGGACTCGATCGATTGACAGCCGACATGGCAATCGAACTAAAAGACAAAGGGATACCTGCCTGCGTAATCTACCCTGGTGTGGTTTCAACTGAGTTCATTAAGGTAGCGGCCAAACGACAGAAAATGGATCTCAGCCAGGCACAGACACCGCTGCTGGTTGGGCGAGCAACCACCGCTCTACTGATGTCAGATAGCATGATGTCGCGAACGGGTACAGTTCAGTGGATCGAGGACCTAATCGAAGAATTCGACCTCTACGACGAAAATGGATTTCGTCCGAACAAAGGCAACGTCAGGCGGTTGTAGAGAACGCTTCCAAACCAATTACATTTGCACATGCTGATCCCCGATGGCGTCTACACGTTCGAGCAGGACAAACCCA
>CAYMUT010000060.1:0-16706 GCA_964393625.1 uncultured Pseudomonadales bacterium
TGACGCTCTCTCTAACTCACACCGTGGATCCGGTTAAGGGGGCTAGGTCACAAGCAAATAAGAGCGGCCGAGATTGGGATTACCTCGTCCTACAATTTTGACCTTGCCTCAAAGAGGGTCTGGGAATACCCCTCTCTTTTTGCGCCGGGTGACCATGGGACGCTTCGGCTCCACGAACTCGAAACTACGACCCGCTGATTAAGAGCCCATTACTCTTCTCATGTTTCCTTGCATCAAAGCGGCAAGGAACGTGGCAATTCTATTATGAGGTAGTGGCGTTGGAGTGTGATTCTGGACACGAAAAAACCCCCTAGATGATTGATATAGAGGGTTTTATTTCGTGGTTGCGGGGGTAGGATTTGAACCTACGACCTTCAGGTTATGAGCCTGACGAGCTACCAGACTGCTCCACCCCGCGGTTGTCGGGTGACAGGGATCGGGTATCAGGATTTTTCCTGTCGGCTGAGTTTGCAAAGAGGGTAAGGGGGCTGGCGCGGTTGGTTCCTGGTTCCTGGTTAGGCCTGGCGGCGACCTACTCTCCCACGCCTTAAGACGCAGTACCATCGGCGCGGAGGGTTTTCACGGCCGAGTTCGGAATGGGATCGGGTGCGGTGCCCCTCGCTGTGGCCACCAGGCCGAAGCAGGAACCGGGCGACGGCGTCGCCGGCTTTCGTTCATCGCGGTGTTCTCATGTTGGTTTGCTGGCGTGTTTGTTTTGGGGGGTCCGGCCCGGCCGGCGGCGCTTGCCGTTGCGCGGGATGGAATGGGCCTTTCGCGGCCGAAGCCGCCAAAGATAAAGTGTCAAGCCGATCGAGCGATTAGTACCGGTTAGCTTCACGTGTTGCCACGCGTCCACACCCGGCCCATCAACGTGGTGGTCTTCCACGGCTCTAAGGCGAGACCTGGTTTCGAGGGGGGCTTCCCGCTTAGATGCTTTCAGCGGTTATCCCTTCCGCGCTTAGCTACCCGGCGCTGCGACAGGCGTCACAACCGGTACACCAGAGGTGCGTCCATCCCGGTCCTCTCGTACTAGGGACAGCTCCTCTCAAGTCTCGAACACCCACGGCAGATAGGGACCGAACTGTCTCACGACGTTCTAAACCCAGCTCACGTACCACTTTAATCGGCGAACAGCCGAACCCTTGGGACCTGCTTCAGCCCCAGGATGTGATGAGCCGACATCGAGGTGCCAAACACTCCCGTCGATGTGAACTCTTGGGGAGTATCAGCCTGTTATCCCCGGCGTACCTTTTATCCGTTGAGCGATGGCCCTAGCAAAGTCTGGATCCGCAACTGTCGCCACATGGTTCAACCGCGTTCCGTTACCACGATCTTTCCGGCTGTAGAGCGTTAAGCTACACTCGCGGGCGTCAATGAAGGCGTATAGCTGATGCAACACACCGCCGAAGAGCTGGGTCTGGGGACCAAGGCTTCGTTACCTGAAGACCGCCGTGTAACAGCCGATAACTGGCGAACTCCGCCCTACAATCGCTATGCCCTGCAGCGGGTTCAACATTTCACGCGGACAGCAAGAGCACCCCGTCCTTTGGATTCATCTTCGCTGAGTGAAGCGCTCGTTGATGTCGAAGATATCCCGTACACCACGCGCGGCGGTGAAATGCTGCGGTTCACAGACATGCTCGCACGCACCTGGACCGATGGGGTTGTGCTTATTCACAAAGGTCGGGTCATCCATGAGACCTATATGAACGGCATGCGTCCGGAAAGCCTCCACGTGATGTTCTCATGCAGTAAGTCCATGACGGCGACATTGGCCGGGATGCTGGCGCACGAGGGTAAGCTCGATGTCGAACAGAATGTTGAAGTGCTGCTCCCGGAATTTGCAGAGACAGCGATCGCTGGCGCGCGGATACAGGATCTGCTCGATATGCGCGTCAGTGTGAACATCACAGATCAATACACGGACATGGATGAGCAAGCGGTCTGTGCGGCGATAGCCAGTGGTTGGCGATCACCGCCGCCCGGCTACCAGGGTCCTGAAGACCTCACTCAGTTTATTCAGACGCTGACCGAACCGGATGGGAAGCATGCAGATGTTTTCCATTACCGCTCAGTACTCACCAATACGCTCGGGCTCTGCATAGAGCGTGCGACGGGTGAGCCTGTTTATGAGACTTTTGCACGTCGTGTATGGCAGCCGATGGGTGCGGAACACGATCTGGTATCCATCGTAGATGCGTCTGGACATACGGCAACCGGCGGCGGATTCAACTGTTGTCTGCGAGACTTCGGCAGGTTCGCCTGGATGATCAGCAATGGTGGCAATGGCGTCGTGCCACAAACATGGATCGATGACTGCGCCTCTCCGTCTGATGAGCTCTATCAGGCTTTCGACAAGTCAGAGTATGCGGAAGTGTTTCCCGGGTTTGCCTACTACAACAAGTGGTGGGTGCGACCGGGTGGGCGAGTCTTCATGGCGCTGGGGATACACGGCCAGACGATGTACATAGACCCCGATCGCGAGTTTGCGGCCGCAAAGTTCAGCTCCCATCCGGAGCCGGTCAATGATGCCGCCTTCTGGGAGCAGATATTGGCGTTCGAGGCGGTTGCCGACGCGCTGAGTTAGCGCTCTGGTTGCTGATATGTCGCCGCCAGGTAGGCGAGGATTGCCGCGGGGAGTACGACGATCAGCAGATCAATGATGGCTGCCTGCGAAGTTTTGTTGCCGTGTATCAGCCACAGGGTGAAGTGGAAAATGCCATGCACTACAAGCCACGCACTGCCGAAAACCACCAGAGGTTTCAGCTTCTGGTAAAGCCCGTAGGCGAGTCCGATAGCGCTGATGGTAAAAGCGAAGCCAACATCGCGCAGAAAGTGCATGTTGTACGGACCCGTATCAGCGACCCCGGGTCCGTTTTCGTAAAAGACCATGGGTGCGATAGAAATGTACAGTCCGGTTATGAGGTAAAAACCCATTAGACCCCACAGCAGATTCACTCTCACGTCAGCGCTCCTGGAGATGTGACTTGGTAGCTACCATACCGAAGCTGATACACGACTGCAGCTTTGCAATAGGCTGAAACGCCATGTCTGATTCGCAGAAAATCACCACTTCTATCTCAATCCTTGTTGTACTGGTTGCGCTTGGACTGCTCGGCGTGCGTGGAGGCGCAATCGCCTTGATTGCTTTGTTGGTTGGGACTGGGTTGCTGGTCAAAATCCGGTTCAAACCCTCTGCTAATGATATGCGGCTGTGCCTGATAACTGCTGTCGTGTTCGCCGTTGCCTGGATTGGTACATACAGCTACGTCATTTCCACATGGGAATCAGGTGAGGTGGTTGAACTCGCCATCGATACCGAAGAAGCCGTCCACACAGCACGCTTGTGGGTGATGGATGTTGATGATCGTGAAATTGTCTACTACGACGCCCAGCCTGTGGCTGCCAAGTCTCTGTTAGCGGGTAAGCCTTTGCAGTTCACACGCGGAGGTGAGGTCACGACCCGTATTCCGAAAGCGAGACTCGTAAACGATGTGCCCGAAGATGAAGCTGGATTGGTGCTCGAAACGATGGGTACCAAGTATGGCGATCGCAACAAAGCAGCGACTATTTATTACATCATGATCGGCAGCCCACACGACCGCATATCGCTGGTCGTGGATCTGTAGAAAAGCTCGCGCCTAATCCCACAGGAGTTCGTTTACCGACGTCTTAGAACGCGTTTGCGCGTCGACTTGTTAATGATGACGGCGCAGTAAAGGCTCGGAACCTTGCTGCCATCTTCGCGCTGACCGCAGCCGAGCGTGCCAGGTACGACGACAGAGTATGCGGGTACGCGGCCAGTGATGACCTCACCTGTATCGCGATAGACAATCTTGGTGGATGCGCCGATGTATACGCCCATTGAGATCACGCGCCTTCTTCGACGATTAAACCCGCAACGACTTCTGAGCGCCCCGCGATACCCTTCTCATCAAAGCCCAGCCAGGCCATGTAATCGAGGAGCACCACAAAGTCCTGGTGTGAGAAGAACAATCGCATAAGGCTACCGCTTAGAAATTACGCCAACGCCGCTTGATATGGGCCTGGCGCACGGCGATTTGCTCGCGCCGCTGCTCCGCACTCACCTTGGGAGTATCCGCCGATATCACCGTGAACAACTCGTCGAGTTTGATATGAAAGGCTTCCGCACTGGGCATATCTGCAGCCTCCGGGTCCTCGCGGAACACGAACCGCATGCTGGTGCTGCCGCTGCTGTAACCGGTGGTCGCCATCCAGCCCTGCACCCCGGGATCCTGTTGGGCAATGATAAAGTAGCGGGCACCGTCCGACGCTACCGGCAACTGGTAACCGGTCAGGCTACTCACATAGTTCTGTTGATCGGGGCCCTCAAACCAGAAGTTGTTGAGTTGAAAGCCCAGGTAGTGCGGCTCCACGGGTGCGGTCACTTTGATTACCAGAGCCTCGTCCTGCTCAAGCTCAAACAAACCACCGGCATAGAATTGCCGGGCGCCGGCCACGCCACCGGCCGTAAATGGTGGCGCCGGCGGGTTGATGCCGTTTACCGGCATATTGCGGCGGCCGTCGCCATTGACATCACGCCGCACTTCCAGGGCCTGCTCCTGCAATAGATTCCAAAAACGGATCTGGTTGGTGACTTCCCGGCCAATCGTCTCAAGGGCATTGGCCATGAATGCCGCATCCAGTGGCGGCCGGCTCATGCCGCGACTCTCCAGGCGCACGATATCCATATCCAGCGGCAGCTCCTGCTCCCAATCGGAAAAGATTTCCCGCACCGATAACCAACGGGCCACCCGCTCGGTGTTTTGACCGGTGACGGGACAGTTCATCACCTTGCGCGTTACCAGGAAGTTACCCTGGTAACCCTCGGGTCGTTTCGGGCCAATGAGGAGCTCAAGCGTTCCGTCGCTCGCCAGTGACATTTCCAGCGAGGTGATAAAGTCCAGGGTCTGGCTGTTACATAGCGCCATCTCCGCCAGTTTACCTGTGCGGCCAGGGACATCTGTGATGATCTGGAAGGTCACCAGGCGCGGCGCCTTGGGCCCCGCTACCCGGCTGGAATCCCACCACTCCCGGGGATTGGCCATCTGGGCGGTGACCTTGTAGTAACCCTCCCCATCGATCGGGGCTTTGAGATACATGGCATCCGGGTTTTCGCCGGTCCACTTGCGCAGCATATCCATCGAGCGGAAAAATTCCGGGAACTCGGGATCGGTGCGCAGTTCGCTCTCAATAAGCCGGTTCAAGTGGGCCAACAAATAGCGATGCCCCTCCGCGAGATTGCGATCGGTTGGGGCGGGCGGAAAGTATTGCGGGTCTGTAAGGCTACGCTGCGCCTCCTGCAGCGAGGCGCTAAAACTGGCCCAGGCATCCGCCAGCTGTTCCTGGTGGGGTTCCTGGCCCGCTGCCATCGTCTCCGTGGCGAGCCATAGCGGTAAGCACAGTGTGAGCAGGTAACTTTTGCCAAATCGCATACTCGTTCAACTCCCGATTGTTGTGATCGTTATGAGTCACTGCAGCGGGTTTATTTAACCCGCATGTTCCAGGATTTCACTGGCCACAGTGCGAATATCGCCCCGCTCATAGTCCAGCACCGCCAGCTCATCGGCTGCCGGCTGGTAGTGAACGGTAGCACCTGGCCCCGCGAACAGGATCACATTGGGGAAGAGTGGATGGTCCTCATCGAGCACCGGCAGCTCCACAGGGTTACCCGCCAGTTCAAACCACAGCTCCAGGTATTCCTTCCAGCTGTAGTTCTCGCCCCCCAGCAAGTAGGCCTTACCCGGTTCACCGCGTTTCAGGGCATTCACAGCAGCCTGGGCGATCGCCCGCGAGCTGATGTGATTAGTGCCCCCCCGCGGCGCGAACAGGGGAAGATCAGGCAGGTTGCCCTTGGCGTAATTCGCGAGCGTTTCAATATGCGGCACCGGCAAACCCTGGATATGCCCCAGCACAAAGGGGGCATTCAGGCTGATCACGGCAAAGGATTCGTCGGTCATGGCCCGCACGGCTTCATCGGTATGATGCCGGGAGCTGACATAGGGGCAAGGGCCAATGCGATCCGGCGCCACCTGCGGATAAAAGGTGCCGATATAAATGGCGCGATGAATACCAGCAGCCTTGGCGGCCGCAAAAAAACGCGGCACAGCCACATCGTTTACGCGGCGATAAAAGTCTTCCGGCGTAACCGAACCATCTTGAGGCAGCTGACGAATATCCGCAGCGGCAGCAAACACCAATGCATCGAAGCCCTGCAGACGACCATCGCTGACATCATCGTGCACATAGTCACCGGCCAGGAAATCAAATTCCGCCAACACATCCGCCACCGGCCGCTTGCGGGCCATGATGGTGACCTGGTGCCCTTGTTCTTTCAGCCCCAGGGCAATATCGCCTCCGATCAGGCCACTGCCACCCACTACCAGTACATTCATCGTTCTACTCCTCCCTTGTCTCCAAGCCTTAACCTAACTCGTGGCGGCCTTAATACTGTCGATAGCGGCGCTGGGCATGGGCCTGGCGCTCGGCGATGGTGGCGCGGCGCTCAGCCGGGCTCACCGTCACGGTGTCGGCGGGCAAGTGTTCAAACAGCTCGCTCAACTTAACCTCTTTACACTGCACTTCCGGCAGTCGCTCCGGGATGCTGGAATAAACCCAGCGCTGGCTCAGCATCCCCTCGGTGTGGCCGGTGGTATCCAACCAGTTGTGGACGCCGGGGTCCTTGTGGGCCACCACATAGCGCACCACGCCATCGCTGTCAGTGGTCACCTGGCTGCTGTTGAGGCTGGAAGTATAGCTGGCGTAGTCGTAGGACTCTCCCCACCAATTGCAAAGGTTGAAGCCGGTGTAGAGTGGCGTCTCGGGAATGTACTGCTCGATGATCAAGGCCTCATCCGGGGCCAGCAGATAGCTGCCGCCAGAGTAGGTATTGGTCTGTTGCGCGGCGCCCACCGTCGCCGAAGGCGCGCTGGGCTGGATCACCTCGTTAAGGGTGGGATAGGTGTAAGGGGTCTCTATCGGGCTGTCGCCAAAGGGATTTAACAACGTCGAGTAAAAGTCGTTCCAGAAGCGCAGGTGATGATTGACGATGGTGCCCATGCGACGGATATTTTCGGCAACACCGGCGGGATTCAAACTGGGCTGGGCTATACCCTCCTGGCCGACTTTATGAATCTCCAACACCAGGCCCTCTTCACGCGCCCAGTCGGCAAACAGTTCACGGCTAATCAGGTATTGAGCGGTGTGCTCGGTGCCATCTTCCAGGGTGATCTTGGTGGGGATGAAGTTGCCGCTATAGCCCTCGGGCCGCTCGGGAGCTAACAGGATTTCAAAGCGGCCATCGGGATCCACTGCCAGCTCGCCCCCTTCCAGGGCGCCAACATTGGTCGTGACTTCCGGTACCAGCTCGGCGAGGCTCCCGGTATCCCCCGTATAGTGGGTGATAGCAGAAAAAATCACATAGCGTGGGGCAATAGCGCCCTCCTCTTTGGCGGGCTCACCATACCAGTGCCGGTTGTCTTCGGCCTGGCCGCGAATACGGTAGCTGTGATTGCCATCGATGCGCGCACTCAAGTAGAGGTTATCGGCATTGTCGGCGGTGGACTTGTGCAACAGCGGAATAGCGCGGCGAAAATAGGGATAATCCGGATCCTCACCAAAGGCTCGCTCAAACGCCCCGTGGACATAGCCCAACAGATAACGATAACCCTCAGCCAGGTTGCGATCGGTACTCGAGGGGGGCTTCAGGGCCGGGTCATCAATGGCCTGCCGGGCCATTTGCAAGCTGACGATCATCTCGTCCCAGGCATCCCGGAGTTGTGCCATGGCGGGGCTGGGCTCAATGACCCGCTGCAGGTGTTCTCTCTCAGTCATAGGTCTCTCTCGTTACCCTTGTTTCGGCCATTGATAGACCTCGAACATGTCGGCCAGGCGGTCTGCGATCAGGTCTTTATCCAGGCCGAATTCCGTCAGGCTGTAGCTGTGGGTGGTTTCGTGGGCTTTGGCGCGCTGCTCCTGGGCCACCAACTCTTGCTGGTACTCTTCGCGCATGGGTAATTGCAGGGTCTCGTAGATGTGTTCCACCGTACGCTTGGGTTGATCGACCAGCTCGCGATAGTCCACCACCAGGCTCGGCACTTCGGGGTGACGTGCCAGCACCTCTTGCGGGTAGCGGTAGGTATGGAATGACAACTCGGCCACCGCTGCCAGCGAATCCTCCATGGTGGCTTTGTCCCAACCCATGGCCGTCCAGCTCTCCCGTAACAGTTTCAATAAGCTGGGGATGGTTTCGAAGGGATTGCGCATCATCACCACAAAGCGGGCATCCGGGAAGGTTTCAATCAACGATTCCACCCGGCCGCAGAAATTGGGGTTTTTACTGAGATGGATTTTGTCGCCACCGTTTAAGTAAAGCTGGCGCTTCACACAGGCCTTGTAAAACTTCATCAAACGGCGGCGCTTGCGGTCCTGCATTTCATCAATGTAGTGGAAGTCCAGCTCATTGATAAAGGGAATCAGCGCCATCCAGAAACCGGCAGCCATGGAAAACAACAGAATCTGCTCGTCTTCCTCATAGGAAGTCAGCGTGGTTTTGTGAATATCCTGGGTTTCGGTGAACAGGTTTTCCTCCTCCCAGGCCTTGATACGTTTGGCCATACGCTCTTTCAACAGCACCCGGTCCAAGCAGGCGATACCGCGAATAATCTTCTTCTCCGTTAGCGAAGGGAGCAGCATTTCATAAAAGCGAAAGGCACTGAACTGATCACCATCGTTGGTCATCAGGCGATGCATCAGGGTGGTGCCACTACGGCCGTGCCCCACGATAAACACCGGTTTCTTGACCCGGGTAAAATGCAACCCGGGAAACAACAGGCCATCGAGGAAGAAGAAAATGGCATGGAGTAAAGAGAACAGTGGCACCAATAGCAAAGGGATCACAAAGCGCCATTTGGCTTTAACCCCCTGGGTTTTCGCCATAAGGCGCAGCATGGTGAGGTATTTTTGGAAGTCGAAGTAAAAGAGCATGGGCAATCCGTACTGCGAAATTCTGGCGGGGCCCACTCATAAAATTGTAAGTGCAGGTAAGCCTCGGCCTGGCAATTCATTGGCCATTTAACATTGCAAAGTTTTAAGGGGCTGCCTACTCGCGTTACAGACCTATAAAAATAAATCGCAAGCTATTGTTTTTATTAAACTTATCAGAAAAACCAAAATACCACTTACTTTTAATCAGCCCTGTTAAATCCACCCGATACAGTGGATTAAATAGGGCTCTCAATGCCCCTCCTCTCTGCCGATAAATTAAGTTGTCAGGCGCGGCAGGGCTTTGTTAGCGTTTGCTCTGTGTCCAGTGAGATGCCTGTGAGTAATCTTTTTGAGTCGCCACCTTGTTTTGTGTTAATCGAGATGAAAAAGTCGCCGCCCCAGCCCCGCCGAACCCCCACCCAGAGCCGCTCCAAAACCCTGGTCAATGCCATCATCCAGGCCTGCCAGCAGATCCTGGAGCAGGAGGGTACGGAGAATCTCACCACCAATCGCATCGCGGAAGTGGCCGGGGTCAACATCGGCTCGCTGTACCAGTATTTCCCCAATAAAGAGGCCATACTGGCCAACCTGTTTACCGAGAACCTTGCCGCCGATATCGACCAGCTTTCTGTCGAAGTCTCGGAACGGGTAGCGCTGCAACTGCATGTATCACTGCGCCACACCATCCGGGAAATAATCCATGTCAAGGCGGAACTGCTACGTCATTTTTATCAGCGCTACGGTGAGTTTTACCGGACGTACCATGCTTTCCTCGACTTCTCGGCCTCTATCGACGCGCAGGTCAGCAGTGCTTATGAACGGCCCGCCTGGGATGACTTTCTGCCCATACTGTTCGATATCTATCGCGACAAGATAGTGCCTGACGATTTGGAGTTGGCAGGTTTTGTGATTACCCGGCAAATGGAAAGCCTGTTAATCGCCGCCCTGGAGCAAAACCCTGATTGGCTCGCGGATGAAGCCTATTTGCAGCAGATCGAACACACAATTATTAACTACCTGACCTGCTCCCCGGCCTAAGCCCCCTACACAGGCGCCCTGATGCCAGTTAATCCCCCGCTTTAGGCCTGTACGTCGGCAAAGGATATGGCACCAATCGGGCCTTCTTCTAAGAGACACTTTTCTGCCGGCTGCTTATCCAGTTCAGCCTGCTATTCGCAGGTTGTGTATTTTCCTCTGGGTGCAAACCGACCGGACATCGATCAGCCCTAAATCCGCGCGCGGCGATACTTTTCGACATCAAACACAATTGCAGTTATTTTCCCCATCCCTGTGGATGTCTGTCTTGCAGGCATCCGCTCCGTCCGACAGACGCGTGCCATATTGAGCGGGTAAAAAGTGTTCTATAGTGACGCTTCTATATGCGCTGGTGCCCACATGAAATTTGGACTGCACTTCCCCCAGGCGGAAATCCCCCACAACTTCGCCATCATTCGAGACTACCTGCAACAGGGCGAGGCACTCGGATTCAACCATATCAACGTACCGGACCACGTGATTCAAACCAGACAACCCATCGCAGATTCTCCACTGGCGGCCAACTACACCACCGACTTTCCGCACCACGAAACCCTGACTCTGCTGGCATACGCCGCCGGCGTCACACAGAGCATCAAGCTGAAATCTGCGGTATTGATACTGCCTCAACGCCCAGCAGTGCTGGTGGCCAAACAAGCGGCTCAGATTGACGTACTCAGCGGCGGACGCATGCAACTGGGCGTGGGCATCGGATGGAACGACCCTGAGTACGAAGCTCTGGACATGCCTTTCAAAAACCGGGCAGCTCGTATGGAAGAGCAGATTCAGGTGTTAAGGCAACTGTGGACCGAACAGCACGTTACCTTCAACGGTAGGTGGCACACCATCAACGATGCTGGCTTGGCACCGATGCCCATTCAACAACCCATTCCCGTGTGGGTGGGTGCCTTTCAACCGGTTGCCATTTCCCGCGCCGCACGTATTGCTGATGGCTGGCAGGCCATGCTCCCTGCGCCAGGTGAACAGGCAGCTCAGGTGTTTGCGCAGTTCAGGCAACAGGTGAAAGACGCTGGCCGCGACCCGCACACCGTGGGCATTGAAGCCACCATCTTCGCCCCGCAACTGGACCCTGATGCTTGGGCGGAACAAACTGCGGCTTGGATAGACTGCGGCGCCACCCAGATTGTGTTCCGGCCACAGGCTGCCTTCACTCAAGTTGAAGAGATGGTGAAGGCCTTTGCTGGGGTCATGAAGGACTTTTGCTAAGCCCCTCGTTGCCCCGGGAATTTCAGACCGGCCCAGACCAACAAAATTCTCGATAAGCGTGTAAGAAACTCAGCCATGCTGCGACTAACGTTGGCCTATGGACAAAAAACAGCAGTTACAGCGTTGGCTTGAGGATCACCGCAGCATCATTCACCGCGTGGTGATGCTGTATGGTTACTCCCCCAGCGACCTATCAGGAGATTGCCACCGCTCTGTGGCAGAGCGATGATGGGCACACCGTGGTATGCACATTGGGATTGGCTGTCGCTGGCCATAGGCTGTTTCTGGGTGAGTGGCGCTTTTGTGCGGGAGCGAAGGGAAGCTGCTCGCTTTGCACCGCGCCTGGAGGACGATATTCGCACCACCCTGCAGCGTCAGAGTGCGTCTCTGCGTCATCAAATTGCGCTGCTGAACCGTGTTGGATGGTGGTACGTCATGCCCATCCCCCTTCCTCTTGGCATCGTGACTTTGCGCTCTTTTCAGTCGGACTGGAAACCAACGAACAACTGTTGAAGGAGGTGTCATGAAGACATTTGTTTTGTTAACCGCCACACTATTGGCCACTATGAGTCATGCCGAAACACAATTGGCGAAAGCCGCTGAATACGCCGATGCGCTAAAGAGCACCGCCCCAGACAGTGCTTGTATTGCCATCGCCTACTTCAATAAAAAAACCAGTCGACAACATTTTGCAGGCGGGTGTGGGCAAGACAGCATCTTTCAGATTGGGTCGATCAGCAAAACGTTCACCGGTCTGTTGCTGGCAAAAGCGGTTCAGGAAAACCTAGTGTCACTGGAGACACCTATAGCCGACTTATTGGCAACCCCGGTACCGGGAGCGCAGAACAACCCCATTCGACTGCGTCACCTGGCAACTCATTCATCAGGACTGCCGCGCTTACCCGACAACATCGATCTGTCGGCCGAGCAGATGGATGACCCCTATGCCGCCTACGACGAAACACTGCTGTTGGATTTTCTCGCCAATCACACACTGGCCAACAAAACCGGAGTGCACAGTGAATACTCCAACCTGGGGTCTGGGCTGTTGGGATACTTACTCGCCAATCAGGCACAAACGAACTATGGCGCGTTGGTAGATTCAGTCATCGCAGACCCTCTTAAACTGGCGGACACAACCCAAACGCTCTCACCCTCCCAAAGTCAGCGAGCCCTGCCCGGACACCGCAGCGGTGATTTCAAGGAAGTACCAAACTGGACCTTCGACACCCTGGCTGGTGCTGGCGCTCTGAATTCCACTCTGCAAGACATGACCACCTACATCCGCGCAACCATGACAGATCAGGCACCGCTCACTGATGCGTTTAAACTCGCGAAAACCAAACAGGCTGACTTTGATGGGTCAACGCAGGGGATTGGTCTGGGTTGGATCCTGCAGGACATCGGGGGTCGTGCAGCGCTATGGCACAACGGTGGCACGGCGGGCCAACGGGCAATTGCCGGATTTGTACCAGAAACTGGAGAAGGTGTTGTGGTGCTGGCCAACGCGGTGTTTTCCGAAATCGACGCCATCGGCAACTATCTACTTGGCGGCGCAGCACTGCCCGCGCTGGCAAACGCTGCCTCCGCTCAAGGCACACCCTTCGAGGACTTTGTGGGGCGCTACCCGCTTACTGCCGACTTTGTGATTACCATCTCCAGTGACGGAGACGCCCTGTTTGGCCAAGCCACCGGTCAGCCGCGCTTTAAAATGAAGGACAAATCCACTGACAGATACACGATTGAGGGTGTAGATGCGGAAATTGAGTTCGTGCGAGGTAACCGCGGTGCGGTGGAAGCACTGGTGCTCCACCAGAACGGCGCCGCCCAGAGGGCGCGCAAAGAAGGTGTGGCACGAGAAACGGTTACCGTGGATGAAACCACACTGGAACGCTACACCGGGGAATATCAGCTGGCCCCAGGTGCTGTGTTTACTGTGACGCGAAAAGGCACACAGTTAGAAGCGCAGTTAACAGGACAACCTGCATTCCCAGTCTACCCAAGCAGCCCCTCGCGATTTTACTACGGGGTGGTAGAAGCCGAATTGGAGTTCCATGAGCAGAATGGACAGATCACTGGGCTCACACTACACCAGAACGGACAGCACAAAGCGCCCAAAACAAAGTGAGCAAGGTACTGCCCACGCCCCCACCTCAACCCAGTTGGTGTGACCCTGAGGTTGAGGTGAGCGTTTTGCTTAATACAGCCTATCCATCTCTTTGTTTCACATCACCCGTAAACCACCAACTGGCGGCCACCTGGTTGCGGTCAAATTCGACCAGCAAGTAGCCGTTGTGATCACCGTTGGCATACTTGATGTGCGGAGCGAGCACTGGCGCGCGCCTGCATCATCCGGAATTTCCATCCCCCAGGCACTGTGTACGTCACCCCTGAGCACCACCATGTCTTGCACACCGTTTTGGGCAACATGCGTCAACACACGACGGCGAGAGGTTCGATAGCCATCCCAGCTGTCAGGGTTGAACGGCGACGAGCCATCGATCCAGGGCGCTGTCGCGCGCCCACCGCTGGCCCTGGAGCGGCTCAGGCGCGCCTTCGAGTTCGATGTGACGATTTGCGCATTGTGCGGCGGATCATTGCGGGTGATCGCGGATATCACAGAACCAAACCTCATCGAAAAAATTCTCAACCACATCAAGCAGACGCGAGCACCACCGGCACAAGTGCTACGACGCCCCACCCAAACATCTGCTAATCGCCAACCCAAAGGCTCTCGATAGCCGGAGCACAAACACACTCGCCTGTCCGCCCTTAAACGTAAGACATCCACCCACTCTACGCACCGAAACACCCCATCCTTCGCGTGCTCCAGCGATCAGCAACTTAGAGTATGCAAATAGGTTCCCGAACAGCATGCCAATCGATACTTCTCGGCCACAGACAACATAGCGGTTATTCTTCTATCCCCGCGACGTGGAACTCGCCCTGTACGCGAAGGGAGACCTGCGCCAGCGCGCCAGCGCCGGCCTCATGATCTGGCCGCCCGACGAGATCCTCGACCAGGCGCGCACGCTGGTACTGACCGGCACGCCGGAAGGCGTCGCCTTCCAGCTACCCAATCTGTGGAACCCCGGCGCGTACCTGCGCCCGGGCGACGAGGTGGTGGGCACGGGCACCCACCTCGGCGTGCTGGCCAATCGCGTCGACGAATTCGTCACGAGGGCGGTCCGATGACGCTACACGCCAGGGTGACGCCACCTCACGGCGCGTAATCGATCCGATCCCCCAGCCAGCCGTCCCACCGCTTCTCCCAGTAGAGATTGTGCAACCGGGTGGTCAGTTCACCGGGGCCGTTGTGCCCGCCGAGCGGCACGCCGTTCACCTGCGCCGCCGGCATGACGCCGCCTGCCGTCGAGCAGAGAAACGCCTCGTCCGCCTCGTGCAGTTCCTGCACCGCCACCTGGCCCACGTCCACCGGGATGTTGAGCTCGCCCGCCAGGTCGAACACGGTCTGCCGCGTGATGCCCTCGAGACATCCCGTCGACGGGGTACGCAGGCAGCCGTCCTTGATGACGAACACGTTGCTGCCCGGCGCCTCGGTGAGATGGCCGTGGCCGTCGGTCAGCACCGACCAGTCCGCGCCCGCGCCGAGTGCCTCGAAGATGGACAGCTTCATGTCCATCCAGTGGAAGTTCTTGGCCGTGGGGTCCACCGCCCGGGGCGAGATCCGCTCGTATTCCTCGCTCACCAGCAGGTTGGCGCCGCGGATACGCACGTCGTCGTGCATGATGAAGACGTACGGGGTGACGAACGCGTAGAACCGGTTGTCGTACACCGGGTTGGCGCGGTCACCCGATAGCTCCCCCCGCGTCACCGCCCACCAGATGTACGCATCCTTGAGCCCCGTGCGCCGCACCAGCTCGGTGAGAATGTCGACCGTCTCGTCGTCGCTGTATGGGTTGGTCAGCATGAACTTGCGGCACGATTCGTTGAACCGCTCTATGTGATCCGCTATCCGGAACACGTATCCCCGGCTCGCGCTCACCACATCGTAGGCGGCGTCGGCGTGGATGAAGCCGGTGTCCTGGATCGGCACCATCGCCTCGCCGATGGGCCGCACCTCGCCTTGCGTGAAGGCGGAGCCCGCATCGTACGCCGGATCGTGCCCGGCGCGCGCATGCCGCGGGTCCGTGTCCATGATGTGTTCCGCTGCGACGATGGTCATCTGGCCTCCCGGGTGTACATATGTTCAGCAAAAGTTGTACTATCGTACACATGCCCAGGCCCAACGTAAAGACGCGCGCCAAAACCGCGAATCGCCGCGAGCACATCCTCGCGACGACACTGGCCGTGATCGCCACGGACGGCGTCGCCGGCGTCACCCACCGACGCGTCGCGGAGGCGGCCGGCGTGCCGCTGGGTTCGACCACCTACTACTTCGACTCGCTGCAACACCTGCTCCGCGAAGCGTTCATGCACCACGTCGCGCGCGCCGAGCAGATCTACGACGACGCGCTGGAACGCCCGATCGAGCACGTGGAGGACCTGGCCGACTACCTCGTGGCGCTCACCGAGCGGGAGTTCGACGAACCGCGGTTCCTGCTGGTCGAGTACGAGCTGACGGTGTTCGCGGCCCGCGACGGGCAGGTCGCCGAGGCGCTCGAGCGTTGGGACGCGAGCATGGTGGCCGCCCTCGCCCGTCACCTGGAGCGCCTCGGTGCGGCGGCACCGTTCGAAGCCGGCACGACCTTGCTGCACCTGATGCGCGGACACGAGCTGGAGAGCCTGCGGCGCACCTCGGTGGATACCGCCCCCCTGCGGGCGCGGCTCATCAGGGTGGTGAATGCCTATCTCGCGGACTAGCGGGGCGCGACGCGTGCGATGATGCGCGCGAGAAACGGCTGCATCAGCCGCGAGATCAACCGCTTGCCCGCGCCAACCTCTTCGGAGTTCTCCGCCCCCCGTAGTCGTTGATGCCGAGGTCCACGCGAATGTCCGCGGTCAGCATCATTACCGGATCGTCGAGCCGGATGCCGATGCCGTCGGCGATGCGCACCATGCGCTGGAAGTTGGCGATGACGCCGGCCGCATCGACCATGGCCGGCTCACCAAGCACTAATTCATACCCGCACAGGGCGTCCTCCCTTCAATGTACGCTCGTGAATCTGAGATTCACACCTGGTGTTGCCCAGTGTCGAGTTTCGCTATCTTACCTGCAACTACATCTCATGGGGCCGGTCAACATGACAAACTCTCGAACCATGATCATCGCATTGCTGCTGAGCGCCACGGCCGCATGCTCCTACATGCCCTTCTCAGGTGGCGCGCTCACCGGCACACCAGCGCCCCCGTTGGCCGACTGGCGCACCGTGGGGGGTGTTTCAATCATCCAGCTCGAAACCAGACCGTCAGACCCCTACCCTGAATCGCCCCCGCTTTAGTAGACACCTCTGAGCGTTACAATGAAGCTCATAGGA
>CAYMUT010000061.1:0-16444 GCA_964393625.1 uncultured Pseudomonadales bacterium
ACAACCCGCAACTGGGTTGGTAAAAGAGCGCCCGCTGCTGTTCGGGCGCTTGGTGTTCAGGCGATTGGTTTTGAAGCTCGGAATGCTCAGGCAACGTCGAAATAATCCGCCGAAGTTGCCGCCGCAACGAAATTCTCCTGCAGATGCAGCAGACTCTGCATGTCGGCATTGACCACGTCGAGACCATTCTCCAGTACGAAAGCGTAACTGCGCTGAAACTCAGACAACTTTGCCTTCAAGAGCTTTTCGTCGTAGTACTCATCGAACGCGTTGGGATTGCCCCAGCCGAGCCACGCGCGTCCGGCCAGAAAACGCCCGGCCTTCATGCCCACCAGACCAATGCCTGCCTCGCGGGCTTCCTCCAGCAGCGGACGGATGCTCTGCATGGGCGGTGAACCGTTCAGAATCGATTTGTCCTCCCAGTCGTACCAGCCGCCGGGGGTAATGGCGATCATGGCCAGATCGAACCAGCCCGTATCGATGGCGGTACGCATTACGTTGGCGGCATTCTGGTGGGTCGAAAGACCCAGATGCGTGACCTTGCCCTGGGCCTTGGCGTCTTCGAAAGCACGATGGATTTCTTCATTGCCCACCACAGAGACGTTGTTGGCGCCCATGTAGTAATAGGCATCTACGTGCTCGATGCCCATCTCTACCAGACTTTCTTCGAGGCTGGCCTGCCAGCGTTTGGCGGCCTGCTTGGCCTGATCCACGCTGATTTCTTCGTCCCAATCGATATCCACTGGAACATAGGCTTTGGAGATCAGGTAGATGTCATTGCGCTTTTTCTTCAGAAACGGCGCCAGATTTTTTTCCGCGTCGTTGTAATAATGCTTGAAGCCGACGTCGAAGGTGTTCACGCCGTGGTCGAATGCCGCATACAGCAGATCGTCATGGGGCTCACGCGACAGAGTGGCGCCGCAGCCGAATACCAGGCGGGAGGATTGGTGTCCGGTGCGTCCGAGTTTGCGGTACTGCATTTGTGGCCATGGGTCACCGAGGCCTGCGGCTTCTTTGCCTTCGACTATCGAGGCTTTGACATCACGGGATTTGAGCAGGGCGGTCGCGCTGACACCGAGCATGGTGGCGTACTGCATGAAGCGCCGGCGGCTGTTGGAAATGATCGAATCAGACATGGCGGGCTCTCCTGGTAGTTACCGCATTTTATGCATGCCTGTAGGGATAGTTCAATGAGGTATGATAAGCCCTCAGATCGCTGATCGAGTCAACCAGGGGGCTATATGGAAGCCTCCAGCGCGACAAACCTAACGACTTACCGACTCTCTGATAAATCGACTCCACTGTTTACCAATTTCTTCGGCCGAATAACTTCCTGCGGAGTTAAACCAGAGTTGCGCGTGATTGCCAGCGCCCAACATCAAGAGTCGCAGAAGATGTTTATCTACCCAACGTTTGCTGGGTAGGTCAGCGATAAGCTGAGCAAACTTAGCTTCGAATTGATCCCGCAAATCGACCAACTCTGCCTGGTACCTCACGACCTCATCCGGCTTCACTCGAAAAATCACTCTCGTGTATGCACTTTCTTCGGTTACCGCACGAACCAAAGCAGCCATGCCCGCTTCAAGTCGCTCCCACGGGTCCGCCAGCGGTTCAATTGCGCGCTCAAACACCTCAGTGATCTGTTGTACGCCGGTCTCGTAGATCGCAAGAAGCAGGTCATCTTTCGATGAAACGTGGTAGTAGATGGAACCGGGGCGCATATCCACGGCTTTAGCGATATCCCTCATACTCGTCGCCTTAAACCCTTGGCTGGCGAATAGCGTGGCCGCTGCTTCAATGAGGGCCTCATTGCGGCTATTCGAACGTTGTGCCTTTTGCGCCTTCATTCTTGCAGCATAGGCGCCGTTGACTAACCAAACAAGTGTTTGTTTAATGGATGAACACTTGTTTGGTTAATTCGACTTATGGATTTAGCTGATCCGGCGCTCTACGAAGCTCACAGCTTCCACCCGCTGTTTAAAGAACTCCGTGATACGGACCCTGTTCACTTTTGCGAGGAAAGTGCGTTCGGGCCGTATTGGGCAATCACAAGATACGAAGACATTATTGCAGTCGACTTGAACCATCGTGTGTTCTCATCAGCGGCTGGCGGAATATCGATCTTTGATACTAACGTCGGCGAAGATTCCAGCTTTATCAACATGGACCCGCCCGATCACCGAATTCACCGAAGCGCTGTAACGCCCGTCTTCAACTCTGAGAATCTTGCGGCGATGGACGAAGAGGTAAAAACACGCGCAAACGAAATCTTAGACAGGGTCCCGACCAATGAACCCTTTGATTGGATCACCACCGTCGCAAATGAGCTCCCCTTGCAGATGCTGTCGACGCTATTCGGCATTCCTGAAGAAGATCGCTATCACATGCTCTATTGGACAAATGCTCAGGTGGGGTTATTTGGGGGTGCAAAGAGAGATGATGAAGAAGCAGCTAAACATCCATCTTTCTCCGAGTATTTTTTGAAGCTTCGTCATGCTCGCTCACTCGAGCAAGACATCACGCCCGATCTGGTGTCTCATCTGGTCCATAGCCAACCAGACATTTCCGACCAGATGTACCTGAATCATTTACGTTTACTCACGGTAGGCGCTAACGATACAACGCGAACCAGTATCGCAGGTGGGCTCGAAGCCGTCGTCAAGCAAGGCCTTTATGAGCAGTTTCGAAACAATCCCGGTTTACTGGAAACCGCGGTTAGCGAGATCGTGCGATTTGTCACACCCGTCGTGCATCAGAGGCGTACGGCTAAGGTGGACTTCGAACTCTGTGGAAAAACGATTAAGGCAGGTGACAAAGTGGTTATGTTTTACGTCTCTGGCAACCGTGATGAAGCTGCATTTTCTAATCCTGATCAACTTGTCTTAGATCGAACTGCGCCGCGACTCCTGTCATTCGGCTCCGGCATCCACCACTGCATAGGCTTTCGATTGGCTCGAATGCAACTGCAACACATGTGGCAAGGTATGTTTGATCGTTTTAGTGGTTTTGAATTGATCGACGAACCAACTCGACTGCGATCAAACTTCGTACAGGGTTATACCGCCATGCCTGTTGTCGCTCGAACATAACATTAAGGGGAGAACATGATGAATCTAATCGTTACCGGCGGATCTTCCGGACTTGGTGAAGCGCTCGTGAGCCGTCTGGCTGATCACAACGTATGGATACTCGATAGAAACGAACCCAGCACGCTTATTGACGGTCACCAGTTCGTGCAAGTGAATCTCGCCGATCAGCAATCTATCGATGGTGTCCTCGAACTGTTACCGCAGACGCTAGACGGCTTAGCCAACGTGGCCGGAATCGCTCAGTCAGATGATGCGGAATTGGTGGTTGCCGTTAACTTCCTGGCTGTGCGCCATTTGTCTCAAATGATTGCGCCTCGTTTGGTTCAAGGGGGGCGTATCGTGAACGTTTCCTCCACAGCAGGCCGGGATTGGCAAAAACGCTATGACAAGCTGATCCCCTTACTTGAGACAGACTCTTACGCATCGGGTCTTGCCTGGTGTCGAGAAAACATCGACGTCGTTGCCCGAGACCCGTATACGATGTCAAAACGATTGGTCACAGCCCTGACGCTGAGATCAGCGCATGACGGCATCGAAAATGGCTACACCGTGAACTCCGTTAGCCCTGGACCGATCGCAACACCACTGTATCCACAGTTTGAATCACTGATGGGTGCCGAACAAAGCGATTGGCTGATCGCGCAAACCAAACGCGCCGCTCAACCAGAAGATATTGCCGAAGTGGTGGACCTACTCCTGACCGGTGATTGCGGCTGGCTCAACGGCGTCGATATCCCCGTAGACGGCGGCTATACCGCAGGTATGGAATCCGGTTGGATCGACTTTTCTCAATCGCCGATAATGCAGCGGCGATCGTAGAGATTGACAGGGTGTTGGCTCACCACGCTGAGTTCTGGTTCCGCTAACTCGGCCGCATTGTCGGCCTGCAGCACGCGGTCGTGAATATCTCTGCTGTCGCCCAACATGCAGCCTTTGAATCTGGTGTTAATCACACCGATAGTTTCGCGCGTCGTTGATCTTCCCTGTTCCCTGATATTTTGCGACCTGCGGGTAAGGACACAACAGTCGAGTAGACTTGAGGTTTGGATCTATGTCTTTAGTCGCCTCTCTAACGGCGTTGTACCAATCGACGCTCTCGCTCTGGAGCAGGGCAAAAACTTCAAACCAGTTTGAGATCCCGGGATTGGTGCCGACTAGAGCAGCGGGTGCGTTGCCTTGTTCAACCCACTCGACCATCGGAGTGATGTAGTCTGCTAACCAACCTCCCGTGCCGGCAGCGCAGTGCAGCATGTTTGGCACCATGTAGGTGCGACTGAACTCATCAACTACCGCTTGCCCACCGCTTAGTTCGGCGGCCTCGGCGAGTAGATCAATCGTGTCTTGTGCTCGCAGTGGGACGTCTTGCCACCCTTGGTAGATCAACAGTTTCGAACCATTGGCGTGAAAGCGACTGAAGTCAGGTGGTGGTAGCTCTACAGCTGCGGCATGTCGGGCCAACTTGGCCTGATCCTCTATAGGGTCGAACTCTTCCAGCTTGAACGAAGGATCTTCGTGAGCAAGGCGCTGGGCCATCACGCCGAGTGTTCCGTAAGCGGTAGCTGGCAGGTTCTCGAGGACGGCATCCTGGCCGGGAATGCCAGTCACCCACATCATCCAATCGCCCTGGTCTTCATCACCAGGGAAGATGCCATTGAAAACCACTTCGCCGGCGTCGTTTCTGAGACCGGAGTAGATCAAGGTGGCGGTTTCAACCTGGCCCTCGGTCAGGCAGCCCTGGGTTTGGCTTTCATTGCATTGGAGGTCGTCTAGCTCAAGGACTTCAACAGTGCATGACTGAGGATTGCTGATCAGTCCGTCTTCTAGTCCATCCAATGCATCGCACTTCGTGCGAGAGTTTTGTGCCAATAGTGCGAGTGACTCTGCCGTGAGAGGGTACTTTTCTTGTTGCCTTGATACGGCGATACCCCACGGTACGATCGAATCCACCCACCCTGTAGCAGGCGCTCCGGCGATGACGCCGTCATAATCTTCTGGAAAACGTAGGGCTTCTACCAAGGCACTGCGACCACCGCCTGAACAGCCTTGAATATAGGAGTAGTCAGCGGCTTGCCCATAAAACTCTGCGATCACCCGTTTGGCGGCCACGGTAGAGAGATGCACTGCGCGAAAGCCAAAATTGATAAGGGCTTCGCGATCTGTCACGAAGTCAGACCGTTGCGGGCCGAAGTTGTGACCGGAGTTTGTGGTTGCACCGGCAAAGCCGGCTTTCATGAGGGATGTCGTATTGCCGATCGTTCCAGAATTGCCGCCGTGGGCGAGGAACATCATGCGCCCTTGCCAGCCTTCGAGTGGCATCGAGACCTGAAAGCGGATCGTGCCATCGATGACGCCGTTCACCTGGCAGTGTGCCGGTGTGTTGCCCTGAGCGGGTACAAGGCTGCCCGGTTCTATCGAGTGATCGTAGTCGGATAGCTGATAAAGGTTCTGGCACCGCGACTCCGATGCCACCGCGCCCTGACAGATTAGCGTCAGGATCATTGCTGTTGTTGCAGAGATTCGAGTTTTCATAGCCAGCCATCCTACATGACGTTATGGCGGTCTGGTCGCTTAATCATAAAAAAGAGTGTCAAACTCATAACCGATGGCGTTCGACAATAAGGTGTTGGTCGGTAGGACGTGTATGTTGATCGCAACGACTAATGTGTTTGATGTCGAGATATTCATGCTGTCGGCAGGGTACGCGTGCGCAAAATCTGGTACGCTTTTTTGAGGTTTGGGAAACAGGCCTAGAGATAGGCTAAAAGGAGTCTTCGTAAAGAAAGGACTGCTGCTCTTAATTCTGCCTTTGATGGCACAAGGCGAGCGCCTCGAGACTGCGGTTGCCGAGTCGATTCCGGGAGAGCCGGACGATCCCCATCTGGTGCTGTTCCTGCCAGACGGAAAGACCGTTGATGCGGTAGCGGGGGTGACCGAGCGCGCGCGGCGCCCGGTCCGTCGCAGGCCGGCGCGAAGCACTTCGTCGACTCGAGTCGTTCGGACCGATGTCGCCTCGCCCTTTACGGTTTCGGTTGACAGTTTTTCCGTCGAACCGGCGCAGCCCATGGCGGGACAAACCCTTTCGGTCGTCATGCGGGTCCGCGCCAGTGGTTCCGGTACGAAGTCTGTGCCCTGGCGGATCAGGCGGGGCAACGTCGTCCTCGCCCAGGGAACCCGGGCGAACGTGCAAGCCGGGTCCAGCTTCACGGTCAGCGCCCACTGGAACGCCGTCGAGAGCAATATGTCGTTCCACGGTTTCGTCGACCCGAACAACACGTTGAACGAAAGCCAGGCCAACCGGAGCAACAACTTGTCGTCTCGCGTCGTAAAAATCTACCCCGACTGGGCGGGCGTATTCGATTTGACGTGGGCTGCCACGAAGACGGCGATAAACGCCTGGAAGTTTCGGGCGGGGCTGCGCAACGTCGTCATTAACGGCCCGACGGCGCTGTGTATGCAGAATTGCATGACGGGGCCTGCTCTGAGACCCGACCTACAGGCCGCTCTTACGGGCAAGGTCCCCGATCAAATTGCTTCCAGGCTAGCCGGGGCAATCTCCGACGCATGGGCGGCCTGGCAGCGCGGCGTGACCGTACCCAGCCTGGTCTGGTACCCGGTCTTCTCGGCGTATCCTGGGCCTCAAGCGCCGCCGACGCCGAACATTCCAACGCCGCTGGCACAACTGGTGAGCCTCACAATTTTCGAATTGAGCCCCCCCCAGATCAGCAGTCGCCTGAAGGGTCGACTCGGGTCTTCGGCGGACCAGCCGGGCGCCAACCAGGCCATCTCGCTGTTCGCGACGAAATTCGCTCATCAGTTCAGTATGTGGAGCACTACGGCTCAAGTCATGCTGGTCATGGGTCACGGCCCGGTTCCGACCTTCAGTCCGCCGGTTGTTCCGGGTGGTCCCGTGGTCGGCGGGACGATTCTCCCCCCATCCCCGAGCCATCTTCAGTCCTCACCTCTTTTCGCTGCAGGCGTGCCGTGAGGGGATCGGCCACCCCATCTCGTTCGAGACCCGAGGAAGAGACCATGGGATACAGGCGCGTCGTTCGGGTCATCTTGCTCGTGTCGCTCGGGGCCTTCGGCGTTCAGACCCGCGCCTTCGCCGACCCCCAAGCCGTTCCCGGCGTCCTGATGGAATTGCTGGGTGCGCGCGACGCGGGCGCCGTTCCCTATTCGCCTCGAGACGGTTGGGTCGAGGGCTCGATTTCGGCCGTACCGCGCCAGCTGTCGATCCACCGGGTGAACATCGATCGCATCGAGGTCAAGCTGGGGTCGACGCTCTACCAGAGCCGCAGGCATGAAATGCAGCGTATTTCGATCGACACTTTCCGGCACGGTGCGCCGACCATGCGTGTTCGCCTCGGCCCCGTCGTCTTGCCTTCTTCCACGGAGGCCGGACAGCCGATCGAGGCGGTTGCCATCGACTTCGCGGGTGGGCGGCATCTGCTTTTTTCCGGCGAAGTAGGAGCCATCCGCGCGACGCCCGTCGGTCGCCTCGCCAAGCTGACGATCGACGCCTTCGCACGGCGTCTGCAGAATTTCGGTCCTCGTAGCCGCAACTACCAGGACCTCAGCCGTCGCGGCGCGATGGAAGTCGCCGTCGAGGAACTCGGTCTCCCGCTGCGGATCAACGCAGACTGGGAGAGTGAAGTCCAGCCGGGACTTCTCCAGAAGCAGGAGAGCGATCTGCATTTCGCGTTTCGCATGGCGAACTCGGAAGCGATGCAAGTCGGCCCCGTCACTGAAGATCTGGTCGTCACGGCGTCCACCTTCACGCCGCCGGCTGAAACGCGGACGACCATGGAGTGGACGGACATGACCGTCGACATGATCGGCAATGTGATTGCGTCCAACCACGGACGACAGCCGGTCGTGTTCAACGAGGACGAGCATCGAATCTTCGACAGCCTCCAGCAGGACGACGAGACGGATTTCGCCTTTCTCCACAGTCTCGCCCGCAAAGACGGCTGGCGGTTCTACCTGACCCCGGGAAAGCTGCATCTCGAAGATCGGGAGAATCATTCGCGTCCCCCGGTGGCGCGCAGTGTACGTTTTGGCCGCGCGCTTCGTTCGGACGTTATGAAGAATGTGGCGAGTCGTTGCCGCGTCGTGCTCCAAATCGAGCCGAGCGCGCGATCGCTTCCGGTCAACCAAGTTGGCGAGTCCGATGCCGCGTTCTTGCTGCGCCTGGCGGCCAATGAGGGGCTGGGGTTGCGGGCAGGGGGCCCGGGTAGCCTGGTGGCCTTCCCCGCTCGCTCAGTCGCGGCGAACAGTGGCTCCGTAGGGTCGACCTCTTCTTCGGGCGAGCGTCGTATTCGCATCGGTTCGCGGGCGACTGCGCGCAGATCGCCGACCCAATGGGGACTCCCGCTGAGCTCGTAGAGTTGTCCGTTGCGGGCCAAAGGCGCCCGCGCAGCGGCAGGCACGGCCTGGCTAAGCCGCGTACGGCGGCCGCCCTCGCGCCGTTCCCTTCTGTCACCGCGGACGTGACCGCAAGGGTCGACTCGTTGCTCAAGGAGATCAGCGCCGTTCTGGCCAAGCAACCCCTGGCTTCGACCCGGCGTGCCCGCCTGCTGCTGTCGGTCAGCCGAGAACTGCAAGCCGGGATCGTCGCGCGATTGGCTCAGTCTCCCGACGCTCATGCGCGTCTCGATCGAGCCGTGGCGAGCGTGCGAGCTCGATAGGCGCATTGTTCGAGGAAGGGATCCGTGTCGAAAGCCGAGAGAACGGTCACGAAAACCGAGCGCGACAGGGCGCTCGATTCGGTCAGAGGGGGACGAGATGCCTAAGACGACTCACATGATCCTGGCAATGGCGACGGGGATCGCGCTGCTTTCCGTGAGTAGTGTCGGGAGCGCCGCGCAATTCGACTTTTTCGTGCCGGTCGACGTTTCGAATACGCATCCCGCTCTCGAGACCGTGTCGTCGTCGTCGTCGATGTGAAACCGGGCGGGAGCCCAGCCGAAGTCCACAACCACAGTTGCACGCTCTACATCACCGGCGGAGGCCAGGGATAGCCTCAACGACACCGGAATTGCCGCACTCCCACCGGGTTGGCAGCCGGTTCGCCGCGAGTTAGACTCAGCCTATGCATCCCCCTGGGCAGCTCGTCCTTCTCACCACGCAACACCGAGCTGCCCTGGAGATTTTCCTCTCGGAGTTCGACGCCGATCCCGAGGAGCTACACGGCTATTTCTGTCCCCGCGAGAGCTCGATCGAGGAGGCGGTACGTCTTCTCCACGCGTGGTCAGTGGGCGAGGAGATTGCCGAAGGCTGGGTCCCCTGCTCCACCTGGTTTTGGGAGTCGGAGGGCGTTCTCCAAGGGGTCATCAACGTGCGGCATGACCTCACCCCACGCTTGCGCGAACTCGGCGGACATATCGGTTACTCGGTCGCCAAGTCTCATCGCCGGAAGGGCGTAGGCAAAGCGATGCTTCGCGACGTACTCCCCTACTGTCAAGCGCTTGGTATCGAGCGAGCGCTGCTCACCTGCGATTCGGATAATCCGGCGTCGGCTCGTACCATCGAAGCCAACGGTGGGGAGCTAGAGCGCGAGGGGTGGCTTGAGTCCGCCCAGCGCGCCCAACGCTGGTACTGGATCGATTTGAGCGCGTAAGTCCCAGCTGCGCATTGAAGACGGTCGCCATACGAACCTAGCCGTCGAACCGAAGGCGAGAGTCTCTAATCCATCACCAAGGATATGGGCCCGGACACCGCTCTGTCGATGACGCGGCGCAGCGTACGCGGGTCTCCGCCAGAGCTCGATATCCGCCCTCACGCCCCCGCGGCATAAGCTTCCTCACGCGAGCGAAGCTTCTTCGATTGACATCTTGATTTTCTCGCGTACAGAGAGCGGCCTACTCCAAATCGGAGGTTGTTCTGCTGGTGTTTCAGTCGCCCTGGCCGGGCCTTGCCGCTGCGCCGCTGGGAGCAACCGACCAGACATCGATCAGCCCAAGATCCCCACGCGGCGATACTTTTCGACATCAAACACAATGGCAGTTATCTTTTCTATCCCTAAAAGTAATTGTTAATGTCATCGTATTTCAGCCCGATTTGCCTGGCATTTCTCTTTGGAGTTTCCTCGTACTCAAATACGAACGGCACAGACAGAACCGGCTCCAGCCGTATAACAACAGGTTAAGGGTCGCGCGCAGACTTGGTTCGGGATGACTTCAAGTATCACCCTTCAGCGGGTAGCATTGAAGAGGAAATACACGAATACCTAGAGAAAACCGATGCGCATACCTTTATTCCTCCTCTTCGCTGCTCTTGTGGCCAGTGCCGCACCCGCGTTGGCCAAAGAAATCCCCGTTGTCAAAGCTGAGCGCGAAGGCATGTCAAGTGAGCGACTGAAGCGCGTCGCAGAGATGAATGACCGATACACCAGCACGGGTAAAATCGCTGGCATCGTGACTGCGGTTCTGCGCAACGGCAAGATCGTTCACCAGAGTGCGTCGGGGGTCAAAAGCGTTGAAGACGACCGACCCATCGAGCCGGACGATCTGTTTCGGATATATTCAATGACTAAACCCATCGCCGCGACGGCGGCGATGCAGCTGTACGAGCAAGGTATGTTCCAGCTGACGGACCCGGTCTCGAAATTCATTCCTGAACTTGAAAACCTCCAGGTTATGAAAGAGGGTCGCATAGTACCTGCGCAGAATCAGATGACGATGCAGCAGTTGTTGAATCACACTGCGGGTCTGTCGTATGGCTTCGATCCGAATGATCCAGTGGATCAGGCGTATCAGAAAGCAGATCTTTTCAGTGCGAAAGACCTGGATGACTTCATTGCAAAAGTAGCGGAACTTCCGCTGATGTATGAGCCGGGAGAACAGTGGCATTATTCTATCGCCGTTGACGTAACAGGGTTGGTTGTACAACGCCTAAGCGGAAAGCCTTTCAATGTCTATCTGCAGGAGAATCTTTTTGATCCGCTCGACATGAAAGATACTTTTTTTGCGGTACCGGAAGCCAAGAAATCTCGTTTTCTGGCCAACCACGTGCGCAATCCGGCAACCGGCAAGCCGGTCCTGCTTGACCCCGAGAACCCGTCGTTGCCGGGCAACGCCAACTGCGGCGCCATGTGCAACTATGACGAAGTCACGCTGTATTCAGGTGGCGGCGGCCTGGTCTCTACGCTTCGCGATTATGTGCGATACGCCGAGGCCATGCGCGACGGTGAACTCGACGGGGTCCGCATACTGAGCCCCAAGACGGTTCAATACATGCGTATGAACCATCTGCCGTCCGCCATTGCTGGCGGCGGCGGAAGCGGCGAACAACCGAACCTGGTGGGTGACCGCCTGGGCGGTTTCGGCTTCGGCCTCGGCTTTGGCACGGTGGAAGACACCACTGGACAGGGTGTCATCGGCAGCGCCGGTTCATACTATTGGGGCGGTGCGGCCGGTACCGTGTTCTGGATCGATCCAGCGGAGGACATCGTCGTTGTTTCCATGATGCAACTGATGGGCGGTTGGCCTTCTTATCGGCCTGATCTTCGAGTCGCCACCTATCAGGCGATCATCGACAGCAACATGTAAGTGGTTCTGCTATGACAAGTGTCTGACGTAGACACGATTTGGACGTCTGGCTCGAGGGATAGGAAATATAACCGCCATTTTTTGTGGAGGTTGAGAAGTAACGGCCGGTCAATGGTTTAGCTTCACTTTTAGGCGGTCGGACGGCATAGCCAATAACGTACGCGGAAGATGTAGGGGGCGTCATCTGTGGAAGGTGCTTGTCCTACACGTAAGAGTGAGAGGGCGAGTGGGTCTGTGCGCCGATTATCCGGAGTGCTGTATTTTCCGATTGGAGGATGTTGAAGCGGCGCGCCGTGGACTATGGGCAGGTGGCGCTCAGCCCAACTCAAGCGCTTTGAAAGAGATGAGTCTGCCGAGCTGGCAGCTTCCTTGTGGTGCTGATCTTTCACACTCCATGGTAGCGAATCAGATTGACCCTGGGCCAGATAGGGTTGCGGTTCATCCGCCACCAGCAACCCATCGCGCTGCACGATATGCAGCGTGCGCGTCAATGGCTTTCCTGGTAGTTGGCCGCGTTTTATGCATGCATGTAGGGTTTATTCAATGATGTATGATAACCGCGCAGTACGCTGATCGCGTCAACCAGGGGCATTTAAGGTGAGCAACAAATCGTTTTTGCAGTCAGTATCTGCGGTATGGGTCCTGGTTTTGCTGATGCCGCTGGCAGCCTATGGGGAACTCGACCTGGCGCCACTGGATGATGCCGAGTGGAGCCGTGCTCATGCAGCGCACCTTGCTTCCCGCGCCGGGTTCGGTGCTACGCCAGAAGAGCTGGACGGCCTGGAGCGTTTGTCACCCCGGCAGGCTGTGCAGCGATTCATCATCGGGCTCGATACCGGTGGCTCTACCCCCTTCGAGCACTCGGGCGTATTTGATGCAGGGCTCGACCCATTTCCCCCCAGCCGGCCGGCGACGACCAACCTGGCCAAAGCCCAGGGGCATGCGCTGGGCGTTAAGGTAAAGCCGGGTGGTAACCGGCCGTTGCAACCGGTTGTCGATCGCTTCTTTTACTGGTTGCGCGCCAGCCGCCTGGAAACCGACCGCGTTGCCTACTGGTGGGCCAATCGTATGGTACAAACCGGGCATCCGCTGCAGGAGAAGGCGGCGTTGTTCTGGCACGGCCATTTCGCCACCAATGAAGACAAGGTGCGCGACTACAGAAAAATGCTGCAGCAGCTGCAGCTCTTCCAGTCTCACGGTCTGGGCAATTTCCGTGATCTGCTGATAGCCGCGTCACGCGATCCGGCCATGCTGATGTTTCTTGATGCAGGCGTGAACACCAAGGACTCACCCAACGAAAATTTCGCCCGGGAAATCATGGAGCTGTTTACCATGGGGGTGGGCCATTACAGCGAAGCTGATGTACAGGAAGCTGCCAGGGCCTTTACCGGCTGGAATTTCCAGGGGCTGCAGTTCGTCTTGAACGAAGCGCAGCACGACACAAGCGACAAGACGTTTCTCGGCCGCAACGGGGCATTCGACGGCATAGACGTCATCGATATCATTCTGGAGCAGCCGGCTACCGCCCGCTTTATTGCGGCGAAGCTGTACCGCTATTTCGTCAATCAGCAGCTTGATGTCGATGACGAAGTTCAACTCGGTGAACTGCTCGCCGAGTTGGAGTTCGATATTGGCGAATATCTGAAGGTGCTGTTCCGGTCGAGGGATTTCTATTCTCCCGACAACATGGGCGCGCGCATCCGCAGCCCGGTTGAGTTCATGGCTGCGACCTACCGTCTGCTCGAACTGCCCGGCGTGCCTGGCGTACCCGATTTCAACGTGGTCAGCGGCTCGCTGGGCCAGCGGCTCATGCATCCGCCCACCGTTGCAGGCTGGTCCGACGGGCCGAGCTGGATTACCCCGAGCCTGCTTTTCGAGCGCAGTAATTTTGTATTAGCCGTTTTGTTTCCCGATATCGGGTTTGTGCCGCCGGACCGTTATCCATCCATCGGGGCTGAAATCGTTAATGTGCAGAATCGTCTGCGGCAGGGCATGAGTGTTTCTCAAGCGACCCGCCCGACCGGTGTTGCAGGTGGCCAGGAAGGCATGGCGGCATCTAATCTGTTGGCCGACCGCGACGAAGATTTCAATACCCGCCTGGGCAGTATGCGTGGCTGGCAGATGGCGCTTGAGCGGGTCAAACCCATTCCCAGACACACCGCGCGCATTGATCTGACCGGTATGGTGGTGCAGGCGGAATGCACCACGCCGGCTGAGGTGGTGGCACTGTTTGCTGACCGGTTTCTACTGGTGCGGCCTGAATCGGCGACCTTGACGGCGCTGGTGGAGTTTCTGACAGAGGAGTTGGGCGGCGTCGACGTCATGGCTGCCCGATCCTACATGGAACAGCCGTTGCGCAAGCTGTTGCATCAGATGCTCAGCCTGCCGGAATATCAGCTTGGATGAGGAGCATATAGTGATTAACAGAAGACGATTCATCGGGCGCAGCGCCGGCATAGCCGGGCTGACGATGCTGCCGAGCTGGGTGCATGGCGGCGAGCAGCAGGCCGACGCGCCGATTCTGGTGGCAGTCGAGTTGTCGGGGGGGAATGACGGTCTCAATACGGTCGTTCCCTATGCCGATGACGCGTACTACCAGGCCCGACCCACCATTGGCATTCCGCGGGATCAGCTCTTTGAATTGGACGACCATTTCGGCTTGAACCCGGGCCTGCTCGGAATGCATCGGCTCTGGCAGGACGGCCATCTGGCGATCGTTCATGGCTGCGGCTACGAGCGTCCGACATACTCCCATTTCACTGCCATGGCGTACTGGCATACCGGTGCCCCCCACAGCGGCAGTGCGTACGGATGGCTGGGGCGTCTGGCCGATGCAATGAGCCCTGCGCGACGGAATGACATGCTGATCAACGTGGCCTCGCAGCAGTCTCTGGCAGTGAAGAGCAAAGTACATACGCCGGTGGTGTTCGATGATCCCGATCGGTTTCAGCGGCACCGCTGGATGGCCCGGGGCATCGATGCGGGGCGGCACTCATCCGCATCAGGCAATTCTTCGTTGGACTATCTGCGCGCAGTAAACACCAGCGCGCAGGCGTCGTCGATACGTATTCAAAATGCCTGGCGCGACTACAGTACCGATGTGGATTACGGCATCGCGCCGATGGATCTGCCCAAGGTGGCGGCCTGTATCAAAGCCGGCTTACCTACCCAGTTGTATCATGTCGCCTTCCGCAACAACTCGTTTGACACTCATGTGCAGCAGCCGGCCTTGCACCGGCGGCTGCTCAGCTATGCCAGCGACGGCATTCATGGCTTTGTCCGCGATCTGCAGCGCATGGGGCAGGCCCATCGGGTGCTGGTCATGGTGTATTCCGAATTCGGACGGCGGGTGCCGGAAAACGCCAATCTGGGCACCGATCACGGCAGCGCCAACGTCATGTTCCTGGCCGGGCAACCGGTGAGCGGCGGGCACTATGGGCAGGTGCCGAGCCTGACCGCGCTGGTGGATGGCGACAATCTGGCTTACACAACTGATTTCCGCCAGGTGTACGCCACGGTCATACAGAACTGGCTGGGCGTAGATGCTCATGCGGTGCTCGGCGGCGAGTTCGAAACCCTGCCCGCGGTGCGGCGGACTTGAAACCGCAAGCGGGTTAGTCGGAAGGTTCGCTCAGCAGTATGCCCTGAGCTTGCAGATCATCGAGTTCTGCATCTGACAGCCCCAGCCGACGCTGCAGTTCTGCCCTGTTGTGCGCCCCGCGTAGATAGGCCCCGGAGCGGGGACCCACTTCGCTGTGCGTGAATCGTGCCGGCGAACGGGGGATCAGGCGTTGCTGGCCGTTGACGTCAACCTGGGCAAACGCGCCGCGATGTTCTGCCCAGTCTTCGCTGGCCACTGATGCAAGGGTTTTAACGGTTCCCAGCGGAATGCGTGCGCTGTCCAGCGCCTGTTCGAATTCCTGTACGTTTTCGTATTCCCCCGCCCACTGTTGCATCAGCTCGCGGATCTCGGCGTCATGGCCCTGGGTATCCGCCGGTTTGTGCCAGCCGCGCCTGGCCATTTCATGCTGCTTACCCAGCGCCTTACTGACACCGAAGATCCAGATGGTGGGGTTGCCGGGGACCTGGACCCAGCTGCCGTCTTTCAATCTGAGCAGAGCGGCCTTGCCCGGGCGGAAAGGACTGATCTCTTCGCCAAAACCGCCATTTATTTCGATGGCCGCGAATTCGTTGGTCATCAGCATGGTTTCCGCCATGGTGACGTCGATGTGTTGACCGGCACCGGTGCGTTCGCGACTGTACAGCGCCGCGAGAATGGCACTGGCTGCCTGGGATCCCACGGCGAAATCCGCGTGGGACACGGCTTCGGGCATTGGGTCTGTGCCGCGTTCCCTGGCATTGAGATCAAGCAGTCCGAGCTCGGCGTGAATCACCGGCGCGTAGGCGCGTCGCCCGGCGGCGGGTCCGTCCTGACCATAGCCGGTAATGGAACAGTAGATGACCGTGGGGTTGTTTTGCCTTACCTGCTCGTAGCCGAGTCCCAGGCGTTGTGCTACGCCGGGACGATAGTTCTCTACGATCACGTCTGCCTGTTCCGCCAGTTGCGCGACCAGGGCCTGGCCGGGGGGTTTGCCCAGATCCACGCAAAGATGAGACTTGCCGGCATTCTGCTGGGCGAATCCTAAAGCGACGCCGTTGACCTTGGGTACGCCGCGGCGCATGAGGTCACCTTCGGGCGGTTCGATCTTGATCACGTCGGCACCGTAATCGCTCAGGGTGCGGGTGCAGGCTGGGCCTGCCACGACCCGGGTCAGGTCAAGCACGGTGACGCCGTCCAACAGCATG
>CAYMUT010000062.1:0-15816 GCA_964393625.1 uncultured Pseudomonadales bacterium
TCAACGTGTATCCCTGATTCGCATTATGGGTATAGATCGTCTGCACAACCAAAACCACGTCAGTATCCGGCCATACATATATTTTCTGACCATCCAGTCCTAACGCCGCCACAACGTTAATCGGCGTGACAGCGCCGAAATACTCATCATTCAGTACCCACCATTGAAAACCGTAGAAGCGACTCTGGGCTTGGAGGCTCTGCGCGACATAGCTCTGCGAGACGATCTGTTGTCCATCCCACTCACCATCTCGTGCAAACAGCAGTCCGAACCGGGCCAGATCTTCCGGTCGCAGATCCAACCCGAAATAAGTAATCGGATTCACACCTGTTCGATCGAACCACATACCTATCTGATTGGTATCAATACCAATTGGAGCGAGAATTTTCTCTCGCAGGTAGCTGTGCGCATCAAGCCCTGTGGCCCGCAGTATCAAGGGTTCGAACAGTTGGGACGTGGGGTTCGAATAGACAAAGGTCGTGCCTTCTTCCCTGGTTTTGTTGAAATTGAGGGCAAAAGCAGTCTGGTCCTGTTCGATATAGATCGAGCTCGCGGCTGGAAAACCGGCCCGCATCTCCAGGATATTCCTGATCGTGATGGCCTCCTTATCAGTACCGATCCACTCAGTGATAAAATCGCTGGCTGGCTGGTCCAGCGACTGGAGCCAGTTTTCATCCAGAGCAACCCCAACAGCTGCACTGTAAAAGCTTTTTGCAACCGACCAACTGGTCCCAAGACTATCCACCGAAGCGCCGCTGGCATATCGCTCGCCAACAATATAGCCGTCCTTGACCAACATGGCTGATTGAACCGCAGCATCCGTGAAAACATGATCCAGTACCGCATCCACATCAGCTTGCGCGATACTCAATTGCGACGCATCTGCCCGTGCCAACGACCAGGTGGGTGATAAGGGCTGCGGCGGTGGGTTGTTGGCTGCAGGTGGATTGCTCCCGCCGCCACCGCCACCGCCACCGCAGCCGAACGCGACTAAAATAAGTGCTAGAGTCGCACATCTAGAGGCAAGAACACGTGTTGAGGGGCCTGTCATTTTCTTCTCCGCTCTATTGCAACTGTCCGCAATGGTAACACCGAAGAATCAACCCGAATCCAGCGGGAGGAACAGCAAAGCGGGCGGCGCCCTGAAACGGCCCGTACGCAGTGGCAAACAGCGGTGTTTTTCAGTACTCAAATTGAGCACAATACCGCCTTGGCGATGAAATGCGACAGGTATTAGGGTGAGCACCAGCCTCAGAGACCAACTCGTCAAAGCCGGCCTGGCAACAAGTAAACAGGCCAGAAAAGCCGAGAACCAGAGCCGAGCCGACCAGCTCAAGCGCCAGAAGGCGCATAAAAAGGGCAGCACCCCTGTGGGCGACAAACCAGAGGCATCACTGCAGGAAAAGGCGAGGCGTTTAAAGGCAGATAAAGCGAAGAAGGACAAAGAACTCGCACGCCAGCGCAACGACAAGTATGCTCAAAGGGCGCAGCGCGCAGAGATCAGGCAACTGGTCAAAGCACATGATCAACGCAGCAACGTCACCGACGAGAACGCCGTTGCCTACAATTTTGTGCACGGCAAAAAGATCAAACGCGTCTACGTCACGCCTGAACAGCGAGATTCTCTGAGTGCCGGGCGGCTTATCGTGATCAATAACGACGGTCACTATCATTTTGTCAGGCCCGAGATTGCCGCGAAGATCGAAGCACGAGACCCGAAAAGAATCATTGTGGCGCATCAGCAAGCGCCGCAAGAAAAGCGCCCTGATGATGACTTCTACGCGCAGTTCGAGGTCCCTGACGATCTGGACTGGTAAGCAAGCGCTAAAGATCAGGCCACTCGCCAACTACCATTCAAAAAGCAGGTAAGGAGCAAAACAATGAAGGGCTACTGGATCAACCACGTCCTGGAAATCAGAGACGAGCAACGCTTTGCCGATTATGTCGCAGCCAGTAAACCTCTGCTGCAAGGCGACAACGCCTACGGTGCAAAACTGCAACTTTTCGGCCCCGTCGCTGAGACTGTCCGGGGCACTCCCGTAAAATTCGCTGCCCTGGTCGAATTTGACAGCATTGGGGCTGCCATTGATTTCTGGGAAGACAAAGAATACGCAGCCGCGCGCGCCCTGATGGGCTCCCTTGAGGACGAGACACCCGTGGTGGAAAGACGCGTCTGCTGCATCGAAGCTGAACCCATAGAGATCAGATCAGGGCAGAGTTTCTGGCTCAATCATGTGCATGAAATTCTCGATGAAGACGCCTTTTTCAGTTACGCCGATGCAAGCATGGGGCATTTCAGCTGCACCGCGTTTGGTCCCGTGGTGCATCAGCATGCCGGCCAACAGCGCATTGCGATGGCCGCCGCCCTCGGTTTCGCCACAGCCAACCATGCAGATACCATCTATAAGACCCATGAATACCAGCAGGCACTCGCTGCTGGAGGGATGGTTGATGGCGAATCGCATGTCGTAAACCGCACGATTTGCGCCATAGCAGCTGCCTGACGCGCGCGCTGCGGAATTATTGAGCGGCAGTACGGTCACGACAATGGCTTCCTGCCTGGTTGCAGGGCTTCACACTCCGTTCACGGGCAGTCGACAATCATCTGAGACCATGAACTCCGCGACTACATCTACGCTAAACAGACCCGCGACTCTAACAGCCGTCATCTTCGCGCTGCTTGGCGCCGCTGCCCATGCATTTGAATCTCCAACCTATGCCGTGCTCTATGAGGATGGTCCCTTTGAACTACGCCGCTATGACCCTTTCCTGGTGGCCCAGCTCAACGTATCCGGTGATCCGGAGAGCGCCGGCAATGCCGCCTTTCCGGCGCTTGCCGGCTACATCTCGGGAGACAACAAAAGCAATACCAAAATCTCAATGACGACGCCCGTACAACAGCTCGTTGCGCACGATAATCAGGTTGTCGCCTTCATGATGCCGGCAAAATGGCAAATCGATACGCTGCCAGCGCCGGATGATGAAAGCGTTCAGCTCACACAAGTGCCGTCCAGAATCATTGCCAGCTATCGGTATCGAGGCAACTGGACGGAAAAGCGCTTCCGGCAGTTCGAGAAACGTCTGCGTAATGCGCTCTCCGCGACCGACTACAGAATCTGTGGGGGACCCATGTGGGCAAGGTACAACCCGCCATTCTGGCCATCCATGCTGCGGCGCAACGAAGTGCAGTACGTCGTGAGCCAGGAGGCCTGCCCTGGTGGCAATTCGCCTTAACGGTCGCCGGTTCCCGCTATGCTCTGTACTTTGCGTCATCCAGCTGAGTTCCGCTGCACCACCATGGACAAAAAAGCCGCCCCGAGGGGCGGCTTTCGTCATTGAGCCTATGGGGGTTACTCTCCAGAGGGACCCCGAACTCTAAGAATCGGCTGGCGTATTAAGAGTCGCCTCCAGCCGCGTCCGAATTCATCAGATTGTTGACCAAGGCCAGGCAGAAATTTGCAATTGCCAAACCGGCGATGCCTACAGCAACGTTATCCAATATGCTATTCAAATATCCGCCGATTGCGGGAATCTGGTCGAGATTATTTGCAATAGTCGGTAACACAGCCGCCAGCACATAGTAAGCAACCCGCGTAGCAACATCTTCCAATGGGTTCATAAACCCACTCACAAGGCCAATAACCAGAATGGCCAGCAGTGCATAAGGAATGTCTACAAAAGCCAGAATTACAGCAATGGCCACCATCAGCCATCCAAGTATCGTTTGAACCATTTTTCCCTCCCAAGGAACCGTTTACGAAATTTTTGTCATTAATACTGCTCAGACATACTTAAAGGTAACAGGTTAGCGAAAAAATGAAAACATGCTTGTCGTACTCAATTTCATGCCTTGAGAGGGGCAAAAAACGCCGATATTCGCAGAAAAAAATGCGGAAACAGTCAAAAAACCAAAATGCCTAACGGCTTAGTCGTTGCAATAAGAACATGCCCGGTTCATGAATAGGTTTGCAGATGGCCGCCGGAGGCATCACGGGACAATGACATCAGTCGGGTAAGCCGAGAATGCGCTTGGCGATAATGTTCAGTTGAACTTCTGAGGTACCACCTTCGATCGAGTTGGCTTTCGAACGCAACCACGCACGTGTTTGAGTGCGTTCTTCGTCGGAAAACGTACTACCTTCCCAGCCCAAGAATCGGGTGCCCATGGCCGCAGCGAGGAGCTCGTACTTATTCTTATTCTGCTCGGTGCCATAAAGTTTGAACATGGAAGACAAAGCCCCCGGTGCTCGCCCGGTCTCTGACTCTTCGACAGAACGACGCATGGTGAACGCAAAAGACCGGTCGTTGATCCGATGCGAGACAATTGAAGACCGAAGCGCTGGATCGGCAATTTTCCCGTCGGCATCTGTGCCTACATAGTCCTTCGCATACGCCTCCAGCGAACGAGTCTGCGCTCCGCCACCGATACCACCAATCGAAGATCGCTCGTACTGCAACAGGCGTTTGCCGACCGTCCAACCTTTGTTTAGTTCATGGACGAGATTTTTCTTAGGCACCCTTACATCATCCAGAAACGTTTCACAAAAGGGCGACATGCCGGAGATCAGCAGGATGGGCTTGACTGATACGCCAGGTGTTTCCATATCGAACAGAACGAAACTAATGCCCTCGTGTTTCGGCGCATCCGGATCAGTGCGCACCAGGCAGAACATCCAGTCCGCGAAATTAGCGCCAGAGGTCCAGATCTTTTGTCCGTTCACGATGAAGTCGTCACCGGCGTCTACAGCAGCCGTTCGTAAGCTCGCCAGATCGGAACCTGAACCTGGCTCGCTATAACCCTGGCACCACCAGATCTCACCCGTCGCGATCTTCGGTAAGTGTTCGGCTTTTTGTTCATCTGTGCCGTACTCCAGGAGTGCTGGGCCGATCATACTGATGCCCATTCCGACATGAGGAAGCCGTGCATTGATACGCCGCATTTCCTCTTGAAACACAACGTTTTCATCCTTTGACAAAGCCGCGCCACCATATTCCTTCGGCCACATGGGTACCGTATATCCTCGTTCTGCACAGCGATCCATCCAGACCTTTGTGTCGGGATTCTTGAACTTCGCTCGTCGACCACCACCGGGCGATTCATCTGCGGGCATAGGCGCCCGCATAGACTCAGGGCAATTGGCTTCCAGCCAATCTCTCACCTCTGCTCTGAATACTGCCAGGTTGCCCATCTCTACTCCTGCTCTACGGTCATCATTATCTTTGCGATTGCGCTGATTCCAGAATCCTCATACCGGGCGAACGCTACGGTCATCATTTATCCGCCAGCAAAGGACAACAGAATTAAAGCGGTTTAGTCGCTGAGATGAAAGTATCCACGACTCGAGAATTTCATTGACGTCAGAGTCCGTTGGGGCCGATGGCTTTATTGCGCCTTGCCGGCCGAACCTTGCCGGCCGCCGGCAGCACGGTTAGATTGGCGGACGACTTTATTGATTCAACCATCTATTTAATCCATCAAGGCAAAAAAATGAGTATGCGGGCCCGTGTAATTTCCTTTGTGATGCGCCATACCATCAAGAAACAGATGTCCAGCTTCGAAGATCATCTGGCGCTACGCAAACAGGCTGGCTCTGCTACAGGGCGGACGCCTGCCGAAGTCCATACCCAGTCGGTCAGCGCCAATGGTGTTCCCGCAGAATGGGTAAGGTGGCGCGAGGGTGTCGAAGATGGCGCCATTCTGTACCTGCATGGGGGCGGCTATGTTTTCGGCAGTTTAGACAGCCACCGGAATATCGCCTGGCGCCTGGCACGTGCTAGCGGTCTAAGCGTGTTGCTGGTCGATTATCGTCTGGCACCTGAGCACCCCTACCCAGCGGCGGTGGACGATGCTTTCGGCGCCTACCAGTGGTTGCTCGACCAGCAGGTCGCAAACGATCGGCTGGTGGTGGCTGGGGACTCCGCGGGGGGTGGATTGGCCACTGCTTTAATGTTGCGCCTCAAGACAGAAGGATTGAGATTACCTGAAGCAGCGGTGCTGCTGTCACCCTGGGCGGACCTGACCTTGAGTGGCGCCAGCATGTCAGACAACGCGGCTGTAGACGCGATGCTCTCCCCGGAGGCGCTCAGCAAATTCAAAACGCTTTACCTGGGGAATACCGATCCGGGCGCAGCTTACGCATCGCCTCTCTATGCCGACTTATCCGGTCTGCCGCCGGTGCACGTTACGGTTGGCAGTACAGAAGTATTGCTCAGTGACGCCGAGAATCTGGTGACCCGCATCAATACTTGTGGCGGGACCGCAGAGCTGAGCATCTGGCCCAAACTACCCCATGTATTCCCTATCTTCGGCGATCTGATTCCAGAGTCCAAACAGGCCATCGAGGAAATCGCTGCGTTCATCCGCACCCACGTCAAACCAGGTTTGTAGACATCGGAGCAAAACGCTCCACCGAAGCACCATTACCCCATATCAGAATGGGCTACGCCATTGTTATGTACGCTGCGACGCCGCCGATGAGTGAACCTGGGTAAACCACAATAAACAAAACAGGACCGCGGAGGCGCAAACAACAGTCCACGCGATGAACTGGCTTTGAAAAGTGCCCACCACCGCGACGGTACCAAAACACCACAGCGCAAACTGCCCAGCCACATTGCTCCAGACAATGCCGTTCAAGCGGCGCGCCAGGATCGCCATAGTCAGCGCCCAGGCGATAAGCGACAGGTTAGCGGGCAACTTGGCAATGGCAATGCCCAGACCGTTTGTGTTTTCCGGCGCCCAGGTATCGCCCCCGAACAACCGCATGAGCCACATATTCAGGCGATGGATGCCAGGGTCCATAGTCCAGAACAGCGCCATCAATGCATGGTCTTTGTGACGCGCCAGATCGCGCTTACGCGCATAGTGGCCGGCCAGTATGCCGTTAATAACTACACCTGCGCCCATCGACATGGTGTAAATCCCGGCACCCGCATTGGCACTGTCGAGGCCGTCTGCGAAATCATGGATCAGTTGCCAGACCCAACCACCGATGACACCGATACCAATAACGCCGCTCGCCAGCGCAACCCAGCCGAGGGACACATGCAGATAGCGGCGCACTCGCACCTGACCTGACCACAATTGCCCAGCAACGAGCAGCGCCCACAACACCGCAAGGGGTATATGGATGAGCAGATAGGTGTCTACCAGGGTGTGCGGCGCCTGATGATTCACTGACCAGACCTGGCCGCTTGTTGCAAACATCCACAAGGAAGGCACGAAGCCACCGGCGGCCCCCAGAACCAGCAGTAATGCGCCCGCGCGCTTGTAGATGCGGTTTTGCAGGCAGGTCGCCTGCGCTGGACTCAAGACCCCTTCTGGCGACGAGCGACGCCTTCGCGCCAACCTGTAAATCAAGACCACCAACGCAGTGCACAGGAGCATCACCAGAACCAGCGGCAATCCTTCAACCAGCAACCAGCGACCGCTGAGCAGCTCATTCATACGACCGTCTACCATAAGACTGTCTACCATAAGACCCCCTCGTCTACCTGAATCCCCAAGCCCATCTGGACTTCACACCCGCAATTGTAAGATCCTGCTACAGCACGGCGTTGGGATCCAACGTTGTCTTGCATTTGTCGAGTCAATGGGGAGCCCAACAATGACAACCAATCTAAAAGTCTACACGCGCTTGCTCGCGAAAGTCGGCCTCGTTGCGACAGCGCTGCTGATCGGCGCCTGCGGCGACCCGCAGACGGCAGAGGTTGGCGACAGTCCACCGCCTAAGGTGGCGCTCATCATGAAATCACTGGCTAACGAATTCTTTGTCAACATGCAGCGCGCCGCCGAAGCGCACCAGGTGGACAACGCCCAGGCATACACCCTCATTGCCAACGGCATAAAAAACGAAAGTGACCTGGCCCAGCAGGTCGCGCTGGTCGATCAGATGATCGCCCGAGGAGTCCACGCCATTGTCATCGCCCCCGCAGATTCCCGCGCATTAGTCCCCGCTCTGGTGCGCGCCATCGAGGCCGGTATACACGTCGTAAACATAGACAACCGGCTGCAAGGCGAAGTGATGGCGGAGTATGGCGTGCAAATTCCCTACATCGGCCCGAGTAATCGAGAAGGAGCACGCCTCGTCGCAGAACATGTCCTCGCCAGACACAAACCCGGCAGCGAAGTCTTCATTCTGGAGGGCATTCCCACCGCCTACAATGCCGTACAACGCAAGACAGGCTTCGAAGAGGCAATTGCCGCTGCAGACATGACACTGATCGCCAGTCAGAGCGCTTTGTGGGACCAGACCCGTGCCGCAGAAATAACGTCAGCAGTGTTGAGCCGATACCCCGGCGTTCGCGTGATCCTTGCAGCCAATGACAATATGGCGCTGGGCGCCGCCAGTGCCGTGGGGTTGACCAACCGCAGCGACATCAGCATTGCCGGGTTCGACAACATCAGTGCCGTCCATCCCCTCATCCGCGAGGGCCGTATCCACGCCACCGTTGAGCAGTACGGCGCACGCTTCGCCATTTTCGGCATCGAATTCGCATTGGAAATGATGGCGGGTAACACCCAACTGATTGACCGTACCACGGCCGTGAAACTTGTGACGCCAGCCGATCTGGAGCATTAGATTGCGTCTAACGGTTCAAGCCCTCGACAAGTCCTACTCCACCCAGGTTCTGCGTAACGTCAATCTGCAGGTTGGTCCCGGAGAGATCCACGCCATCGTCGGCGAAAACGGCGCCGGCAAGACCACCTTGCTCAATATCCTCAGCGGCAACACCATGCCGGACCGCGGCACGATGACCCTGGACGGCAGTCCCTATACACCCGCCAACGCCCAGCGGGCGTACCGCGCCGGTTTGTCGCTGTGTTCACAGGAGCTGGGGTTGATCGACAATCTGAGCGTGGCGGAAAACATCGGCTTGCGGGCGCTGCCCGGCCGGCTGCTGCTCGATCGAGCCAGCCTGCGTCGGCGCTGCCACGAGTTACTCGCCGACCTGGCACTCGATCTGCAACCCGATCAAACAGTGCGCCATCTGAGCCTGCCCAACCGCCAACTGGTAGAGATGGCCAAAGCCCTCAACGGCGAAGCCCGGCTATTGTTGCTGGACGAACCCACCTCGGCACTTAACGCGCAACAAGCGGCCGCTGTGCATGCCTGCCTGCGTGAGCGTGCGCAGCAAGGCACTTCCATTGTCTATGTCTCCCACCGGCTCGATGACGTACTGTCGTTCTGTGATCACGTCTGGGTGCTGCGCGACGGCCAGATTGTGCACAACAGCCCCACACAGAGCCTGACTGCCGCCGCTTTGATCCAACACATGTCGGGCGATGAGATGATCACCCACCTGCAGGATACTGCGGCGCTGCCAGGCCCCATACACCTGTCTGTCAGGCAGTTGCAGAGCGCCGCGATGCACCACCCGATTTCTTTAGATTGTCATCGCGGCGAAATCCTTGGCCTGGCCGGGCTCATGGGCGCAGGCCGCACAGAACTTCTGAACACGATCTATGGTATCGAACCGCGAACTGCCGGCAGCGTCACACTGACAACCGCGGGCGGTAAGGTTGTGTTGACAGGGTCGGCTCACGCCATTACCAATGGCGTTGGCATGGTCCCGGAAGACCGCGCCAGCCAGGGGATTTTTCGCGGCCTGTCTGTGGCATTCAATACCACCATCGCTGGGTTGAGCCGCGTTGCCTCGCACCATACTCTGAACCGCCGCCAGGAGCGTCTCGCCACGGAAGCGCTGATCCGGCGCCTGAATGTGAAGTGCGAAAGCAGTGCTCAAAATATCGAAGCGCTCAGCGGCGGCAACCAGCAGAAGCTGATGCTGGCCCGCTGGCTGCATCACGAATGTTCCCTGTTGTTACTCGATGAACCCACCCGCGGCGTCGACGTTTCGGCAAAGCTCGCCATTCACAATTTACTGCGTTCATTGCGAGATCAGGGAACCGCCATCGTTGTGGCTTCCTCGGAGCTTGAAGAACTGCTGGTGCTTTGCGATCGCATTGCGGTCATGTCTGCAGGCAAACTGGTCACCACCTTCGAGCGTGCCGCATTCGACCAGGACAAGATTCTCGCGGCGTCATTTTCAGGCCACGGCACGGCGAGGGTGGCCTGAGATGGCGCAACAACTGGCACGCTGGCTGGATCGATACCTGGTAGTGGTATCGCTGCTGGTCATACTCATCACCTTTTCGCTCACCGCGGAAAATTTCCTGTCTCAAGCCACCTTGTCAGCGATATTGAATCAACTGCCTGCGCTGACCCTGGTGACGGTAGGTATGACGTTTGTGCTGATCTGTGGGGGCATCGACCTGTCGGTAGGTTCAGTGCTGGCGTTGAGTTCGGCGGTCATCGGCGTCAGTGTGGCAGCAGGTTTCTCCATTCCTGCCGCGGCACTGGCTGGCATCCTTGCCGGCGGCTTGGCCGGACTGGTCAACGGCCTGCTGGGCAGTTATCTGCGTCTACCCGTATTCATCGTCACCCTGGGTATGCTGGAGATGGCCCGCGGGCTTGCTTATCTCATCACCGATTCACAAACGGTCTATATAGGCAGCGCCATTCAGGGCATGGTCAAACCCCTGCCCTGGCTCGGCCTTACCCCCGCATTTCTATTCACGTTCATCGTTGTGGTCGTCGCCCATTTCATGCTGACTTCCACGGTTTTCGGCAGGCACATTATTGCGGTCGGCACCAACCCGGATGCGGCCCGCATGTCAGGCATCAACCCGAAATCAACCTTGATGGTGGTGTTGTGTCTGTCCGGCACCCTCGCCGGTATGGCAGGATTGATGAATTCGGCTTATCTGGGATCCACAGACCCCAATGCCGGGCTGGGGCTGGAATTGTCGGCCATCGCTGCAGCGGTGATTGGAGGCACCAGCCTCATGGGTGGCCGGGGTTCAATTTTCAGCGCCTTCATCGGGGTGCTTATCATAGCGGTACTACAGAGCGGGCTGGCCCAGATTGGTGTTTCGGAACCCTTTAAGCGCGTCGTCACCGGCGGTGTCATTATATTGGCTGTGGTGCTCGACCGGTGGCGTTCTGATCGGTCTGAGTGACAGCAGCATGTACACAAAGACCCTCCATCACTTCTGGTACGCTTCTATCAAAGCAGAGGAACTAAGATGCAAACATTAAAATCACTGGCAACGCTCACCTGCGTCATCGTCATGAGCGCCGTCGCGCTGCCCGATGCGCACGCCGGCGAGCAATCGCTGTCCCGAGCGGACTATCAACAGAAGCTGCACGGATTCTGGCTGGGCCAGAGCATCGCCAACTGGACCGGCATTGTCACCGAAATGGATAAAATCGGTGGCGAAGGCAGCACCGGTTTCTTCTATACCCGGGAGGACTGGGGCAAAAAAGATCAGCCCAACAAGTGGGGTTCGACATTCCCCTGGTTGTCGCTGAACATTGATTGGGTATTTCGCGCACCCAACCAAATCTGGGGCTCCGACGACGACACCGACATCGAATACATCTACCAGCACCTGCTGGCGAAGCACAGGACCTCCCTACTGAGCGGTGAACAGATTCGCAATGGCTGGCTGACCCATATTTACGACGAACGCCACTCCCCGCTAAAAAACGCAGCCGGCCTTGGCGAAAATTTTCTGTGGGTATCCAACCAACGCGCTCACGACCTGATGCTCGAAGGCCTGGTGCCACCAGCCACCAGCGACCCCGAAAACAATCACTACTACGACATGATCGACGCGCAGCTCACCACTGAAATTTTCGGCTTGTTCGCGCCCGGTCGCCCTGACATCGCCTTGCAGATGGCGCATTTACCGATCCGCACCACCGCTCGCGGCGACGCGGCGGACGCCTCGGAGTTCTATGTGGTCATGCATGCTCTGGCCAGCATAGTGGACCCCAATGAATCCCGACACGCCCAGGTCAGCAGCATGGCGCAAGCAGCCAGAGCCCATCTGCCCGACACGTCCGTCTCAGCGCGGATGTACGATTTCGTCAAATCGCGCTATGACGCTGGGGTTCCCTGGGAGCAAGCAAGAGACGAGGTTTATCAACGGTATCAGGTGGAACAACGCGACGGTTACGATATGACTTCGCGCAATCTGGACTGCAACGGCTGCTTTGCCGCGGGTATCAATTTCGCGGCAAGCATCGTCAGCCTGCTCTACGGCGAAGGCGACTTCAAGGAGACCGTGAAAATCGCTGTGCTCGCCGGCTGGGACTCAGACAATCCTGCCGCCACCTGGGGAGGGCTGCTCGGCTTTATGGAAGGCAGAGCAGGCATCGAAGAACTTTTCGGCCGCAACTTTTCGGAACGCTACAACATTCACCGCACGCGCACAGGCTTCCCGGTGCCTAACGGAGTAGACAACTTCACCGATATGTCAGCCACGGGCATCGCCATCGTCGACCGAGTGGTGACCGAGGAAATGGGCGGCCGCATCGTTAACGACACCTGGGTCATCCCAACACAATAGCCCCACCGGAATACCCCATGCCCAACAACATCCTCTTCATCTTCGCTGACCAGCACCGTCACGACGTGATGGGTTGCGCCGGACACCCACTGGTGCAAACCCCTCACCTCGATGGCCTGGCGGCTGAGGGGGCCCGCTTCGAACAAGCGTGGTGTCAGAGCCCCATCTGCCAGCCTTCGCGCGCCAGTATCATCACCGGGAAATACGCCCACGAGCTGGGGGTGATTCACAATACCGGCGGCTTTGACCCGACCTGGCCTACCGTGATGAAGCAGTTGCAGAGCGCGGGCTACGAGACGGCCAGCATCGGCAAAACCCACTATCACGAGTCTTACCAGCCGCCCAGGGAAGATGGCCAGATCGACATGCGCGACAAAGCCGACTTCGTAAAGGCTTTCGGCTGGGACCACGTGCTGGAGGAATACGATAAGTACATGCATACCGAAGCCCGAATAAGAACCCCTTACACGGATCACCTGGCTGCACACGGCATGCTGGAGGCCTATCGCGCGCAGATCAGAGACGTATTTCGATTGACGCCATCCCACTGGCGGGGTGAAACAAGCGTTTTACCTCAGGAACTCGACCTCACCAGTTTCCTTGCCGAGGCCGCCATCAACTGGCTGAAAGACAGAGCAAAGGACAAACCCTTCTTTCTCAAGCTGGCCTTTGTACAACCCCACGTACCACTGATCGACGACCCGGACTGGGCCGACTACTACAAAGACGCAGACATACCCGTGCCGCCGGCCATCCCCGCCGAGCGGGTCAACGACGTGTGGTCCCGATACCTGGACGGGCTGGATGAGCATTCTCAGGTACAGGTCATGGACGAGGCCTTTACGCGAGAGGGCATCAGGCATTACCTCGGCATGGTGTCACTGGTCGACCAGAAGGTCGGAGAAGTCATCAACACGCTGGCCGATCTCGGCCAATTGGACGACACCTGGATCATCCACACCAGCGACCACGGTGAAATGCTCGGCGAGCACCACCTGTGGGCCAAAATGAATTTCTACCGGGGGTCGGTGCAGGTCCCGCTGATCATCAAACCGCCCGGCGGCACTTCACCGAGCGTCAATCCCGGGCTGGTCGAACTCACCGATATTTCCGCGACACTCACTGACATCGCGGCAACGCAAGCAGTTGAGGGTAGTCATGGCGAGAGCCTTCTTCCGGCTCTGCAGGGTTCGTTCGAAGGGCGCGAAACCCTGCATTCACGCATCGGTCACTTTGGTGCGATCCGTAACGATCAGTACCGCTTGACCGCCCATCTGAAAAAGGGTGTCGCCTGCGAGTTGTTCGACCTGAATGCAGACCCCTACGAGCGCGTCAATCTCGTGAACGACCGTGCCCGGCAGACTCTGATCCAGGACCTGTCCGCGGAATTGAGCAGTCACGAACAAAGTTGAAGCGTTAACTGCTCAGCACCCACGAACAACAGGCTCATTTCACTGGCGACTCAGGGGCGACGTCTCCTGCTGATAATCGTAATACCCTTCCAGCGGTATCATCAGGTGCGCGTAGTCAGACCCCGGCATCATCACGTATGGCTCGCCCGTGGAGAAATCTGCGCTGAATTTAGCCAGTGTGGCCGGGTCTTTAGGCATCAGCATGAGATGCGGCCCCGACTCAATCCATTCACCCGGTGTAGAGTCTGCTTTGTTCAGCACGCCCATTCTGGTGTTGTCCTCGCCTACGTCGCCATGCAACATCCATATGAACGAGTCACGCTCCATGTCCGGCTTCGCGCCACTCATGGCGGCCTGCATCCACTTCATGCCCTCTGCATCGCCACAGCCCGGCATGGCGTCATGCGGGTTCTTCCAGCCTGTTTCCGGAAAAGGTCTGGGGTTGAGTGACATGCACGTCCAGCCATTGCTGCCTTCTTTGATGACCTGCCCATCACCGCCAATGACGGACGCAAAGTCGCCAATATAGGCCGGCGCCGCGGAACTGTACGCTGCTACCTGCCAGGCCACCGAGGCATGGTCCGGGTTATCCAGATCGTTGCCATGGGTTTGTTGCGCGGTGCTCATCATCACAGCGGCATCGTCGTACACCTGAAATTTCACATACTTGCCGTTTTCGATCACCGCCACATGCATCGAGTCGCTGACCACGCCACCCGCATGAATCTTTGTCTTGATGTAGACCGTGTTGCCAGAGGCGCGATACTCCACCGGCTCTACAGCGAAGTCAGGCCAGAGAACGTTGATCGGCGCAAACACACCGTCCAACACCGCCTGGGCGCCGATAAAGGTCCCACCATAGGGAAAGCCCTGGGGCACCTGCCATTCAACATCCTCGGCTTGCGTTTCCGCCCAGGCTGCCATGTCGCCACTGATAAATGTATCGTAACCCGCCTTGGCAGCGTCAATCACCGCACTGTCGTCTGCGCGACCACTACAGCCTGCCGTTAACAGCGCACCTAACACGACAACGAGAGGAATTGTTTTTCTCACAGCGATCTCCATTGGTTTTGTAAAGACTATGCTGACGACACCGGGCCTTAAGTCAAGCCTTTCCGCAGGTCGGCGCTGTTAATGTCTACGAACTAACCAAACCAACTCATGAGCGTCATCACAGGTTGTTCTACCAGTTCCATGATGACGCCATCAGGGTCATAGAACGCAACAATGCCGCCCCAGGAATCATCCCCCGAGCAACACGGCGTGATTGGCGAGATCATCTCAACGCCCTGGGCCTGCAGGAGCGCGACGTCTGACTCGATATCTGATGTCGAGAACGCCATACGATGAATACCGATGTGATTGATGGGCACAGCATAAGGTGGGGTTGGATCAAAGGGTTCTAACCATTGAATCAGCTCGATCTCCGAGCCATCGGCAACGTGCCTGAAGCGGCCACCTCTGATTTCTACAGGCTCATCGAAACCCATGGCGTAGGCCACTTCTGCGGATTCGGATGAGGCCAGGTCACTTACGTGTTCGAAGCCGAGTAGCGCATACCAGGCCGACGAAGTATCGTAATCAGTGACGTTTATTGTCACTGCACCCAGCCGCTCGATGCGTGTCGTTTCGCTCTCGCCGACCTCACCCGAGATCTCACGCAACTTATAGAACACACCATCGAAATCTTTAAACATGGCAAACCGACTGCCGTCCGCCGCCTCAACCGGTTCACTCAAAAACTCAACACCGAGCCCCGTCATGTAAAGGTAGTCGGCATCGATATTGGTGGTCAGCATCTCCGCATGTGTCATACCGATGCGATTGAGCTTTGGGTAGGGCGGCGCATCGTTCCTTGGTATGGTGAATTCAATCAGATCGATCACCCCACCCGTGAAGCCCAGACCAACAAGCTCACCATGCAGGAGGTAGCCTCCCGCCTCGCCGCCGTGAGTGCCGTCGTACTGCATAGGCGTACGCACCCCC
>CAYMUT010000063.1:0-11377 GCA_964393625.1 uncultured Pseudomonadales bacterium
GCAGCGGTCTCCAAAACCGCAGGTTGGGGGTTCGATTCCCTCCTGGCCTGCCATCCCCGGTGGGGATGGTCAATATGAACAGTACGGGTGCAGGCATTGAGTACAAATACCGAAACGGCAGCAGGAAGCGCTCTCGACTGGTTGAAATGGCTGGTCGTAGTAGGCCTTGTTGGCGGCGGAATATACGGCAACTGGTACTACCAGGATGAGTCGCTGCTGATCAGAGTTGCGGGTATGCTGGCTGCGGCCGTAGTGGCGGCATTGATTGCCGTTCAGACCGAGCGGGGCCGTGCAACCTGGCAATTGCTTAAGGAGTCGCGTAGTGAAATCCGTCGGGTAGTCTGGCCCGGCAATCAGGAAACCACCCAGACCACCCTGGTGGTATTGGTGCTGGTCGTTATTTTTGCTCTGATCCTGTGGGGGCTCGACTCCCTGTTGAGCTGGTTCGTCAGCTCCATGATCGGCTGACCGGAAGAGGTGTAATAATCATGTCCAAGCGCTGGTACGTAGTACACGCCTATTCCGGCTTCGAAAAGAACGTTGCTCGCGCTTTGCAGGAGCGGGTGGAACTGTCTAATCTGCAGGACTGCTTCGGCGAGATTCTGGTGCCTACCGAAGAGGTGGTGGAGATGCGTGCCGGCCAGAAGCGTCGCAGCGAGCGTAAGTTCTTCCCGGGCTACGTGCTGGTCGAGATGGAACTGAACGACGATAGCTGGCACCTGGTGAAAGAAACCCCGCGCGTAATGGGGTTCATTGGCGGTAAGGCAGATCAGCCTGCGCCGCTTACCGACCGAGAGGCTGCGGCCATTCTCGACCGCGTTGCCGCAGGCAGTGAAAAGGCAACGCCCAAGACCGTATTTGAACCTGGTGAGATTGTCAGGGTCATAGATGGTCCATTTAACGATTTCAATGGAGTGGTTGAAGAGGTCAACTACGAAAAGAACCGCCTGCAGGTCGCGGTCACCATTTTTGGCCGGTCTACGCCCGTTGAGCTGGACTTCGGCCAGGTAGAAAAGGCCTAATCGCCTTTAAATGCAACCGGGGAGTGCATGGCGCTCGTGAAGCGCCGCACGTTTGCACCCACAAGGAGATAGCAAGTGGCTAAAAAAGTAGAAGCCTACATCAAGCTGCAGGTCCCTGCAGGTCAGGCTAACCCGAGCCCGCCGGTGGGCCCCGCGCTGGGTCAGCACGGGGTCAACATCATGGATTTCTGTAAGGCGTTCAATGCCCAGACCCAGTCCATGGAACAGGGTCTGCCGATTCCGGTGGTCATTACCGTATATGCTGATCGCAGCTTTACCTTTATCACCAAGACACCGCCAGCAGCAGTACTGCTGCAGAAGGCGGCCAAGATAAGCAAGGGCAGCCCGACCCCCAATACCCATAAAGTTGCTAAGGTTACCCGTGCCCAGCTTGAAGAAATCGCCACGGTGAAAATGCCTGACCTGACCGCCGCCGATATGGACGCTGCCGTGCGCACCATCGCCGGCACCGCGCGCGCGTCGGGTATCGAAGTGGAGGGTGTAGAATAATGGCTAAGATGACCAAGCGTATGCGCGCCATTGCAGAGAAGATCGACGCCGAAAAGGCCTATGCCATCGACGAAGCGGTCAGCCTGCTCAATGACCTGTCGAAGACCAAGTTCAAGGAGTCTTTCGACGTTTCTATCAATCTTGGTGTCGACCCGCGTAAATCGGACCAGGTAGTTCGTGGCGCAACGACGTTGCCCCATGGCACGGGCAAATCCGTTCGCGTTGCGGTATTCGCACAGGGTGAAAACGCCGAAAAGGCCACCGAAGCCGGCGCGGACGTGGTTGGTTTCGAAGACCTGGGTGAGCAGATCAAGGGTGGCAATCTGGATTTCGACGTGGTTATCGCAACGCCGGACGCCATGCGTATTGTCGGTCAACTGGGCAAGATTCTGGGTCCCCGCGGCCTGATGCCCAACCCCAAGACCGGCACAGTAACCCCTGACGTGGCCACGGCTGTGCAGAATGCCAAAGCGGGCCAGGTGCAGTTCCGTACCGACAAAGCCGGTATCATTCATGGCAGCGTTGGCCAGGTTGGTTTTGAGGCCGGCGCCATCAAAGAGAATGTAGAGGCACTGCTGGCAGATCTGAAGAAGGCGAAGCCTGCTTCGGCCAAGGGTGTTTTTTTGCAGAAGGTAACCCTGTCTACCACCATGGGGCCAGGTGTTGCCATTGATCAGGCGTCACTGGAAGTCTGATCGAGGAGAGAGTTTTGGAGACTTAGCCGCGCAGTAAGCGGCTATGGTCGTCAAAAACCGTCCAGGTCGCGGTCGCGATTTCCCTGAGGGAATCGCTTACCGGGTTTTGCGGGCTTGGCCCACAAACTCGAGTCGAAAGACCGCGATTAAATGACATCTTGATAAAGATGGAACCTGGCGTAGACGGCGTGCTCAAGTGAAAAGTCGACAACCCCGGCGGGGTCGCGGCATTGGAAATATTCAATGCTGTGGGATCGCCCGGCACGGTCTACTCAGTAACAAAGGGCTACGTCTTAGTTAGCCAGACACCGTCAACGGTGTCTAAACGTAGGAGAAGCAAGTGGCATTAGGGCTCGAGCAAAAGCAGCAGATTGTTGCTGAAGTGAACGAGGTCGCCGCATCTGCTTTGTCGGCAGTCGTTGCAGACTATCGTGGTCTGACCGTTGCAGAAATGACGGAAATGCGTGCCAAGGCGCGTGAATCCGGCGTTTACCTGCGAGTGGTACGCAACACGCTGGCCAAAAGAGCCGTGGAAGGGACGGATTACGCCTGTCTGGACGAGACCCTGGTGGGTCCGAGCCTGCTGGCGTTTTCCACCGAAGACCCTGGCTCTGCGGCGCGGTTGTTGAAAGACTACGCAAAAGAGCTTGACGCATTGGAAGTTAGAGCTTTGTCCATCGGTGGTGAGTTGATCGCCGCTGATCAGATCGATCGGGTTGCCAAGCTCCCGACCCTGGACGAAGCGCGCGCCCTGCTCATGTCTGTGATGATCGCACCGGTGACCAAGCTGGCTCGCACCATTAACGAGGTGCCGGGCAAGCTGGTTCGTACGGTTGCCGCCATCAAAGAGCAAAAAGAGGCGGAAGGCTGATCGTTTTATTAGCCAACACTTACTCAAAGAGAACCAAAGGTTCGATAGTTAGTTACTAGGAGACTGAAAATGGCATTGTCCAAAGATGATGTTTTGAATGCGATCGCAGAAATGAGCGTTATGGATGTCGTAGAGCTCGTTTCTGCAATGGAAGAGAAATTCGGTGTATCGGCGGCGGCTGCAGTAGCGGCGGCCCCGGCTGCAGCTGGCGGTGACGCTGGCGGTGCAGCGGCTGAAGAGAAGGACGAGTTCGACGTGATCCTGGCTGGCGCTGGTGACAAGAAAGTAAATGTCATCAAAGCCGTTCGTGCGATCACCGGGCTGGGTCTCAAAGAAGCCAAGGCACTGGTCGATGAAGCGCCTTCCCCGGTTAAAGAGGGTGCAAGCAAGGACGAAGCTGAAGACTTCAAGAAGCAGCTGGAAGAAGCTGGCGCAGCGGTTGAGCTCAAGTAACGTTTACTTGAGTTCATCTGTCGCAACGATTGGCTGGGCTCCAGGATGTACATCCTGGGGCGCCGGCCTTTTGTGGTTGGGTGAAATAAAGCCCACCTTCATTCGCAAATGCAACGCGTAAACCGCGTGGGAGATTCGCATGGCGTATAGCTTTACTGAGAAAAAGCGCATTCGTAAGGATTTCGGTCGATTGTCCGAGTCGATGGGGCTGCCCTATCTGCTCGCCATACAGGTCGATTCTTACAACAACTTCCTGCAGACAGACGCAGACGCGACCGATCGCGACGAGTCCGGCCTGCACTCGGCGTTCCGCTCGGTATTCCCGATTGTCAGCTATTCAGGTAGCGCGGCGCTGGAATATGTGGATTATCGGCTCGGTGAGCCGGCGTTCGACGTCAAAGAGTGTGTTCTGCGCAGCATCACCTACGCGGCACCGCTGCGGGTGAAAGTAAGGCTCATTATTTACGATAAGGAATCTTCCAACAAATCCGTTAAGGATGTAAAAGAGCAGGAAGTGTACATGGGCGAGATCCCGCTCATGACCGACAACGGTACCTTCGTCATCAACGGAACCGAGCGCGTGGTGGTATCGCAGCTGCACCGTTCTCCCGGTGTGTTCTACGATCACGACCGCGGCAAGACCCACTCTTCGGGTAAGCTGCTCTACAATGCCCGGGTCATTCCTTACCGTGGTTCCTGGCTCGATTTCGAATTCGATCCGAAAGACTGTGTATTCGTGCGCATCGACCGCCGTCGCAAGCTCCCTGCGACCATCATCCTGCGCGCCCTGGAATACACTTCCGAAGAGATCCTCGCGCTGTTCTTCGACACCGACACCTTCTATATCAAGGGTGAAGAGATTAAAGTCAAGCTGGTTGCTGATCGCCTGCGCGGCGACGTGGCGTCATTCGACATCACCGATGGCAAAGGCAATACCATTGTCGAAGTGGGCCGCCGCGTTACCGCGCGCCATGTGCGGCAACTGGAAGAAACCGGCGTTAAAGCCATGGCTGTGCCGCGCGAATACATGCTGGAACGCGCCACGGCTAAAGACATCGTCGACGCATCAACCGGCGAGGTAGCTGTACCCTGCAACACGATTGTCACTGAGGAAGTGCTCGAGAAGTTCTTCGAGCTGGGTGTCAAAGAAATCGATACCATTTACACCAACGACCTCGATTGCGGACCGTTCATTGCCGATACCCTGCGCATTGATGCGACCAGCACCAAGCTGGAAGCGCTGGTAGAGATCTACCGTATGATGCGCCCGGGTGAGCCGCCGACCAAGGAAGCGGCGGAAAACCTGTTCAACAATCTGTTTTTCTCCACCGAGCGGTACGATCTTTCGGCGGTTGGCCGCATGAAGTTCAATCGTCGCCTCGGCCGTGATGAAATCGAAGGCGAAGGCACGCTGTCGCGCGAAGATATCGTCGACGTGCTGAAGACCCTGGTAAACATCCGCAACGGTAAAGGGTCCGTGGACGATATCGACCACCTGGGTAACCGGCGTGTGCGCTCCGTTGGTGAAATGGCCGAGAACGCCTTCCGCGTCGGCGTGATCCGCGTTGAGCGCGCTGTCAAGGAGCGTCTGAGCCTGGCGGAGTCCGAAGGCCTGATGCCTCAGGACATGATCAACGCCAAGCCGGTCGCCGCGGCGATCAAGGAATTCTTCGGTTCCTCTCAGTTGTCGCAGTTCATGGACCAGAACAACCCATTGTCGGAAGTCACCCATAAGCGCCGGGTTTCTGCCCTCGGGCCGGGCGGCCTGACCCGGGAAAGAGCCGGCTTCGAAGTCCGCGACGTACACCCGACCCACTATGGCCGTGTATGCCCGATCGAAACGCCTGAAGGTCCGAACATCGGTTTGATCAACTCGCTGGCAACCTACGCGCGCACCAACGAATACGGCTTCCTGGAATCTCCGTATCGTAAAGTCGTCAAGGGCGCCGTTACCGACGAAATCGAATACCTGTCTGCCATCGACGAAGCCAACTACGTGATCGCTCAGGCCAGCGCGCCGCTCAATGACAAAGGCCAGTTCGATGGCGATCTGGTGGACGTGCGTCATCAGAACGAATTCACCAAGACCGCCGCGGAAAACGTGAATTTCATGGACGTATCACCCAAGCAGGTGGTATCGGTCGCTGCATCACTGATTCCGTTTCTTGAGCACGACGACGCCAACCGAGCGCTGATGGGCTCCAACATGCAGCGTCAGGCCGTACCGACCCTGCGCGCCGATAAGCCGCTGGTAGGCACCGGCATGGAGCGCGATGTGGCTCGTGACTCGGGTGTGTGCGTCATCGCCGGTCGCGGCGGTGTGGTCGACAGTGTCGATGCAGGTCGTATCGTGGTACGTGTCGCCGATGCTGAAACCAAGGCCGGTGAAGCGGGTGTAGATATCTACAACCTGACCAAGTTCACTCGCTCCAACCAGAACACCTGTATCAATCAGCGTCCGCTGGTGAAGCCCGGCGACATCATCGCCCGCGGCGATACCCTGGCGGACGGCCCCAGCGTCGATATGGGTGAACTGGCCCTGGGCCAGAACATGCGCATCGCCTTCATGCCTTGGAATGGTTATAACTTTGAAGACTCGATTCTGGTTTCCGAGCGTGTGGTTCAGGAAGATCGCTTCACCAGTATCCACATTCAGGAACTGACCTGTATTGCCCGAGACACCAAGCTCGGCCCGGAAGAAATTACCTGTGATATTCCCAATGTCGGTGAAGGCGCCCTGGGCAAGCTCGATGAGTCGGGCATTGTTTACATCGGTGCGGAAGTCGGCGCTGGCGACATACTGGTTGGCAAGGTAACGCCCAAGGGCGAAACTCAGCTCACGCCGGAAGAAAAACTGCTGCGCGCCATCTTCGGTGAGAAGGCGTCCGACGTTAAAGATACGTCGCTGCGCGTTCCCACCAGCGTGAAAGGCACCGTCATCGACGTGCAGGTCTTCACCCGCGATGGTGTGGAAAAAGACCAGCGCGCCAGGGACATTGAGCGTGCCCAGCTGGTGCAGATCCGCAAAGACCTCGACGATGAGTATCGCATTGTCGAAGCCGCCACCTACGAACGCCTGCAGCGTGCCCTGACGGGTAAGAAAGCAGCTAGCGCGCCGGACCAGAGCAAGGGTCTGACCATTACCGAAGAGTACCTGAGCGGCCTGGCGGCGGATGACTGGTTCAAGATCCGCATGCAGGACGACGGCCTCAATACCACGCTGGAAACCGCCGAAGCCCAGCTCAAAGAGCGTAAAGAGGCACTCGACGCCGTTTATGCCGACAAGCGCACCAAGCTGGAGACCGGTGACGACCTGGCGCCTGGCGTACTGAAGATCGTCAAGGTTTACCTCGCCATCAAGCGCCGCATTCAGCCTGGTGACAAAATGGCTGGCCGTCATGGTAACAAGGGTGTGATCTCGGTGATCATGCCGGTTGAAGACATGCCTTTCGACGAGCACGGCGAGCCGGTAGACATTGTCCTTAACCCATTGGGCGTGCCTTCGCGCATGAACGTGGGCCAGGTACTCGAGACCCACCTCGGCTGGGCGGCACGCGGCGTTGGCGAGCGCATCAATGAGATGCTGGAACAGCAGCGTGCGGTAGCCGAGATTCGCGAGTTTCTTGAAAAAGTGTACAACCAGGTTGGCCCGGCGAAGGAAGATCTTTCCGCGCTGAGTGATGCTGAAGTACTGGAGATGGCCGGTAACCTCACGGGCGGCGTGCCCATGGCAACGCCAGCCTTTGATGGTGCTACGGAAGATGAAATCAAGGGCGTGCTGGAACTTGCAGGTCTGCCGGCCTCGGGTCAGGCCCAGCTCTACGACGGTCGTACCGGCGATCCCTTTGATCGACCTACGACCCTGGGGTATATGTACATGCTCAAGCTGAACCACCTGGTGGACGACAAGATGCACGCCCGCTCAACCGGTTCCTACAGCCTGGTTACCCAGCAGCCGCTGGGTGGTAAGGCCCAGTTCGGCGGCCAGCGCTTCGGTGAGATGGAAGTTTGGGCCCTCGAGGCATACGGCGCTGCATACACCCTGCAGGAAATGCTCACGGTCAAATCTGACGACGTTACCGGTCGTACCAAGATGTATAAGAACATCGTCGACGGTAATTACGAGATGGAACCGGGCATGCCGGAATCATTCAATGTACTGGTGAAAGAGATTCGATCTTTAGGCATCAACATTGAACTGGAAACTGACTAACGCTACCCATAGCCAGGAGGAAAGATCTTGAAAGACTTACTTAATCTGCTGAAAGCCCAGGGTAGTGTTGATGATTTCGACGCCCTGCGTATTGGTCTGGCATCGCCGGAAATGATCCGCTCATGGTCATTCGGCGAGGTGAAGAAGCCTGAAACCATAAACTACCGTACCTTCAAGCCCGAGCGCGACGGTCTGTTCTGTGCCCGTATCTTCGGCCCGGTAAAGGACTACGAGTGCCTGTGCGGCAAGTACAAGCGCCTCAAGCACCGTGGTGTGATCTGTGAGAAGTGTGGCGTCGAAGTCACCCTGACCAAGGTACGCCGGGAGCGTATGGGCCACATCGAACTGGCCTGCCCCACGGCGCACATCTGGTTCCTGAAATCTCTGCCGTCACGAATCGGCCTGCTGCTGGATATGACTCTGCGTGATATCGAGCGGGTGCTGTACTTCGAATCCTTTGTGGTCATCGACCCGGGCATGACCGATCTGGAAATCGGTCAGCTGCTAACCGATGAGGAGTACTACGCCAAACTTGAAGAGTTCGGTGACGACTTCGATGCCCGCATGGGTGCTGAAGCGGTGCAGGAATTGCTGATCAATCTCGACATGGATGGCGAGATCGCTCATCTGCGCGAAGAGATTCCGGCCACCAACTCTGAAACCAAAATCAAAAAGTTCTCCAAGCGATTGAAGCTGATGGAGGCTTTCGTCAAGTCCGGCAACAAGCCGGAGTGGATGGTCATGACGGTGCTGCCGGTACTGCCGCCGGATCTGCGTCCGCTGGTACCGCTGGATGGCGGCCGCTTTGCGACTTCAGATCTCAACGATCTGTACCGCCGCGTCATCAACCGTAATAACCGTCTCAATCGTCTGCTCGACCTGTCTGCGCCGGACATTATCGTACGCAACGAAAAGCGGATGCTGCAGGAATCAGTAGACGCGCTGCTGGATAACGGCCGCCGCGGCCGTGCCATCACCGGCTCCAACAAGCGCCCGCTCAAGTCCCTGGCCGACATGATCAAGGGCAAGCAGGGCCGGTTCCGCCAGAACCTGCTGGGTAAGCGGGTGGACTACTCCGGTCGCTCGGTGATCGTGGTTGGACCGACGTTGAAACTGCATCAGTGTGGCCTGCCCAAGAAGATGGCGCTGGAACTGTTCAAGCCGTTCATCTTCGGCAAGCTCGAAGATCGCCAACTGGCTACGACCATCAAGGCAGCCAAAAAAATGGTCGAGCGCGAAACCGCCGAGGTTTGGGATATTCTCGCTGAAGTGATTCGGGAGCACCCTGTGCTGCTCAATCGGGCGCCTACCCTGCACCGTCTGGGTATTCAGGCGTTTGAGCCGGTGCTCATCGAAGGGAAGGCCATTCAGCTGCACCCGCTGGTGTGTGCGGCCTACAACGCCGACTTTGACGGCGACCAGATGGCGGTACACGTCCCGCTGACTCTGGAAGCTCAGCTGGAAAGCCGTGCGCTGATGATGTCTACCAACAACATCCTGTCGCCCGCCAGCGGTGAACCCATCATCGTACCGTCTCAAGACGTGGTGCTGGGCGTGTACTACATGACCCGCGCCAAGGTGAATGAGCCTGGTGAGGGTGCGGTATTTGCCGATGCAGAAGAAGTTCATCGTGCCTACCACGCACAACAGGTGAGCCTGCATGCCAAGGTGAAAGCGCGCATCGAAGAGCACGTGGTCAACGAAGACGGCAAGCTGGAAGTGACCCGTAATCTGTACGAAACCACAGTAGGCCGAGCGCTGCTGTACAACATCGTGCCGAAGACGCTGCCCTACGGCATGGTCAATAAGGCGATGGACAAGAAGGCCATCTCTAACCTGATCAACGACTGCTACCGTCGTTGCGGTTTGAAAGACACGGTGATCTTTGCTGACCAGCTGATGTACACCGGCTTTGCCCATTCAACAGCGTCTGGTGCATCCATTGGCGTTGAAGACTTCGTTATTCCTGAAGATAAGACCACCATCATCGGCGAAGCCGAGACGGAAGTTGCCGAGATTGAGTCTCAGTATGCTTCAGGTCTTGTGACTCAGGGTGAGAAGTACAACAAGGTGGTCGACATCTGGTCCCGCGCCAACGATCTGGTGGCGCGTTCGATGATGGAAGGTATCTCCACGGAGAACATTACTAACCGAAAAGGTGAAGAGGAACAGCAGGACTCCTTCAACTCGGTGTACATATACGCTGACTCAGGCGCTCGGGGTTCTCCAGCGCAGATTCGTCAGCTGGCCGGCATGCGTGGTCTGATGACCCGTCCTGACGGCAGCATCATCGAAAATGCCATCACCGCGAACTTCCGCGAAGGTCTCACGGTAAACGAGTACTTCATCTCGACCCACGGTGCACGAAAGGGTCTGGCCGATACTGCGCTGAAGACCGCTAACTCCGGTTATCTGACCCGGCGTCTGGTGGACGTCGCGCAGGACGTGGTCATTACCGACATCGACTGCGGCACCGACCAGGGTCTGCACACCATGGCTATCATCGAAGGCGGTGACGTGGTTGAGCCTCTGGGTGATCGGGTACTGGGTCGTGTGGTCGCTGCCGACGTGCTGGATGTTGACGGTAAAAGCTGCATGATTGCCGCTGGAACGATGATCGATGAAGCCTGGATCGACAGTCTGGAAGAACTGGGTATCGACGAAATGTGGGTGCGCAGCGCCATTACCTGTGAAGCGCCCTACGGCGTATGTGCGAAGTGTTATGGTCGTGATCTGGCACGAGGCCACGAAGTTAACGTTGGTGAAAGCGTGGGTGTTATCGCGGCCCAATCGATCGGCGAACCGGGTACTCAGCTGACCATGCGTACCTTCCACATTGGTGGTGCGGCATCCCGGGCGACTGCAGTAGACAACATCCAGGTCAAGCAGAATGGCACTATCCGCCTGCACAACCTGAAAACCGTGACACGTGAATCCGGCGAACTCGTGGCGGTGTCCCGCTCCGGTGAAATCGCCGTGGCAGACGAACACGGACGTGAGCGTGAGCGCTACAAGCTGCCTTATGGTGCCGTTATTTCCGTCAGCGACGATGATTTGGTGGAAGCGGGTCAGGTCATCGCGCAGTGGGACCCCCACACACACCCGATCGTCTCCGAAGTTTCCGGTACCGTCGAGTATCATGAGATGGAAGAAGGGCTGTCTGTCAATCGTCAGACCGACGAACTTACCGGTCTGACCAACATCAGCGTGCTCGACCCGAAAGATCGCCCCAGCGCGGCCAAAGATCTGCGTCCTGCAGTTCGTCTTACCGACGGTAAGGGCAATCAGATCAATCTGCCCGGTACTGACGTTCCCGCCAACTACTTCATGCCGCCCAGCGCGATACTTAACCTTGATGATGCTGCGCATATCGGTGTCGGTGACATCATCGCGCGGATTCCTCAGGAAGGTTCCAAGACCCGCGACATCACGGGTGGTCTGCCAAGGGTTGCCGACCTGTTTGAAGCGCGTAAGCCGAAAGAGCCGGCCATTCTTGCTGAGACCACGGGTACCGTAAGTTTCGGTAAAGAAACCAAGGGCAAGCGTCGTCTGGTGATTACGCCGGCGGACAGCGATCCGGTAGAAACCCTGATTCCGAAGTGGCGCACGATTG
>CAYMUT010000063.1:11387-15334 GCA_964393625.1 uncultured Pseudomonadales bacterium
TGGTGTGTTCGACGGCGAACAGGTAGAGAAGGGCGAAGTCGTCTGCGATGGTCCGTTGTCTGCTCATGACATTCTGCGTCTGCAGGGTGTTGAGGAGCTTGCCAGGTACATCGTCAACGAGATCCAGGAGGTTTACCGCCTGCAGGGTGTGACCATCAACGACAAGCACATCGAGGTGATCGTTCGCCAGATGCTGCGCAAGGTCGAGGTGCTGCGTGGTGGTGAGTCCGACCTGATTCGTGGTGAGCAGATGGAGTACACCGCGGCGCGTGAGATCAACGCCCAGCTCGAAGCCGAAGGCAAAGAGAAGGCTCAGTTCCAGCGCATTCTTCTGGGTATCACCAAGGCGTCTCTGGCGACCGAGTCGTTCATTTCAGCGGCATCTTTCCAGGAGACCACCCGGGTCCTCACCGAAGCGGCGGTTACCGGCAAGCAGGACTACTTGCGCGGCCTGAAGGAAAACGTTGTGGTTGGCCGACTGATCCCGGCGGGCACAGGGCTTACGTATCACAAAGACCGTAAGCGTCGTCGTGAGGAAGAACTGAGCGCGGCCATGGGCCCATCTGCTGATGAAGTGGAACTGGCACTGACCGAGGCGCTGTCTGCTCATGACGAGGCGACTTCGGCAGCCAGTGATGCGCCGGCGGGAGATGAAGAGGAGTAGGAGTTTATTCCTCGGCCCCCGAACCGCAGGGTCTTGTTTAATCGCGGTGGTGCGCATACAATTCGCGCCCCGCGATTCGGGTCCCTGTTTAAACAACAGGTTAAGAGTTAAGAGTAGGTTAATAGTAGGTTATGGCAACAATAAGCCAGCTGGTTCGTAAACCACGCAAGAGAAAGGTCGTCAAGAACATCGTCCCCGCACTGCAGGCGTGTCCGCAGCGTCGTGGCGTATGCACCCGTGTATACACCACCACGCCGAAGAAGCCGAATTCTGCGCTGCGCAAGGTATGTCGCGTACGCCTTACCAACGGCTATGAAGTTACGTCATACATCGGCGGTGAAGGCCACAACCTGCAGGAACACTCCGTGATATTGATCCGCGGTGGTCGTGTAAAGGACCTGCCCGGTGTTCGTTACCACACAGTTCGCGGCACCCTGGATACTTCAGGGGTGGCTGATCGTAAGCAGGGTCGCTCCAAGTATGGTACCAAGCGCCCGAAATAGAATTTGAAACATTCTCAGTAAGGTCCCCGGGTTGGGGGCTCAACCTGAAGGGCTTCTAAAGAAGCTAGGAGAAAAGTTAAATGCCACGTCGTCGTGTCGTCGCCAAGCGCGAAATCCTTCCTGATCCGAAATTCCATAATCAGACTGTCGCCAAGTTCATCAACCATGTGATGGTCAGCGGTAAGAAAGCCGTTGCTGAGCGCATCGTTTACGGCGCATTTGACCGTATCGTGGAGCGCGACGGCAGCGCAGATCCGGTTGAAGTATTCGAAAACGCATTGGAATCCATCGCACCGCTGGTGGAGGTGAAGTCTCGCCGTGTCGGTGGCGCCACCTATCAGGTGCCGGTGGAGGTTCGTGCTTCACGTCGTACTGCACTGGCCATGCGTTGGCTGGTCGACAGCGCACGTAATCGCAGCGAAAAGTCCATGGCTGCCCGCCTGGCCGGCGAACTGATGGATGCCAACGAAGGTCGCGGTTCAGCCGTGAAGAAAAAGGAAGATACCCATCGCATGGCCGACGCCAACAAGGCATTCGCCCACTACAGGTACTAACGCCTTCAAGCATATCCAACCCACACGTCGACAGTGCGGCCGGTGATCCGCCATGGCTAGATCAACTCCCATCAGCAGATACCGCAACATCGGCATTGTCGCGCATGTCGATGCCGGAAAGACCACCACCACCGAGCGGGTGCTGTTCTATACTGGGTTGTCCCACAAAATTGGTGAGGTGCACGATGGTGCTGCCACCATGGACTGGATGGAACAGGAGCAGGAGCGGGGCATAACCATTACCTCTGCCGCTACCACCTGTTTCTGGCGGGGCATGAACCAGCAGTTCGATGAACACCGCATCAATATCATCGACACACCGGGCCACGTGGATTTCACTATCGAAGTTGAGCGCAGTCTGCGCGTACTCGATGGCGCCGTGGTGGTGTTCTGTGGCACCTCCGGTGTAGAACCCCAGTCCGAAACGGTTTGGCGTCAGGCTAACAAATACGAAGTACCACGCATGGTGTTCGTCAACAAGATGGACCGCCAGGGCGCGGACTTTCTGCGTGTGGTCGAGCAGATCAAAGACCGCCTGGGTTCCACACCGGTGCCTGTGCAGCTTTCCATCGGCGCAGAAGAGAATTTCCGCGGGGTCATCGACCTGATCAAGATGAAGGCCATTATCTGGAGCGAAGATGACCAGGGCCTCAGCTATGAGGAAGAAGAACTACCGGCCGATATGCGGCAACTTGCCGAGGAGTACCGCGAGCAGATGGTGGAAGCCGCCGCCGAAGCCAATGAAGAACTCATGGAGAAGTACCTCGAAGAAGGTGAATTGACCCCCGAGGAGATCAAAGCAGGTATAAGAATCCGCACCCTGGGGAATGAGATCGTTCCGGCGCTGTGCGGCTCGGCATTCAAGAACAAGGGCGTGCAGGCCATGCTCGATGCGGTCATCGAATACCTGCCTGCGCCCACGGAAGTGAAAGCCATTGAAGGCGCGTTGGACGACGATAGCTTAGATACCCGCCCTGCGGACGACGAAGCGCCCTTCGCAGCACTGGCGTTCAAGATCGCTACCGACCCATTTGTGGGCACGCTTACGTTTTTCCGCGTGTATTCCGGCGTGCTCAATACCGGCGACCAGGTGTACAACCCGATCAAGGGCCGCAAGGAACGTATCGGGCGTATGGTGCAGATGCACTCCAACCATCGCAATGAGATCAAGGAAGTTCGCGCCGGTGACATCGCTGCGGCCATTGGCCTTAAAGACGTCACTACAGGTGAAACCCTTTGTGCCCAGAACAAACCCATCACGCTGGAACGCATGGAATTCCCGGAACCGGTGATATCCGTAGCGGTGGAACCCCGTTCAGTAGCTGATCAGGAAAAAATGGGCGTTGCGCTGAGCAAGCTTGCCCAGGAAGACCCGTCGTTCCGTGTGGAAACCGATGAGGAAACCGGCCAGGTGATCATCTCAGGCATGGGTGAACTGCACCTGGACATCATCGTCGATCGCATGAAGCGTGAGTTCAGCGTGGAAGCGAATATCGGTAAACCCCAGGTTGCCTACCGCGAAACCATTCGCGCAACTGTGGAGCAGGAAGCCAAGTTCGTGCGCCAGACCGGCGGCCGCGGACAATATGGTCATGTATGGGTCAAACTCGAGCCTCATACAGACGAAGACGGCAACTACGAATACGAATTCGTTGATGAGATTGTCGGTGGCGCAGTACCGAAAGAGTACATTCCGGCCGTCAACAAGGGCATACAGGAGCAGATGCAGAACGGTGTAGTGGCCGGTTACCCGCTGATTGGCGTGAAGGCGACCCTGTACGACGGCTCGTTCCACGACGTCGATTCATCGGAAATGGCGTTCAAGATCGCCGGTTCTATGGCCATGCGCGAAGGTGCGATGGCTGCCGATGCGGTGCTGCTGGAACCCGTCATGAGCGTCGAGGTGGTAACCCCGGAAGACTACCTCGGCGATGTGGTCGGCGATCTCAACCGGCGCCGCGGCATGATCTCGGGCATGGATGAAAACCCGGCGGGTAAAGTTGTGCGCGCTGAAGTGCCGCTGGCGGAAATGTTCGGTTATTCGACCGATCTGCGTTCTTCGACCCAGGGGCGCGCAACTTACACCATGGAGTTTGACAAGTACGCTGAAGTACCTCCCACAATCTTCGAAAAGCTAACCAACAGATAAACCTAAATCCTTAAGGAACCTCAATGGCCAAAGAGAAATTTGAAAGAACTAAGCCGCACGTAAACGTGGGGACGATT
>CAYMUT010000064.1:0-14801 GCA_964393625.1 uncultured Pseudomonadales bacterium
CCATAGCGGTGACCACCATGCGGTTTTTCAACTCCAGTGAGCCGATGCGTCCGGGGTTGGTCAGGTGGTCGAAACGTTTGTTCATTGGTGTTTCCGCGGGAGTTTCAGACGGGTGAGCCGGGCAGACCGGGAAAGTAAACGCCGGTGGTCATGCCGCCGTCGATAACCAGCTCGGTGCCGTTGCAGTAGGCTGCTGCGTCTGAGGCCAGGTAGGTTACTGCCGCGGCGATTTCTTCGGGTTGGCAGCCCCGCTGCATAGCGACGAAGCCAAAACCGCTGTCGAGATCCTGCTGTGGTGCATTGCCCGGGTTGGTCATCGGAGTGTTGACGCCACCAGGGTGTACGGTGTTCACGCGAATGCCGTGTGGCCCGAGCTCCAGCGCTGACGCCCGGCTCAAACCCCTTACCGCGAATTTGCTGGCCGCATAGGCGCTGACGAAATTGCTGGGCAGCATACCCGAGGCTGAAGAGATGTTGACGATGGCTCCGCTGCCCGCGGCTTTCATGTGGGGGATGACGGCGCGCATACCGAGAAAGGTACCGGTTACGTTTACATCCATCAGTCTGCGGAACTCGTCGGGGTCGGTTTCTTCCACCAGTCCGAAGGCCAGTACGCCTGCATTGTTGACCAGAATGTCGATCTGGCCGTGCTCGCTGACGGTCTGCTGCGCCAGTTCCTGCCACTGAGCTTCATCCCGCACATCCAGTATCGCAGATCGCATACCATGATCGGGCGGGGAGGCTGCATTTTCGCTGATGATATCGGCGCAGACCACGTGCTGCGCACCTGCTTCGATGAAGCCATGGGCGATGGCATGGCCTATGCCTCGGGCAGCACCCGTAACGATTGCGACTTTGCCTTCGAGGGAATGAGGGTGGTTCATATCTATCAGCCTGTGTGTATTAACCTGTTGATCAGCCGTTGGTCTGTGCGGCGTGGTGGGCAGCCAGATAGCCGAACGTCATGGCTGGCCCGAGCGTTGACCCGGCGCCGGGATAGGTGCGCCCCATCACTGATGCAGAACTGTTGCCGATGGCATAAAGCCCGCGGATCGGACTGCCTGCGGTGTCGATGGCCTGACCGTTTTCGTTGGTGAGCACGCCGCCCTTGGTACCGATGTCTCCCGGGAATATCTTTACCGCGTAAAACGGCGCCTTGGCCAGCGGCGCCAGACAGGGATTGGGAGTGTTACGCGGGTCGCCGTAGTAACGGTCATAGCCATTTACGCCGCGCTGGAAGTCCGGGTCTTCGCCTTGTTCAGCAAATTCATTGAAGCGGCTGAACGTTTCCTCCAGTACCTGGGCATTCACACCTATTTTACCGGCCAGTTCGGCGATGGTGCTGCCGCGGTGCAGTATGTCTTTCATGCTGCTCTTGACCATGCCGTCCGTCGACGGCGGTCCGGGCAGCAGCGGACCTACCGGATATTCGCCACGGTATCTGGCGTCGAAAATGAACCATGACGGTATGGTGGAACAGGTGTCTGAATTGCGTCGCATCATCTCGCCGCCGGCCACGTGGTAGGAGGCGGACTCATTCATGTAGCGCTTGCCCTGCTGGTTGACGATGATGCAACCGGGCAGCGCCCGTTCCACGAACATCGGTCGGGCGCGGTCTTCATCACCCAGTTTCATCGCGGGCGCCCACCAGGCGCTGTCCATGAACTCCAGTTGTGCGCCGGCTTGTTCTGCTGCTGAAATCGCATCCCCCGTGTTGTTGCCCTGGGAGCCACTCCATTGCGGCGAGGATTGGGAAATGAAATTCTTTTCGCGCATTTCGGCGTTGCGTTCAAAGCCGCCGGCGGCCAGAACCACGCCGCGATTTGCCTTGATGCGGACGGGTTCACCCGCGTAATCGACTATCGCACCAGTGATGGCGTCGCCTTCTCTTATGAGTTCTTTGAGAGAAATTCCAAGACGCAGGGGTACCTTGCGTTCGTTCAATGCTGTCCTGAGCTGGCCGAGCAGCGAGTTGCCGGCAGTCAGTCGCCGGTCTTTGGTGGTGCGGTAGCGCTGAGGTAAATCCAGGTAGTAACGAGCCATGACTTTGAGTGTGGTCCACATCCAGCCTGGCCGCTTGGTGATCATCGGGCGCGCTTCGCCGATGGTCCAGTTAACGCGGCCGAATGCCTGGGCGGCCTGATGCATGGGCTGCAGAGTGCTGTAGTGCCGGCCCAGTCTGCTGGCGGTGATGGGCAGAGGTTCGTGCGAGCGGTTTTCCTTGGCGCCGGGCAGATCCATATGGTAGTCGGCGTACTGCACGCAGCGGAATTGCGCGCCACATTTGTCTTCCAGGAAGTGCAACATTCTGCTGGCGTTTTCGATATAGGCCTGCAGTTTGCTCTCGGGTACTTCGTCACCGATGAGGCCTTTCAGGTAGGCAAAAGCATCCTCAGCTGAATCGGGTAAGCCCGCTTGTGCCATATGTCGGGTACATGGGATCCACAACGTGCCCCCGGAGGTTGCCGAGGTACCGCCCCACAGGTGGCCTTTTTCAATCACCATGACATCGAGGCCGAGTTCAGCGGCGGTAGTGGCGGCGGTGAGTGCGCCGGCACCGGAACCGACCACGAGCAGGTCGACGGTCCACTTGGCTTCAGCTGGAGTGTTGCTGGACATGGATTCCTCCCTTGTGCGCGTCCCTTATAAGCGTCAATGAGTAGCGCTAGAACGAGTCTGAAAATGTGTTTTGATAAAAAATCGTCTAAAATATATCATTATTCGCTAAAATTTACACAAAAAATGCGCAAATGGTTTATTGTTGGCCCTGATGTGATCTGGCCGCTTATCCAACAGAGGAATTTTCGTGCAATTCGAGTTTACCGAAGAACAGAAAATGATCGCCTCGATGATCGAGGAATTCGCCCGTAACGAGGGTACCAGTGAACGGGTGCGCCAGGCGATGGAATCCGCGCCGGGCCATCTGTCCGAGACCTGGCAATCCATGGCCTGCGAACTGGGCCTGTGCGCTCTGCTGGTTCCGGAATCTGCCGGCGGGCAGGGGTTGTCGATGGTGGAGATGGCATTGGTATTCGAGCAGCTTGGCAAGACGCTGCTGCCTTCGCCGCTTTTGAGTACTGCTGTGCTGAGCGTGGGCGTGCTTGGCGCGCTGGAACAGCAGGGCCCCCTTGCACGCATTGCCAGCGGCGCCGTGGTATGCGCTGTAGGGCGCCTCGTCGATGGTAAAGCGCAGTTTGTGCTGGACGCCGCAAACGCTGATCTGATGATTCTTGAAGATGCTGCTGCCGCTACCGCATACGTTGTGGAGGCCGAGCAACCGGGCGAATTCCCTGGATTGAACGTGACTGCAGTGCCGATGATCGATCAGACGCGGCGTATGGGCCATGTTGAGGTGTCTGATGCCGCGACGCTGGCAGATTTCGTTCTGGCCCAGGGTGAAGCGGTAGCAGATGCTTTTGAAGCGGGCTTCAATCTGGCCCGTATCGCGCTTGCGGCGGAAGCCGTTGGTGCCGCCCAGGAGTGTCTGGCGGCAACAGTGGAGTATGCCCGTGAGCGCGTTCAATTTGGCCGTGCCATCGGCAGTTTTCAGGCGGTCAAACATCAGTTAGCCGACATGATGGTGGCCAATGAAGCAGCGATTTCCGCCGTTTATATTGCCGCCTGCGCCGTGTCGGAAGATCCGGATCAGGCCGCGTCGATGGCGGCTCTGGCCAAAGTTCAGGCCAGCGAGGCGCTGACCCACTGTGCCGGCCGTATGATTCAACTGCATGGCGGTATCGGTTTCACCTGGGAGCATGACGCCCACCTTTATTTCAAGCGGGCAAAATCAACACAGACCATGTTCGGGCTGAATGCGGAGCTCGACGAAACCATAGCCCGCGCCATTGGTCTGGAGGTATGTGTATGAAACTTGGATTTACTCGGGAACAGGAAGCCTTCCGCGAGGAGATCGCGGCATGGCTGGACGAACAGCTTTGCGGTCCCTTTGCCGACATCCGCGGGGTAACCTCACAGACTGCCGAGGCCCAGCGTCGACTGGATTGGGAGCAGGCTCTGGGTGCGGCACGGTTGAGCGCCATCGGCTGGCCGGAAGAGTACGGTGGGCGTAATGCTGATCTCGCCCAACAGGTGATATTCGCTGAAGAGTATGCTCGGGCCCGGGCGCCGGGCAGGCTCGGACACATGGGTGTTGAGCTCGCCGGGCCGACCATTCTGCATTTCGGCAACGATGCCCAGCGCCAGCGTTTTCTGCCGAAGATGGCCGCCGGCGAAGAAATGTGGTGTCAGGGCTACTCAGAACCCGGCGCCGGATCAGATCTTTCGAATGTGCGCACCAGGGCGACCCTGGAAGATGGCCCCGACGGTAAGCGCTGGGTCATCGAGGGGCAGAAGATCTGGACCTCGCTGGCGCAGTTTGCACACTGGTGCTTTGTGGTGTGCAGAACCGAAGCCGGCAGCAGTGGACGTGAGGGCTTGTCCTATCTGCTGGTGCCGATGGATCAACCCGGCATTGTGATCCGGCCAATCCGTCAGATGACCGGCGAAGCGGATTTCAATGAAGTGTTTTTCGACGGCGCGGTAACTGCGGCGGAAAATGTCGTTGGCGAACCCGGTAAGGGCTGGCAGGTCGCCATGGGTACCCTGTCGTTCGAACGGGGTGTTTCTACGCTTGCCCAGCAGATGCAGTTCCGCAACGAACTGAACGAGATCATTGCCGCGGCAAACGCCAACGGACAGGCGGCCAACCCGCTCGTCCGCCAGAAGATTGCGAAGGCCTGGCGCGGGTTGCAAACCATGCGCGCCAGTGCATTACGCATGTTGTCAGGTGCGGACACCGGCGCGCTGAGCGGCCCGCAGTTCACCTACAAGATTTTCTGGGCGAGCTGGCACCGGGAGCTGGGGGAACTGGCTATGGAGGTGCTCGGCCAGGCCGGCGAAGTGGTTGGCGCTGACTACGAACTTGAAGATCTGCCGCGCATGTATCTGTTTTCCCGTGCCGATACGATTTATGCGGGTACCAATCAGGTTCAGCGCAATGTGATTTCGGAGCGTGCGCTGCAGATGCCGAAGGAGCCGCGGGGTTAAACCTGATTGGTTGACGACTCATTCGGCCAGCGGCGTGACCCGGTGCATGCCATGGAGCGTGCCGTCGGCATTAGTGGAAAAGTAATTGCCCTCGAACTCGTAGATCGGCCCGCAACGTTGCTGCTCCTGACTTTCAGATTCGGACGCGATCGTCACGCAACGCATGTTGTCGCGCACCGCCCAGGTGCCTGTTACCACGCCCGAGGCTTCGCCATTCGACCAGTTGCTCTCAAAGGTCCCGTCCCCGCGCCAGAAGTTGGTGGCAGCGGTTCGTGCCGCGTCTGCAACCCGGGCGTCGTCGCGCACGTTGCGGAATGCAGTCCTTATCTGGGCATCCGTCAGTCGCTTGCCGGCTTCAAGAGGGTTTGCGAGCAACAGTTCCCGGAGTCTCTGTCTTGATTGCGCCTCGATACCCAGGCCGGTCTCGATGTATCTATCCACGGATCCGAAGTGGGTATTCATGGCATTCAGCGCACTGAGCAGGCTGGTGTGGCTCACGCCCACCAGTGCACGCATCCCGGCTGCGTCGGTATCTGGGTTGGTCAGGGTCACTGATGAGACAACCCGTTCGATTCTGTCAGCCAGCAGTTCATTGCTGAGCAGAAAATCGTCCGTGACCTGATCGATAGAAACGCCCAGGGTGAGCAGCAGTATTGCCGCAGCGAAGCCGGTTCGATCTTTGCCGGCGGTGCAGTGAAACAGGTGCGGATGCTGTTCGTCGTCTGCGAGTGATTTGAGCCAGTCACCCCATGCTACCCGCAGGTTCGGTTCGACGATATAGGATTCCCGACTCAACAACCCATCGAGTTCCGCGCCCGTTAGTTTTCCTGAGAAGACCCGCTCACGCAGCGAGGGTATGTCGATGGCCGGATTGTTGATTGCGATGGTGCGATAGCTGATCGGTGGTTGCTGGTCTGGAAGTTGGTACGGTGCTTCGTGGCGTTCGGCGGCTGAGCGCAGATCGGTGACTGCGGCGAGATTGAATGCGCGCAGGGCGTTGATGTCCTCGCTGCTGAGATCGGCGAGGCTGTCGGAGCGATACAGCATTTTTTTTCTCACAACTCGCCCATCATCTGTCAGGTAGCCGCCCAGGTCTCGGGTGTTGAGCGTACTGTCGAGCAGTGACTCTGCTGTGAATGCAGGTGTGGCGAACAGCAGCACCGCACACGCACTCGTGACCTGTAGAACGTGTTTCATATTGGTACGCATACTATGTATTTGATTAATTCGGACGTCTAAAACTATCATTGTTCGCTAGATTTTTGGAGAATATGTGCGAATTTGGTTTTTTACAGGGGCTGCGGTGCTGAATGATGTTTCGCTATGGCGGGGAATAACCGGATTGGCGACCGGCGCCAGAAGTTTGGTGGCGGTTGTATTGCAAAGCGCCGTATGGGCGCTGGTCATTCTGACGGGGGCGGCAAACGCGTTTGAGCGGACTGAGTCACGGGCGCCCTGCGCAGACTACACGTCTATGCGCAAGCCGTTGTTCGGCGACCTGCACGTGCACAGCAGCTATTCCTTCGATGCCTACATTTCCAGTGTGCGGCGCGACCCGGGCGATGCTTACCGATTCGGGAAGGGCGAAACCATCGAGATTCCGGCCGCCGACGGTGAGAGTCTGCTCGAAGCCCGAATATCCCGGCCCATGGATTTTGTCGCGGTCACCGATCATGGGGAATTTCTCGGGCAGCTCGATGTGTGTACCAATGACGCCGGGCGTCTTGGTTACTGGTGGCCCCACTGCGCAATGACTCGCTCGACTCAGCAATGGATTCAACTGCTCGCAGCGGATCGCTGGACTAAATTATCCGGGCAGCAGGATGCAGAAAAACAGTATTCCTTTGCTTGTACTCTGTCGGATTGTGATGCCGCGGGGCGAGACGCCTGGCGGCGCATACAGGAAGCTGCCGAAGCGCACTACGACCGCTCAGAATCATGCAGCTTCACGACATTCGTCGGTTATGAATATACCGATGCGCCAAACCGGCTGAATATGCACCGCAATGTGATATTCAGGAACGACAAAGTGGTGGATCTGCCGATTACCACCTATGAAACCGGACGTTACAACTTCCCCGGCCTGTGGCAGTCGCTGCGTGCGCAATGTACTGATACCGATTCGGGTTGTGACGTTTTGGCGATTCCACACAATTCCAACCTTGCCGGCGGGCTGATGTTCCGCGACCCGGAAACCCCTGAAGAACTGGCTGATCGGTTGTTTTTTGAACCCCTTGTGGAATTGGTACAGCACAAGGGCGCTTCGGAATGTCGCTTTGACCGGGTTCGCGGCCTGGGCCTGCATACCGAAGATGAGTTGTGCAGCTTCGAGCAGGTGCCGGCTGACAATCTGGCTATGCTGGGCACAGTGAATGGCGTCGTATGGGACGATCGGGCTGTCCTCATGCCTATGGAAGAATTCCATCGCCGCAACATGGTACGCAACGTCTACAAGGACGGGCTCGCCTATGGTGAGGAAAACGGCGTGAATCCATTTGTGATGGGTGTTATCGGCAGCACCGATACTCACAGTGCGACCCCGGGCGCTGCTGATGAAGATGATTTTAAAGGCCACCTGGGACGCCGCGACAGCCAGTTCCGTAATGTGCAGGATCACTTTTATTCCAATCCCGGTGGCCATGCCGTGGTGTGGGCCGAAGAAAACTCCCGCGATGCCATATTCGAAGCCATGCGCCGTAAAGAAACCTACGCAACCAGCGGCACCCGGCCGGTGGTGCGGATGTTTGCGGGGCCAGAGCTACCCGCGGACCTGTGTGAACAGGAAGACGCAGTTGCCATGGCATACGACAAAGGCGTACCCATGGGCGGGGCGTTACCGGCCGTTACTGCAGATGATGCACAGATGAAGATCTATGTTCACGCGTTGAAGGATGCCGGTGTCAGCGGTAATCCGGGCACCGACCTGCAGCGCGTGCAGATCATCAAAGGCTGGGTCGATGCGCAAGGCATTACCCATGAAGCAGTTCACGACGTGGTGGGTGATGCCGCCAACGGCGCCTGGGTTGATGAAGGCAGTTGCGCGCGCACCGGCGCGGGTGCCGCCAGTCTGTGTACGGTCTGGGAAGACCCTGACTTCGATCCGGCGCGGTCCGCGTTCTACTATGCCCGCGTACTCGAGAATCCAACGTGCCGCTGGAGCACTCTGCAGTGTCAGGCAGCCGGCGTGAACCCCTTTTCAGAAAACTGCGCGACTCAGGCGCAAACTGCCAACCAACACGCAGTCACGGCGCTGGGCGCCGACGGTGACGTATACGGCAAATGCTGTCTCGACGCCTCCGCTCAACCTTTCTATTCACCTGTTATCCAGGAGCGTGCATGGACCTCGCCTGTCTGGTACCGGCAGGCGCAATACCCGCCGTCGGAAGGAGCACGGTAGTGGCCCGTTTGTTTACCCTTTGTTTGCTCATGTTCGGCGCTCCCTGTCTGGCGGCAGAGCAGCCCAATGTGATCGTGATCGTTGCCGATGATCTCGGCTGGGCCGATGTGGGCTATCACGGTGGAGATATCGATACGCCATCACTGGACCGCCTGGCGGCGGAAGGCGTGCAGCTGCATCGTTTCTATACCACGCCCATCTGTTCGCCCACCCGGGCGGCATTGATGACCGGGCGCAATCCCATGCGGCTGGGGATCGGCTACGGCGTGATTCTGCCCTGGGACAACAACGGCGTGCATCCGACCGAGCGGTTTCTGCCCGAGGCGTTTCTCGATGCGGGTTACCAGACCGCCATGGTGGGCAAGTGGCATCTCGGCCATGCTCAGCAGACCTATCACCCCAACAACCGTGGTTTCGAGCACTTCTACGGGCATCTGCACACTGAGGTGGGTTACTACCCGCCTTTTGCAAATATGGGCGGCAAGGATTTCCAGCGCAACGGTGTCAGCATTGAGGAGGAGGGATACGAAACGTTTCTGCTGGCTGAAGAAGTGTCGCGCTATATCCGCGAGCGCGATCAGAGCAAACCTTTTTTCATCTACATGCCGTTTCTGGCGCCGCACACGCCGCTGGATGCGCCGCGGGAACTGCAGGACAAGTACCGCGACATCAACACGGACCTGCCGCCGGCCCGCAGCCAGCAGACCGACTTCACCCGCCGCATGGCGACGCTCACCATGCGCCCCAGCGCGCGGCCGATGTATGCCGCGGTGGTCGATGCCATGGATCAGGGTATCGGTCAGGTGCTCACGACCCTTGAAGAACAGCAGCTGGCGGATAACACCATCGTACTGTTCTTCAGCGACAACGGCGGTGCAGCCTACTCGGTGGGCGGTGCCAACAATGCGCCGCTTAGAGGCGGTAAGGGTGAAGTATTTGAAGGCGGCATACGGGTGGTGGCCTCCATGCGCTGGCCGGCACGTCTGTCCGGCGGTGCAAAGATGGACCAGATCATGACCGTGATGGATGTCTTTCCCACGCTGATGGAGGCGGCGGGGCTTGCGCCGGGCCCCCACCTTCCGTGGGACGGTAACAGCCTGTGGCCAGCGATCAGCGCGGGCGCGCGTGCGCCACGGGAAGACTATGTGTTCTTTGCCTCGGAAACGCCCATTTACGGGCATTTTAATCTCACGGTGTTCGACGAGGAGTGGAAGCTCGTGCAGGAAGTGGAGCAGGACCAGCTCAGCACCACGGTAACCTCGCACCTGTTCAACATAGGCGACGACCCCAATGAATACAACAATCTCGCCGCCGAGCATCCGCAGGTGGTTGCAGAGCTGGCGGAGCAGATTAACGCGTGGCGCGCGTTGTACCCGATTCATGGCACGCGTTCTTATCTGGCGGGGCCGCCGGGGTGGCGCGCGCCCAGGGACTGGTCGACCTATCCGCGCAAGCTCGATGACCTGCAGACTAGCCCGGCACGAAGTATGGCGCCCAGCGAATCCATAGAGACCATTCTCGATTTCCAGCACGGCGAGCGCGGCCGCCTGATCTACGGTTGTACGCGGCCCTGGTACCTGGCGGGGCTGTGCGGTAAGCAGGAAATGCAGGAATAGCAGAGCCCCGGAGGACAAGTATGAAAGCCATCGTTTTATCGGCGATCACCGTGTTGAGCATTGCGTTGCCCCAGTCGGGGTGGGGCGAGGGCCCGTCGCGCAATCCTTACCTGGCGGATGTGCCCAACAATCAGGGCCACTGGAATGATGCGGCAACCGACAGTACCGACATTGCCGTGCCGCGCGGTCATTACCGCATGACGCCTGAGGGATACCAGATCGTGCCCAGCGATGCCCTGGGCATTCCTGCGTACACGGCCATGGTTGGCGACACCCAGGTGCATTGGTTTTTCGCCGGGTTTTCCATGCGTAAGCTGATAATGGAGCAGGGCCGTTTCGTGGAAATTGATCGGCTTGATCTGCCGGTGTCTTTGCCTGGATACACTGCCCTGGATGCAGGGCAGCGCCTTGCTCAAGCCCGCGCAATCAGAACACATCTCGACGCGGCAGATGAGGCAGGTCTGGCGGAATATCTGCGAGCTACGCCAAACCGATTGGCGTCCGCTGTGGAAGACCAGGTTCAGCGGGGCGTGTTGTATTCCTTGTTTACGCGGGAGCACGCATTGGTCGGCTCCAGTGCCCGCGGGCTGATCCGCATTGATCAGGCGGATTCAGCAGACCCCTATTCGAAACTGAATCAGCCGTTGCGGGTACAGCTGCCCAATGAGCTGTTTAACAATGAGCGTGTGGCGCGCAATACGATGTTTCCTGCCGATGTAGTGTTCGGGCTCAGCATGACTTTCAACGGGTTTCTTGTGGTCAACACCCTGGGCGGCAAGATCATTACTCTGAACCGCGACTCATTCGAAATTATCGATGTCTACACCGCCCCGGGCGCCGATGAGCTTTACACCAACGGCTTCGCCACCAGTGAGGAACTGGGCGGAGGTGCCGTGTACGTTGCGTCCAACCAGGCCATGTACCGCTTTGCGGTCGACGAGCAGGGCATGATCAGCGATGCGCCGTCGGCAGGCGCCTGGCGCGCGGATTACGATATCGGGGTGCGCCTGCCGGCCGGCAAAATTGCCGCGGGTACCGGTTCAACCCCGACGCTCATGGGCTTCGGCGACGACAGTGACAAACTCGTAGTGATTACCGACGGGGCGCGCAATATGCGTCTGGTGGCATTCTGGCGAGATCGGATTCCTGATGGCTGGCAGCCACCGGCGGGTGCTGCATCGCGGCGCATTGCCGATCAGATTCGGGTGAATTTCGGCATGCAGTCAGATGTGGTGCAAAGCGAACAATCCGTCGTCGTCCAAGATGATTACGCGTTCGTGGTCAACGGCGTGGAGTCCGAGAAGGCGAAACCTTATCTGCTGCGCGGAGCATTCAATCGGGCGTTGTTGATCGGGGTAACCCGTACGGCGCCGGCAGGCGCGGCCATGTACCGGTGGGATGATGAGGCAGATCAATGGCGCAGTCAGTGGCATCGGTCTGATGTGGGTGTGCTGGCGACTGTTCCGTTCATTTCCGGTGCAAGCCGCATGGTGATCGTCGACGGGTATTACGTTGCCCGCAAAGGTGAGGCGTATCACCTGGGTTTCGATCTGGATAGCGGGGCGACGGTGATGTCTATCGCCACTGGCAGTGACCCGTTATTCAACGGCACGTTTACCGGCGTGAAGTGCGACCTTGACGGGGCATTGATGTATACGACGATGTTTGGTCTCGTGCGGTTCGAGGTGGATAAGATGGTGAGGGTTGAAAGACCGGACTGACCCGGCGACGTTGAAAAGTGGCGACGGGCTGAGGTTTTGGAGAACCTGATCTTGTGCCAATAGTTCGGTAATGAATTGCAAGAGCCTGGCTAAACAAGCCAATCAGGCATTCTGGGTCGACTGCATTGCCTGCGTGGGTCCCACAGGCTTATCGCCCTTGATGCTGATTCTATGTAGGTCTCGCGTTACGGTATCACCGTAGTCATGCACGGCGTAGTGCATGGTGCAACGGTTATCCCACATGACAACATCGCCGTTTTGAAAGTGATGTCGGTACACACGGTCTGGTTCTACTGAGTGTTCGTACAGGTATTTGAGCAACGGCGCGCTTTCAGCCTCACTCATGTTTTCAAAATGTGTCACAGTGGAGCCGGGATTACCTAGAAATAAGGCATTGCGGCCCGTTTCCGGATGGCGCCGAACAATCGGGTGAAACATCCGTGGTACTTCGTCAGAGCCCGTGAGAGACGCAAGCCTGGCGCCCGTAAAACACACTTTGAGCCCCGCTATCATGGCCTTGAGTCCGGGTGAAAGGGTGTCATAGGCGAGGTACTGGTTTGACCACATGGTGTCGCCACCTATAGGTACCTCACGTGCCGAGTTTATGGTTAATGCAGGTGGTTCTTCCAGGAATGCCGAGTCGTAGTGCCAGTTGTTGGTGACCGTGCCGGCGCGGCCGCGATTGGTCAGTGGCAGCACACCAGGATGATCAGCGAGATAGCTGACAAAAGGCGACGTACTGAACTCGCCCCAGCGGGATGCAAACGCCACGTGCTCTTCCACGGTCAGGTGCTGGTTGCGAAAAACCAACATACAGTGGTCAAGAAAAGCCCGTTTAATGCGGGCGAAGCATTCCTCATCGATCGCGCGCAATTCCACACCGATTATTTCGGCGCCGATGGAGCCGGAAACAGGGCGTACTTCGATCTCTGATTTTGTTTTAGTCATTCAGCCACGTTAGCAGTCACGATACAGGCGAATCAACAACCCTTGTAAGTACCACGCAGAAGCAGATTTCTTAGTGTTAAGCGGCAGGTCGAGCAAGGGTTGCTTCGCCTTCTTCCAATTCCGTCCGAGCAGAGTTCAGTACCATAGAGATCAAACCATAGAAACCAGCTGTCAGGGTCACGTCAAACAGCTGTCGTTCATCAAAGCAGGATATGCCGGCCTGCCAGGTATTTGTGGAAATTGTGCCCGTGCGGTGGAGCTCATCAACCCAGTCGATCAGCAATTGATCGGGCTCATTCTGCATTCTGGGTTGCGAATCACTGAGTTTGGTGAGTTCGTGCTCTTCGAGACCGGCAGTTCGACCAATTCTCATATGTTGTCTATACGGGTATGCACCCAGGTCTTTACAGCATGCTCTGACAATTACTATTTCCCGCTGTCTCTCAGGTAAAGAGATATGTGAAAGAATATGAGCCATAAGAGGACCCAGTGAGCAAAACAGATCCGCATGGTTCGCTAGTGTGCCGTACACTCGAGCATGACGTAACTCGGGACTCGTTTTGAAGCGAGGCCACTCAGATGTCTCCTGCAATAGAGTGTCTGGCCAGTCTTTCACGGGCACCGGTTGAATGCGTGGGAGCCCTGAATAGGCGCTTGGGTGTGGCGTTTCAGCGGGGGTTACTTCGGTCAGTTTCGAAGTCTGATCAGCGTCTAACGGGGTACCGCAGAGGTTCAGCATCCAGGCGGCCAGGCGATAAAACGCAACCACAGCGACAATGTCGAGAATCTGCTTGGTTGAATACTCGGCACTAAGCTGGTTCCAGCTTGCATCGCTGATAGCGCCACCGGCCGCCAACTCATCCACGGTGCGCAGTAGAAGGCGATCAGCAGTTCCCCAGCATTGATCGTCTGGCCCTGCACAGGCGCCTGCCACACAACGTTCGTCCAGACCGACTTGTGCACCGATCCGAACATGCTGAGTGAACGGGTAGGTTCCATTCGCTAACGCAGTTGCGCGCAAGATGGCGAGTTCTCGTTGTCGTGGTGAAAGACTTGAGCGGCGCAGCACCTGGGCGCCTAAGCTGAGCCAGGCAAGAAATAACTCGGGATAGTTTGCCAAGGTGCAGTAAACGTTCGCTTCCGCGCGTATTTCGCCATTGGTCATTGCCTGGGCGCGTTGCAGAAGCCCGGGTTCCCACTTGGGTACAGGTAAAGGCGCAACTCTGATCACTTGCTGAGTACCACTTTGCCGAATTGCTGGTCAGATTTCATATAGTCATGGGCGCCCGGCAGGTCGTCCAGGGCGAAACTCCTATCGAGTACTGGATGCAATTCACCTGAACTGAAAGCTGGTAGCAGATCTTTGACAAACCGAGTACTGCAGGCCTGCGCTTCTGCGGGCGTACGTGTGCGGAATGTCACACCGATGAGCACAAGTCTGTTTTTCGACATGAGATCCAGATCAAGATCTGTGTGCGCCCCTGCGTTGCGGCCCACCGAAACATAGCGCCCGCCAACTCCCATTGTTGCGAGCATGCCGGGAAACATGGCACCTCCCACCTGGTCGATAACAACATGAACCTCACCCACCTGGTGGTGAACCGCAGCAGGCCAGTCGTCTTTACTTGTATCGACAATGTGGGTGGCTCCAACTGCTGCCAGGCTTGAGTTCTTTGCGTCATTACGGGTAGTTGCGACCACATGTTGTGCACCAAGGTGGCGTGCTATCTGAATGGCCGCCGAGCCTACACCTGAAGATCCGGCGGTAATCAGAACGGTTTCGCCGGCTTTGATTGCGGCCGCTGTGACCAATGCATCGTGCGCCGTAACGAACACGTTGGGAATGGCAGCGGCCCGGCCGAAAGTCATGCCTTTCGGAATTGCCATGAGCGAGTCCGATGGTGCGACCACGTATTCAGCGTGACAAGCACTACCACGCCCCATTACCCGATCGCCTACAGCCCAGTTTGTGACGCCTTCGCCCAGTGCTATCACTTCGCCGGCAAACTCAATGCCCGATGGTCTGGGCTTTGCTGCTGGATTGGCGGACTGCATGGCTGCCATGCCTATGAT
>CAYMUT010000065.1:0-14490 GCA_964393625.1 uncultured Pseudomonadales bacterium
TTGATCGACTATGTGTAACAAACTTGCAGTTACACAGAAATACTTACAGTCTCAGTAGTTTTTCAACAACCACTCTTTAATCCCACTCCCAACCTTTTGCTCGCTCCATCGTGGCGGGTTCGACCATGAATTTACCACTGCTGTGCAACGTAACTGGGTGTGTAAACGCACCGTATGATCATGGTTGCGCCTCCACGTTTACAGAAAAGATCGGTTTGGGTGTATTGGATTCGTAAACCACATCTCCTCCAGGGGAGGAAAAGGTGAGTCGGAATCCGGGCACCGCAGCCTCTTCAACTGCCACCCCAACGTTCAGCTCGTTGTAAACCTTGGTCAGCGCTTGCGCATCCGGATGGAACACGGTGAACGAGGTCATCTCCAAACCACCGGCCGAGGTCGTCGTCGGATGGGGTGTGTCACCCCAATTGATGAAAAACGGCATCTGGTCACCCCACTCATGATTGACCGCAACCACCCCTGAATAGCTGATCTTATTCCTGAGTTCCGACTCAAATTCAATCTCATTGATACCGGAATGAGTAAAACCTGCGGCTTCCAGACGGACGATATCCTGCTCAAGATCCTCCGAACGAATGGCAAACCACGATAGACGCGGTTCATCGAGCTGCTTAAGCGTTTCCGTGAGGGGACCTTCCGTACCGTCCAACGCCGGACCGATAATCTCCAGATAAGTCCCGTTACCCATATCCACCAGCGCGTTGGATGCTCGCGCGCTGGGATGTACGCCGCCGTACGTCGGTGCGACCTGCGTGACCTCTTCGAAACGCGTCTGATAGTCTGCAAGGTCCGCGACGAGCAACAGAATGTGATCAATCATGATTAGTCCCTGTAGCCTCCAAAACCTGTTCACACCACTTCTGGATTGTCTGCTCCAACATCGGTATTGGCAGCGGTCCGTTCACCAGCACTTCATCGTGGAAGGCTTTTAAGTCGAAATGTTCGCCCAGCCGCTCCTCGGCAGCTTTGCGAATCTCCATTAAGCGCAGCGCCCCTATCTTGTACCCCAACGCCTGCGCAGGCCACTCCGCATACCGATCGACTTCGTTTTCGATCTGACCCAGCGGTAGCGAAGTGTTGGCCACCATGTAGTCTATCGCCTGCTGGCGGGTCCAACCCAGCGCATGAATGCCTGTATCCACGACCAACCGGCAACAACGCCACAGATCCATGGCGTACCAGCCGTAGCGGTCATACGCGGTTTGGTAGATACCCATCTCGTCGGCGAGGGTTTCACAGTACAGGGCCCAGCCTTCAGCGTAAGCGGTGTCGTAAGGTCGGAGCCTCTGGTAGTCGCTTACTCGCTCAGATTCCTGCGCCACGGCAAACTGCATGACATGTCCCGGCAACGATTCGTGCACGAGGAGTGCATCCTGAATATACGTGGCATGGTCTGCCATCTTGCTCTGATTCAGAAGGTGCTTGCCGGGGCGCGAGCCATCAGGCGGCGCCGGTTGCGCCATGGCAATTGGAAAATCCGCTGCCTCCATGGGTTCCGGCATCCGCTCCACCTGACAATCCGCCTTGGGCAGTATGTTGAAGAAATCAGGCAACGTCAGCTTTACTCGCTCAAGTAGCGTCTGGGTGTAATCCAGGTGGCGCTCACGCGCCTCATCACCCTCACCGAACTGGAACTCATCCGAGTTACGCATATAGTTAAAAAAGTCGTCGATGTCGCCGTTAAAGCCAACTTCGCTCATAACCTGCCTAACCCGTTGCTTCGTGCGTTCGACTTCTTGTTTCCCAAGCGCGTGAATCTCTTCCGCAGACCACTCGGTTTGGGTGTGGTGTGCGATGGCGGCTCGGTACAGTTCTGGGCCTTCAGGTACACGGTGCACACCAATTTCTTCATCAGGGGCACTGGAAATACTCTCAACAGTTGCGATCAAAGCCTGCAGTGCTGGACCGACGCCTGCAGCCAATGCGACCTCCGCACGCTCCACGAGTCCAGCATCCTCAGTCAGTCGCATTAAGTCTCGTAGTGGTTTGCAGGGCTCGTCCCCGTGCCCGAGAGGGTAACCCTTGAGCATGGTTCGAAGACTGGCCGCCATACGGCTTACCGAGCGACTGGGCGGAATCACCTCACGCTCAATCTGGTTTTTCAGATTGGCATCAATGTTGCCAAGATGCGCACCCAGGTTTTCCAGTCGAACTACGTAATCCTCAGGGGAGTGCAAACGGGCAGCGGCAAGGATCTGGGTGATGACTACTATCTCTGACACTCCTACGGGCACCGCGGCGTAGGTCACATCGTTAAACTCAAGCTGTTTTTGTGCGGTGTCGAGATCATAAACAACCAATTCAAAGAGGCGTCGCTCACCCACATCCATAACCGATGGGTCGAACGCAGACTTAATCGCCTCGCGTTCCGTTCTGAGAAACTGAAGCTCGCGTTGAATCCCTGCAGGCGTTACGTCGCGCCACTTGGTATGGTTTTCGCCTACCTGAGAAAGGGTGCGACGCTCGGGGCTGAATTTGAGCCACCGATGAAAAAGTGCGTCTACATAGGTGTCCAGACCCAAGTCCACGTCTTTGTCACCAGACATCTATTTCAGACCATCCGCAACACCCATGCGGCGGGGGTCTGCGGTCGCGCCCAGGTTTCCTGAGCGCTCATTTCTGAAACACACCTGATAAGAACCCATATGCATGTCATATACCGGTGTGGCCTTGAGTCCCGTCCCGAGCTTCGCAAGCCCAGCCTGGGATTCGTCACTGACGCGGTCTTCCATGGTGATGATGTTTGACTCGTGAATGGGCGCCATGCGCGGTGCATCAACCGCAGCGTAGGGTTTCATCTTGAAATCCAACAAGTGTGTCAACACCTGTGGCATTGTGAACGCGATATTACCCGGTGAACCCAAGGAATACACCGGGGCACCATTTTTCAAAACCATCGTGTTGCCGATTGTGGAGCGCAAACGGAAGCCTTTTTTCACTTTGGCATCAATGGGGCTCATCTGGTATCCAAACGTTGCATGACTGCCAACCTGAGGAACACCGCCGATGACCATCCCCGGAATACCACCTGATTGCAGCGTATTCATCATCTGCACCCAGTTACCATCTTTGTCCACGATGGCCAGCTCACAACTACCTGGAGGTTGTTCCGGGCGACTACTCCCACTTGTGGGTATACCTGGATGAACAAAACCAAAGCCCGGTGGCACTGTGCCCTTGGTGAGACGCGTATGTTTGGTGAGATCCACCTTAGGCATAGAGCCCTTAATGAGTTTTGCCAGCATGGCCTGATATTCATCGTCCAGTAACACATCTAACGGCACGCCTTGATTGGCTGGGTCATTGGCATATTCGTAATGTCGTTGACCATGTCGGAGCGCGTGGGCCATGAAATAGATGTGTTCGGTGGATCCAGGTTCCATATCGCGCACACCTAAGTGTTTCATGATGCCCAGCACGATGGCGCAGAAGACGCCTTGCAGTTGAGGCGGTCCCAGACTGACCACTTCGTACTCCTCGTGATCGAACCGCACAGGATCCACCCACACCGGTGGGGTCTCCGTTATGTGCTTCATTTTGATCGGCCAACCCATGCCGTTGGCAGTCTCTACGAATTTCTCTGCCCACTTGCCTTGGATCATGTAGTCAGGGCCGTGTCTGGCAACCCCGCGCAGCGTGTCGGCCATCTCGGGATAGGCAAACCGTTCGCCCACATTTTTGAAATAACCACCCGGCATGTAAAAGTGACGCCCCGATGGGAAGTAGGTGATGAAGTCGAGGCTCCAGAAGTTGATCCCATATTCCAACGTGGACACAGGGTGCCCTTCCTCAGCCCACTTGATGGCATCACGACACAGGCGATCCCATTTCATCGTGCCAAATTTCTTATGGATCGCTTTCACCCCTGGCATAAAGCCGGGAATACACGCAGATGGCGGCGCGGCCGCATAGCCAAAGCCCTGGGGGGGAATGGGTCTAAATGGTTTTATGCCGTCAGGGAAAGTACCAGAGGATTCCAGCTGATGAACTTGTCCGGTTTTGGCTTCGTAGTACAGAAACGTAACGGTCCCGGTGTGGTTGGTCATAAAAGGCTCAACCGCCGCTTGAACCATGCAACCTGCGATACCCGCATCTGCCGCGTTACCCCCATCCTTCAAAACATTGAGGATGGTTTCAGTCACAATCGCGTTATCTGTTGAAGTTGCGGCGAGCACATTGTTCACCGTCTTCTTCGGACCAGGATTGTTAATGTAGGAAGCTACATTCCGTCGCGCCATAACTCGCTCCAAAGTCATAAAAAGGAGATGTTTAAAAGGGACGCAAACCAGACCTCTCAACCCCATCGAGGCCGAGGTAGCAGCACCGCGTCAGCTATAACTCTGAACGCCAATAATCGGAGTTCCCATGGACCGAAGAGCATTTTTCCTAGGTTCGAAGAGGTGGAGATTGAAGGCGATATCGATTGGAACGTGCAGCAAGCGCTCGTGAAACGGGGTGTGAAACTTTTCCCTGTTTCACCCAACGATTTCAACATGGGCAGCTTCCACGCCACCTACTTGCCCGGTGACGACACCATCCACGGTGTCGCGGATCCGCGTCGACGCGGCCAGGCGAAAGGATACTGAATCAAAATCACTGAGGTTCGACCGATGGAGTCGCGTCATCTTTCATACTTATAGATGAAAGGATCGAGACTGTGGTAAAAGCCAAACCGCTCACCCAGGAGGATGTCTTTCTTGCCACCTATGTACTCGGCGGCGCTCTGTCAGCTGACGGAGAACTGGCGGTCTATGTACTTTCTGAAACTGTCGGTAAGGGGGATGACGAGAAACAATGTACCTCTCTGTGGCGTGCGGATACGAACGGGGGGACACCCCAGCGTTTGACCGCCGCTCGAGGCAACGACCAGCAACCGCAGCTAAGCTCCGATGGTAACTTCGTCTACTTCCTTTCTGATCGCAACGACGTCAATCAAATCTATCGCCTCCCCCTCAGTGGCGGTGAAGCAGAGCAGCTGACGGATCTTCCACAGGGTGTCACCCTCTACGACCTTTCCCCCGATGGAAAAACGCTCGCGTTTGCCGCGCTTGCAGAGTTACCAAGCCCCCAAGGTCCCCACGACCACGTTCGCGTCACACGCGCATGGTGGCGCATGGATGTACTCGGCTACCTCGACAAAATAGCGCAACAGTTGCACACCGTCTCTGCCAAAGGCAGTAAACACAAGGCGTTAACCGAGCCGGAAGGCATGGTGACTGGCTTACATTGGTCACCTGATGGCAGTGAAGTCGGTTACGCAACCAGCGCCGGAGAGGATCAAGGGTTTATAGAAGGTGCGATCAAGGCAGTTGGCAAACGCGGCACCCGGGTATTGTTCGAAGGCATGGTGCAGGACTTTTTCTGGACAGGTGATCGAATCGGGTTTGCCGATGGTTCCCAGATGTCCAGGCATGCGCAGCTAAAAACAGTGTCGTTAAAGGGTGGCCGACTTCGTTCACACACCAAACAATCAGATTTGGCGGTCGGGGCATTCTTTCAGGTCAATTCGCCTGCAGCACGCAACCCGTCAAAGATGATTCCTACCAGCGACGGTAAATCCGTGTATTGCGGGATCGCGGTGGGCGGTGAAGCTCAAATTCACAACATCTCTATTCAAGGCCGGGAGAGAAATACAGCCGTGGTATCGGGTCCACGCATCTGCACGCTTGTTGACGCCAATGATGATGCACTCCTGCTCACTATCCAGGATCACAACAACCCGCCCGAACTCTTTATTCATAACCTGGCCAGCGGTGAAGAGCGCCAACTGACTGATCACAACGGCACCTGGAAACAGCGTATCCGCTGGCCCGACATAGAACGTATCACCGTAAGAAGTGCACCAGGCGTTACTATCGAAGGGTGGGTTCTTAAACCCAAACATATGCGGGCGCCGTACAAAACCATTCTCTATATTCACGGTGGTCCACACGCGGGATTTGGCTTGAGCTTCCAGGCTGATTTCCAGGAACTGGTCGGCGCAGGATACGCTGTGGTTTTCTGCAACCCTCGCGGTTCAACGGGTTACAGCAGCGACTTTGCCAGTTCAATACTTGAGTGCTGGGGCAAGCCGGAAACTCAAGACTTCAGCGCAATTCTCAACAAGCTCATTCGAGACGGAATAGCTCACAAGGACAAGCTGGGGGTTACCGGCGTCTCGGGTGGGGGCCATCTGTCCGGCTGGCTTATCGGTCACACCCATCGTTTTAAAGCCGCCGTGCCTGAACAAGGCGTCTACAATATGTTTTCCATGTGGGGGGTGTCGGATGCCGGGACAATGCTGATCAATCTTGAGATGGGGGGTGATCCTTACGAACAACCGGAGCGTTACTGGGAGCTTTCCCCGGTCGCACACGCGCACAAATGCAGAACACCCACGCTCTTGATCCAGGGTGAAAACGACATACGGTGTCCCATGGAACAGGCAGAACAGATGTACCAGACAATCCGCGCGACAGATTGCCCTGTCGAACTGCTGCGCCTTAACAGCTGTTCCCACGGACTTGAACTGGTCGGTCCACCTCCACTACGCCGCTATCGAATGGATGCGATGATCGAGTGGTTTGATCGATACGTGAAATAACTTCCAGAGAGATCCAGAATGCAACTAAGGCCCATGAGTAAACTCCCTGCGACCGTAATAATGGTCGGCCTCCTCGCAGGTTGCGAAAAGACAGAAATAGAGACCCAGCTAGGCGAGCCCGAACCGCTGATCACCGCTGCCGACTACGAGGCCGCCGCCCGTCTGCTGCCAGGCAATCTCGAGGGGCTGGTCAAAAACGCGACGGTCGAGCCGCGGTGGCTGAGAGGCACGGCAAAGTTCTGGTACAAACGTGACGGAGACGACGGTGCTGAGTACCAGTTGGTCGATACGGCAACAGGTGAGAGTGCACCCGCCTTCGACCAGGCGGCGATCGCGACTGCCCTGAGTTCGGCGCTAAACGCTGAAGTCGAAGCAGCTACCCTGGGGCTCGCAAACGAAAGCTTGTCACCCGACCTCACCACACTTACGGGTGTACGAGACGGCAAGGTAATCACCTGCGACCTCGAACAAAACTCCTGCGAGGCGACTGATCCACCCACCCCACCCGCGGGAGCCCTCACTTCCTCTACCGGCCGATACATCCTGCAGGCTGAAGCGCACAACCTGGTGCTAACAGAAGTAGCAACGCAGGAACAAAGCCAGCTCACCGACGACGGCGAGCCTTATCGTTCCTGGGGCAAACTGCCGGACACGGGGCTCATGGTCGTACAGATCAAGAAGTCCAGCATGCGGCTGCCACCGGTGGGAGCACAGTTCTCGCCGGATGACCGTTACGTGGTGGCATCACTGAACGATGAACGCGAGGTAGGCATAGTTCCGTTTGTCGAGTGGGTGCCCACCGACGGTTCCATGCGTCCCATCGTGCACGAGGTCAGACACCCCCTTACCGGAGACACCAACCGGCCTGACGTCGGCCTGTGGTCTTTTGATCTCGCAACAGGAGAACGAACACAGATCGAATTTCCGGAGAACTACTACTTTGGAGGTCTCGATGGCAACGTGATTGGATGGAGCGAGTATCGCCGCCAGGCGTTTATCGTGGCACGCACCATGGGAAGCAAGAAGCTCGCGCTGTTTCGCGCAGACCTTGCATCCGGTGCGGTCACCAGGCTGATCGAGGATGTATCCGACACCCGCGCGATGACCAACACGGTGGAGTACAACAAGCCCAACATCCGTCTGCTTGGCGACGGTGCGGAGGTCATCTGGTACTCGGACCAGTCGGGCTGGGGTCACCTGTACCTGCATGACGCGCAATCCGGGGTACTCAAAAACGCCATCACCCAGGGCGACTGGGGGGTGCAGGACATACATGCCGTGGATGAGGTTAACCGCGAGGTGTACTTCACCGGCGGTGCGCGTGAAGAAGGCAGAGACCCGTACTTCAGGCACCTCTACCGCGCCTCGTTTGATGGCGGCGAACCAGTACTACTCACCGCCGAGAACGCCGACCACACGATTCCGCCGGTGCTGGCCGAGGTGTTCGGTGTGCTGTTCAGCATCCCGGCCCTCGAACCCATGATTCGGCCTGACCTAGGCGTTTTCCTGGACACGTGGTCGACGGTGGATACCCCGCCGCAGACCGCACTGCGTTCAACCGAAGACGGCAGGCTCATCACGATGTTGGAAACGGCTGACGCCAGCGCCATCTACGAGCGCGGCTGGCAACCGCCGGTTCGCCAGGCGGTGAAAGCGGCGGATGGCGTCACCGATATCTACACGGTGTACTACGCCCCGAAAATGGATGTTGATGACGCCAAGCACCCGGTCATCGATGCCGTGTACGGGGGTCCGCAGGTGATCGTTGCCCCGCGCAACTTCATGGACGCGGTCATCGCCAGCAATCCGCTGGGTTCACAGTCGCTGTCGCGCCTGGGCTTTGCTGTAGTCACGACTGACGGGCGTGGCACACCGCTTCGCAGCAATGCATTCCGGGATGCCGGTTACGTCGAATTCACCCGCATCGGTATCGAAGACCATATCGCTGCCATCGAGCAGCTCGCTAGAACTTACCCGGAAATGGACACCAGCCGGGTAGGTATTCACGGCTGGTCGTGGGGCGGAACCTTTACTGCCCAGGCGATGCTGAGCCAGCCCGACTTCTACGACGTCGGCATCACCGGCGCGGGTGTTTACGACTACGCGCCGCTCTACCCCGGTTTCGAGAGCGTCACGGGTGTGCCGGAGTATGACGACGGCGGTACCGTGCGTACCCGACCGGATGAAAAACCGTCCAACTGGGCGCCGCTCGACATCACCGCCATGGCGCCCAACCTCAAGGGCAAGATGCTGATCGTCTATGGAGACATGGACGAGAACGTACCCCAGGCACAGGCGTTCAGGCTGGTGGATGCGCTCATCAAGGCCAACAAGCCGTACGACATGTTGTACCTGCCAAATCGCACTCACCGCGGCGGTGGCGAGGGGTACGTACAACAGCGCAACTTCGACTACTTCGTCGAACACCTGCATGGTGTTGAACCACCCCCAGACGTGACGGTAACCTACGACCGATGAAACGTCTAATCATCGCCGTGGTTGCAGCTTTGTGGCTGCCGATAACGCTGGCAGCTGATGACCGCGAAACCGCATTCCGGCAATACCTGGACTTTGGCTCCATGGTCAAAGGTGGCCAGGTTACACCTGGCTGGATCCTCGCGGGGCCTGAATTCTGGTATGCCGAAGGGGGTCCGCAAGATCGAGTGATCTATCTTGTTAACCCGGCTGAAAATTCAAAGACAGAACTCTTTGATGTTGGAAGATTGCGAACAGCACTGGCGCGAGCTTTGGGTTATGAGCCCGCAGGCCAGGGTGTCCCTTTTGCGCAGCTGGCTTTTGTTGCTCCTGACCAGGTGCAGTTCGCAATTGATGGCATAAATCTGCTGTTAAATCTCGACACCTACGAAGCGACTAAACAGCCTGCCCTTTCGACCTGGGACTTTACTGATTACCTGGTCAGCGAGCAGTCTCGTGTTCTGCCAAAAGCTTACTACCAGGAGAGCTTCACCGGGCTGGGTGCCACACAGACTTATGAGAGCCCCTCACCTGACTTCAAATGGTTTGCCTCTACCAAAGACAACAATGTAGCGCTGCGCGCATCGGTTGATGGTCGCTATGTCATGCTGACTGACGACGGAACTGATGATCACTTCTGGTTGATGGAAGCTGTTAAGTGGCAAGCCTGGTCGCCAAATGCCGAGCGACTGGTCGCCATCAAATCTGATACTAACGGTATGCAAAGAATTCCCACCATCAAGTGGTTGAAACCTGTGGAAGAGACGACCGAGGTTCTGACAATACCGGCTGGCGGGAAATTGAACCGTGATGAACTGTACATTCTGAATGTGCGTGGGGGTAACCCGGTTGAAGTGGATCTCGGTGATACCACTGACCAGTACATCCGGCCGCTGACCTGGACACCGACAGGCAGTGAATTGATTTTTGCGCGATATGACCGGTTGATGACCCAGGTAGAAATCCTGGGCGCCAACCCGGTTACCGGTGCAGTCAGACAGATCATGACAGAGAAGTCCGAGACCTTCCTGACCAACCAACACGAGACCATCTGGGCAGTCGACACAGGTTTCTGGCTCCTGCCAGACGGTTCAGGTTTCGTCTGGCGCTCCGAACGGGACGGCTGGGATCACCTGTACCTGTATGACATGGATGGCAAACTAAAGCGTCGACTGACCAAGGGTGAATTCCCGGTGATTGCCGTCACACGTATCGACCAGGCAGGTGGCTGGGTTTACTTCCAGGCCCATGGCGATCCGGATCGACTTTATGACAATCACCTGTATCGAGTCAGCCTGAAAGGCGGTGCCATGGCACAACTGACAGAAGGCAACGGTCGCCATACCATCAACATGGCTCCCGGTGCGGACTATTTCACCGATACATTTTCCAGTGTCGATGTGCCACCTGAAACAGTGCTGAGGAGCAGTGACGGCACGCTCGTGCGAAGCCTCAGCAAAGCCGACATCACTGCGCTGGAAGATTTTGGCTGGGTTCCACCGAAGGAAGTTGTCGTTAAAGCAGCCGACGGTGAAACGGATCTCTGGGTTACCATCAACTACCCCTTCGACTTCGATCCAACAAAAAAATACCCGGTGGTTGAGTATATCTACGCAGGACCACAAACCACATGGCGCACCATGGATTTTGGCCTTCAGACCGGCCCCCTCGCCGCACTCTTCAACTTTAATCGAGCAATTGGGCAAATGGGCTTAATTACCCTGACCCTGGATGCCAGGGGTACCCCCGGACGATCCAAGTCGTTCCATGACACCGTTTATCGCAATTGGGGTCAGTTTGAAATTGATGATCACGCTGGTGCCATCAAACAACTCGGGGAACGATTCAGTTACTTGGACATGGACCGGGTAGGCATCATGGGTGCCTCCTGGGGTGGTCATTTCACTTTCAGGGCACTGGTGCAGGCACCCGATGTGTACAAGGCAGGTATTGCGGAGGTACCCGGGTACGACTCCAGGGGGCTTACCCTGTATGAGGTTTATCTCGGCATGCCCGCCGACAACAAAGAAATCTATGACAAGGCTGATGCCCTGCAGTTGGCTTCCCAACTGAAAGGCAAACTCCTGATGACCGGCGGCCTAAACGACACTGGCACCCAGAAAGATTACTACAAGATGTCCGAAGCATTGATCCGTGCAGGTATTCAGCATGACACTATGACCTACCCCAACAGTGGTCACGGATACTTCGGCAAGTCAGCTGTATATAACTACGAGCTGAAGAAAAACTGGCTGATCGAACAACTGCAACCATAGCAATTGCAACCATAAGAGGTATCACTGTGCGCAACCTTATGAGAGCTGCCGGTGATCTCCTACGGTAAATCAAACAACTTTTCGGCATTGCCGCCTAAAATCTTTTGCAGCTCTTCCGGTGACCAACCCATTTTTAGAAATGCATCGACCGTATTTTTCGGCGTGTCTGCCGGATAGTCGGAACCGAGCAAAATCTTGTCTGCACCCATTACACGCAGATGCCACATGTAGTCCTCAAATCGGGGTGAATCCGGTGGGTAGTGTGTCAGCGTTGCACTGAGATCTGTATAGAGATTGTTAATGTCACCCATCAGGTTGCGCAGAATTTTGATGTTGATGAACTCACCATAATGATGACCCAGTCCGTGCGCCATGATGACTGTTGTATCCGGATTTGCCATCGCCATCTGCATCATCGTGATTGTCTGACCGGCGTCCATCCAGTTGAAGTCGATCAGAACAGGCAACCCCTTCTGCGTTTCAGCAGCCTTCTTGAAGAAGCTGCCAATCAGCTCAACATTTTCCGGCAGATTCAAATCTATGTTGTCGGCGAACAAATGCATCTTCAGCCCTGAGAGATCAAGTTCCTTCATACACCGCTCGACTTCTTCCAGGGCCCCCTCATGATGAACAGAAACCGAACACATGCCGATGAACCGATCCGGTTTTGTTCTTGCAAGTGAAGCAACATAGTCGTTTTACGTTCTCGCAAGCGCCGCATCTGGAATCAAGTAGGCTGAACTGATTACCACTGCTTTGGACAGACCTGCCTCGTCAAGCAATTTCTCAGCAAGGTCACCATCGATGGGTGCGTCAATCACACCGTTGATAGCCAGACGCGAAGACTTCCAGTTCGCCGGGCTGACGACATGGAAATGAGAATCTATGCTTGCTGAAAAATCAGGCCCGTCAGCAATTAACTCAAGGGGTAGCAACAAACAAATGAAAATCAGAATTCGCATATCAGTTAAAGCTCCGGAAACTCAGTACCTATAGTCGCTGCCTTCTGACCCGCCGCAAATGCGCTGCCAATCTTCTCCATCAGGTTTTCATCCCCTGTCGCAGTAACGGGTTGTTGGTCTGGCGTCACTTCGCCTGCGGCCATTCGTTTCATAAATGTAATGTACTCGATGTAATCACCTGCCAGGGTCAGGTCCGGCGTCTCCTCCGGTGGCTGCAGCGAAAACCACATACCTTCCCTTGGATCAAAGATAGTCTGCCACCAGTGAGTTTTATCGCCCTGTTCAAGCTTAAAAGCCAACACATACCGACGATCCAGTTTTGCTGACTCTGCGCTGACTTCAGCACTCTCAGCCAGCAGCAGGTTCATTTCCATCACATGGGCAGGTGACATAAATAGGAGTTTGGCAGGTCTGCTTTCTTGCATTGGAGCTCCCTCTTCGATGTTTGCAGTACCGCAACCGACACACAGAAATATCAAACAAACATAAAACCAAATTTTCATTGCTCATCCTATCTGGACTTTCTGCCATCTGTACCTTGTATATTGACGCACCCATTGAGTACAAACCGCAGCCAACGCGTCATATGTAGTAGCTATCAAACGCTCTCGGCAGCTAAATTTCGAAACCATATGAGGAAACCTTGTCAAAAAACTGATCGCCACACTGCAGCACGTGCTGGCAGTAGTACTGTTCTCAGCTCTGGGCATGGGCAGCCTTGCCCAGGCTGAAGAAGTTGATATGGTAAAGATGACGCAATCGACTACCGACGAGTCCATCGCGGTCAATCCCCGGTGGGTAGATCTGCCCGGCGGTGGCCGCACGCAATTTGAGGTATTCGGAGAGTCGGGGCCGTTTGTATTCCTGGGGCCGCATATGTACTTGCATCCGATGACTCCAGGATCTTCGGTCTACTCGCAGGGCTATGTCGATGGTCTGTCGGATCGCTACCGGGTGATAGTGGCCGACTGGCCCAGGGGTACCGGCCAGTCGAGTACTAGCGCTTCCTGGCACATGACCGCCGACAATGCCGTGGCTGACATCCTGGCGATAGCCGATGCGGCGGGTGCTGAAACATTCGCCTGGTGGGGCTACTCCTTTGGCGGTGCTGCCGGTTTGCAACTGGCGGCGCGTACCGACCGTGTGTCTGCACTGGTGGTGGGCGGCTATCCACCGCTGTGGCAACCCTTGAGCGACATGTTGCTGGCCCTGCACCAGATGGAGGATCAACTGGAGATGGCGGGGCTTCCAGGCGAGTCGACTTTCCTGTTGAACCAGGACTCAATTCACTTCTATACCAGCATTGCCCAGATCAACCAACTTGACCTTCTGGATAAGATCACCGCGCCACGGATGGTCTACCACGACGTGGATGACACTGTCGACATAGGTGGGATGGTGCACGACCTGTCCAGGCGAACCCGGGCGGGAGCGGATACTCTCAAAGCCAGGGGTTGGGAAATCCAATGGATGGAGACCGGTATGGCCCACTTCGGCATTGTTGAATACCAGAAAAACCTGTGAATCGCACCGGGATTTCCGGAGGCTCTAAATCTTGAGAGGATTGGAGCATGAGCAAAGTAAATCGATATTCCCCAGAGGTCAGGGAACGGGCGGTTCGGATGCTGTTCGAACACGAGAAAGAGTACGAGTCGCGCTGGGCGGCCCTGGTGTCGATCGCGAGCAAGATTGGCTGTACAGCCGAGACATTGCGCAGCTGGGTTAAGCAGAGCGAGATCGATAGCGATCGTCGAGATGGCATGAGTTCGGGTGACCGGGCACGGCTCAAAGCCTTGGAGAAAGAGAACAAAGAACTACGCCGCGCAAATGAGATTTTGAAGACGGCATCGGCTTTTTTCGCGAGGGCGGAGCTCGACCGCAAACTCAAGTGATGGCGAACTACATTGACGAGAACCGGGATCGTTTTGGGGTCGAGCCAATCTGCAAAGTATTGCCGATTGCCCCATCGACATACTACGAACACAAAGCGAAAGAACGAGATCCGACACGACGATCTGATCGTGCAAAACGAGATGAGATACTGAAGCCGGAGATCGCACGAGTGTGGCATTGACGTTTCCCCTATAGCTTGTCCGGTTTGATAGAGACAATTCCACAGTATGTAATCCCCCCGGAAAGTAAGCGTGTTTAGAAGTAGAATTTTCGACGAAGGAGA
>CAYMUT010000066.1:0-13812 GCA_964393625.1 uncultured Pseudomonadales bacterium
ATCCTGCTCGCGGAAGGACCCGGTGAGCTTCACGCCGAAGTTCTCGCCATTGCCGAAGTTCACCACGCCATCCACCATGGAAGTATCGTAGTCACCGTACCCGACCCGGACCTTACCCCCCGTGGTCATGGTGGGCTTGCTGCGCTCAAGTTTGATCACGCCGCCAATAGTGTTGCGGCCGAACAGCGATCCCTGGGGGCCACGTACCACCTCGACGCGCTCCAGGTCGATGGCACGGGTGATGCTGCCGGACATTGTGCCGAGAAACACACCATCCACAACCACGCCAACGGCCGGGTCAAAGTTTTTCTCCACCTCAGATACACCGATGCCGCGGATATAGGCCGCGGCCACACCACCCGGCCCCTGATTGGTGTCATCCAATACCGTATTGGGTGACATGTAGATCAGATCCCGGATATCGGTGGCGAAATTTGCTTCGATCTCCATCTGACCCAGAGCGCTGACGGACATGGCCAGGTCCTGCAGACTTTCTTCGCGCTTCCGGGCCGTGACCACAATCTCCTCCAGCACGCGCTCCTCTGCGGCGGCCAGCACTGGTGTGGCCGGCAGGCCAAAGCTCACCAGCAGAAGTCCAGCGAGTATGTTTCTATATATCGACTTGATCATATTGGCTTCCCCTCATTTATTACATGCACAGGGGGCAGTGCTGTCCGCACCGGCGACTGCATTGAATGCGGCTCTCTCCCCCCAACATTCAGGCGTATAAAAGTATCCAGATAGATGTCAATCAGTGCAAGCGCCCAAAATGATCAGAAAAACCTCTAGAATGACGCCTCGAGAAGAGAAAAAGGGGGAGAATATGTCTGAGCTCGACGACAACAAGGCATTGATCTGCAAATTCTGGAGCGCGTTTTCAGAAAGCCGATTCGACGACGCCTTAGGCCTACTCAGCGACGATGCCACCTGGTGGGTGGCCGGCACCACGGACATCTCTGGCACCTACACCAAGCCTGAGTTTCGCGAACTCGTCATGGGCGTGTCGGAAGGCACCGAGAACGGTATTCAAGTTACCCCCACACTGCTCACCGCCGAAGGCGAGCGGGTATCTATGGAAGCGACGTCATACGGATTGATGCGCGACGGCAAAGAATACAAGAACATCTACCACTTCATGCACGAGGTACGCGACGGCCGCATCACTGCGGTACGTGAATACATGGATACAGAGCACGTTACGGAAGTCTTCGGCTCTGATCAGCCCGGCTAGGTTCCATCTGTAACCGGTCTTAGGGGTATCACCAGCCCATGAGTGGGTTGACTATAGGCCATGGACTGCCAGTTATGCCGCCCATATCAGCCTTTTAGGCCGTCGAAGAAGCTCTTGACGCCGTCGAACCAGGTTTTTTCCCGGGGGGAGTGTTTGGCGCTTTCGCCGAGGGAGGTTTTCAGTTCGCGCAGCAGCTCCTTCTGGCGGTCGGTGAGTTTGACCGGGGTTTCCACGACGACCTTACACAGCAGATCACCGACGCCGCCGCCACGCACTTGGGTGACGCCTTTGCCGCGCAGCCTGAAGACTTTGCCGGTCTGGGTTTCCGCCGGAATCTTGAGTTTGACGCGGCCATCCAGAGTGGGTACTTCGAGTTCACCGCCCAGGGCTGCATCGGGAATGGAGATCGGCACCTCGCAATAGAGGTTACGGCCCTCGCGCACGAAGATCGGATGCTCACGTACTTCGACCTGCACATACAGGTCTCCCGGCGGCCCACCATGCACTCCCGCTTCGCCCTCACCCGTGAGGCGGATGCGATCACCCGTGTCTACGCCGGCAGGGATTTTCACAGAAAGCATCTTGCGCTTTTCTTTGCGTCCAGCGCCACCACAGCCCCGACAGGGATCAGTGACAATGCGCCCCTGACCTCGACAGCGCGGGCAGGTCTGCTGCAGGGAGAAGAAGCCCTGGGATACACGAATCTGACCGGCGCCCTGACACTCGGGACAGGTGCTGGGCGAGGTGCCCGGCGCCGCGCCACTGCCATCACAGTCATCGCAACCCGCCAGCACGGGAATGCGTACTTCCACCGTGTCACCACTAACCGCCTGGTCCAGGTCGAGTTGCATGTTGTAACGCAGGTCCGAGCCCCGCGCTGCGCCGCCCGGACCACGACCACCGCGGCCACCGCCAAAGATGTCGCCGAACACATCGCCGAAAATGTCGCTGAAATTACCTTCGAAACCAAAGCCCGGGCCACCGCCCTGACTGGGGTCTACACCGGCATGGCCAAACTGATCATAGGCCTGACGCTTCTCAGCATCCGACAAAATCTCATAGGCTTCGCTGGCTTCTTTGAATTTCGCTTCCGCATCCTCATCATCCGGGTTGCGGTCGGGGTGATACTTCATCGCCAAACGACGATAGGCTTTCTTCAGATCCGCGTCGTCAACGTCGCGGTTCACGCCTAATACTTCGTAATAATCCCGTTTGGACATGCCTCGCCCTTCTAAAATCTACCGTCTGTCGTTTCCGGCCTTAACTGACGAAACGGCGCCCGCTCCATACAGACCAAGCGCCGCTATGGTTCACCAGATTGTGTGCCGAGGATAACTTACTTGTTATCTTCGTCCTTCACTTCCTCAAACTCGGCATCGACTGCGTCGTCGCCGGTTTCTGCTTGCGCTTCGTCTCCCGCCTCGGCACCAGCCGCCTGAGCCTGCTCTTCGTACATCTTTTGAGCAAGCCCGGCAGATGCCTGAGAAAGCGTCTGCATCTTCGCTTCGATGGCATCTTTATCGTCACCTTTCAACGCTTCTTCGAGATCTTTGGCTGCCGCTTCAATGGCTTCCTTCTCTTCATCAGTGGCTTTATCGCCCGCGTCGACGACCGCCTTGCGCGCGCCATGCACCAGACCGTCCGCCTGGTTGCGCAGGGTGACCATCTCTTCGAACTTCTTGTCCTCTTCCGCGTGTGATGCCGCGTCGCGAACCATCTGCTCGATCTCTTCATCGGAAAGACCACTGGAGGCCTTGATGACGATAGACTGCTCTTTGCCAGTGGCTTTGTCCTTGGCCGACACGTTCAGAATACCGTTGGCGTCGAGGTCGAATGCCACTTCGATCTGCGGCATACCCCGGGGCGCCGGTGGAATGTCTTCGAGATTGAACTGGCCCAGTGACTTGTTGCCGGAGGCCTGCTTCCGTTCACCCTGCAGCACGTGGATGGTCACGGCAGTCTGGTTGTCGTCCGCGGTAGAAAACGTCTGAGTTTTCTTGGTCGGAATGGTGGTGTTCTTCTCGATCAGCGCGCTCATGACCTGACCCAGGGTTTCGATACCCAGTGACAGCGGTGTCACGTCGAGCAGCAGCACGTCGGTGACGTCACCGGCCAGCACCGCAGCCTGAATGGCGGCTCCCATGGCGACCGCCTCGTCGGGGTTCACATCCCGGCGCGCTTCCTTGCCGAACAGATTCTTCACCTTCTCCTGCACCAGCGGCATGCGGGTTTGGCCACCCACCAGAATCACATCATCGATGTCGTTGACGCTGAGGTTGGCATCGTCCAGCGCCATGCGGCATGGCCCGATGGTGCGCTCGGCAAGTTCATCGACCAGCGACTCCAGCTTCGCCCGGGTCAGCTTCATGACCAGGTGCTTGGGACCGGTCTGATCGGCGGTGATGTAAGGCAGATTGACTTCGGTCTGCTGTGAGTTGGACAGCTCGATCTTAGCCTTCTCAGCGGCCTCCTTCAGGCGCTGTAGAGCCAGCGGATCGTTATGCAGATCTACGCCGTTTTCGTTCTTAAACTCATCCGCAAGGTAATCGATAATGCGCAGGTCGAAGTCTTCACCACCCAGGAACGTATCACCGTTGGTAGAGAGTACTTCGAACTGATGCTCGCCATCGACTTCGGCGATTTCAATGATGGATACGTCGAAGGTACCACCACCGAGGTCATACACCGCAACCTTCGCGTCGCCGCGCTTCTTGTCCAGACCATACGCCAACGCCGCCGCGGTAGGCTCGTTAATGATGCGCTTCACATCCAGGCCGGCGATCTTACCGGCATCTTTGGTGGCCTGGCGCTGAGAGTCATTGAAGTAAGCCGGAACGGTGATCACCGCCTCGGTGACCTCTTCGCCGAGGTACTCTTCCGCGGTCTTCCTCATCTTCTTGAGGGTTTCAGCAGAAACCTGGGGCGGTGCCAGCTTTTCATCCTTCACTTCGATCCAGGCATCACCATTGGATGCTTCGGCAATGGTGTAGGGCACCATCTTGATGTCCTTCTGTACCACGTCGTCGCTGAACTTGCGGCCAATCAGACGTTTGACGGCAAACAATGTGTTCTGAGGGTTGGTGACAGCCTGACGCTTGGCGTTCTGGCCAACCAGGATTTCTCCATCATCGGTATAAGCGATGATGGAAGGTGTAGTGCGGTCACCTTCGGAGTTTTCGATAACTCGCGCGTCGCCGCCTTCCATTACCGACACACACGAGTTGGTAGTGCCGAGGTCAATTCCGATGATCTTACCCATCTGTTTCTCCAAGTATTCCTGCTAGGAAAGTTTTGTCTTAAGTCTTTAATATTTGGCCGAATTGCCGCAGTTCAAGGGCTCGCAAGCAGTTGCATCGAGGTTAGTCCCCAGCCTTTACAACGATCACTTTTGCGGCGCGCACCAGACGGCCGTTGAGCACGTAGCCCTTCTGCATGACTTCCATCACCGAATTGGGCTCGGCATCGGGATTGGGCACCATGGTCATGGCTTCGTGCAGATGCGGATCGAACGGCTCGCCCAGCGGATCGATCTGCTCAACGCCGGATTTGGCGAGGGTGTCGACAAACAGTTTCAGCGACAGCATCACGCCTTCGGCAATGGCTTGTGCGCCTTCGGTGCCCTCAGCAGTTTCAGCGGCTTTTTCCAGACTGTCCATGACCGGGAACAGGTCGCCGAGGAGCTTTTCAACGGCATACTTATGCGCATGCTCAACATCTCTCGCTGCCCGGCGCTTAACGTTTTCAAGCTCTGCCAGGCTGCGCAGCAGTTTGTCGTTCAGTTCCGCTACTTCCGGAGCGACGTCGCCCTCGGATTCAGCAGTTTCGGTATCAGCCTGAGCCTCGGTTTCCGGTTCGGTTTCAATCAGTTCGTCGTGATGTTCTTCAGTTTCATCTACGTTGTCGTTATGTTCCGACATGCACCACTTCCCATGCACATGAATTCGTGGGGCTATATGCGGGCACGCGGCCCAAAATGCAAGGGGCGAGGGCAATAAATGTGGAGATTCAGCTCGTCGCGGTGAAAATCGCGCCTGCTAGATGCCCTCAACCATAACGCATGGCTGCGCTGAGCAGGCGCGCGGTGACATCGACAACCGGTATGATGTCTTTGTAGTCCATACGCACAGGCCCGATGACTCCGAGCACGCCGGCCACCTCGCCGCTGACTTCATAGGACGAAGTAACCAGCGACACATCGCCCAGTGGCTGATAGCCGGACTCGTCGCCAATGAACAGCTGCACTCCCGAGGATTCAAGACATTTATCAAGCAGGTGCAGCACGCGCCCTTTATGGGAAATAGCATCAAACAGTTTTTTTACCGTATCGGTGTCGTCGCTGAAATCCAGCAGGCGGCTTTCACCACTGACCACCAGATCATGGCCGCCTTCCACCTCTGACTCGCCGAATACGGAAGCCGCCATGTCCAGGGCATCCTGCATGAGGTTATCCATGCGATCTTTATCAGCCTGCATGCTGGCGACCACCGCCTGACGGATCTCGAGCAGCGAACGCCCGCCGAACTCCTGATTGAGCAAGTTCGCAGCCTGATTCAGCTCGATGTCTGAGAAGGTCTGTTCAGTGTGTATGACCCGATTCTGAACTTCACGGTCGTTCAACACCAGAATCACCAGTACCCGGTTGTGATCCAGGCCAACGAATTCCAGATGCCGCAAGGTCACCTGGTTGCGCATGGGTGTGGTGATAAGACAGGTCATGCGAGTTATGTGCGAGAGCAGATCTGAAGCCGAAGCCACCAGCTCGGCGGGTGTCATATCGGGGTTCAGTTCGGCTTCGATTTCGCGAACCCGGGCATCTTCCCAGGGTTCGACACTGAGCAGACTGTCGACAAAGAAGCGGTAGCCCTGGGTGGTTGGCACCTTACCCGCAGAGGCATGCGGGGAGGTTACCAGTCCCTTGGATTCCAGCTCACCCATGATGTTGCGTACGGTCGCCGGTGAGACCGCCACTTCCGGCCGCGTAGCCAGGGCTTTCGAGGCCACTGGGGTTCCGTCGGCAATGTGCTGCTCCACCAGCAGCTTGAACAACTGCTGAGCGCGCTGATTCACCTGATTGTCGAAAGAATCGTTACTGGGCATTACCGTATTAGTGCAGATCCGGCCTCAATTTACGCCGGACGTCTCACGAATATTCGCTGTGATGTCTTATACCAGTCAATGGATATTCGCGCATCATGAATTAGGGTAGGCTAGCGGCCAACATGCTCAAGCAATTGACACTGCAGAATTTCGTATTGGTCGACGCGCTGGATATCGACTTCCAGCCCGGTCTGACGACCATTACCGGGGAGTCCGGCGCGGGTAAATCGATCCTGCTGAACGCCCTTGGTTTGCTGCTGGGGGAGCGCGCGCGCACCGAGGTGATCCGGCCCGGGGCAGAAAAGGCCGACGTCTGTGCCGAGTTCGACCTGAGCAACCTCAATGCGATCTGTGCACAGCTCGAAGCCGACGAACTCGCCGGTGAAGACTCGCAGTACTGCCTCGTACGAAGGGTGGTTTCCGCCAATGGCCGTTCGCGCGCTTTCGTCAACGGCGTGCCCGTTACCTCTCAGTACCTGCGCGATCTCGGAGAAAGTCTGGTCGACATTCACGGACAGAACGAGCATCAGCGTCTGGCCGACCGCCACACACAGCGAATGCTGCTGGACGATTACGCCGACTCGAACAAGCTCGCGGCACAGGTTGCCGAGCTCCACCGGGCTTGGCAGAAAGGCCTGGTTGCCATCAACGCCCTGGAGGAATCCCTCACCGCTGCCGCCGATCGGCGCTCGCTGCTCACTTATCAGCTGGAAGAACTAAATGAATTTGCCCTGGGCGATGACGAATTCGCCCATCTGGAGCAGGATCACAAACGCCTCAACCAGGCCAATGACACGCTGACGAAGCTGCAGCAGAATCTGGCATGCCTGGAAGAGCTGGATGCTCTGCGTTCCAGCGCCAGACACATTGAAGCAATTGACGATTCACACCCATCACTCAAGGCAGCACAGGAGTCCCTCGGCGCGGCGCTGAATATGCTCGACGATGCGCAGCATGATCTGCGCCACTATGAGGATCAGGTCGTTGTCGATCCTGAGGCACTACAGCAGGTCGAACAACGCCTTAATACGGCTCAGGATCTGGCACGCAAACACCGCGTAAACCCCGAAGAACTGGCCGCACACGTAGAGACGCTGCGTGAGGAATTATCCAGTATCGATGCCAATCAGGGAAACCTGGCCGAACTACGCGAAAAAGCCGACGAAGATCATTCGGCTTTCATGAAACAGGCCAAGACCCTGTCGAACAAAAGGCGCAAAGCCGCGCCCAGATTCGCCAAAGCGGTGAGCGGATATATGCGCCAGCTCGGCATCACCAGCGGCAGCTTCGAGGTCTCCTTCAGCGACACGAAAGCAGAACACGGACTCGACCGTGTGGAGTTTTTTGTCACGACCAACCCGAATTTCCCCGCCGGCCCGCTCACGCAGATCGCTTCCGGCGGTGAGCAGACCCGCATCGCTCTGTCGATACAGATCGTCGCCGCCCAGAACAGCGCCTTGCCCTGTCTGATTCTCGATGAGGCCGATGTCGGGGTGGGCGGCACCACAGCCGATACGGTAGGGCGCATCCTTCGCGATCTCGGCCAGCACACCCAGGTCCTGTGTGTCACACACGCCCCGCAGGTCGCCGCTTTGGGAAACAATCACTACCGCGTAGTGAAACAGGGCGACAACACCGACATTCACCAGCTGCAGGACGATTTGCGCATCGACGAGTTGGCCCGCATGCTGGCCGGTGCCGATATCACCAACAAAACCAGAGATTACGCCCAATCGCTGCTCGACGAGGCATCCTGATTTTTTTCTTCACTTTGTCCTTAGCGTTCCATCGGGCTGGTAAGACCCCCTCCGGATTGGGTAATATCGCCCACCGTCCTGCAAGTACGAGTTTTTGAGTTTGCTGATCCGATCAATTATCGCGGTATTGCTGAGTCTCTCGGTCTGCGCCTGCAGCATGCCCAAATTGAGCATGCCTAAATTCAGCCTGCCCCGGGTGTACAAGGTCACCGTACAGCAGGGCAACGTCATTACTCAGGAAATGATCGACAAGCTCAAGCCGGGTATGACGCGCAGCCAGGTGGCGTTCATTATGGGTGAACCGATTCTGCGTCACACCTTTGATTCTAATCGCTGGGACTATATCTACACCGTGGAGATGCCCGGCTATTTCAATCAGGACGTACGCATGAGCCTGTTTTTCAAAGACGACGTGCTCGCCTATTTCACGGGTGATCTGGCGCCCACCGCCGCCAGTGAAGACGGGGAAACCACCGAAGTCAGCGACACTACTGAGGCCACCTAGGATTTATTTCCGGAACTGCTGACGCGCTGGCTTTGCGCACGGCGGTGCCTGGCAGTTTTCGCATCCATCATCAACGGCCGGTAGATCTCCAGTCTGTCGCCATCCTGCAATGTTTCACCAGGTTCACATACACGGCCGAACACACCTACCGAATGGGTGCGCCAGTTCAGCGTGCCCAGTTCTCCGCTACGGTACGCTTGGTCCAGAACCTCGGCAATGGTGGCACCGGCACTCACGCCAAGCGAGATACAAAGCTGCTGCCGGGGGAGTGCATAGACTACCTCTATGTTCACTGACCCAGCTGCCCCCAGGCAGCGCGTGATGCATGCGCCGTAATGCGCTGGCTGAAGGCATCGACAATACGATCTGCCAGGCTGCCAGCAAGGCTACTGAGCATCCGTGCGATCAGGCCCCGCGCAACAAAGTCGACGCTCATGTCGACCCTGCATCCGAGATCGCCAAGGGCTGTGAACTGCCAATGCCCCTGCAGTTGCTCGAACGGCCCTTCGACCAGCGTCATCTGAACAGATTCATTGGCACAATGTTCATTGCGGGTTATGAATGACTCATTGAGTCCTTTGCCGGCCACCGACACCCGCGCGACCAGGCCGGATGGCGTCCGCTCCAGAATATCCACCGCCCGGCAACCAGGCAGAAACTCCGGGTAACTGCCTACATCCCGCACCACATCGTAGGCGCAGGATACCGGCACCTCGAGCAACGCTGAGCGGGCGATCTCTGCCACTACTTGAGAAAGCCTTCCAAGACGGGTTTCAGTGTGTATACAAACACGGCAAACACGCCCAGCGGCGCGACGATGCCACCCACAATACGCCAGACCCACAATGCAGCAGTACTGGTGAGGTTGAGCTGTTTCTGCAGGATCGACCTGGGCAACTGCCATACGGCAAACACCGCGATCAACAAGCCGCCCAACGGCAGCATGATGTTCTGAGACACGTAGTCCACAAAATCAAAGATCGTGAGGCTGCCCACCACATGGAAGTCAGACCAGTAGTTGAATGAGAACACGGTGCCCAGGCCAAGTATCCAGCAGATTACGCCCAGAGACTTCGCTACCCGGGCACGCTTGGCATTGTATTGTTCCACCAGATAAGCCAACGCCGGCTCGGTGAGGGAAATCGCCGAGGTCAGCGCAGCGAACGACACCAGCAGGAAAAACAACGTGCCGAAAATCGCGCCTAAAGGCAGTTGCCCGAATGCCAGCGGCACGGTGACGAACATCAACCCTGGGCCCTGGGCCGCATCCAGTCCGTTGGCAAACACCACCGGAAAAATCGCAAGTCCGGCACCCACGGCGACGAATGTGTCGAGCAGTGCAATGGTCAGAACAGTGCTGCCAATGCTGGTGCTTTCAGGCACGTAGGCGCCATAAGCCATCATCGCCCCCATACCCAGACTCAAGGTAAAGAATGACTGCCCCATGGCTATCAGCCAGATCTCCGGATTGGTAAAGGCCGTGGGATTCACATCGAACATGAATTTATAGCCCTGCTCGAACCCGCCGGAGTTGACCGCGTAGACCAGCAGCACGATCAACAGCACAAACAGAACCGGCATGAAAATACGAATAGCCGCTTCCAGACCCTTGGTGACCCCGTGACCTACAATCCACACAGTGATCACCATGAACAGCGTCTGCCATAGAATAAGCTGCCAGGGATTCTCCAGAAAGGCATCGAAGGTCGCGCTCGCCAGCGCGGGTTCTACATTTTCGAACGTGCCGGCCGCAGTCAGCCACACATAGTTCATCGCCCAACCCGCGACCACAGCGTAGTAGGAAAGAATGAAGATCCCGGCCAGCACACCAAGCCAGCCGATCAATACCCACAGCGGCCTGCTGTTCGCTGCTACGATGAGCTTGCGCATAGCGTTGATCGGACTGGAGCGTCCTTCCCGCCCGAGCATGACCTCGGACATCATGATGGGTATACCTACCAGAGCTACGCACACCAGATAGATGATCACAAACGCGCCGCCGCCATTTTCGCCGGCGATATAGGGGAACTTCCAGATATTGCCGATACCCACCGCCGAGCCGGCCGCCGCCAGCACAAATAACCAGCGGGAAGACCACTGCCCGTGGCGTGATGCAGACGAGGAAGAGATTGCCATGGTTTAGTCTTCTTCAGTGCAATTGGGGCGCGATTGTACTACGCAAGAGTGGCTTTAGCGCCACGCAATCCCTATGTATACTCCCCGCCCCCAATCTGGATGCGGCGCCCGTGGCCAAATCGAACAAATCTAAAAGCAAAGGCTCGGGCTCAGCAACCATCGCCCAGAACCGCCGTGCCCGCCACGATTACTTTCTCGAACAGAACTTCGAGGCGGGCATCGCGCTGTTGGGGTGGGAGGTCAAGGCGATCCGCCAGGGCCACGTGCAGCTTTCGGAAGCCTATATCTCGCTGCATCAGGGTGAGGCATACCTCAATGGCGCCACCATTACGCCACTGCTGAGCACATCGACCCATGTGGTTGCGGAGCCGCAGCGCAACCGCAAGCTGCTGCTGCACGCCAGGGAATTGGCGCAGATCTTCACCGCGACTCAGCAGAAAGGCTATACCTGTGTGCCGGTTTCAATGTACTGGAAAAACAACAAGGTAAAACTGGAAGTCGCCCTGGCCAAGGGCAAGCAGCAGTTCGACAAGCGCGCCACCAAGCGCGAACAGGACTGGCAACGGGATAAGCAGCGCCTGATGAAGGCTCACAACCGGTAGCGGGTACACCGGCTGAGCAGGGTCAATTCAATTTGCTGCGCCAGGCGACCATTTCGATGGCGGCAACGGCAGCTTCAATACCCTTGTTGAACTCATCGTCGGCGGAACGCGCAGCGGCGTGTTCAATTTCGAACACAGGCAGCACTTCTACGACAACCGGGCGGCGGAACTCATGCATGACGTCCGCCAGACCGCGCATGCATTCATTGCTGATCATCTCGAAATGCAGGGTGTCGCCTTTAACGATGACACCGAAGCAGATGACCGCATCGATTTCGTTATGTGCGTCGGTGGCGAGCAGATCCCGGGCGGCCAGGGGTAGCTCCAGTGACCCAGGCAGCGTATGTTCGTCGATGCGGGTGTAGCCGTGGCTGCTCAACACCTGGCGACACATGCTCGCCATGCTTTCGACGTATTCCGGATACCACTTGGATTTCAGAATGGCGATGCGGCCAGGATTCCCGATGGCCGGCAGCTTGGACGTATCGACGGTAGTCTTCACGGCTAACCCGTGTGTTTGAGAGAACTGCTTTCGGTCAGGTGCCAGTTTGCGGTGTCTTCATCGCAGGTCAGCCGCCCTTGAGCTTCAAGGTTAGACAACTCGGCACGAATTTCCCAGGCGCCCAGAGGTGCGCCGCGTTGCCGCAGCACGTCGCTCACATCGCCGGGTTGCACCGCCGTTCTGCCCTGTTCAAAAAGCTCCTGGATAACACCGTAGACGGTCTCAGTACGCCTTCGCTCAATACTCAAAGTTGCATTTCTCCCATACCACTGCTTCGCCGAGATCTGCCGCAGCCTACATTATGACACGCCATGACACGCCGATGACGGATCGCGCGCCGATTTTTACCAGAAACCACCTATTCCCGCCAGGGTTGGCTGCGCTCATAGTGCCGCAAGCGGCGTTCGAAGTCGTTTTTCATCTCGACATTGTCTGCCGGAATCTTGGCCAGCGCCTGCTGCTGAGCGGCAACTGCCTGCTCAAAGTCGCCCAGTTCCGCATACGCAGCCGCCAGGGTATCGAGGAATGCCGGGCTGCTGCGCTGGGCAACCGCCTTTTTAGCCTGATCCAGGGCCAGATTGCCATTGCGTAATTCATCTGCCTTAGACGTCGCCAGTAACCACGCGTAGGCATTCTGGGCCTGGGGTGTTCCCAGCGCTGCGCCAGCCTTGGACCAGCGCAGCGCTTCTGCCCGGCCGCTGTCATCATCACGCCGCAGGTGAAATTCAACCAGGCGGGCAATGGCATCCTGGTCGCGCCCCTGGGCACCCCGCTCATACCACTGCTGCGCCTGCTGCAGATCTTTCCCAACACCAAGGCCATGCTCGTACAAATGACCAAGACCCACATAGGCCGGCACGACACCACCGTCGGCCGCCTGAGAGTACAGCTCGAAAGCCCGGTCATCACTCTGCGGAACATCATCACCAACGAGATAGGCGTAGGCCAGATGTACTGAAGCCCGGAGCGACCCCGCCTCGAGAGCCTGCTGAAAATAGTCGATCGCCGCCACCATATCGGGTTCGCCAAACTCACCGTTGGCGTGCATGAAACCAACAGATAACAGCGCGTTGGCCTCACCCGCGACATGGGCTTTGAGATACCACGCCAGTGCGATATCGGGCTGCGGATCAGCCACGTGGCGCTCGCGATAGCTCGCGGCGAGATTGACCATGGCAAACACATGCCCCTGGTCGGCGGCGAGCTTCAGCGCATCCTGCGCGGCAATTACGTTCTTCTGGACACCACGGCCGTAAAGATAGGCGTAGCCCAACTGGTACTGGGCGGCAGCGTAGCCGCTGGAGGCAGCCTCTTCAAACAGCGTAAAAGCCAGTTCAGCGTCTTCGGGTGTGCCACGCCCTTCGACATGCAGACGTCCGAGTTCGGTCAATACCACCGCATTGCCCGGATTGAACTCCAATGCTCGATTGAAGTCCTTACGGGCCGACACGAACATATCCTGAGCAAGGTAGCTGAAGCCCCTCAAATAGTAAGCGCGTGAACGCTCCGTCGGCACCAGGTCCGGATGGATGAGGGCCGGTTCGAGATAACTGCGCGCCAATCCGAACTGGCTTTGCTCAATGAGTTCTACCCCTCGCTCGACGTACTGCTGCGCATCCAGCGCATGACTGGAGACACTACACAGGGCACAGCCGAGAACAAGGATCCTGCAGATTGACCGATACATATGATCAGTTTATCTCAAGCCCTACGGTATGCGCATACGATCAACGCACTTTTCCCGTTGGCCCGTACAGCGAAGAGGCGTTATGCGAACTGATCGACCGTGTGGCCACTTTTCTTGAGAGACTCGATTCGCAGGGGCCAAAAGCGGAACTTTTAGCGCAATTGAGCGTTCTAAAGGAGTACAATTCACTTTGAAACTGGGGGCGACTTGGTTTCGACGCGGGTATCAAAGCTTGCGGTGCATGCCGAGAGGGTAGTGACTCTCGTTAATCAATCGCTGTAACTTTTATAGTTGC
>CAYMUT010000067.1:0-13591 GCA_964393625.1 uncultured Pseudomonadales bacterium
AAAGCCGAGGGTGATACCGCTCGCGGATGAAAACGTCTTCCAGTCCGAATCGACCTTCTTGATGTCGGCGTAGCGGGTCAGCGACCAGTAGCGCCCCGCAGTCTCGATTTCATTGAAGTGCACAGGATCTTCGGCGCGCAGACGTTTGAAGACCTCCTCCCAGCGATTTTCCTTGAACAGGTTTGCGTTAAGGGGGTTCACTTCTTCCAGCGGCATGTCATAGGCGCCGCCTACACCTGCACCTCGTATCGCGCGTTCCTGTTCCGGTGTGCGAAACTTCAAAGGTGTTTGTGTGGTGCGCTCGGTCGCCGCTTCACTCATGTTGCTCTGCTGCCTATGGAATTGGTATTCAACGTAACACCATAACACAAGTCCGTTATTGCAAAGGTCATCGCCAGGAAGGAAGAAACAGGAGCTTATCGGGTGACAGCCGGGCAGAGCCTGCTGATGCCACGGCGGAGTTAAAGTTTTCCAGGTTACCCCTGTCGCGTGTAGGATCAGCTCACAACCAATATGGAGCGGGCTATGCGCAAACTACTATGTCTACTTATTCTCGCAACCAGCAGCGCGGCAGCTGAGGAATGTAAGCCGTCACCCTGGGGCGCTGACGATGAAATCGGTGCCGCCAATCTGATCAGCCCGCAGAGCGTGCTGCAGGCAGCATCGCTGATCAAGACCGGCAAGACCTACAGTCTCGGTATTACCATCGACTCCACGACGCCGGCCTATGCGCCCCGCAGTCTGTCGCTTCAGGTGGTACAGCCGGGTCAGCAGGAGAGCGCACGTCCCACTGGCGGCGCGACCTATAACGATGACATTTTTCAGGGTTGGTTCGGTATCGGCAGCCAGCTCGATGGGCTCGGGCACCTTGGCTATGAAGGTATGTACTACAACTGCAACCATGCTCATGACTTTGCCCGAATCTCGGGTCTCACCAGACTCGGCATCGAAAAAGTACCGCCGATTGTTGCCAGAGGTATTGTCCTCGACATGGCAGGTCATGCGGGTAAAGATCATCTGGGAGCCGGTGAGTACTTCTCGGTGGCAGATGTTGCAGCCGTCGCCGAGAAACAGGGCACACCTATACGCGAGGGTGATGTCGTGCTGTTTCACACCGGCTGGACAGATGCGAAACTCAAATCCGATCCCGATGCGTGGGCCGCGGGTGAGCCCGGGCAGTCGGAGGAAGTCGCCGATTATCTGGCAGCGAAGAACGTCGTAGCAGTTGGTGCGGATACCTGGGGCGTGGATGTTGTACCTTCGCAGAGTGCAGACAAGCCTTTCTACGGCCACATTGTCTACCTCAAGGAAAATGGCATCTATATATTGGAAACGATGAATACCGGCCCTCTGGTTCGCGATGGCGCGTTTGAATTTCTGTTTGTGCTCGGTCAGGCAAAGGTGCGCGGCGCGGTGCAGATGTTCATCAATCCCATTGCCATAAGGTAATTGCTGCGGTCAGGTCTGCAGCTAGGGGCCTGGAATTTCGAACTTGTTGCGTTCGCTGTGATCACGCAGCAGACGCCAGATGGCCAGGTTCAGCGATTCGTCTTCCTGTTCCGCCCAGGCATGCAGATCAATCAGCAGGCCAAAGGCTTCATCGTGCAGCGCATTGACGTTGGCCAGCTGCAGTGAGGCGGGTTCTTTGCTTAGAAACGCCGTGCGCGCCTCTGTCCCGGGCGCGCCGGTCGGCGCATCGCGGAAGATCTGCTTGGTCTGCGCGATGTCTTGCATGCGGTTGTCTACAGCGCGCTCGAAGTCCTGGGCAAAGGTGAGTAACAGGCCGGTCAACAAGCCGGCATCGGCCTGGCCGAAGTTGCCCTGGACACGGGGCGCGATATGTGTTGCCAGACGTGTGGCCAGTTCCTGCAGCGTACGCCCGGGGAATGGGATCATACGAGCGGCTCCGCGTAGTTGAACTGCGATTCCGGCGACAGGCGGTCCAGCAGGAATCGGCTTTCCCGGTCCATCATCGGCCACCCGGCCAGGGCTAGAATCGGCTCCTTAGTGGTGCCGTTGACGTAATCCTCGGCGGACGAGATCCAGATGGCCAGCGCTTTCACCGAGGCGAATATCTGCCACCACCTGAAGGCTTCGCGATCGACCTGCATGCCGCTGGCGGCTTCCCAGATGGCAATGGCGTCTGCTCGTGCAGCGAGCCGCCCGGCGATATGCGGGTCTGCCGACCACAGGGGATCGAAGGACCACGCCAGATCTTCCAGAGGGTCGCCGATATGGGCCATTTCCCAGTCGAGTATGGCGGTGATGTTGCCCTGCGGGGTGTAGAGGAAGTTGCCGGTGCGATAGTCGCCGTGCACCAGTGTCAGGCGATCACCGGGCTCGGGCAGATTGCGTTCCAGCCAGCGGATCGCGGCCTGTGCAATGGGTTGTGGATGCAGCGAATCCGTATTGATGACGTTGCGCCAGTAGGCAAGCTCGTTTGCGGCGGGATGGACCGGCGTTTCCATGAAGTCTATGCCCAGCTCTTCCGGCGCATGGCTGCTGAGGCGGCCCAGCAGGGACCATTTGGTCTGCGCCAGGCGTCCCAGACTGGACTGCATGTCCGGCTCGTCAAGACCACCGGGCGAAGCCTGACCTTCGGCCACCAGCGCCATGATGGAGAACGGACGCAGCAATGCCCCTGGTGATTCTTCCAGCGCGATGGGTTTCGGTACCGGGACCACGCCGTGGTTGAAGATTGCTTCGTAGGTCTTGTACTCGTGGGCGCGCTCGGTATCGATGAGTGAAGAAGGTGGATCTCTGCGCAGCACCACTCCGCAGGGTTCCGACCCGCGGGTGAGCTTGATGAGATAGGTCTCGCGGGAAGCGCCGCCGGGGATCTGTTCGATGTGTTGCAGCGTGCAGGGTGTGGCCCAGTGCTGACTGAGATATTCGGCGGCCAGTTCTCCGGTTTGCGTTAGAGCGTCCATGTCTGGACCTTACCGTTCGATGCCTGGCAAGCGCAACATCTGCACCGGCTGCCTTGATCGCAGAGACGTCATTGGATTGCTTTAGCGCTGCTATGCACTTACATTCGTTTGGATAGACAGAGCAGTAAGATAAAACTGGGGATGACATGAAGCTGAGCAAACTGAGTCGATCGATAGAAGGCTGTGTTGCATTCATTACCGGCGCGGCGAGCGGCATGGGTGAAGCCACAGCCAAGCTGTTTGCCGATGAAGGGGCAAAAGTGGCGCTGGTGGATATGCATGAAGAAGCTCTGCAGCGCGTGGTTTCAGAGATCGAAGGGGCCGGGTATCCCGTGCGCGGCTGGACATTGGACCTGTGTGATCGTGAGGCGACCGGCCGGGTCATTGACGATGCTGCGGCGCATTTCGGTGGTCTGGATCTGCTGATCAACAATGCGGGCATATCGATCCCTGCGCCCATTGACGGGGATGAATACGAAAGCGCCTGGGCTAAAACCCTGGATGTGCTGCTGACCGCGCACATACGTACCATACGCGCTTGTTTGCCGTATCTGCGTCAGTCGGCAAACCCCCGCATCGTCAACATCGCCTCTACCGAGGCCCTGGGCGCCACCAAGTTCGGCAGCCCGTATACCGCCGCCAAGACCGGGGTGACGGGATTGACAAGGTCGCTGGCGGTTGAACTCGGCGCGGAAGGGATCACCGTGAACTGCATCTGTCCCGGTCCGATTCGTACCGGCATGACCCAGGCCATTCCGGAAGAACACAAGGAAATTTTCGCGAAACGCAGAGTCGCGCTGAAGCGCTATGCCGACCCGGAAGAAGTGGCGCACGGCACACTGAACTTCTGCCTGCCATCTGCCAGTTTCATGACAGGCGCGGTGTTGCCGGTAGATGGCGGTTTAACGATCAGGAACGCCTGAGATTCCATGAGTAGATCTGCTGGTGATCGTGTCAGCTGGCGCACGATTACGGCTTACGGCGCACCAGCAGTGGGCGCAGGCTACATGTACCTGCTGCTGAGCCTGTACATGATGAAGTTCGCCACCGACGTGCTGCTTATTGCGCCGGCGGTGATGGGCATCATTTACAGTGCATCACGCATCTGGGATGCCGTGTCAGATCCGCTGGTCGGTTATCTGAGCGACCGCACAACCACCAGGTTAGGGCGTCGTCGCACCTGGCTGCTGATCAGTTCGCTGCCTATTGCGATTACGTTTTATATGGTATTTGCGCCTCCGCAGTCGCTGGAGGGGCCGATGTTGATCGCCTGGGTGGCAGTTGCGGTCATAGGGTTCTATTCGGCGATGACGTTGTTTTTTGTTCCGCATCTTTCTCTTGGGGCGGAACTATCCGACGACTACCACGAACGCAGCCGTATGTTCGGAGCGCGCCATGCGGCGTATATTCTCGGTTCCATTCTTTCTCTGGTCAGTCTCTACTTTCTGTTGCAGGAGGAATATGCCGCAGATGGTGATGTTCGCGGCATAGCTGCCGAGCTGGGCCTGGTCGCCGTTGGCGTCATGTTTGCCATGGTCATCTTTGCCGTAGTGCGCCTGCGTGAAAGACCCGAGTTCCAGGGGCGCATGAACGCATCGCCGGTCAAGGCATTTCGAGATGTTTGGGCGAATCCCCATGCGCGTCTGCTGTTGATCGTCACTTTCATCGAGCACGTAGGGTCGTCGGCAATTGCCGCTTTGACGCTGTATGTGACCCACTACATTGTCGGTGCGCCCACCTGGGCGCCGTTGATCATCTTCGCCTATATGCTGCCATCGAGTGCTTCTGTGCCCATGTGGCTGCCGCTGTCACGGCGCTACGGCAAGATCAGAGTATGGATAGGCGGCATGCTGTTGACCGGTGTTTCCTTCGGCGCGATGTTCCTGCTGCCATTCTTTGACGACGTCAACACCCGACTGATCTGGATCATCGTCATGGCGTTCTTTGGCGGTCTGGCTAACGGCTGCGGTGGCACGCTGGGTCCATCGGTACAGGGCGACGTTATCGATTATGACGAACACCTGACCGGCGAGCGCAAAGAGGGGGCCTACTTTGCCGCCTGGAATTTCGTGCAGAAAGGTGCGCTCGGCGTAATGCTGCTGCTTACCGGATTCGTGCTGGAATACTCAGGCTTTGTACCCAACCAGGAGCAGACCATGACGGTCAAGATGGCCATGGTCACCCTGTATGGCCTGTTCCCGCTGGTCTGCTACCTGATCGGTGCGTATATGTTCACGAAATTCAAGCTCGATGAATATGCCCACAGCGAAATACGTGCCGGCCTCGATAGAGCATAACGATCGGTGCGGTAACTACTTGCCGGTAAAGTTGCCGGGGCGGCGTTCGGCCACCGCACGCACGCCTTCTTTGTGATCTTCGGTCTGCCCCAAATGGTATTGCTCTGCGTTTTCGTGGTCGGTCTGCTTCTTGACCGCAGCGGCCAGACCGTCGCGCATGGTGGCGCGTACTGACTGCACTGCCAGGGGCGCATTTTCGGCAATCTCCGCGGCCAGCTTGATTGCTTCTTCGCGAAGTGTTTCCCTGCTGGTCAATACATCGGCCAAGCCGATGTGGCGAGCTTCTTCGCCGCCGATGCGCCGACCGGTGAGAAACAACTTGTGCGCCTGCTGATGGCCGATCAGGCGCGGCAGGGTGTGGGTCAGACCGAAGCCGGGGTGGAAGCCGAGCTTGACGAAGTTGGCGGTGAAACGGGCTTCAGGGCAAACAACGCGAAAATCCGGCATTACTGCCAGGCCGAAGCCGCCGCCCACCGCAGCGCCCTGAACGGCGGCGATGATCGGGGTTTTCGTGGCAAACAGCCGGGTAGCGGCCGCATAGAGCGGGTTTCCTGCGGCAGGGTCGCGGTCGAAACGCTCGCTGTTACGCGTGGAGCTGGAAAAATCGTTGCCGGCGCAGAAATGCTTACCTTCCGCGCACAACACGATGGCCCGCACGTCGTCGCCCTTGTCCATCTCCTCGAAGGCGTCGGCCAGATTGTTGATCAGTGCTGTGTCGAAAAAATTGTTAGGCGGGCGTTGGATTTCCACCACGGCCACTTTGTTGGCGACGGTGATGCCGATGTCTTCGTACTGCATTTCATTCCCCCATTAATAAAGCGGTGATGTTTGACCATGCTCCGCTAATTTGCAACGCTTTAGGCCAATCGCTTTCGAGGGGGTAATGCAATGCTCAAATGGCAGATCGGTGATGTCAGAGTCACCCAGGTAGTGGAGCTGACCACGGCGTCCTTAGGGCCCCACCTGTTGCCTCAGGCAACGCCTGAAGTCCTTGGCGCGATACCGTGGATGCAGCCTTTTGTGGATGAGCAGAACAAGCTGGTGCTCAGCATTCATTCGTTGATCGTCGAATCCCAGGGCCAGACCATTATGGTCGATACCTGTATCGGCAACGACAAACCTCGCAGTTATCCCCGCTGGAATCTGATGCAGGGGGATTTTCTGCAGCGTTTCGAAGCGGCGGGGTTCACCACCGACGGCATCGATACCGTGTTGTGCACGCACATGCATGTAGACCACGTGGGCTGGAGCACACGTCTGATTGACGGCAAATGGGTTCCGACCTTCACCAATGCCGACTATCTGTACGCGCAAGACGAGTGGAATCACTGGCGCGAAGAAGAGCAGGAGTATGGCCCGGTCATCGAAGACTCGGTGCAGCCGATATTCGATGCCGGCAAAGCGGTGCTGGTGCGGCCGGAACACCGGGTGACCGATGAAGTCTGGTTGGAATCCACACCGGGCCATACGCCGGGACACGTCAGCGTGCACATCGCGTCTGCCGGCGAAGAGGCGGTGATCACCGGCGATATGATCCACCATCCCTGTCAGATCAAACATACCGATTGGTCAAGTCTCGCGGATCACGACGGCGATCTCGCCGCGCAGACCCGGGATCACTTCGTGCGGAGATACGCAGGCCGGCCGGTGCTCATCATCGGCACCCATTTTGCCGCACCGACCGCCGGGCGCATCGTCGCAGATGGAGACAGCTATCGTCTGAATTACTGATGACCTGACCATGCTGCGCTGACTCAAGCTTGTGTATGGCGCTGTTGCCCAAACCACTGTGCTATCATGCTCGATTCGGGCGCTTTGGCGCACCGCCACCCTTCGAGGCAGCACTTGGCAACACGAGACATCCGCCAGGCCCTCGCCGTTCGTAATTTTTTCTGGTTGTGGATAGGCAGTCTGGGCTCTTCGTTTGCGATGAACATGCAGATCATCGCGCGCGGCTGGCTCGTATTTGAACTGACTGATTCGCCGATGAACCTGGCCTGGGTAACCATGTCGTTCATGGTGCCAACGGTTCTATTCTCTCTATACGGCGGTGTGCTTGCCGACCGTATGCGCAAAAAGCGCGTGATCATCTGGGCCCAGGCACTGAATTGCGCAGCCACCGTAATCATGGCGGTGATCATCTTTGCCGAGCAGGTGACTTTCTGGGATTTCATCTGGTTCGGCTTCTTCAATGGCACCGTACTGGCGTTGTCAATGCCGGCGCGCCAGGCGTTCGTGCCGGAGCTGATTCCCGACCGGCTGCTGTTTGCCGCGATGGGTTTGAACACCACGGGCTGGAATCTCGCGCGCATCATCGGTCCGGCGATTGCCGGGTTGCTCATCGCCCTGATCGCGGGCGGAGACAAGACCTCGACCTTCGGTGTCGGCGTGGTCTACGTGCTGATCGCCGCGCTGTATTTCATTTCGGCGGTGACCATGCTGATGATCGATCAGTCGGGTAAGGTCAAACAGGAAGGTAAGGCGAGCGCGTTGTCTGATATGCAGGAAGGCCTGGCTTATGTGATCAGGCATCCACCGGTGTTCGGCCTCATTGTTTTATCGATTATCCCGTTTCTGTTCGGCATACCGCTCAATACTCTGTTGCCGGCCTTCAACGAGGAGATTTTGGGCGGCGGTCCGGATGATCTTGGCTTTCTGGTCTCCGCCATGGGTGCCGGGGCGATTCTCGGGTCATTGATGATGGCCACCATGGGCAACCTGCGTAACAAAGCGAAGTGGTTGATCGTCAGCTGTATCGCCTGGGGCGCGCTGACTTCCGCCATCGGCATGTCGGTGGTGCCCTGGATAGTCTTTACGTTGATTGCAGTCCTCGGCTGGATGAGCAGTTGGAACATGTCGCTCAACCGCGGCATGCTGCAGATGCAGGTGGATGATCAGATGCGCGGGCGCATCATGAGTATTGACATGATGTCCCACGGACTCATGCCTCTGGGTGTGTTTCCGATCAGCTGGATTGCCGAGCAATACGATGTAGGTACGGCGCTGGTGGTCAGCGGCGCAGCGTTCGTGGTGTTGACGCTGATCTGCGTGATGTTTGTTCCGTCGGTGCGGGTAACTGACCGCCTGCGTGACAAGCGGGTCTGAGGTTTTCCTGGTCCGACTCAAGTACCCCGGAATCAACCGGCGGAATGCTGCTCTAGTTTGGCGATTGCCCGCTCCCGGATCTCCCGCTTGAATATCTTCCCCGAAGCGATACGCGGCAGGGGCTCGGAGCTGATGGTCAGATAGCGCGGAATCTTGAATTTCGCCAGATGCTCGGCCAGAAAGCTTCTCAGTTGCTGTTCATCCAACGGCGTCTCGCCATGGACCGTCGCGCCGACTTCTTCACCCAACCGTTCATCCGGCACGGCGTACACCGAAGCTTCGACCACGTCGGGGTGTTGCAGCAGCACCGCTTCCACCTCGCCGCAACCGATGTTTTCGCCGCCGCGGATGATCAGGTCTTTGATGCGGTCGACGATGTACAGGTAGCCCTCGTCATCCACATAGGCCACGTCGCCGGTGCGCAGCCAGCCGTTCACGAATGTTTCGGCGTTTGCTTCAGGCCGTTGCCAGTAGCCGGGGATGATCGACACGCCCCGCACCAGCAGTTCCCCTCTTTCTCCGGCCCTGAGCTCGTTACCGTCTTCATCGACGATCTTGAGGTCTACAACTGCCGAGGCACGGCCGGAGCTGGCGGGATGCTCCAGGTAGTCATTGCCGCCAATGCCTGTGCCGATGGCGTTGGTTTCGGTCATGCCCCAGCCGGTGTTGGGTAGCGCTGTGGAGAACGCTTCGTCGATATCGCGCACCTGCTCTGGCGCACGCGGCGCACCGCCGCCGCCTACAGTCATCAATGAGCTGAGGTCGCGGTTGCTGCGTCGGGCCGCCTGTACCAGATCACCGGTCATCGCCGCAGGTGCAACGAAGCTGCTGATATGCTCGCGTTCGATGAGATCCGCGGCGGCGTCGGGATCCCACTTGTACATGGAAATCAGTTTGCGCTGGGCGCGGTAGCTCATCAGATACACCGCATGTGACCCGGTGGCGTGAAACAGCGGCACGGCCAGCAGTGTTGCGGCCTGATGGGCGGGTTCCGGAGGCGTGGCGCCGGTTGTCAGCAATGTGCTCTGACCGTCGAGCTCCCAGGAAAACAGTGCGCTGAGAATATTGCGGTGGGTCGCCATGGCGCCCTTGGGAAAGCCCGTTGAGCCGGAGGTGTAAAAGATCGTGGCCGGATCTTCGGGCAATACATCGATGGCAGGCATCGGCGTGTCGTTGCCATAGGCCTCCAGTGCAGCATTAAATTCGCTACCGAGTGTGCTCGGGGCGTCGGGCCGAATGGCGATGACCTGAGCATCAATGCGTTCAACGCACTGCTCGACACGGACCAGGCGCTCTCGATCGGCGAGAATCACCTTGGCGCCACAGTCTGCCAGTCCCATCTCTATTTCTTCTGCTTCCCACCAGGCGTTCATGGCCACGGCTATGGCGCCGATGGAGGTAGCTGCGGTAAAGCCCACCACCCACTCGGGGTAGTTACGCATGGAAATTGCCACGCGGTCGCCCTTGGTGACGCCGTAGTCGTTCATCAGGCAGGTGGCCAGCCGGCAGGCCAGCACATACATGTCGCGGAACGAATAGCGTTCGTCTTCGTAAACAAAATAGGTTTCGTCGCTGACCGTGACTTCGTACAGCTCACGCAGCGACTGCGGCGCATTGACGAATGCCCGGCAGGGTATGCCGTTGATTTCTATGTTTTCCAGTTCGTAGGGCTCGCCGGTGGCGGTCAGCCGGGCAAGCGCCTGTTGTCGGGTCATCGTCATGGTGTCAACCTTACTTCAGTTCGAATCCCTGGTAGCCATTGGCGGCCACCTGGTCGCATTTGTCTTTGTAGCGCGGGTAGCCGCCCACGTAGGGCATGAATATTCTCGGTTTGCCGGGGATGTTTGCGCCCAGGTACCAGGAATTGCAGCTCGGCGAGGTATACATGGTGTTTTGTGCTACCTCGTTGACGTGGGCCACCCAGGCCTGCTCAGCGGGCTCGGTGGCTTCGATGGTGTGTAGATTGTGCTCGCGCAGGTAGTCGATGCAGTCGCCGATCCAGTTGATATGCTGCTCGATCGCCACCAGCATGTTGCACAGTACCGAAGGGCTGCCTGGGCCGGTAACGGTGAACAGATTGGGAAAGCCGACAACGCCCAGGCCGAGATAGGTAGCCGGTCCGCCATGCCATTTTTCCGGCAGGGTGAATCCGTCGCGACCGGTGATGTTGGTCCGCATCAGGGCGCCTGTCATGGCATCGAAGCCGGTGGCATAGACCAGCACGTCCAAATCGTACTGGGCCTCGGTGGTTGTGATGCCTTCGGCATTGACGGTTTTGATGGGGGTTCTCTTGAGGTTCACCAGCGTGACATTGTTACGGTTGAACGCGTCGTAGTAGTCGCGGTCGAGCACCTGCCGCTTGCAGCCGATGCCATAGTCGGTGGGGCATAGACCATCAGCGGTTTGCGGGTCTTTGACCATATGGTGCACGGCCCGACGGAACAGCTCGTTGGCGATTTCGTTGGCATCGGCATCAGTGTAGACATCGCGGAATTTCAATAGCTCGTTCAGGCCGCCCTGGCGGATGCGTTCGATGCGTTGTTCAGGTGAGAGATCCTTGATGTTGGCGGCGCTGCCGGCGAAGTTCGGCTGGCCTTCAATAGAAATACTGGCTGCGGTTGGCATGTCGGTCGCTTTCCCGCGACGACTCTTCACCGGTCGGAAGCTAGACACACCACCAGCGTTTTCCTGCTGCATTCGACGAATCGCGCGGTAGTTGTCTTTGAATTCCTGTTGCACTTCGTCGCGCATGGCTTTGCGATTCGCGGGTACGGTATAAACCGGCGTGCGCTGGAATACGTACAGCTGCTCGGCCTGTCGCGCGAGTTCCGGAATGGCCTGCACGCCGGACGAGCCGGTGCCGATGATGCCCACGCGCTTGCCGCTGAGATCTACCGGCTCCCTGGGCCAGGTGCCGGTGTGCAGTTCGAGCCCGGCAAAAGAGTCGGCGCCGGGTAGTTCGGGTTTATTCGGTACAGACAGACAGCCAGTGGCCATGACGCAGAACGGAGCGCTGTGGGTTTTGCCCTGATCGGTGGTGATCCGCCACAGTGCGGCGTGTTCGTCGAAGGTCGCCGCCGTGACCCGGGTGTTGAACTCAATGTCTCTGCGCAGATCGAATTTGTCGGCAATGTGATTGGCATAGCGCAGAATGTCGCTCTGGGCGGAGAAAACTTCCGGCCATTCCCACTCCTGCTCCAGCTCTTCGCTGAAGCCGAAGGAATACTCCAGACTTGGCACGTCACAGCGTGCACCGGGATAGCGGTTCCAGTACCAGGTACCGCCCACATCGGTACCTGCTTCGAAAACCTTCACTCGCAGGCCCTGCCGGCGGAATTTATAGATGGCGTACAGGCCCGCAAAACCGGCGCCGACGACGATGACATCGGGGTCGGTCTGGTCATTCATCTTTTTGCTCCCATGTCTCCCTGTATCGCAGCTGCTTAGTGTACCCTACGCCGAACACACACGAGCAGCTCATATGTGGGATCTGGTCATACGCAACGCCCGGGTATTCGATGGCAGAGGCGGCCAAGGGCGCAATCTGGACGTTGCCGTTGCCGACGGCCGGGTAGCGGCTGTTGGCGCTGAGCTTCCAGCGGAGGGGGCGCGGCGCGAACTCGATGCCACGGGCAAATGGATGATTCCCGGCATGCTCGACATTCACACCCACGAAGACCTCGAGGTGGAGCTGGATGCGGGTCTGCCCGAGGTGGTGCGCCACGGCACCACCAGCGTTCTGATGGGCAACTGCAGTCTGGGTCTGGCCTTCGGCGCCCAGCGCACCCCTGAACAGGACCCGATCGTCGACTGTTTCGCCCGGGTCGAGAATATTCCCAAGCCCGTATTGGCTAAGGCGGCAGACAAAGCGGTGTGGCAGAACCCGCGGCAATACATGGCCCACCTCGATGAATTGCCGTTGAGCCCCAATGTCGGCGTGTTCATGCCCCATTCCATGCTGCGCATCGAAGTGATGGGCCTGCAGGACAGCATTACCCGGGATCCTACCCGAACCGAAGTCGAGCGCATGGCAGGCATTCTTGAAGAGAGCATGCAGGATGGCTATCTGGGCATGTCTACCGATGGACTGCCGCTGCACTTCCTGGCCAACCAGCCCAACATCAAGAAACGCATTCCCACCCAGTACGCGCCATTCTGGGAGTACAAGGCATTGACCGACGTATTGCGTCGCCACGATCGGGTGTGGCAGATGACGCCGGCCACCGATGACGGTCGTTTGACCGTGCAGATGTTCATGCTCAGCAGCGGCCGCTTGTACGGTAAACCGTTGAAAGTTACCGCGCTGGCGGCACTGGATTCCGTGAACAACCGTCAGACCAAGACCCAGGCGCTGCTGTTTGCCAACCTGCTGAACTCAGCATTGTTCAAAGGCGACTTCCGCATGCAGGCGCTGGCGGCGCCGTTTCGGATTTATTCCGAAGGGGTGGTGAGCCCGCTGGCGGAAGCCAACCCCCTCATGCGCCGGCTCATTGAGACGGAGCTGGACGATGTCGAAGCCCGGCGCAAGATTCTGGAAGAGCCCGAATTCGTTGATGCGTTCCGGGAAATGTGGGCGCGGGGCAAATCGGGTTTCAACCTGGGTCACCTGCGCCGCAAACTGCGGCTGGAACGGGAGTTTCTGAGCCGCGACCTCAACGATATGGAAATTTACCGCGTGCCGGTGGCCGGGTGGGTCGGACAGACCCTGCAGTATGCCTACCAGCGTTACCTGGCCTGGCTTGCCCGGCCTGAAATGCTGGATGACGATGAAGAACGACGCGTGTTCGAAGCGTTGGGTCGGCAAGTTCGGGATGACGCCGAATTCTTCCTGAAGCTGCTGCATCATTATGATCACGATCTGTACTGGTCATATGTCAATGCCAACAAAGATCCACAGGTGGTCAAGCAATTGCTCATGCACCCCAGGCTGCTACCGGGCTTCAACGATAGCGGTGCCCATCTGATCAATATGGCCTATTTCGACGGTAATCTGCGCGCTTTACACATCGCCCTGCAGGATGGCGAAGATACCTTCGGCCACATGGTTAAGCGTCTGACGTCGGAACCGGCGGAGTTCTTCAATGTACCTGCGGGTTCTCTGGAAGTCGGTGCTCAGGCCGATCTGGCATTATTGAATCCCGATGCCCTGCGCAGTTACGACGGTGAGGCGTCAATACGGTATATCTATCGGGACATTTTCGATTGCCATCAACTGGTGAATCGCTCTGACGGTGTGGTCGAAGATGTGTTCATCGCCGG
>CAYMUT010000068.1:0-13168 GCA_964393625.1 uncultured Pseudomonadales bacterium
ACATCGATCAGCCCTAAATCCCCGCGCGGCGATACTTTTCGACATCAAACATAATCGCGGTTATTTTTCCTATCGCTCTGAAGCTGGGTTATGTTCTCGCTCAGGGTCTTAGCTCGCCAATCCGCTCCGGCTCAGGTTCTACCATGGCTGCTGCGGGACTTTCGACGCGACCGTAGGCATTCCAGGGAGAGAAGCCAAGGCGCGCGCGCAGTTTTTCTGATAGCTCGGGCCATAGGGTAGGATCGAGGCCTATAGTCTGGTTTTCCTGCTGGCGAAATTGCGGTGCGCAGAAGGTGGCCAGGACGCCGAGACGATCATCTGAGCCGGTATTGGCGCCAGTGCCATGCCACAGGCGACCATCGAAAACCATTAGCGTGCCGGCGGGTGCGTCGGGTTGGACGATAGGATAGTCCGACTGGTGATCACTGCTTGGGTGAGCGCCACTGAGATGACTCCGGGGTGCAACCTCTGTCGAACCGTTGCTGGCAGAAAAGTCATTCAACATCCACATGGTGTTAGCGACGACCGCGGGTGAAATGCCGAGAGAAGCATCCGGATCGATAAATTCGGCGATAGCGGCTCTGGAAATTTCTGAGGCTTTCACGCAGGCCTGGCCGGGACGAACAGGTTGCGGCATCCACCACTGATCGGTATGCAAACCCATTCGTACACCGCCAGGTTTGGCGATGTTGGCTGAAAAAGTCGAGAGGATGAAAGCGTCCCAAAGAATATGACCGATCAGTTCATCAACCAGGGGATGAACAATCATGTCCCTGAAACATTGTCCTTTGTTCGCCAGCATCCAGAGTCGCTGATTGACACCGCCGTTGGCAGCAGAGAAGGCGTCCGGACGAACCTTGCCGAAGTCATCGACAACCTGCTGAGCGGGTCCGCCGTCTCTAAATGACAATCCTAACTGGTCTTCTGCCGCTGCCTGCTCTTCAAGTCGCGTTCTGGCGGAGGCGACTTCGGCCTCGGATAGCGCCTCTGCAATCAGGCAGTAGCCGAATTCATCAAGGTCGGAGCAGGCCCGTTGCAGATCTTTTGTTAGCTGTGGTTGTTGTGGCATGGTAAACCTCTCCTCATGGATCTAGTAAAGCAAGAATCTTGCTGTGCAGGCAAAGTTTTCGCTTCAAGGGTACTTAATGAGCGTCGCTGTAATATTCCTGCAGAACCGCGGCTACTTCAGGTCTTGTAAACTCCTCCGGGATTGCCTCTCGTCGCGAAAACATCTCGCGCAACCGGGTACCCGAAATAGCCAGCCTGTCTTTTTCCTCGTGTGGGCAAGACTTGTTCGTGGCCATGTTGTTACAGCGGTAACAGAAGAAGGCGACATCAATCTTCAGCGGCTGAATCCTGAGGCTACCCGGTGGCAGCGAATCGAAAATGCGCTGGGCATCGTAGGGGCCGTAATAACTACCGACACCAGCGTGATCGCGGCCTATCACGAGATGAGTACATCCGAAGTTCTGACGAAAGATCGCATGCAGCAAGGCTTCCCGAGGACCTGCGTAGCGCATTTCAATAGGACATCCCGCCTGAAGGACCGTCTCCGGGGTAAAATACTGCTGGACCAGGATGTCGATAGCTTTGACTCGAGTGGTCGCTGGTATATCGCCCGGCTTCAGGTCACCGAGAACCTGATGGATCAGCACTCCATCGCAAATCTCGATGGCGATTTTGGCCAGGTATTCATGGCTGCGGTGCATGGGATTTCGTGTCTGAAAAGCTGCGATTTTGGACCAGCCGAGTTTTTCAAATATCGCCCGGGTTTCTTCCGGTCGCAGATAGAGCCCATGGTAGATGTCCGGGTAGTGCCCTTCTGAGAGAGCACTGATGGGGCCCGCCAGGTTGATGCCGGCTTGCTCCATGACCTTCTGCACGCCGGGGTGATGTTCGTCAGTTGTCCCGAATACGTGTTGGCATTCGAATTGTCGGTCGATCGTATACTTGTCGGTCACCCGCTGAATCGCCAGGATCTCGCCGCTGTCGCGATCCGTCAGGGCGATTTCGTCGCCGATGGAGATCTTGTCTGCGAGCTCCTCAGGGCAGGACAGTGTGATCGGTACCGGCCACAATACGCCGTTTTTGGTTGTCATTGCTTCGCAAACCTGGTGCCAGTCCGCCTCGTCCATAAAGCCTTCGATCGGTGTGTAAGCGCCCATCGCGAGCATGAACAGGTCTGACATTTCGCGACTGCTAAGGGGTACCTTTGTAAGGCTGGCTGCCCGGGTCAGTGCCTGGGAGCGCGCTGCTCCTTTGAGCCGCAGTGGCTGGAGCACGCCTCCGCCATGGGGAGAGATCAAGCCTGACATAACCAACTACCTCCGTGCCGGCTAACCGGAATTTCAGATAAGGCTGTTTTGAGGACCTCGGATATGATTATAGGGGTGTCTTGAGTTGGGCTGAACGCCGTGTGACGGACCACTTAAACGCACATTCGAGTTCGATGTGACCATTTGCGCATTGTGCGGCGGATCATTACGGGTGATCGCAGATATCACCGAAGCCCATCTCATCGAAAAAATTCTCGGCCACATCAAGCAGACTCGCGCTCCGCCGGTACGTGTGCAACCGCGAACTCATTCAACACCCTCCAATCCACAAACCCGGCGCTCGCGCTAGACAGGTCAGGCACTCACCTGCCTGATGATCCCCGCGCGGCGATACTTTTCGACATCAAACACAATGGCAGTTATTTTTCCTATCCCTAGATCATGGTTTTATTCGTTCGATTTACTTCAGGGACCCGAACGGCTATGTCGTCGAACTCGCCGCGCAGGTAAACCAGGGTCAAGCCAATCGCGCTGACGCTCATAAACGCCTGGCCGCCTGGCAGGCAGGGAAAAGCTGACAGGTGTTACGCTGGAACTCCCACCAATCTTCGCTCCCGAAGGATTGCCGGCGGCGGTCACGTCAGCATGATTGCATGCTGCCTAGTTCTTGATGTGATAAACCGGCGCCTTTTCCATCGCCCAGTCGCCCGATTCGGCATCATATTGAGAAAGGGTAAAACAGTGCCACTTATCATCGTCAAGTTTCATGTGGTCACCGCGATAATAATAGCCGGGCCACCTGGTTTCCTCACGATACAGGGTATGCTGCATAACGCTTTCTGATGTGAGTCGGCGATGCTTGAACTCCCAGGCACGCTGCAGCTGGTGCAGGTCTTCTGCACCAAGATGCTCGGAGTCCTCCTTGAGCATTTCCATCAGCTCAAGGCCACGCTGCAGCATAGGTTCGTTGGTCATGTAATTGGCGCTGATACCACCGCAATATTCATCCATGAGCTTTTCCAGACGCTGCAGTGCCTGCAGCGGCAGGATATAGCTCGGCGAGACAGTACCAGCAACGATCTCATTACGACCAACGCTGTAGTTTTCCAATGGCTGAAAAATCTCAGCTTCGATCCGCCTGATATCGGCTTCATCAACTTGTGGTTCATCAGCCATATCATTCATGTAGTTAACAGCGGCCTTGCCGGCAATGCGCCCCTCGGTAAAGGAACCTGACGAAAACTTATGGGGAGTTCCGCCACTCGCGTCACCCGCACCAAATAGTCCATTCACCGTCATCATCCGGTTATAGCCCCATCGGTAATCGGAAGGTGCATAGTCTTCCGGCCCACTCGCCCACGCCCCAGAACAGGTTGCATGAGATCCCATAACATAGGGTTCCGATGTCGTCAGCTCCGGGTTCGTATGTTTGGGATCAATGTTCTGCGATGCCCAGACAACCGCCTGGCCGATCGTCATGCCAAGGAAGTTCTCCCAGCCAATGGTTTCCTTGTGTGGATCCTGAAATGCCTCCTTGGTGACCATTCGAATCGGACCACGGCCATCGGCCACTTCCTTCAGAAAAGCATGATTACGCAGGCATGTCGGTGCGGGAACTCGATCCACGTAATCACCCACCAACTCTCTCGTATCTTCGTACCATTTCGATTCGTACTCTTCTCCATAGGCATTCTGCGTATGGGTTTTGAGATGAAGAAAGTAAGCACCTACCGGCCCGTAACCATCTTTGAAACGGGTCAGCACAATGCGATTTTCCATCTGCGTCATTTTCGCACCCACCTCAATCGGCAAACCGTAGGCTGACGCACTGCTCCAGGGCGCATACCATGTACGCCCCATGCCCTCACCAACCGACCGAGGTTTGAAGATGTGGGAGGCTCCCCCAGCGGCTATAATTACCGCTTTCGCCTTGAACACGTAGAGGTCGCCAGTCCTAACATTAAAACCAACGGCACCGGCCGCCCGGGAACGATCCCGCTTGTCCATCAGCAGGTGGGTCACCATGATCCTGTTGTAGACCTCGGTGGCAGCTTTCCGTGCCGCCTCGGCAACAATCGGTTTGTAGCTTTCGCCGTGGATCATGATCTGCCATTTTCCCTCACGCTGATAACGGCCGGTCTCAGGGTCTTTCATTATGGGAAGACCCCATTCCTCAAATTTGTGTACCGTTGAATCAACATGCCTGGCGACATCAAACGCCAGGTCTTCCCGAACCAGGCCCATGAGATCGTTACTCGCGTAATCAACAAAATCCTCGGGTTGATTTTCTCCCCATTGCATACCCATGTAACAGTTGATGGCATAAAGCCCCTGCGCCACTGCTCCACTGCGCTCGATGTTGGCCTTTTCGACACAGACTACTTTCAGATCACGACCCCAGTACCTCGACTCATAGGTAGCTCCACAACCCGCCATACCGCCACCAATGACCAGGATATCGGCATCAACCCTGATGGTTTTTCTACGTGCAAACAGTCCCATCAGCCTAACCCCTTTCCAGACTTTCCGACCTCAAGGTCGGCAGACCACCGTCTATATTAAGGGCTGTCGGTTCATGAGACAGTTCTTCAGATCGAAATGCCGCCTGGCTGGGCAGCTCATACTCTGCCGGCCCCTTAATCGAACCCCAGGCTGTCGTACGAATGGGAGACACGAAATTCTTTTCCTCACCGTTGCGAAATTTTAATCGCCAGGAAATTGTATTTTTACCCTCTTCACGAAGCACCCGGACGCTATGACCAAGCGGTGCGAAGTCAGTATAACCGCGCACATCGATCGCATTCTGCGGACAGGCCTTGACACACGAATAACACTCCCAGCACATATTCGGTTCGACGTTGAACGCTCGCCGGTAGGTCTTGTCGATGTGCATAATGTTGGACGGGCAAATATCTACACAATGACCACAACCGTCACAGCTGGTCATATAAACAAAAGTTGGCATGGTTAAGGCTATCTCCAGTTATTGCGGACCTGACAGTCTCGACTAAAAATTACGCGGCAATCCGCGCTCCCTTCCAAAAATGTCTGGTTCGTCTGCCGGCTGCGGCAGATTTCGCCGCGTACCATTTGCGTCTTCAATGCGTTTTTGGAAAGCAGCGGCGGGCTTGTAGAACATGTGCGAAAATTTCGACCAGGGCACTGAGACGAACAACAGTGTGGTTGCCGCCAGGTAAACCGCCAGAAAAACAAGCGACCAACTGCTACCCGCGCTCTGCAGACCGGCCCAAATCAGACCAGCGGTATTACTCAACAATAATGAGACAACAAAAAGATCCGCGCGTACCAGGCGGAACGGAGAATGCCCCTCAGCCGCCACATCTACCCGAATAAAGAACCAGAACCAGTAGCCACCCATGCAAACCAGCAATCCACCGAGGTACCAGAGCATTGGGAGTATAGCGGGAGTCGCTGCCGAACTATCTGAGTAACCGAACACCATGACAAAGGTTGTCACCGCATAAATCAGGAAGCCGTACATTCCCATGAGGTGGGCAATGCGCCGACGAACATTACAGAATTCACCGGAAGCAAGCGCATCAATCAGAAGGGCTTTTGTTCCCAGGGCGATCACTTGTCCAATATCAAGTGATCGATTGCCGCTATCCTGAACGTTGCGCCAATTACGAAAGAAGTAACTTGCACTCCTCTTGTGGACAATGTCGAACAAGGTACCACCAGCTACACACAGTATCATCGCCGCAACATATGCCTGCATGAAGGCCCCTGGAATGATGGCCGACAGCTCTGCGTAAGGATTATCCGTAAGCATTAACAAACCCCTTGTTATCGTTTTTTTAGAGCACGCTGGCTCCGCCCAAGTTTGCTGCCCCGACTTTGAACCAAATGAATCACAAACACCAGTGTATTGACCCAGCACCGCAGACTCAGCTCTTTCAAGGCGCTTGAGTTGGGCTGAACGCCGTGTGACGGACCACTTAAACGCACATTCGAGTTCGATGTGACCATTTGCGCATTGTGCGGCGGATCATTACGGGTGATCGCAGATATCACCGAAGCCCATCTCATCGAAAAAATTCTCGGCCACAGACAACATAGCGGGTATTCTTCTATCCCTTTCAGATTTTCTTTCTGAAAATCCTCGTGTCGTTGACCTGCGCGGCCCGGTTAATTCCACCTCTGGCCACCATTCTCATTCAGGTCCATTCCGGAGACATGATTGACACTTTTTACCGATCACATAGATAACACATTTTACCGGTCAAATAAGGACAGATAACTGGCTCCGTCCCGGAACCAGTGGCACCGAATAACCTCAGTTGAAAATCGGATTAAGGTCCCGCAGATATTCGATCAAGGGATTGATATCGTGGCTGTCTGCTGAGCGGAGAGCTGCGAAATATGCACTCCTCTCACCTCCGTCCTCATCCAGCGGCGCGTCACTCGATGCCCAGACAAGTGGTCCTTGAATCATCAAACGTTGCATAACTGCATCCGTAGCGAGTCGCGACCAGCGTCCATTACCATTATTGAACGGATGCACAACGACCAAAGCATGATGGTAGTGCGCCAAGAACACGAGTAAAGCACTTTGGCCATCATCGATCTTGTCCACACCGCGATCATGCTCCCATTGCTGACCGTACTCCATAGCTACCCGCCCCAGCTCTCGAGCAACGTCCTCGGCTCGAACAAATGGTTCCCCCACCTGATTCCCAGTTTGGGTTCGCAGTACTCCAGCCCAGCCCCATACATCTTTGAACATCTGTCTGTGCAGATCAGTATAGAACTTCACTGTGAACACATCTTGGATGCGTCCACTATCCATCCACTCAATCGCATTGAGAATATTTAACGTTTCGGCTTCGTCCAGCTCACCGCGGGTCGTGATATGCAGCAACAGACCGCTAGTATCTTCAATAGAAGTTGCACCGTCAGGCTGACCCGTGATGCCGTCAGTCATCCCACAAATCCGAGGGTCGGTTCATCTGAAACTCACGAGCAAGGTCGTTAATCATAGTGTCATTCGACACAGCAGAATCTTCGAGAGCCTGAGAAACATTCACACGCTTTAGTTTCTGCTCTGCACGTTTTTGAGCCTGATTGGCAATCATTTCCTCCAGAGGCTGTTTTGGAATCAGCACATAATCCAGATCACAACCCAAGGCCTCCGCGGCGGCCCGAAGGCGACCCAACTTGATGCTGTCGTCCAATTCAGCTGCTTCTGCTGAGGCAATGGCCTGACGAGTCAACCCCATATGATGAGCAACTTGTTCCTGGGTCATGCCGAGAGCCTCGCGGACAGATCGGAGCCAACCTTTGGCTGGTCTCTTCGGTACGTGAACCCGCGATAGTGCTTGATCTAACCGACGCGTAATCTGCCTACCAGTACGAGGCAGGGGCTTTCTTGGCCTCATTTTAGCAACCTATATATTGCGTATATGTGCTATTAAAGCAATATTTATATTGCGTTTCAAGTATTTAAAGGCAAGTAATAATTTGCGTTATTCTCGACCCTCGACATACCTTCTTTAATTGGAACTCGCGGTCTGGTGAATCCTTTACCTGTTTTTCACTGGTCAAGCATCGAGACCTGGAGCAACCTGTACTACCGCTGGAGCAAAGACTTCCTGGAGGCCGGCAAGAAACGTCAGAGATCAATCCGGGTTCGAATTGATCTCGTGACTTAGTATTACTCGGCGTAGTCCAGTCCTTTTGCCTTCGCAACCTCCCTGATGTTGGGGTTGACGGACTCTCGGAATGGCACGTCGACTATCTCTCCTTCAACGGGAATGCCAGATGACTCTGAATATTCATCCGGTAGCCTGACGAGCAGCTTAGTTCCGGCCTCTGAAGAATTTGAAGGTACCCATCCAAGCGCGATGTTGGTACTGAGTTCTGGTGACCACCATGGAGAGGTAATGTAACCCATGTCGTTTTCATCTGTATCTGCGATCAACCAGAAATCAGGCGCATAGTCGGTGATTTGTTTTCCACCAAAGATCAGCCCCACCATCCGCATCTTGAATGGAAAGTTGCCGCCGTCGATCGCAGCGCGTTGTCTCTCTAGTTCCTCTTTGCCTATATAGTCAGCTTGTTTGTTTCTTGGCACCTGATAGCTCAGGTTTACCTGGAAGGGCGAGGTCTCAAAGTCCATGTCCTGGCCCCAGGATAAAATTCCCGCTGCGATTCTTCGATGATGTGCTGGAGCCACCACTTGCAAGCCGAATTCCTCACCTGCCTCGAGCACAGCATTCCAAATGATCTCGGCGTTCTGGTGAGCGTCTCGCACGTAGATTTCGTAGCCCTTCTCTCCGGTAAATCCGGTCTGGCTGATTACTATCTCTACGCCCTCAAGAGTGGTTTCCATTAGACCGTAGTAAGGAATGTCTCTTACGGGCTCTCCGGCCAGTTTTGCCATGAGGTTCTCTGAGAGAGGTCCCTGGATCTGTAGGGGACAAACATCGATTTCATCTATGGCGACGTCATATTTTTTACCAACATTGACGCCCTGCAACCAAAGCATCAGGTCACTATCAGAGATAGAAAACCAGAATTCATCTTCGGTTAGCCTGAGTAGGACAGGATCGTTGAGAATTCCTGCTTTGTCGTTGCACAGGATTGCATATTTACCGTTACCAGGTTTTATCTTGGTTGCATCGCGAGTGATAACGTAATTTACAAAAGCCTCGGCATCGGGGCCTTTAACTCTTATTTGTCGCTCAACCGCCACGTTCCACATGGTTACTCGATTAACTAGGGCGTCGTATTCAGCCATCATCCCACCGTCTTCTGGTTTTACGTACCCTCTCGGGTGGTAAATACGATTGTAGGTTGTTGCTCTCCAGCAACCCGCCTCGATTGACAGGTGCCAGAAGGGTGATTTTCTTACCCGCGTTGAAATCAGTAGCTGGACAGGAGTGCGACCACTCTGCCTTAAATTATAGGGTAGTACTCGATCGCTTTGATCGACGCTCGGATGATTTGGATGTGTCATTATTGTTGCCCCCTATATGTTTGTATTTGGACTAATTACGAGCGAACTCGCTTGTTTTCAGGGTCGTAGAGAGACCCTTTGCCGGCAATTTGAACGGTCATGGGATAAATACCATCACCGTTTTCGTTGAAGTACTCGAGTGACAAAGGCTTTCCTGGAATCGCGATATCTTTCGGGAGATAGCCCATGACGACGTGTTTTTTGATAGAAGGACAATAGGACATACTCGTGCTGTAGGACCTTCGGCCTTTACTATCAACCGGGACCTTTCCAGTTTCGGCATCCAGAATTGGTGAGATACCGACCGGGTAGCGTGCGCCGTTCCCTGATACATTCAGGTCATCGAGAGTCATTGTGCATAAAACCGCGCTAGGCTCTTCTGCTCGATGGACCAAATGGGCGCTTTTGCCATGAAAATCCGCAGCTTTTACTTGAGGTCGTTCAACTGCGGATTCACAAGCATTGTATTCGGTCTCGAGATCTGCGCCTTGTAGCCGGAAACTTTTCTCGAGGCGGCGGCTATTCGCATAGGTCTCTATGCCGACCGGCACCACTCCAACCTCCAGTAAAGCGTCATATAGCGCAAGGCCTTCTTCACTATCATTGTTTAGATATATCTCCCAGCCGCTTTCACCGACATAGGAAATACGAGCTGCCCATACCTCGATGGTCTTTCCCTGAGGTAGCTTTAGCGTCAATTCTTTAGCGGTGACGAACGGAAAGTTACCAATATTGATTTCACCGGGATCGATGAAGTGTCCTAAAGCTCTTTCTGCGTTAGGCCCCCACAACCCGAGAGTTGCGATATCGTGGGTCCTGATGTTGATGTCCGCTTCTAGCCCTTGATCGTCTCTATAGTTCCGCAAGGTAACCCAGTCTCGATTGCCATCTGCACCGCCAGTCACCACTCGATAATAGTCGTTGCCCAGTCGTGAGATGGTGAGATCTGCGTGGACACCTCCATCCTCGTCTAGAAAGTTAGTGTAAATGACCCGTCCCTCTGGTGTGTTAGCTCCAACCTTTGCGACAGAGAGGTACTCCAGCATTCGTTCGGCATCTGATCCTTTGATGTCCATGATTGCGAAGTGAGAAAGGTTGATCATTCCGGCGGATTCGCTCATTGCTAGGTGTTCAGCATTGGCAATCTCGTAGGGCACGTGTCGGCTATCCCATTCGTCGCCTCTAGTTGGTACGAGTTTTAGATATTGGGAGAGATTCTGTCGATTGCTCTCGTAGGCGAACGCTCGCTCCCAACCTCCGACTTCGTTATCAAAGTGACCACCGAGCTCTTTTTCTCTGGCATAAAATGGGCTGACGAATAATTCTCTTTGGCTGACATAGGGTTCTCTGGGATGTACGGCCGGTGTATAGATAGTTTGTGCGTTTTCGAAAGCGCGTGTTTTGACAAAAGCTTTTTCTTTTTGCGCTGGATAAAACCTGGCGATATCAAAAGAATGCATGTCCACAGGAGTTTTACCCCTGACCATCCACTCGGCGCACAGTCTCGCGCACCCTGGACCATCCTTAACCCAGACAGCCTCACACAGCCAAAAACCTCGGACCTCAGGGCTTTCGCCTATCAAGGAACCAGCATCAGAGGTGACGGACAGTAGTCCATTAAAGGAGCTTCTTTCATCCCATCCCAGCTCGTTAAGAATTGGCGTAGTCTCGAAAGCCTTCTCAAGTGGTTCTGCTATTTCTTCTAGTGCCAAATGACGCATGGAAGGTGAGATCATCGTCTTTTCAGGATTCCCGATGTCCTCAGCATCTACCAGTCGGGGTTCTTTGTCCTCATAGTAGCCCCACTCAAGCATGCCGCCGTGCAGCCTGCCGGTATCTCGTACGTAAGCCGAATTGCCCTGGTCTCTGAGTAGTGGATAAACAAGAAAATCCTCGGCGTCTTGGGCTTGCGGAAGAGGACCAAAAAACAGTAACGGGTGCTCTACCGGAGAAAGTGGAACTGGAACTCCAGCCATATCCCCTAACAAGGGCCCCCAAATCCCGGATGCGATCACTACTTTATCGGTTTTGATCGTTCCCTTGTCGGTTTTTACTCCAATTAGTCTCCCGTTTTCGATTTCAAAGCCCGTTGCAGGAGTGTCCGTGTAAGCGCTAAGAGCGCCTGTTTCTTTAGCTTTTTCAACGGCGAAGCTAACGACATCCTGAGAGCGAGGTATCACGAGCCCGGCGTCGGGATCCCACATTGCGCCTCTAATCAAATCTTCATCGAGCAAAGGAAATTTCTCTTTAGCCTCCGAAGCAGAAATCAAGCTGACATTAGTTCCGAAAGCTCTGCCCGATGAGACTTTACGCTTAAGCTCTTCCCATCGAGCATCATCGCCTTCTCGGCAGATTTCTAGCCCCCCTTTTTTCAGGAAAAAACCATGCTCTTCATAAAATTGTCGACTGAAGGCGGTCGTCCAGTTGCCAAGTTTGTCGTGTGTGGTGTTATAGACAAAATCTGAGGCATGGGCGGTTGATCCAATGTCTGAAGGAATGACCGAAGATTTTTCAAGGCCGATGATGTTTTTTTGGCCGAGCTCAGCTAACCAGTAGGCGAGCATAGAGCCCACAATACCACCGACACCGACGACAACTACTTCGGCTTCAGTAGGGAATTTTGACGTTGGCAAGGACGGGATTCCTCATCAAATTTTCACGCGATTCTAGCCCCGAAATTTGCGTTCGAACAACTGTTTTTCTTGTAAATTTTGATTGAATTTTTTTCTAAAAAAGCGCCTCATTTGGCCCCAAAAATTTCGTGCATTTTTACAGTTTTTTGTCCTTCTTTTTTTGCAGTATCTTTTGAAAGGAGTTTTGTGTCGTGAATAAACTTGTTGATAAATTTAATGGCTGCGGCTTCGTTGTAACCTCTGAATTGACTCCTCCTAAAGGCACAGATGTTTCGATGTTGTTGTCCAAGGCAGAAGCCCTGGCGCCAGTAGTTGATGCGGTAAATGTCACCGACTCACACGGATCAAAGATGAGCTTGTCGCCGATCGCTTCCGCTAAACTCCTTAAAGACGTCGGGGTTGAACCGATTTTGCAGATGACCACTAGGGATAGAAATCGCATCGCTTTGCAAAGCGACATGATGGGAGCCTGGGTTCTGGGTATAGAAAATCTGATTTGCATGGGCGGCGATCCACCGCATCTTGGCGATCATCCTGACGCGAAGCCGGTGTTCGATATTCCTACTGAGCAGTTGATCAATGCGGCTACGAGTCTCAACGAAGGGCGTGACTTAATGGCCAATCCGCTGAAGGGGAATACCTCATTTAATATTGGAGCAGTCGTTAACCCAGGGGCTGATGATTTGACGGTTGAAGTCAATCGTTTGGAGAAAAAAGTGGAAAGTGGTGCAACTTATTTTCAAACCCAAGCAGTGTTCGACGTGAACCTTTTTGCTGAATTCATGGAAAAAATCAATCATCTTGAGATTAGGGTGCTTGCCGGAATCATGCCGATCAAGTCCGCGAAGATGGCGCTGTATATGAACAGCAACATTCCAGGAATCGAAGTACCTGAAGCGATAATCAAGCGAATTGAGCATGCAGACGATATTTTGGAAGAGAGTTTGACAATATCTTCTGAAATCATTCAGGGATTGCGACATACGTGTGCAGGGATACATATTATGGCGCCAGGCTGGGAAACGAATATTCCTATGCTGGTTGAGCGCTCGGGAATAGCGATTTAAGACGATTTTAAAAGGACGTCTGCTTTAGCGCTGGGCTCTACTTTTGGTCAAGAGTACTCAGCAGAACTCTCACCTTACGCAATCCTGTACAAAACACATTCAACACATCCGAGAAACCGTTCACTGCCGCCCGTGACGGCTTCTCAATGAATGCAGCCGTCGGTAACCGATGAAGGTAAACTGCGCTACGCCCTCAAACACCCCTACGCCAAC
>CAYMUT010000069.1:0-137 GCA_964393625.1 uncultured Pseudomonadales bacterium
ATGCGTCTGCCTCCGCATGAAGGACAGAATCCGCGGCGCTTGCAGGAGAAAGCGAGCTCGAACACCCTGCAGAATGGATCGCAGCGGCCTACCTGGCCGACTGGGCGTACCGCGCCATCTCCCCAAACCTCATCAAG
>CAYMUT010000069.1:237-12828 GCA_964393625.1 uncultured Pseudomonadales bacterium
AAGACCGGATTCACCGTCGCCTCCGGCGTCAAGACCGGGGCGGTCACCCTCATCCAGCGCTTCGGTTCAGCACTCAACTTGAACATTCATTTCCATATACTCTTCCTCGACGGTGTGTATTCATTCGATCGTGCACGACCGAAGTTTCACCGGACGCCGCGAGCGCCGCCGCTGCGACTCTCTCCCCCAGCAAACCAGGACAGGCTCTTCTAGAAACGACCGCCTGACGCTCGCCTGCGTCGTGCCGCACAACGGCTAGCCTGGATTCCCTTTCTCAAGCCCCTCTCACACCAACTTGCGGCCAGCAACTCTGGCTCAGGCGGGTTCAGCTGCCCAGGATCCATCTCAACTCGCAAACAACACGCATTTCGATACTCGCCCATTCACACGAAAAGACCGTTTGTTTGTCCTATCCGCGGGCTCCCCTAGAGATTTCACATAACGCCCGTACTTGGGCGTTTTGCCAGAATGCAGCTTGAATGTCCTATCCTCCGTCCTATCAACTGCCTGTGTACAGAAAGCGCAGGGCCTGCACCATCGCAGCAGGCACGACGGTGATGTGGGTATCCCCGACAAATACGCGACTTTCCACCGCCAGGTTCTTGCCGGGATTCGCCTCGAAGATGCCGACCATCTTGGCATAGTTGCGGCCCAGGACACCGTAGAAGCTGTTGCTGAGTTCTTTCTCACCGACTGAGATATACACCCGCTGGCCCTTGAAATCGGTGTTCTGCAATAACGCGGGCAGTTCCTCGAGCAGCTGGGTGTCCTCCTGAATCAGCCCGGGGCTGCCCAACCAGTATTTATCGAACAGGGGGCTCTGCTCCAGAAATGCGTAGTAGGTGAACAGCCCGCCGAAGGAATCACCCAGAATACCCGCTTGACCGCCATCCGTGCGGTACTGCTTGCGGATCACCGGGTCCAGCTGCTTCTCGATAAAGGCGAGGAAGGCGTCGGCACCGCCTGAGGTCAACTGATCCGGCGCGGGTTGCGCCGTCCACGCTGGGTGGTCGGCTGCTCGGGGAACAGCTGAGTCATCTTGACCGCTCGCCCCAAAAAAACTCTCGGGCACTGAGCCCTTGGGAGTCAGATCACGGGTGCGCAGAGGCCCTAACAGGTGGGCTTTGACATAGCCAATACTCACCACGATCAGTTCCGGAAATCCCGGCTCGATCAGATCGACCGGCATCAGCCGCACCATCTCGTTCGAACTTCCGAAATTAATGTTGCCATCCAGCACGTATAGTACCGGGTAGCGCTTATCCCCAGTCGCATAAGAAGCCGGCAACCCCACCTGGATCAGGAAATCTTCACCGATCTCCTTTGAGTGCAGTTCGAACTGCTCGGCGTTCGCAAAGAGGGCCGGCTGCGGATTGATGTCAGCACTGACTGAAAGCGGTAGAAGCAAAGCGGCCATCAGGGCAGTGATCCGTGCATCGAGCTTATTCATCATTTGTAATCCATTGAGTCGATTTCAAAACTCTACACGCCTCGAGTTCCACAGGACTCAGCAACTGTGGGACCCGAACACCTCCGGTCTCTCGCCATTCCGTCGCAAGCGTCTCCTCCACCGTGGGCAATATGTCAGACTGCATGGAGCCTCCTATGTCTAACCGCTCCAATTCTTTGGAGCCAAGGGCTTGACGTCCGTCCTACAAATTTGAATCGCTACGTAACCAAACGCAAGCTCGAGAATAGTAATCTTAACAGGGATATTCAGCCAGAATTCTGAAGATCGAAGCAGATCGGATGGCTGCTAACAGCGATGAAATGCCCGTCACATACCGCCATCACTTCGTTCGTCAATCTCACCGCACTCCAGAAATTCCGCCAACCACCACTGCCTGCACTTCGCGACCCTGACCAATCAACAATTCCTACCTCGCTACCATCAGGTTTCGGGCGGTTATTCTTCTTATGCCTGGGCGATTTATTTATTGCGAACGAGCGCGCTCTGCGAGCTTACCGCACCGTGTAGGTTGAAGCGTATCAACAGCTGAGCTACACATGCCTGCAATGGAGACTCAAAACTCTAAGGCTCCCGTGGCATATATGAAGTATTGCAGCAGTCTTAGGCCAAAGTGCTGAACGTATGGAACCCGGTAGATGAACAATTTATTAGAACAACAGACGAATATTGGAAAGCTATATAATTCAATCGCTCTGGACGGCTTTAAAATTGGCTCCGCCTGCTGGGCTCGAACCAGCGACCCGCTGATTAACAGTCGAGTCAATGATTAACTAAATCTATATAAATCAATTAGTTACCGAGGCGTCCGTTGCCATCAAACGCCTCACGAGGCACAATTGTGCATAACTGATCCCCGCAAATCTCCCACACCGAATCGGTCTCAAGACCGCCACAAGCCATAGCCAACGCCGGCAGACGCGCGGTCCGGCCTCTCCCAACCTCATCGACCCAGGCTGATACAGGTTATGAGGATTGCCACAACCCAGTGTTGCTCCCCGGTATGTCTACGAGCGCCACCGCCCTGAAGAGACACCACTCTATGGAATCGTCGAGACTTACTACCCGCAATTTCTCGCCAGACTCGAAGCCGAAGGCGGAGCGCTGCCCGCGTTCGTCAAACAGGAGTTCGATGACTACCTGAAGTGCGGCCTGCTCGAGCACGGTTTTTTGCGCGTTAAGTGCGAGTCCTGCAGTCACGAGCACCTGGTTGCCTTCAGCTGTAAGCGCCGCGGGTTCTGCCCCTCGTGTGGCGCCCGGCGGATGGTAGAGAGCGCCGCGCATCTGGTCGATCATGTCCTCCCCGAGCAGCCCATTCGGCAGTGGGTACTGACGTTCCCGTATCCCTTGCGCTTCCTGTTCACCGCCCAGCCTCAAGTCTTGAGCCAGGTCCTGGGTGTGGTGTACCGCGCCATCTCCCCAAACCTCATCAAGAAGACCGGATTCACCGTCGCCTCCGGCGTCAAGACCGGGGCGGTCACCCTCATCCGGCGTTTCGGCTCGGCGCTGACCGAAAATGATCGTTCAAATCAATCGGCATCGAATCCCTGCGCAACTAAGCAAATTTCGAGATTCGCGTTACCGTCGAGGCTCACCCCCAGGAAGGACCCGCGTCGCAGCAGTCAAGGCACACCTACATCAGTATGTGCTTGAGCGGCGGGATGTCGATCTACGACGTGGCAAAGCAAGCCGGCAATAGCCCTCAAGTGATCGAAGAAAGCTACGAGGATTGGATACCGAAAGAGGTGTATCTGGCGAAACTCAAAGGGTGGTGACATCATGAAAAACATATTGACTTAAGGGAGACGTGATATGCCAGGTGATTTCGACTTTGGCCTAACGTCGGAACAAGAAGAGCGAGGGATAGGAAAAATAACCGCCATTATGTTTGATGTCGAAAAGTATCGCCGCGCGGGGATTTAGCGCTGGTGGATGTCCGGTCGACATAAATACACTGGCATTGGAAGAGATCGATGTGAGCCAGCCTGAACTCTTTCACCGGGACATCTGGCAACCCTGGTTCGCTCGGCTACGCAAAGAAGCGCCGGTTCACTACCGGGCGGAAAGTGTCAACGGCCCTTTCTGGTCGGTAACCAGTCACGACCTCATCAAAGAGGTCGACTCCAATAACACGGTTTTTTCTTCTTCGTCGGAGTTTGGTGGCATAGCGATCGTCGATCCGCCAGTGGTTGAGGGCCAAATTCAGGGACAGAGCTTCATCACGATGGATGAGCCGGAACATAGGCCACTAAGAATGGCGGTTGCCCCAACGGTTGCACCAAAAAATCTGCAAGAACTCGAACCCCTTATCCGCAAACGCGCCGCAGACATCCTGGACAATCTACCCGTCGGCGAAACGTTTAACTGGGTACAGGAAGTCTCTATCGAGTTAACCGCTCGTATGCTGGCAACATTGTTCGATTTCCCATATGAAGATCGACGCAAACTTGTGCACTGGTCGGATCTGGCCACCGCGCTGCCAGAAGTCACCGGCGATGACAGCATAGATCTGAAGGCGCGCTACGATGAACTTATGCAAGCCGCCGCTGCGTTTTATCAGCTTTGGGCGGCAAAAGCCGGTCAACCACCCAAATTCGATCTGATTTCCATGCTGCAGAACAATGAGACGACCGCCCGCATAAATGAAAACCCCGATCAGTTCCTGGGCAACATTCTACTGCTCATTGTGGGTGGTAACGACACCACTCGAAACAGCATCAGCGGCGGCGTCATCGCGTTAAACCAATACCCGGACCAATACCAGAAATTGCGCGATGACCCAAGCCTTATTCCCAACATGGTGGCCGAAATCATTCGGTGGCAAACACCCGTCATTCATATGCGGCGTACGGCATTGCAGGACTATGAGCTGGGCGGCCAAAAAATCGCCAAGGGTGATAAAGTTGTAATGTGGTATCTGTCAGGTAATCGTGACGAAACTGTCTTCGAAGATCCCGACAAACTAATCATAGACCGACCAAATGCCCGGGCCCACGTCTCCTTTGGTTTTGGTGTCCATCGCTGTATGGGCAACCGAATGGCAGAGCTTCAATTGCGAGTGCTGTGGGAAGAGATCACGAACCGTTTTCACACCGTCGAAGTCGTGGGAGATGTCGAGCGGTTACCGAACAACTTCATTAGAGGCATCAAGAATATTCCGGTTCGCGTTCATCCACTCTAATGTAATGTTTACAAGTGCAAAATGTTCTAATCGCTGGTTTTAAACCACCCCAGCCGTCAGCTTTGATCCGACACGTAAAGCGCATTGTGACCAAATCTTCCAGGGCGTTAATCTGGGTCATACAAAGATACTGATCTCCATTGCCGGGTCGTCTAACGATGCGAAACTGCAGATATGCGCTTCTCGATCCCATGCACCTTGCAGGGTTGAACTGCCGCTGGAACCATCGCTGTTGATTGCGGCAGCACAAGTTATGAAAGCGCCTGATCGAAAGAATTTGGGAAGAGATTTCACGATTAAGTTCATGCTGCCTAATCACCTTTGTGGGCGATGGTGTGTTGTCTGCGCCGCTAAGCGGCGAGCATGCAGACCAGACCTGCATTGCCATGCCACGTTTCTCCAATCAACTAGGTTAAAGGTGCCTTATGTGCAAAGATCTTTGAGATAGCCGGTTAGGAAGACAAAACGCTGGATTTCATGAGGTGACAATGGAACATCTACCAGGCATTTTGTTAACGAATAAGACCCCCATCAATCAAACCGCAACAAAAAGGGAAACACATGAACGATCAAACAAATCGACCCGACTACCTTAAAGGTGATACCGGGTACACGGTCATACTCATCGATGAACCTGCACCCCACGTGCGTCGGATTACGATGAATCGACCAGACAAGCGCAACGCGCTGAACCATGCTTTACGTGGCGAAATACTGCACGCTTTGCGCACCGGAGACATGGACTCGGAAGTCCGTATACAGATCATTCGCGGCGCCGGACCCTGCTTTTCCGCCGGGTATGAACTGGGTGGCGGCAATAAAGGCCAGGATATGCCGTTCTTTACCGCAGAGGGCGAAGGCCAATGGCCGCGCCACGTCACCGAGGGCTGGATGAGCATCTGGGACTTGTCTAAGCCTGTCATTGCGCAGGTACATGGTTATTGCCTGGCGGGCGGTAGCGAGCTTGCGACGGGTTGCGATCTTGTTTATATGGCCGAGGATGCTCAGATGGGATATCCCGCCGTGCGTTTTGGTGTGCCTGACATGCATTTCCATGCCTGGTTAGTCGGCATGCGCAAGGGCATGGAGATGATGCTGACCGGTGATTCGATTGACGGTATAGAGGCAGAGCGACGCGGGTGGGCGACGACCGCTGTACCTGCTGAAGAGTTGGAAGCTTATACCTTACAAATAGCGGAACGAATCGCACAATTGCCCCTCGATTTAGTGCGCCTGAATAAACGAACGATTCACAGACAAATGGAAGCCATGGGCTTTCGAAATGGCATCCGCGCCGGCACCGAGCTGTGCTCCCTCGGCATCCATACAGAATCTATGGCTGAGTTTCTAGCGAAAGCCAGACCGGATGGCAAAGGATTAACCGCAGCCCTTCAGGAACGCGACGAGAAATTTGGCGATTATCGAGCTTCGGACCCTTAAACTAAAAGAATATAAATTATTTATATCAAATACTTATGAGAATTTTATAAATAAAATATATCTATAAAGTTTACAAGGACTATTGGTTAAAGCAGCCATTTTGTTGAGTATCTAAGTCAACATAACTAGAGGCTACCAATACGGGCATTGACCTTATTCCAGACCGCACGTTCCGCGCCATAGGGGTCGTCGACCACCTCGGAGGGCTGCCCGAAGATTGCCGTTGGTCTCTGCTCAAAATCGTAAGCTGACCAAGGCAAGTCCGGCGTCGACGGATCACCGTCGGCAGCAAACGCAAGCCAGGCATCCTGTACGGTTTCGGTTAGGCGCTCTACATCATCTCCTTGGCCGAAGAATTCAGCACTACCAGCGCTATAAGCGCAAGTACCGAATACAAAACCGAGATCAATCGCATGTGGCGAACCGAGTTCACCATCGCCCCAGGGGGAAGTCTGCGTAAAGAGATATTGGAAGGCCTTTTCGCCTCTTTCGACCAGACGATCTGCCAGATCGATGGCAGGCATTCTAATTATGCGATCGGTCTCGATTGCGGCAAACAGGTCGTTCGCTGTCGCAGACTCACCGCGACCTTCGCGAGCATCTCGATAGGTATCGATTACCCGACCGGGTTCATCTATGTTGGTGCTTAAAAACTGCTCTAAGGCCTCATCGTCGAATTCGACTTCAAACCCCGGCATAGATGTGAAAAGCCGCCATTCGTCCTTCGTCGCGCCCACCATGATTGGGATGCCGTCCGCCACACCCGCTTCGACATCGTTAAGCGGTATATCGGGCAACTGCTCGCCATCGATGCACGGTTGAAAAATCATGGCATTTCCCAGGCCGAGACCAGCTGCGGTCCCCGCGTCAACAAGCTTGGCTGGTTCAATAGCCAGAAATTCATTTGCCGGCGCATTCGCTGAGATCCCCGCACTCGCCAGCACTGCCTCTGCCACTTCAGCCGCCCGTTCAAGCGTCTGTGCCGTGCTGCATGCGCCGCTTTGCGGGATTGCTCGATGAAAGAGTCCCCTAGCCGGGCCAAACGTAAGAAGTGCGCCCACACTCATGCCACCAGCAGACTCACCGAATATGGTCACCCGATCAGGATCGCCGCCAAAGGCCTCTATGTTGTCGCGTACCCATTCCAGCGCTTTCACCTGATCGAGAAGACCTTCATTTCCGGTGGATGGAATCCTGCCTCCCGTCACTTCATTGAGGTTCAAAAACCCAAGGGCACCCAGGCGGTAGTTGATGGTTACAACCACCGCATCGCCTCGAGCCGCAAGCGACGTGCCGTCATAGAGCGGCGTACCACCCGTGCCTCCGGAAAAACCTCCGCCGTGGATCCAAACAAGCACGGGGCGTTTCTTGCCATCGGTTGCAGGTGTCCACACATTCAGATAAAGACAATCTTCATTAAATCCGCGAAGCGCATCGGCATTAAACGCAAATCGCAAGGGCCCCATGTCATCCATGGTCGACTGCCACGACTGGGCGCCGTAGTCGCTGCCTAGTTCTTTAATCCCTGACCAGGGCTCAGGGTCCTGAGGCCCTTGCCAACGCAATTCTCCAACTGGGGGTTTTGCAAAAGGTAAGGATAGAAAGACGTTAACCCCATTGGCCGTAAAACCATCCACCTTGCCCGATCCGGTCTCTACGATCGTCATAATTTATCCCCCTGATTCACTGGAACTATTTCCTCAATGTTAGAGTGCAGGCATAGAAAGGACAATCAGGCCAAAGATGGGACACACGATCTTTGCATCGTCGTCCTGGATCTGGATCCGCATACAGAATCAGTTGCATTAAGCCAAACGCACGCCACCGTCAAGCCGGATAACCTCTCCATTAAGATAACGAATCCTGCAAATCGCAGCGACCAATTCCCCAAATTCTCGAGGCTCACCCATTCGGACCGGGAAGGGAATTGACAAGTCATTGGTGAATTGTTGGATCTGTTCAGCATCCAATTTCAATGCCGAAACGATCGGTGTATCGAATAAGCCTGGTGCAATTGTGACTACTCGGATACCCAATTTACCCAGGCTGCGCGCCGCTCCCAGTGTCAATCCGATGACGCCAGCCTTAGATGCAGTGTAGGCGATTTGATCCGGGCGAGAGTCGAAACCGGAGACTGATGCAACGTTGACAATCACCCCCCGCTCACCTTCATCCAGTGCCGGCGCCGCTGCCGCGGCTGCCGCAAACAGTCGCAGGCAATTAAAGGTTCCTAATAGATTCACGTTGATCAGTTCGGCGAAATCCTGCAACGGATGTGGCTGCAGGTTTTCATCCAATACTTCCAGATTTAGAGCTATCCCGGCGGAATTTACCAGGACTCGGGGCTCACCCAACTGACGCCCGCTCTCCGAGATTGCTTCCTTCACCTGGGCTTCACTGGTCACATCAACCTCAAAAAACAACCCAGACACCTCCTTCGCCAACGCTTCACCCAGGTTTCGATTACGGTCAAAAATGGCGATGTTAGCTCCGGCTTTGGCCAATTCTCTTGCTGCGGCGGCGCCAAGACCCGATGCCCCCCCGGTGACTATGGCTAATTGATTATCCACATTCATTCTGCTTCTCCCCGCTTTTGTATCTGAGCACTTGCTTGGCCCACCTCTTCCCAGGCACGAGCGGCATCCGGTTCCAACTCCAATTCGAACGTGGCCATATAGGCAGAAGACATCAAGTAAAGACCGATATTAAAAACCAGCTCATGCAGCTGTCGCATGTTTAACGTAGACCTCATGCGCTCGAACGCTTCATCATTCGGCGTAAAATGATCAACAATTTGATCAGTAAATCTAATGAGATCTTTTTCAAATCCGGACAAGCTATCCGAAGGGGGGCCGTCCAAAACCGCCTGAATTTTTTCCTGCGTTACACCCATGTCCAGCAACTGTTGTCCATGGTAGTAAAGCTCGTAATCCGACTTCGCATGCCAGGCCACTCGCACGATTGCCATCTCGCGGATCACCGGGTCAAGTTCACCGTTGTTCCGCAGCTCCTGCACCAGCTCAATCCAGGGTATCGCTGCATCACCCACGTGCGCGACCATCTTGGCTATATTGAGCTGCCCGAATTCAGAATCTGAGAGATATTCAGCCAGCTTGCCCTCGGCTTCATCGAGATTGAAATAGGGTACTCGTGCCATCGTTAATCGACTCCTTTAAACAAAAATCATTTTCTTTAACTTCCAACATTGATGTAAGTCCAGCTCGATGCGCGTGATTAGCACCCGTCGCCCGGCCAGCATATTACGCGCACACTCTACATCTGATGTACAGGTCATTTCGTAGGGCAGATGTGCTCAGATATCAATGTAGCTTAAGCCCTATCAACAGACGAAAAGAGACGCCCAACTGAAAAGGTTTGTCGGGGGTCGATCCGGAGGTATAGTTTCATCGCGGAATGATGGGGAGGCGTATTCGCGAGGGATGATCTTCATCATGTAATACCGTCTGATTGGCCGGTAGAAGTTCCGTTTCAGTCGCAATGTCACCCGCGGTGTTTGGATTTCGGGAGAAACGCGGAAAGTTGCTGCTGCTGATCTGAAGCCTGATCTGGTGTCCCTTTTTAAATACGTTACTGGTTGCCTTAAGGTCTATCTCATATTCGTAAACTTTATTGGGTTCGAGCAGGGCTGGCTTGGCAAGATCATCGCGATATCTCGCGCGGACGATACCATCCGTAATTCCATACGCTGGACCGTCCGGATGGACATCTGCCATTCTAACCGTCCAATCCGTATCTCGAGCCGTCGTGGCAGCATATAACGTTGCAACCACCGGACCGGTGACCTCAACATCCTCGGTCAAAGGTGGTGTCGAGTAGACAAGAACATCCATCCGAGATTCGACGTGTTCCTGATCTCTCGGGCCTGCATCTTCCGGAAACAGTGCCGCGCCACCTGCGCTAGGCACTGGATCATGGGGATCGTATAGGAAGGAATCGGGCAATTCTTCCGATGCAGGTGCGGTCGTATCCAGATAACCATCGCCGCCTCGACTATTTGCCTGACCCTGGCTGTGCAGGTAGTAATCCGTCCATTGCGTGCGCGCCAGAGGCCATTCCTGCTCTTCCCGCCAGCAGTTGTCCCCCATCACATAGACGCGCACGGGTGCTTCCTCCATCAGCCCGGTGTCTTTGCCTTTCAGCCAATGGTCGAACCAACGTAGATGCAGACCGGGCAAATCGATAGCTGCTGCAGTAGCGCTGGTTCCCATAGCCAGATCGCCAATGGTTGGACTGTCCATCTTTCCGTGTACCCAGGGCCCCATGATCAGCTTCTGCGCATTTCGTGTCTCTTTTGACCTTCCCTTTTCACACATGCCTTCGAATAGGGCTGGAACTGACCCACTATAGAGGTCGTGCCAGCTTCCCAATTGGTAAATGGGAATGTCGATCTCTTCGAGGCGGTGATCAAATGAAAGACGGGGCCAGAAGTCGGGGTCTTCTGCCTTGGCAAGCCATTCATCGTAGAACGGAGAGGCATCGCTGATCAGCCGATGGCTTCCGGCTAGCGGCAATTTTTTGTAGGCCTCGGACAGATTATCCAATAGAGCGACAAGATCGTTCATACTAGCCGTCATATCTTCGCCCTCTGCAGCACGACGTGCCAGAGAGTCGGCAGACTGAATGCCCGCCCAGTTGAGTCCGGCTCCGAGGCTGAACGCGCCTCCCGGAAACATGAAATCCTTAAATCCTGTACCGATCTGCTGCGGAAATAGGGCTTTGAGGTGAGGTGGGCGGGCTGTGGCAGCAAGCCACTGGGTCAACCCTAAATAAGAAAGACCAAACATACCCACATTGCCATCACTGTATGGCAGGGAGGCGGCCCACTCGACACTGTCGTAGCCATCATCGCGATCACACTCAAAAGTGCTAACGCCTTCAGAGGTGTAACGCCCTCGCGTGTCCTGGTAGATAACGACATAGCCCTCGCCGACAGTTCGCGCAGGATCAATCCCGCACACCTCGGCCATCCTGGGTTGGCTTTTGTCGTAGGGAAGACGCGTCATGAGCACGGGATACGTCCCTTCTGCATCGGGACGCCATACGTCTGCGTAAAGCGTTGTGCCATCGCTCATGGTGGCCGGCACATTGCGCTCGAAGATGGCACGGAAGCGCTTCGGTTTACCCATTATTAATGGCTCCTCCTATATTTTCAGCCATCTCGAGTAGCGTAAAGTTGTCGAGAATGGAACTAACCGTTCCATCCTCTTCTAGGAATGCCACAGGTCCAAAATTGGTGAAATACAATTCGGTATATTCAAGAAAAGAAGTTTGGTCATGGATGGCACCCAAAGGTTCATAACCATAATCGCCGGTACCAGCCTCTCCAGCGCGATAGACCATTTTCCCTTTTATCACCATATACTCACCAGCTCCATAGTGCTGATGCCGGGGAAAAGAAGCGCCCGCAGCTGCCCGGAAATATACCGTCCAAGCCCCCGTGATCTCGCAAGTGCGCAACAACCTAAAATCAATCCCATCAGCAATTGCGATCCAGGGCAATTCGTCGGTTTTAACAAGTAATTCATTCTGCAACGTGTCTGTATTCGCCATGAGGAACTCCTTTCGTTCCAACGATATTACACCTAGTTGGGTGGCTATCTATTAATAAGATGAGTCAATGCATTCCAGCGACGGATACACAATATCGCCGCCTATTTTTCATAGACATCAATCTAGGCAGTCCATCCACCGTCGACCGCGAGTAGCTGGCCTGTAATGAATGACGATTCCTCTGAGCAGAGCCACATAACCATACTGGCGATGTCCCCAGGTTGGCCGAAACGGCCCAGAGGGTGTAATGCGCGGTATTCTTCTAACATAAAGTCATTCGCCGCCATTGGTGTGTCGATAACACCAGGACAGACCGCATTGACCCGGATACCCTGGTCGGCAAACTCCCGTGCCGCGGACTTGGTGATGCCACAAACTCCCCACTTGCTCGCTGTATAACCATAGTGCTCTGGCACAGCAACAAGGCCGGCCACAGATGAAGTATTGACGATCGACCCGCCTGCTGACATATGGGGAACCTGATACTTCATGCATAACCAAACGCCCTTAAGGTTAACTGCTATGGTCTGGTCCCACATCTCTTCCGTATAGTCTGCGATCGGGCGTAGACCGGGGTAGTATCCAGCATTGTTGAAGGCGTAATCGATTCTCTGGTACGTGGCTACAGTCTTATCGATCAGTGCTTCTACTTCAGCGCCTTTGGTCACATCGGTATGTACGAAAAGTGCTTCTCCGCCGGCCGACTCGATCATGGATATCGTCTCCTGCCCCCCCGTCGGTATTCACATCAGCCACGACAACTCGAGCGCCTCGCTCGGCAAAAGCCAGTGCGGCAGCCCGTCCAATCCCGGAGCCACCACCAGTGACCGTCGCTATTTTAGGGATAGGAAAAATAACCGCCATTATGTTTGATGCCGAAAAGTATCGCCGCGCGGGGATTTAGGGCTGATCGATGTCCGGTCGGTTTGCA
>CAYMUT010000070.1:0-9655 GCA_964393625.1 uncultured Pseudomonadales bacterium
GCGGAACTCGAGGGTGGTGTGGTGCCGGTAGTGGCGGGGTTCCAGGGGGTAGATCAGCTTGGTGCACTGACCACCCTTGGGCGCGGCGGCTCGGATACTTCGGCAGTAGCCCTGGCGGCAGCGATGCAGGCGGATGAATGCGAGATTTGTACTGATGTCGACGGCGTCTACACTGCCGATCCCCGTGTGGTGGAAGGCGCAGCGCGCCTGGAGCAGATCACCTTTGAGGAAATGCTGGAACTGGCGAGTCTCGGCTCGAAGGTCCTGCATCCCCGGTCAGTAGAATTTGCCGGGCGTTACCGTGTACCGTTGCGTGTAGTGTCCACGTTCGAAGAGGGGCCCGGCACCTTAATTACGATAGAGAGTGATAATATGGAGCAACCGCTCGTTTCAGGCATCGCCCACGCGCGAGATGAAGCCAAAATCACCGTTGCCGGTGTGCCGGATATTCCCGGAATCGCCTCAAAGATCCTCGGGCCCGTTGGCCGGGCAAACATCGAAGTAGATATGATCGTACAGAATACCGGCGCTGACGGTTTGACTGATTTCACTTTTACGGTTAAACGTCAGGATTATGAGCAAGCTTTGGGCCTGCTTCGACCAGTCGCGGAAGAAATCAGGGCTCGGGAGATTGGTGGGGATAATGAGATCGCGAAAGTATCCATCGTTGGGGTAGGCATGCGATCTCATGCCGGAGTTGCCACGCGGACATTTGATTGCCTGGCTTCCGAGAATATCAACATTCAGATGATTTCAACATCAGAGATTAAGATTTCCGTTGTAGTAGCAGAGAAGTATATGGAACTGGCCGTCCGGGCATTACACTCTGAATTCGAGCTGCAGGAATCTGAAGCTTGAGTACAGTATGAGGGAGGCAGTTGGCCCGGACTGAACAGGTGAAACCAGTGCGGGCAGTTAAAGGAGAAGGTGTGTGCTGATTCTGACACGCAGAATAGGGGAGACGTTAATGATCGGTGACGACACTTCTGTCACCGTACTGGGTGTAAAGGGCAATCAGGTGCGCATTGGTGTCAATGCGCCGAAAGATGTGGCGGTGCATCGCGAAGAGATCTTCGAGCGCATCAAGAAGGAAGAGGATCAATCCGGTAAACAGCCTGATTGAGGCGGCTTGGCCGTAGAATGGGAGCCTGTTTGCCCGAGCATACAGGTTGCCTGACGCCGAATTCCGGTTGTTCCGATCACACTTCCAGTTACAATACGCGCTCTTCGGAGAGGTGGCCGAGTGGCTGAAGGCGCTCCCCTGCTAAGGGAGTATAGGCTAAACCCCTATCGAGGGTTCGAATCCCTCCCTCTCCGCCAGATTCATAAAATTCTTATAAAACAAGGGTTTACGTTGAATCAGCCCGCGCCATGATGTACGGTTCTGACGACGTACGCCCGGCTGGCTACAGACGAGAGTCGTACTCGGGTTTGACAGCGCGGATGGTGGCGGACGCGATATAGCCTTCGATGCCACGGCCTGGTGCCCAGTCAGCGATGAAGCTTCGGCTTTGTTCGTTGATATTGATGTCGGGGGCATCGAAGCCGGCCTCGCGCAAGCCCGTGACGATTCTGCCGACTTCCTCTGCACCGCCGATGCAGCTCGAGATCATGCCCATATCGTTCTTCATCTCCGCCGGCAGTGCCTCTGTCGCAACGATGTCTGAGATACACAGACGCCCGCCTGGCTTGAGCACGCGGAAAGCTTCGCGGAAGACGGCGTTCTTGTCGGGCGAGAGATTGATCACGCAGTTTGAGATGATGATATCGACAGTGTCGTTTGCGACCGGCAGACGCTCAATCTCGCCGAGGCGAAACTCGACGTTTTCCACACCCGACTCGGCCGCGTTAGCGCGCGCCTTCTGCAGCATCTCCGGCGTCATGTCGACGCCGATCACGCTGCCGGAAGCGCCCACCTTTGGGGCGGCGAGGAAGCAGTCAAAGCCGGCTCCGGAACCAAGATCGAGTACAGTCTCACCTTCGTTGAGTTCGGCAAGGGCGGTGGGATTGCCGCAGCCGAGGCCGAGATTACTGCCTTCGGGCACCTGGGCTAGCTCGTCTGCGTCATAGCCGAGAGTGAGGGAATCGCTGGGTGCGCCCTGGCTTGGCATCGGGCAGCAGGAGGATGCCACCGGAGCGGCCGTAATCGGGCCGCAACAGCCGTCTGACGTTTCCGCCACCCTGGCATAGGCATCGCGCACGGAATTGCGGATCTCGTCGTTCGATTTCGCTTCAGTCATCATTTTCTCCCATGACCTGATTGGTTCTTTCGGCCAGAGCCGCAAGCGTAGGGGATACCTCACCGCCGGCAAAACGGAAAAATTCACCGAGGCGCTCGAGCGCTTCCGGGTCGGCCCAGCATTCGACATTCTGGCCGGCTCGCTGCATACGGATGAGACCGGCGCGCCGCAGTTCCTTCAGGTGGTGCGACACAGTGGAGGGCGCGAGGTCGAGCCCGTCGCCGAGCTCTCCGACGCAGACCCGCATGTTGGGCGCGCATGCCTCGCCCTGACGGCAGCACTGTGCCAGGCCGACGAAGATTTTCAATCGGTGCGGATTGGCCATCGCCTTGAACAGCTCAGCCAACTCCTCGGCGTCATTCATTAGATAATTCGACATAATTCGAATTATCTAATGATTGTCTGGCGGTTACAAGGGGCGCTGTTGATTCATATAACGACGGTTTTCAGCGCCGTGGTGTGCTTGCCGCGATGATTTCAACCTCGATTTTACCTGCTACCAGAGGCGCGCCGACTGTGGTGCGACAGGGGTAGGGTGCATCGAACACGTCCAGAAACACTTCGTTCCACGCGCCGAATTCGGCGACATCAGTGAGTTGCGCATTTACTTTCACGACATGATCCAGCGACAGATCCAGGTCATTCAGTATTGCGCTGAAGTTCTCAAGCGTAAGCCTGGCCTGAGCACCGGTATCTGCATCACTGACAGCGAATGTCTCCAGATCAATGGCGGTCAAACCACTGAAAAAGTACAGGTCGCCCACCTGAATGGCAGTCGCGTTTTTAACATTGAAATGTTCCAGGGCCGCTTCTGTTGAAGCTGAAGAATGCACGATGGTCATGGTTAAAGATCCAAGGTAGTCCGGTTGTGGAATCTAACAGGGAAACAACCCGTTGTTGTAGAGCAGGGCCTGGGATCAACGAGGGCTTGGATTTACGATTTGTGACACGTTACTCTTCCAGCCGAATCAAGGAGGACCATGTCCATAACGATCAGAGAAGCGCAGGTAAGTGACATACCGCACTTAGCCTATGTATGCCTGCAGGCCACCGGTGGAGTGTTTGATGCGATTTACGAGGGTGCGATACCCGGCCGTGAAACCACGCTGATCGTCGAACATATGTTCTCCCGATTGAATGCGACGTCCTCGTTCCTCAACTGCCGGATCTTAGAAGTCGACGATCAAGTGGCCGGCGGACTGCACGGCTATGCCGCAGCCAGCAGTGTTGACAATCCAGGTGATCCGCTTGTTCGACGTGACCGTTTCCACGTACTGCAGCCTTTTATTGAGCTACCTACACCTGATGACAGTTATTACATCAGTTCCATCGGGTTCTATCCTGAGCAACGGGGCCGCGGCTACGGTCGGCAACTCATGCTCGAGGCCGAAGTCATTGCGCATTCGCTAGGGCTCGGTGCAACGAGTCTGCATGTGTTCGAACAAAACAGCGCTGCCCTGACCCTGTATAGAAGTATGGGATACATTGAGGTAGGCCGGCGCCCAGTGGTTCCGCATCCATCAATCCGCTACGAAGGCGAGCTGTTGTTGCTGCGTAAATCACTCACCCGGTAATCGGCGGACACGGGCTAATTTGGGAGGAGACATGTCGTTTGAGATAACTCAAGAGCATAGACACACTTTCGCCAGAGATGGCATCGTTAAACTCGCCAATGCGATAGACGCACAACTGCTGGACAAACTAAATGAGTGTTTCGAGTGGGCTGTAGCCAATCCGGGGCCCACGGTAGATGGTCATACCAATGGTGATGAGTTTTCGTTCGTGGATCTGGCGAATCCGGCCGGACGCACTATGTACGAGCAGTTGATACAAGACTCTGCTTTATCGTCCTTTGCGGCCCAATTGTGGCAGTCTGAGTATGTAGGCTTTTTGGCGGAAGAGGTTTTCTACAAAAAAGGCCGTGCGGCACCTACACTGTGGCACCAGGACACCTCCTATGCACCTTGGATTGGGCCTCATTGGGTAAATTTCTGGATGCCACTGGTGCCGCACCCAGCGGAGTATGCCATTCAGGTTGTGCGCGGATCCCACAATGGGGTGATGTATGACGGTACCACGTTCAATCCTAAGGACCCGACCGAACCATTATGGGGCGATGCGGCTGATTTTCCTCGATTACCCGATATCAATGCGGATAGGGCGAAGGATCCGAACGCCTGGGACATTGTGGCGTTTGATGTAGAGCCTGGAGACATAGTGGCATTGCACCCGCATTGTCTGCATGCTGGTGGTGGTGCTGACGCAGCCCTACCTGAGCGTCGTACGCTGGTTTTTCGCTTTTATGGGGACGAGTCATACTATAGCGGGCACCTGCCAGAGGTGCCTGGCAGGTACGACATCCCACCCATAGCTGCAGCGAGCGGAGGGTATCTGGCTGACGGCGATCTGTTCAGGCCCGCAGCTGCGGCCCCACTGGTTCGGCAGTAAATCATGAACAAGGCCTGGGAGTTTTTCGGGAAGTTCGAAAAGCCCGTTCTGCGTGGTTTTTCCGACGAAGCCCGTCCATCGCTGGTGCAGAACAAGAATTCCTGAGCCTCACTATGCGAAAAACCCTTTGGATCATCTGTCTGTTTGCCCTGGCATCCTGTACGGGCGTTGCCACGCAGTTACCAGGCCAGCACGTCAGAATCCTCCGGGACGAATTCGGTGTGCCCCACATATACGCCGACACCGTTCATAACCTGTACTACGGCTATGGCTACGCCATCGCTCAAGATCGTCTGTTTCAGATGGAAATGGCGCGCCGCGCGACCCAGGGCACTGTGGCCGAGGTACTCGGTGGAGATTATGTCGACTTTGACATCAGTACCAGACGCATTTTCAGTCCCGATTCCATTCGCCGCCAGTTGGACAGCCTGCAGGCTCGGGATGCCGCGATATTCGATGGGTATGCTGCCGGCATGAACCGCTGGTTGGCGGCCATCCGGCAAAACCCGGATGAGCTCATGCCTAAACAGTTCCTGGATCTGGGCTTTCAACCCGCCAATTGGACCCCATTTGACGTGGCGATGATATTCATTGGCACCATGAACAATCGCTTCGGTGATTTCAATACCGAACTGGAAAACGCATCGATCCTCGCGGCCCTGAGCAAATATCATGGCCCTGAACAGGGGCGGGCCCTGTTCGATCTGCTCAATCCACGCTTCACAGCTGTCGCACCAACTACGATTCCAAAGCGCGACTGGTCAATACCCGGCTACGACTCAGTGGCGGCCGCTGCCGGGCACGCCCATGACGGCGCCGCCATGCCGTCGACCACAGTCACCACGTCAGGCATGAGTAACTGCTATGTGCTGGGCAAGGATAAGACCAGCGGTGCAAATGCGATTCTGGTCAACGGACCTCAATTCGGCTGGTTCAATCCATCTTACGTGTATTCGGTGGGTATGCATGGGGCTGGCATCGACGTAGTGGGCAATACCCCGTTCGGCTATCCGGTCATCATGTTTGGCCACAATGAAACCATCACCTGGGGCAGCACCTTCGGCGCCAGTGACATCGTTGACCTGTTTGCCGAGCAGCTGCACCCGGAGGATTCGAACCGGTACCTTTACCAGGGTGCTCATCGAGCTTTTGAGCGGCGTACGGAAGTGATCGAGGTTCGTGACGCTGAAGACGTGACCGTTGAATTATTGCGTTCCGTGCATGGGCCGGTGATTCGCGTCGATGATGAAGCTGGTGTCGCTTATGCGAAGAAACGCGCCTGGGATGGCAGAGAGCTGGAGAACCTGTTGGCCTGGATATATGCGAGCTGGGCGAAAGACTGGCCGGAGTGGAAGTCGCATGCCGCGAATTCATCGATTAACGTCAACATGTACTTCGCTGATGTCGACGGCAATGTCGGATACTTCCATGGTGGCAAATTTCCGCGCCGGGTTCGGGGCCATGACAACCGATTTCCAGCGAATGGTGATGGGTCCATGGACTGGCAGGGACGCCAGGATATCGACCGAGCCAATCCGCATATCCTGAATCCGTCATCCGGCTTCATCGCCAACTGGAATAACAAGCCGGGCGACGGTGTGATGAATCCGGATTTTTACTTCTACAGCTGGTCGGCAGCTGATCGGGTGGAGTTTCTTATTGACGCGCTCGAGGCCCGTGAGCGTTTTACGCCGGAACAGGCATGGGCTGTCATAGCAGACAGCTCCTACGCCGATGTGCTGGGGCGGTATCTGTTGCCGCACATAGATAATGCCGCGCGATCCATCGACGATCCGTATCTTCAGGCCGCCAACCGTGTTCTGCAGGGGTGGTCCCTGCGTTCTGCAGACGACGATGGTGATGGATTTTATGACGAAGCGGGTACCGCGCTTTTCCGGACCTTTGCCGGTGCGTTGATTCGTCACAGTCTGGCGGATGATCTGGGTGCGATGTTTGATCTTTATGCGGCGACGGGCTATCCGACCGCGACCACCCCCACCGGGGCCGGTACGAATCTGTCGAGTAGTCTGAAAGCGATTGTCGAAGCTCTGCAAGGGCGGGGTGGTTACGATATGTTCAATGGCGAAGCGCCGGCGGACGTGGTCGCGCGAGCCCTGCAGGATGCGCTGTCGACCCTTAATGTGGATAGCGCCTCCGTGGCATCGGTCCGTTTGCCGGTGGCCCCACGTCCGTTCAGTTATAAGAACTTCCTGGGTATTCCCCAGGCCGGTGAAGGCGAGAATCTGCTCGCGCCGATTGAGCAGAACCGAGGCACCGAAAACAACATGACAGTAATGCGCCCGGGCGCAATTGAAGGTTGGGAAGTAACGCCGCCGGGGCAGAGCGGCTTCATAGCGCCGGATGGATCGCGCTCACCCCATTATGCGGATCAGTTCGACATGTATCAGCGGTTTGAGCGCAAGCGCATGTGGTTCTACCAGGCGGATGTGGAAGCGCACGCGGTCAACGAGATTGTCCTGGTCCCTGATCGACAGTAATCGACGAACTATTGCTCCGCAGCGGCACCGACCAGATCGTATTTCTTCAGATAGCCGCGAAACTGGTGGTAGGTTAACCCCAGTAGTTCGGCCGCTTTGCGCTGATTGTGTTTGGCCTGTTCCAAGGCCTGCTCGATCAAGTGGGTTTCATAATCGGCCACGTGAGATTTCAGCTCCAGCGGCAGGGTTGCTGCAGAACTCGCGCGGCGCGTTTGTGAGTCGTTGGTCGTAGCTTGTAATGGTCGATAGGGCGAGGCGAAGGGGTCGAATATGACCTCGTCGACCATATCTTCGGGTTCGGTGCGGTAGACACAGCGCTCCACCACGTTTTTCAGCTCCCTGACGTTGCCGGGCCAGGCGTAGTGGCACAATTCCTGTTGCACTTTGTCGCTGAAGCCGGCGAACAACTCCCGGCCAAGCTCTTTTGCCATGTTGATGGCGAAGTGCTCGGCGAGCAGCAGAATGTCTTCCTCCCGTTCCCGCAGCGGCGGCAGGGTAAGAACGTCGAATGCCAGTCGATCGAGCAGGTCTGAGCGGAATTTGCCCTGCTCGGCCAGTACCGGCAGATCCTGGTTGGTCGCGGCAATGAGCCGCACGTCGCAGGTCAGCGTTTTGCTGCCGCCAACCCGCTCGAATTCCCCGTACTCGATAATGCGCAGGATTTTCTCCTGTACCAGCATCGATGTAGTGGCCAGTTCATCAAGAAACAGGGTGCCTCCGTGGGCCCGCTCAAAGCGTCCATGGTGGGTCCTGGTAGCACCGGTAAAGGCGCCCGCTTCATGGCCAAACAGCTCACTTTCAAGCAGGGTTTCCGAAATAGCGGCGCAGTTCATTTTGATGAACTGACCCTCCCAGCGGTTGGAGAGAAAATGCAGACGGCTCGCGATGAGTTCCTTGCCGGTACCTCGTTCGCCCACGACCAGCACTGGTTTTTCAAGGGGAGCGACCAGAGACACATGCTCTAACGTACGCAGAAAGGCCGGCGATTCGCCGATCATCCGGTCTGTATCACCGCGCATCATTTCGCCCTATTGACATGATTCTCACCAATATTTGGTGAGATTTACTATATGAAAAGTGGCGATATTTGCCTACATTTTATTTTTTTATTTAAAAACAATGAGTTATAGCGTTTCATAAAGTTGGCACGGTATCTGTAATACACAAAGTAACGACAGCGAAGTAACTGCAACACGCAAACGGAGGCAAGTGCCAAGATGAGCATCTTTTCCCGCATGACGGACATCATCAACTCCAATATCAACGCCCTGCTCGACAAGGCGGAAGATCCGGAGAAGATGGTACGTCTCATTATTCAGGAGATGGAAGAAGCGCTGGTGGAAGTCCGCAGTACCTCAGCGCGGGCCATCGCAGACCGCAAGGAACTGGAGCGCCGTAAGGAATGGCATGAAGCTGAAGCCTCGGAATGGGAGCGCAAGGCTGAAATCGCAGTGCGCAAAGGCCGTGATGACCTGGCAAAGGGTGCATTGGGCGAAGCCAACAAGGCGCATGAATCCGCTGACGCCATCAGCGAAGAACTGACTGCGTTGGCTGATACCCTGAGCAAGCTGAATGAAGACGTGGGCGCGCTGCAAGCTAAGATTAAAGACGCAAAAGCCCGTCAGAATGCCATTATCGTGCGTGGCAAAGCAGCGCAGACGCGCCTGGGCGTACGACGCACGCTGAGCGATCACAACATCGACGATGCCATTGAGCGGTTTGATTTGTACGAGCGCAAGATGGATGATCTGGAAGGTCAGATTGAGGCCCACGACATGGGGCAGAAAACTCTGTCTGACGAGATCGCCGAGTTGGAAAGCGATGAAGGCCTCGACGCCCAACTCGATCAACTCAAAGCCCGGGTACGTAAGACGGATGAGCCGCAACCCCAGGTCACAGACGTCGAATAATCGCGAACATCAGGAGCACACATGGACGGCATTGTCGTCGCAGTATTTGTACCGATAGTCATCTTTCTGGTGGTTGTCGCACCAGCGTGGATCTGGATGCACTATCGCGCCAAGCAACACGCTCAGGGCGCGTTATCCGAGGTAGAGCGCGCCGAACTGGAAACCCTGAGCCTGCAGGCCGAGCGGATGCTGGAGCGCATCGATACCCTGGAAGCCATTCTCGATGCGGAAACGCCGGATTGGCGTAAACGGGACGCTCAGGAGCGCAATTGATGGAAAAGCCGGATCGAAGTAGGGTGCCTCCCGATCGAAGATCGGGCGGCAGTACCGACAATAGTGGTGAATTCTCAGCAGCCATGGAGCGCCTCGCACGATCGCACGAACGGGCCTACCTCACCACACAGACGACGAGCGCGCGTGCCATCGGGATGTACCTGGATTTCGACTTCGTGCCATTCATCACCTCCGATCAATGCCGCCAAGGGTGGCGGCTGCTCGCCTCGATGCTCGACCATCCGGCGCTGGAGGCGTACCGAGAGGGGTGACCGCGCTCCGGAAA
>CAYMUT010000071.1:0-8738 GCA_964393625.1 uncultured Pseudomonadales bacterium
GGCGTAGGGGTGTTTGAGGGCGTAGCGCAGTTTACCTTCATCGGTTACCGACAGCTGCATTCATTGAGAAGCCGTCCCGGGCGACGGTGAACGGTTTAATCTTCACGGAGGCAGAACGGGATGCTGATCCACTGACCTGCGACGGGGAAACATTTACCTCTTTCGGCTCCTTATGGAACTGGATTTTTGGAGAATTTAGCTGATCGAAAGAATTTTGCCCTTCCGGTATATTGGTCAGGCTATGAGAAAATATTTCATCCTCTATCTGACCTTTGTGATTCTGGGAAGTGCGCAGGTGACTGCGGCTGACGAATCTTCGACAGATATCGAGGCGGCTAAAACCGAAGATAAGGCCGCAGAATCTCTATCATGCGATGACTTTCCTGAGCATCTCGAGCGATGTACACCGTATAAGTGTCAGTTTTCACATCCCTTTACGGGTGAAACAATGGTTAAGGCAGTGGTTGGTGAAGAAGCTGGTATCTGTTTATACGTCGAAGAGATGCCAAACGACGGCCAGATGAACTGCCGATATAACCCCGAGTTAAGGACTGCCATTGCACAATATTATCGAGATGTTGCTGCCGCCAAGACCACAGCCGTAGATGCCCAGGTGACCGGGGATAGGACCAGGGCTACATATACGATTGATGGACAGGAAGTCGAAAATCCATTGCAAGAGGCCATGACGAATGGCCAGTGCGATATTTCAGGCTATTAACCTTATGTGCAAACTCAGAATGAGCTTTACATGACGCATACGCTTGCCTGTACCAACCAGAATATTGTCTGGATCATCAAGCTCGGCACCATCGTGTAGCACCTCGAGCACATCATCCCCCTTGATCTGATGTGCTGCCGCCAGGTTGTGGCAACGTGCCCAAGCGGCCCGCCTCGATCAGCAAACCACTCACGAAGCCTCAAGTCGTCACGTTGCGCGCCATTAAAAGTAAGCATATCCATATGCACGTATTCAGGAAGGTCGAAGGTTGAATTCCACGCCAAATATTTTCGTCGCTGTATTACAAAGCAGTGCGTGCGCAACACCGGCCGCAACGCCGACACCGCCGAAAATGATTGGCATGGCCACGACGGCCATAAAGGCCAGCAGGGTGCCATTGTTCAACCCGCTTGCGGCCAGCAGATCATAGAAAAAACCACCAACGGAATAGAGCAGCCCCGCCAGGACGCCCAGAACCGCCATCGCGGTGCCTTCCAGTTTTGCCAGTGAAACTACATTGATGTAACGCTTCATATCCCCCTCCTTTAATGGTGGAGATGCATTCGAGTATGCCAAAGCCAGGCTAAACTGCCGAGAGAATTTCATCCGCCAGAACGGCAATCTTGTACGGGTGGAGGTCTGCCCGCATTACGCCATGGTGCACAGCAGGGTCGTTCAGCATTATCTGCTCGGCTGCCTGTGCGGAAGTTTCCGCAATAATGACGATGCCGTAGGCCTCCTCGGTGTCGATCTGTGTGCGACCCGCAAGCAATACCTCGCCGTTCTTGGCAAGGCTTTGCAAATAGCTGCCGTGTTGTGCGAGCACGCCCTCTTCCTCTTCCGTTGGACCTTCTGTTAACAGTGCTGGCCGGTTGAGTTTTAGTCGATAGATATATTCAGTCGCCATAGAGTTAGCCTTGGCATTTATAGCGGGCGATGGTCGCCATTTGGACCAGGGGTGATGTGCAGCAGCCGAGTTGGCTGCAACACATCTACCTTGTGCCATTCCCCTTTGCGAACGATGCAGGAGTCATCAGCATGCAGCGTAATCGGTTCTGGTGAATTATCCCCCGTCACACGCACGCAGCCAGATATGACGTGTAGAAACTCGTCCCCATCCGGATGCATTTCACCTCCGTGGGGTGCGTTGCCAGACATTTCGACGATACCCACTGTCATTGCAGGTACCCTCTGTGGTGGACCAGGTTGTTGTTCACGGGTAGAGAGATTGAACTCGGCATCGATATCAATGCAATGAGTGCTTGTGTCAACAGGAACGATATTTATCAGTTAGTTTTCCACGCCAGCTTCAAATCGAAACACAGTGATCGCATCCCACGCGTGCCAATAACCACGATCTTCTAAAATCTGCACACGCCGTGCTTCGTCGTTGATGGCGGTAGCGGTCACTTGATAGATAGCCTCATCAATCTGGACTCGCACTTCCGGACTGCGCCGGATAGAAACGGTCCAGCTTTCACCGCTGAATCGCGGTAGTTTTGCCCAGCGTGAAGAATGAATGTGGAGCGCACCCTGCAGGTGGAAGCAGTTCATACGTAGTGCTTTCTCGCCAGGCGTGAGTTCTAGGTAACAAGGGTGATAGTCAGACAAAAAGCTGAAGTCCTCGGGAACTTCAGTGGGCGCCCCATCCAAAAACTTAGCCGCCAGTTGGCCGCATCCCGCCAGTAGCAGCGTGAGCACCAACGGCATGGTAATTTTATGGCAAGCCATCATCACTTTCCGCGTGCACATGCCAAGACCAGTAATAGCCGAGACAGGCAGCCCCCATGGCAGTACCAAGGAATTCTCTGGCACTTTCTACGTAAGGTCGATCCCCCGACATTTCTGCGGCAATCGCGAGATATACCACCACCCACAACACCGGGTCAGGGTCGTTCCATTGCAAAGCAGCCATAGAAAGAAAAAGTAGCGCAGCCAGCGCGTGGCCCAGGGCTGACACGCATTAATCTCCGTTAATGTGGTTATTGGAAAAATTCATCGTAACGCTCAGCTTGCACGGCTTGATCGTACCATTCTGCTCTTTCTGGCCAAAAGATGTTCGCTTTGGGGGAAATTGCAGGTGTACCGTCCAGGCAACCAGCGGGCACCGCAAGCACGTCGCCACTTAAACCCAGCCAGGGCATACGCGATCCACACTGTTGGCAAAATACGTTTGAGATTCTGCGCCCCTGCACGTCAAACCGTTGCAGTAAGTCCTCTCCGCTCAACCAGCGGATGTTCTCCGGCCTGGTGAAAAGATTGGAAGCGTGGGCGGTGCCGGTAGATTTTTGACATTGCGCGCAATGACAGAGCTGGAAGTGATCGAACTCGTTTTTGATCGTAAAGGTCACGGCCCCGCATAAACAGCTACCTGAAATAGAGTCGGTCATGCTCAGAGCATCTCCTGCAGCTTAACAATTGTGTTCCAGTTTCTTGCGGTGACATCCACACCTAAAAGACGCTCGGTACTTGCAGCAAGTTTTGATTTGCCTATACCGTCCGGCGCGTACAAAAACAGGGCATCTTCGCGTAGAGCGAAGGCTTCTGATGGCTTGGCCAGGTCCTGCATAGCGTCGAGATTGGCATCTGGTGCATGTTGTTTCAGAAAGAAGACGTGCAGCGCCTTGCCATTTTCAGTTGGGAAAGGAGGAATCTTGGTAATCGCCATATATTTTGATTTACTCATCACCAGCACTGCGGGTTCAAATCCGTTTTGTGTTTGAATCGCATCAGCGATGGACCGGGTCCAATCCTCATTGCCACCACTGAAAACGACATTGCCACTCTGAATATAGGTTTGAACATCAGTGCAACCTATGGATTCCAGGGTTTGCACCAGGTCTTTCATAGCGATGATGTTCTTGCCGCCCACATTTATACCGCGCAACAGGGCAACGAACCGAGTGTCGCTCACGACCAGATCCAGGATGCGGGCAGTGGCTTTTCTAAGGCGTGCATGTGTCGAATGATCTGACCTTCATGCATTACCTCGTGTTCTGCCAAGGTTGCCAGCAACTCAGTGCAGGTGTCATTCCAGTTTTCCACCTGATCAATCGCAGTAGCCGCCGCATCAGCAGATTCCGCGAGCTTGGTTCGAAAATCCTCAACGTCGTAGCTGTCCATGGAACAATCGAAACCTTGCCAGGCGCCATGTTCTAGCGCTTTCGCGTAGCTTTCTCTGGCACCAACGACACACCATAAGTGTTCAGCCAGCGACTTATGCTTAGGCACGTCAATCTGCTGCGTTAACAGGGCTTCGTCTGCACTGTCGATCAGGTCGGCGTACGCATCGAAGCGACGGGTCAGCAAGCATCTGCATGAAGGCATTCCGCGTCGGGAAGTACATTATTGCAGCGATATCCCAAGCCGGGTCATCGGGGCCAATCATGATCTGATCCACCGGAGTGCTGAACGCCACCCGGCCGCCAAGCTTTTCTATGTAGGGGCCGGCCTCTTCAGCGTAACGTGCGTACGCTTCCGTGCCAGGGACATCGCCGTCGGCTGTTCCGTACTCTGGATCACCTGGCTGGTACTGAGCCCGCGCATTAAAGTGAAAGAGGTTTTGCGCGGCAACGGGTGCATCACCGGGTAATGACATGAGTTTGTTAATTTGCGCTTCAGTTGAGGGATAGGAAAAATAACCGCAATTATGTTTGATGTCGAAAAGTATCGCTGCGCGGGGATTTAGGGCTGATCGATGTCCGGTCGGTTTGCACAGGCAATAACTTATGCCCAATACAGGTGAGTGCCTGACCTGTCTAGCGCGAGCGCCGGGTTTGTGGATTGGAGGGTGTTGAATGAGTTCGCGGTTGCACACGTACCGGCGGAGCGCGAGTCTGCTTGATGTGGCCGAGAATTTTTTCGATGAGATGGGCTTCGGTGATATCTGCGATCACCCGTAATGATCCGCCGCACAATGCGCAAATGGTCACATCGAACTCGAATGTGCGTTTAAGTGGTCCGTCACACGGCGTTCAGCCCAACTCAAGCGCCTTGAAAGAGCTGAGTCTGCGGTGCTGGCAGCTTCTTTGTGGTGCTGATCCTTTACACGCCATGGTAGCGAATCAGATTGACCCTGGGCCTGGGCACCAAGGCGGCGAGTCGGGCAATGAAATCCAGTGGTTCAAAGAGGAAGTGCGTGGTGCCGTTGGCGTAGGGGTGTTTGAGGGCGTAGCGCAGTTTACCTTCATCGATTACCGACAGCTGCATTCATTGAGAAGCCGTCCCGGGCGACGGTGAAGGGTTTATCGGAAATGTTGAATGTGTTTTGTACAGGATTGCGTAAGGTGAGAGTTCTGCTGCCGGCATTGGCTCCGAGAATGGCTCGGGACTGGATGGATTGGGCGTCGAACCTGTCGAGGGTATTGTTCAGATCCAGGTCCAGATAGGGTTGGGGTTCATCCGCCACCAGCAACCCATCGCGCTGCAGGTGCCGGGTGATGCGCGTAATGATGCGGGTGATTAGGGCTTCAAGCTCGTTCTGAGCAGGTGCTTTGAGTCGATGAAATTGGGGCTTGCATCCCCGTTGATGAGCACAGTTGGAACGGGATTTGAGAAGCGGCGCGACGGGCAGGGGTCCGCGAGGCCAGCATCCCTGGATGATCAGGCGTTCATGTAGTCGTCAATGCAGTTGTGATAATGCTGAACGCGAGACTCGTCATCGCAGAGCCAGGCTTCCCTGAAGCCGCGCGAATGCATGCCGCGCTGGACATCTCGAATGAGGTGGATGTCCTGATCCAGCGTGATCGTCATGGTTTTTTCTCCGGCTATGATGGCTTGCTGATCAAACTCGTCGTGCTCCGGCCGGATCGTCCCGTCGCCGGTCTGATCAAGATTGAAGGAAACATTGGCTCGATTCTGTAATGGCGGAAACTCTATTTTGGCGTTCTTCTGAATCTCGACGTCAGGCAGCATCCGCAAGGCAAGCTTGTCCCAGTAGCATTTGTTGGGATTTCCGGTCCTTGGTCTGGACCGCAGGATCCAGAACTCTTCCGGTTGCAGCACCAGGACGGTGTTCGGAAAAATGTTGTATTGAACGATATCAGACAGTTGTTCATCGGCGAGCAGGTCGTAGTTGTAACCCAGAGCAGGTCCAAGTTCCCGCTTTTTGATTTGTACGTCGCGACGGACATCGAGAACCCTTCCCTTGTAATCGTTTTTGTTCATCCCCAGGGCCTCCAATTGCGCCCACTGGGTCGGCGGTACCTCGTCGGGTATGGGCAATCTGGAGTTGACAGTAAAGCCGTCAATCAATACGCGGGTGTGACCAGAGGGGAAATACTCTGCGGTTGACGTTGGGCAATCAAAGATCAATTCGTGTTGCGGGTGAATATGCTCAACGTGATAAAGCTCGCCAAAATTGTCGAACACGGCTTTCCAGTTGCACTCCAGTCGGCAGGTCTGGTCTTCAACAAGGCACATATCCTGCGGCCTGAAAGGTTCGATCATTTCTATGACTGGTCCCAGGTATTCCTGCAATGCTGGTGCCTCAGGGTCCATGCAGACCCAAACAAGGCCTGCCCAGGTATCAACGCGGAGTGCTTTCAGGCCGAGTTCGGTCTTCGGCAGACCGCGGCTGAATCGATCCTCGTCGGGTACGTGGTCGAGGCAGCCATCGTTGTTGTAGACCCAGCCATGATAAGGACAAGTGTAAGCAGCCATGTTGCCACGCTCGGTCAGCAGGATCCTGGCCCCGCGATGCTGGCAGACATTAAAAAAAGCGTGCAGGTGCCCGTCTTCTGAACGCGAAACGATGATGGATTCCGGTTCCAGGTCAAACACGAAAAAGTCACCAGGCTCTTCGACGTCCTGGAGGACACCGGCTACCAGCCATGTCCTGGCCCAGATTTTGTCTCGTTCCCGGAGCATGTAGTCGCGGGAGATATAGCGTTCAGCGGTAATGGGTCTATAAGTCACTTGGTCTGTCATGGCTATTTCCTCACAGTTTTGCCAACTGGCCACCGTCGATGGGGACATCATGGCCGTTGATCCCCCGAGCCTGGTCTGAGCAGAGGAAGGCGACGGTTGCCGCTATCGTCTCAATCGGCACCATCAGACCAGTTGGGTTGAGTTCATTGATTTTCGCTTTGGCGTCTGCCTTGGGTAAAGCCATTCCTGGACTGGTGGCAGGAGTCAGGGTTGGCCCCGGTGACACGGCGTTGACACGAATTCCGGTTTCGGCATAGGTGATAGCAGCCTGGCGGGTCATGCCGATCACTCCATGTTTTGCCGTGGTATAGGCGATACCTGAAGCGGTAGAGCCCCTGTGACCGACGATCGAAGCATTATTGATGACTACTCCGCCCATACCTGCGTCACGCATGACGCTGATTTCGTGCTTCATGCAATAGTAAATGCTGGTGAGATTTGCTGCGATCACTTCATTCCAGGTTTCGGTGGCATGTTCGTCCAGCGGCGCTTCGCGAAGAAAAATTCCTGCGTTGTTAAAGGCGAAATGCAGCTGGCCGAACTCCCGCAGAGTGTCGTTGATGGCAGCGCGCACCTCGTCTTCCCGGGTCATGTCAGCCGTTAGTAGCAAGGCGGCGCTGGCACCCGCGTCAGTCAATTCAGCTACCAGATCGGTCTCTTGCCTTGCGGTACCCACCACCCTGGCGCCCAGGGCGGCAAAATGCTTGGCGGTGGCGTAACCGATACCCGATGTTGCGCCGGTGATGAGGATTACCTTATCCACGAGATCCACTATCTGATGGGGTCTTTGCCGTTCCAGTTCACCGCAGCTTCGGCGATCATGGCGAAGCGCGCCTGGGTCTGAGGGTTCTGAGTGATGACCTCCAGCATGCAGCCCATCAGCGGCCTGGTATCGAAATAAGCGAAGTCGTTGTCCCGGATGCGCCCGGTATTGGCAGCTGCGTAACCAAGATTTTCGAAGTAGTGTTGGTCAGCTGTAAAATCCAGGGTCCAGACGCACATATGATGGAAGCCCTCTGTTCCCTCGGGAACGCTGTCCCGGTAGGCACAGGTGTCGGTCAGGGGTTCGATTAATTCTATTTGCACTGGCCCTGCCTGGGCAATGGCTACCTTCATCGAAAGGTCAGCAGGCTGACCACGATAGGTCACTTCCAAAAAGGTACCGCTCGGATACTCATTCAGATAAAACGGCCCGACGCCCATTTCGTTAACCCATTTCATGCAGGCCGTTTCAATATCGTTAACGACCCAGGCGTTCTGGAATACTGTCCGATCGGTTGGTCTGTTCAAAGGCATGTTCCGAGTCTCAACATGTTCACAGTCTAGGAAAATTCGGGGGCGCGTGACAATCTAAGTTATAGTTGCCGAGACTATGAAGGAATAGGCGAGTCAATGACATATACGCTTGATCAGCTCTCAGACCTTGAATCGATCAGGGACGTGGCCCGCCGTTACTGTCGGGGTGTCGATCGTCTTGATCTGAAAGAAATGCAGTCGGCCTATTGGCAGGATGCAACTGATGATCACGGGACTTTTGTCGGTAACGCCTGGGAATTTGCCGAGCATTGCATGGTTGGCCACCTGCGCTGGCGTTCGACTGCGCATTGCATCTACAACCATACGATTGAGCTTGATTCGGACGGTAATCACGCCAGGGGTGAGATTTACAACGTCAGTTATCTTTATCAGAAAGATGCTGAGGTCCTCGATACCTGGCATGGTCGCTACCTGGATCTTTATGAAAAGCGTGGTAACGAGTGGCGTATACTGGAACGGATCTGTGTGCATGAGCATACCTCGTCCCGTGCGGTAGAGCCGATGAATATCGATTTTGAGACATTCCGTCAGGGCCATTTTGATCGGCCGGCTGATGGTAGACCTGTTGGCCCTTAGACTGTTTCTGATTCTGTCGCTCTTTAGCGCTGCGTTGCAGGCGGGTACTCTCGCCGATGCAATTGACTCCCTTGATATGCAGAATCTGGCGGCAACCTATAGCGAGTCGAGGATTGAAAGCGTGATTGACGGGGCCGGTCGAGGGATAGGAAAAATAACTGCCATTGTGTTTGATGTCGAAAAGTATCGCCGCGCG
>CAYMUT010000072.1:0-7294 GCA_964393625.1 uncultured Pseudomonadales bacterium
CAATCTGCGCCGCGAAGCGTCGGCCGCCATTGATTCGTACGGACGTCTACGTACCAACGAACTGCAGAATGAAATGGACGCCGGCGCCGAAATTGGTGACCTTGCCCGGAGCGTATCAAACATGTTGTCAAAGCTGCACCGGCACAACACGTTTCTGGAAAATATGCCACGTACGCTGCGCCATGAGATCAACAATCCTCTCAATACTCTCAGCACATCGCTGCAGAACCTGGCGGAAGAATATCCGGGCGTCGAAGACAGCAAGTATCTCGAAAGCGCCAAGCGCGGTGTGCATCGCATCGGTTCGATTGTGCAGAACCTCGCTGACGCCGCCAATCTCGAGGAGTCCTTAGAGAGCGAGGAGTTGGAACTGGTCGACCTCAATCATTTGCTGGAAAACTACGTCGCCAACTGCAAACTGGTACACCCGGAGTGCGCGTTCGTTTATCGCGGGCCGGGCGGACCGGCGCAGACCATGGTGTCAGATTTCCGTATCGAACAACTGCTCGACAAGATCGTCGACAATGCCATCGATTTTCATCGAAACGACTGCCCCATTCGCATGCAGCTCGATGTATTTCGCGGCCAACTGCAATTAACTGTGGCCAATCGCGGCCCGGTCCTGCCGGAAGCAGTTGAAAAGTCGGTATTCGATTCCATGGTCAGTCACCGGGGCCAGCAGAATCGGCTGCACTTCGGCCTGGGTCTGTATGTGGTGCGCATCATCGCCGAGCATCATGGCGGATTCGTGCGCGCCATGAACCTGGCAGATGGATCCGGAGTCGCCATCATGGTGCAACTGCCGCTGGCCGAAGAGATAGCGGGTGAGAGCGACAGCCGCAATGTCGCTTTTCCGAGCCTGACCGGTGAGAGAATATCTGCCGGCTGACCCCGTTTAGGGGCGCCGGTAACTCCCATCGAGGTTGATGCCGCTCTCACTGACCAAAGAACCACGATCGACCATGTATTCGATAGCCGCAAGGACGCTGCGTGCTGCGGCCGGGTACATGAATTCCGGTGTGCCTTTGTACATTTTCGGCACCATGTCTGTGATTCGCTCTATACCCTCGTCGATACACACCATGATCTGCTCTTCGCGCTCTCTGCGGTGCTCGATAAAGGCCCTTACCAGCGATTTCGGATCTTCAATGGCGGGCCCGTGGGTGGGCCAGTAGCACTCGTCATCCCGTTCCAGCAGAAGTTCCAGGCTCTTCATGTAGGCCGCCATATCACCGTCGGGCGGGGAAATGATGCTGGTCGACCAACCCATGATGTGATCGCCGGTAAACAGTACTTTGCTGTGGGGTAGTGCGAAACACATGTGATTCGACGTATGACCCGGTGTATATACGCACTCCACCTGCCAGTTGCCGCCGTCAATGATATCGCCGTGGCGCACGCGCTCATCGGGCTGGAACTCCATGTCTCCACCCTCTTCCACCGATACGCCCTGTTCCAGCTTGCCTGCGCCGTGCGGACCATACGCAAAGGTTGGCGCGTCGCAATGCTCCTTCAGCACTGCACAGCCCGGCGAATGGTCCATGTGCGTATGGGTTACCAGTACGTGGGAAATAGTTTCAGCTTCCACCGCCTTCAACAGTGCGGCTATGTGATTGGCGTCCGCCGGACCCGGATCGACGACGGCGACGTTACCTTCGCCGATGATGTACGTGCCGGTACCGTGAAAGGTAAACGGGCTGGGATTCTCAGCAATCACGCGGCGGATGCCCGGCGCGACGGTTTCGCAAACTCCATAGGAGAATTCGAGCTTGCGGGAAAAGGGAATTTCTACGGCCATTCGCCCTCTCAGATCGGCTAGTTATGTGAAAAATCGCGAAGCAATATAGGATTGTGTATCTGCAAAAGCAAAGGATTTCACCACAACCACAGAGCAACCAGCAGCACGGCGAGCGCTGCCGCGGCTGCCAACGTCCACGACGACAGGTGCCTGAGATGCGGGTAACCATCAATCGAGGTTGGTGGCACCTCTTTAAAAACCAGCGCAACCTTGCCCAAACGCACCACATCGCCGTCATTCAGATGCGCGGAACTCACGTTATCGCCGTTTATCTTTATGCCGTTGGCCGACATCAGGTCGGTGATGGCGACGCCTTCAGGGCGTACTTTCAGGCGCGCGTGCTCCGTCGAAACGGTGGGATCGTCCAACACGATCTGACAATGATCGGCGCGACCAATGAGCGTTTCGCCGACACCCACGCGAAACACCTCACCGTCCACGGTTTCAGAAATTCCCAGCAGAAACGCTCCGGTTTCACTGAGTTCCGGTACGTCCGCAGCTGTACTCTCGATATCCACCCAGGAAGGTTCCGCGGGTGCAAACTGGGTGGGATCCGGCGCTTGAGACGGTGCCTGGATGTTGGTGCCTATGAGTGGTTGGTCGCTGTGCAACACCGGCGTCAGCTCGCCACCTTGCCCTATCAGTTGATATTCCAAGCGATCGAAACGCACGACGTCGCCATGAAACAAGCGCGCACCGCCACGCAGAGGCGTGTCGTTGATCGTCGTGCCATTCGCGGAGTTGAGATCCTGCAGCCACACCACGCGATCTTTCTCGAGAAGACGAGCATGATGGCGCGAGACGTGTTCATCATTCAAGCAGATATCAGTGCCCTCTGCCCGACCGATGGTCATTTCGCCCTCGATGGCATAACCGTCGGACGCGTCACTCGGGTACAGCGCCCAGCTTTCTGCATCCGCTGCGGTCTCCGCTTCTATACCTACCTGCAGGGTCACCTGACCCACACCAAGAACATCGCCGAGAATGAGCCCGACTGGTGTAACGCCCTCGCGCCCGTTGACACTCACCGTAGCATTGCCCAGCGGTATAACCACGGGACCGCGCTCCGACAGATCGATACGCGCGTGGTAGTCAGACACGTCTTCTCCTGGAACCATCAAATCGTTTTCCAGGTGATTGCCCAGGGTCATATTCCCTGCAATCGGGATGGCATCGTCGTCCCAATAAAGCAGATAGGAAATATCGTTAACCAAATTCTTGCCCGTTATGTTCGGTTCCAGCTATCTCGCAGGATGACCCATGGTTCCACTTCAGGAGTAATGGTCAACGCAAGGTCGAGGTATTGCCGGGCTGTTTCCGTCAGCCCGAATTCATGGGCTTCCACCGCCACCGCCGCTAATCGCTCCGCGCATTGTTGCAACAATGCAGTGGCACGCTCATTACCCGGGTCAAGTTGCTGAATTTCGCGCAGGTACGCCACTGCATGATTATCCGCCGGCGCTGTCAGATACCCAAGTGCCATCAGGTTTTCCGCGGTCTGCAGGTTCGCGGCGATACTTTGCTGCCTGCTGATTTCGGCATCGATCCGACTGCGTAGATCGTTGATGACTTCGGCATTCAACGCCACCGCCGCCGCCTGATTAACAAGCAATTCAACGGAAGGCAGGTCTCCAGCGGACAGCAGCATGTTGGCACTGGCGGTTATCTGGGCAGAAACTTCATCGAGCCCCTGCGCGGCAAACACGTTATCCGGGTCGGTTGACAGCACCCGGTGATACAGTTCAGCCGCATTCTCACCCGCCGGCGTAATCAACTGATTTTCCGCACGGTAAAAGCGCGCCTGCTGCAGTAATTCTTCGATCGCTTGCTGAGCAGTGGTAGCCTGTGAAATGAGCGTGCGGACTTCATCGAGCTGCGCAAGGCTCGCATCAGCCAGCGTCGCGCGCTCCAGTAAGCTGATCGCCTGGCTGACCTCGCCATCAATGGCTGCCGCTGTGGCCATGCCCGCATAATGTACACTCAATTCGTTTAGTGCATGCACAGCCGCGGCGTGCTCCGGTGCCAGGCGCAACACTTCCTGATATGCCTGAATGGCCGCAGTCGCGCTGGGCAGATCCGACAGGCCATGACTGGTCAACAAGCCCTGGGTGCTGACCATGATGCGTTCCGCACGCTGTCGATTCTGCAGACTGACGTTGAGCTGCACCCATTCCACATCATTGGGGAACACCTCACTCGCTTCATGTAGACGGGTTTCGGCCAGCTCCAGATTGCCCGCCAGCAGCGCATCGGAAATACTCTCCCGCCAGTCACTTGCCAACGTATCAACTTCCGCGCGAGCCTGTTCATGCCCGGGATCCAGTGCCAGGACTCGCCTGTAACCGGCGGCAATAGAAGACAGGCCCTGATTTGGATCCTGCCGCAGAGACTGAGCTTCGCTCCATGCCGCAGCCACCTGTGGGTTTTCGCCTATTCCCAGCCGACTCAACAGCCGTTCCGGCGCAACAATCCCCGTCTCGTAAGCGTAATACCCGCCCGCCCCGAGCCCGATCAGCACAACGGCAGCCAACGCGGTATTGCGCAGCCGCCGTCGCCGCCGCATAAGCGCGGAACGCCGCTCCTGCCTTACCTGATCGAGAGGTGTGGACAGCAGGTCACCACCCACCGCCATGATCTCCGCGGTAGATATTGGCCGGGTTTTCACGGTCAGCTGCGGCACCGTGTCGGTACCCCGCACGCCATCGATTGCGGCAACCATTGCCGCACCGGTCTGGAAACGTTGATCAGGCCGTTTCGCCAGGGCTCTGTCGATAACATTCTGAAACGCGCTGAGATAACTGGGCAACCGGGGAACGGGATCCTGCAGGTGCTTGATGCCGATGCTTACTGCGGATTCAGCCCGGTATGGCAGGTTACCGGTCAGGAGTCTGTACAGCATCACTCCCAGGCTGTAGAGGTCTGAGCGGCCATCCAGCGGGCGGCCCGCCGCCTGTTCTGGACTCATGAACTCCGGCGTACCGCGCACCGTCATCTTGCTCGCATTGCCGGTCGGCTCACCGTTTTCCACAGCCAGATCGAAATCACACAACACTGCAGTGCCGTTGGCGCGAAACAGGACGTTTTCGGGTTTTACATCTCCGTGCACGTACCCCGCTTCGTGAACGTCATCCAACGCCCGGGCAATGTCCTTAACGACCTTGAGCAGAGTCTGGATGGGCAAACCGCCGGTCAGCCGTTTGTGCAGATCGCCGCCAGGTAGATATTCCACAGCCTGATATGCTCCGCCGGGGCATTCGCCGAAGTCCAGCAGCGAACCAATGTTTTTGTGCCGCATCTGGCTGTGAATTGCCCCGCCACGCAGGAACTGCTCAATTCCCGAGTGTTGCGGAAGAAATCTGACCGCAACAGGCCCCGGGCCGTCGATCGGCTCGGCCAGATAAACCGCGCTGGCACCGCCTTTGCCTATCTGTTCGTGCAGCACGTATCCCGGAACTTCAGGAAAACCCGTAGTGGATGTCTCGGTCATCGCCACGACCTACCCGCCTTCCTCTTCCACACTTTCCGGCGGAGGCCGGGGCGTGGGAAGACGCGTCAATTCACCGTCGACCACGCGCCCCAGTACAAAACGACCATCGGCAATGATCATGCCGCCATCAAGACTGGCAGCCAGCCCGCTACCGTGAGCCAGCCCGTTGATACAGGCGTCGCTGTTGAACATCCATTCGCGTTGCAGGTGATTGAGCCTGCAACGTTCATTTGCGGCTACCAGCGTCGCGCTGAGAAACTCACCTTGCCGCCACTGCTGCACCTCTGATGGTCCATCAGGCTGCTGCTTGACCCCCCAACCGTTCATCTGGTTGTTACTGAATTGCCCCCGGTAGACCGTACCATCGCGCCAGTAGAATACGCCAACTCCTGAGCGGACATCATCATTGAAAGCGCCAACATATCGATTACCGTTAGGCCACAACAATACTCCCTCACCCACCTTTACGCCGTTTTCGAAACGGCCGATGAATCGTCGGCCGTCGTCCCACAGGTAGTTGCCCTCGCCGTGCATGACGCCATCGAGAAACTGCCCGACAAATTCTGCACCAGTATGCCAGCGAAAGGATCCCCGGCCGGTACGCTTGGCGTTCTCAAAAGTACCTGTGTAGACGTCATTGTTAGCCCAGGTAAACGTACCCTGACCGTGCATCTGGCTATTGCGGAAGGCACCCTGATAGCGGTCGCCATTGGTCCAGGTCAGCGTACCGAAGCCCTCCCGCCGATCGCGTACAAAGTCTCCCACGTAGCGACGGCCATCCTGCCAGGTGTAGGCACCTTGACCGTGCAATCGATCTGCCGCGAAATCACCTTCATATCGATTACCATCAACCCAGATATATACGCCATTACCGCTACGTAAACCATCAACCAGTTCACCGACATAAACATCACCATTGGCCAGTTCGATACGTTGGCCAAGCAACGGCATACAGACGCAGCATAGTGCTGCCGCAATAGCGATTCGGGCATGGTTCAGCATGTTGACGGTCTTCTATACACTGCAAGCTCAGATACACGAACATTACTGCAATTGGAAGAAGTTTTCTTTATCGGGCTATGCCTGTTACTGGGTTTGGGTAGCGGATTTCTAGGGGGGCTCTTGGGCATCGGCGGCGGCGTGGTGATCGTTCCTGTGCTGAGTCTCCATTACGACGTGAGCGGTCGTTTCGCCGCTGAACACAGTGTGATCGTCGCTGTTGCAACATCCCTGGCGTGCATTGTCTTTACCTCCGCATCGGCGGCCTACACCCAATATCGAGCTGGCAAGGTGAGGTGGGATCTGGCGCAGCGGCTGGTGGCCTTTCTACTGCTGGGCAGCTTTGCCGCAGGTTACATCGCGCCAATCCTGCCGCCAGGCGTGTTTCGCGGGTTCATTGGCGTGTTCCTCACTTGCGTAGCGATCATCATGCTGTCGAGCTGGCAACCGCATCCGTCCCGAGGTTTCCCCGGCCTGACTGGTAGTGCGGCTGTGGGTCTGAGTGGTGGGCTCGCTGCTGGCCTGGCAGGTATCGCCGGAGGTAACGTCGTCGTGCCTACGCTGGTGTTTTTCAATACGCCGATGCACAACGCCACCGCCACCTCCAGCGCGCTGGGTGTACCGATAGCGCTTACCGGGGCGCTTGGATACATGCTCTGGGCGCCTGCCGGGGCTCCAGCCGGGGCCTTAGGGTGGCTGGACGTGTACGCTTTTTTCCCGATTGTGGCCGGGGCATTGGTAGCCGCGCCCATGGGGGTTCGGTTTGCGCATCGAGTACCGGCTGGGCGGTTGAGGCGAGGGTTTGGCGTGTTGCTCGTGATTGTCGCCGGGAGGATGCTTTATTCCGTGTTTTGGTAGTGGTACTGGGGCGTCTGGCTTTGGACGGTCAGGGGCGGGCCAGGAATTGATCCTTCCACCCGCCTCCGAAACCAGCTACCACCCCGCAAGAAACCTCACACGTTCAGCTTCCGAACCTGAATCGCATCACTCCTCTGATCCGCCAATACATC
>CAYMUT010000073.1:0-6781 GCA_964393625.1 uncultured Pseudomonadales bacterium
GCCCGTGAGGCTTGACCATATAATCGAGCGTGTTCGAACTTTCCTTTTCAGGAAAGGAGAATACAGATCAGGTTATTTGCAAAAGTCGCATCTTAGACTTTGAGAAATCAAAACAGGAATCCTAGACACATCAATCAATCTCTGAATTTTTTTAAAGCTTTCAGGTTCTCTGAATGGAGAATCGTGGAAGGCAATTGAATTCCCTAGCGGCGTTTGCGCAGCAAACCCGACAGGGCTCGAGCTTCGCTCGAGATCAGTTTGCCTGACGACAATAGCGAGTTGGAACCACCTGATCCCATTTCGAACTCAGACGTGAAACGACTCAGCGCCGATGGTAGTGTGGGGTCTCCCCATGTGAGAGTAGGTCATTGTCAGGCTTTAATTCGAAAGCCCTGCGTGCAAACGCGGGGCTTTTTTCGTTGTGGGCTTAGTTATATACCTGTGGGTGGCGAATCGGTGGTCACGCGGACACAGGCGTTTGAAACGGTAGTGTCCCATATTTTTCGCACTTTGTTCGGAGTAACCCGTGCGGTGTACCTTGGAATCGCCCCATGCAATATCGCATTGCCGCCCACGTCGTTGACCTGTTGATTCGGGCCAATGAACCCACCACCGAGTACTCTCCAGAACGCTGGGGTTCTGATGACTGGCGTGAACGTTATATGGAAGTGTCCGCAGCAAACCGAGCTGAGTTGGCGCGCAAAGGGGATGAGCTGCGCTTGCAGCGCAAAACCCGGGAGCCCAGGTCAGCCTGAACTACAACGCATTCACCAGGCGGCCGTCTTTGATGACACTCGCCGGATTCTGCAACAGGCGAATGTCCCCCAGGGGGTCGCCGATAACGCCCACCATATCCGCACGTTTACCAACTTCCAAAGTGCCGATGGTATTTTCCAGACCCAATGCCTCGGATGCGACCACAGTGGCCGATCGGATGGCAGCATCAGGCGACATACCAGCGTTTACCATCAGTTCGAATTCCTTGGCGTTCATGGCGTGAGGGGTAACGCCAGTGTCGGTGCCAAAAGCGATTTTTACACCCTGGCGTAAAGCCATATCGAAACTCGCATTGATGGCGGTTCCGGCTGCCTTGGCTTTGGCGCGCATGGCATCGGAAAACATGGGGCTGTTCAGTCTGGGTAACAGCATAAATCCGGGCATCAGCGTAGGCACAAAATAGGCGCCCGTAGATTTGTGCAGACGGATGGTTTCACGGGTTTGAAAGCTGCCATGATCGATGGTGTCGGCACCGGCTTGCAAAGCCGCGGAAATACCGGAGGTGCCGTGGGCGTGCATCGCCACCTTGATCCCCAGCGCGTGGGCCGTGCGAACGATTTCCGCTAACTCGTCATCAGTCATCTGTACTTCCAGTCCGGTAGCCGTATCTGACATCACGCCACCGGAGGCGGTAACTTTTATCCAGTCGGATCCATACTTAATGGCACGGCGTACAGTTCGGCGGCAATCCTCAACACCATCGCAGGTGTTTTCGCCTGTCCACAATGTCATGAGTTCATGACGAATCCCGTCTACATCGCCATGACCACCAGTTGCGGCCAGTGGTGCCCCAGCAGCAAGAATGCGCGGTCCGGGAATGAGATTTTGAGCCACCGCATCGCGAAGGGCGAAAATGGAAGCCGGATCGCCGCCCAGATCGCGAACGGTAGTGAAACCTGCTTCCAGAGTAATGCGGGCGTTACGCGCGCCGCGCATCATGTTCAATTCTCGGGATTCAGTCAGCATTCGTTCGCGGCGCTCGGGCCCGGCTTCGATCAACAGATGCACATGCATATCGATGAACCCGGGCATGACAGTCTGTTCGGATAGGTCAATCAGCGTTGCATCCGCTCCGAGTTCGCGTGCTGCTACATAGCCCGGGCGCAGCTCGACAATTTCGCCTGTCGCTACGATCAATGTCTGCTCAGCCAGTACGGCTTCGCCGGGTACAGGCATGAGTTTTCCGGCGTGAATCACTGTAATTTGCTCCGCATGCACGGAGCCGAAAACGCAAGCCATGCAGAGCGTTAACAGTGCCAACGTCAGGTTTCTCAGTGAGCTAGTTGCGAAAATCACCCCATTCTCCTTTCCAATAGGTGTCTTTTTTGGAAATCAGACCATCCCGGACAGAGTACACATCCACCACAGCTACGTCGTAGGGGCGATCCCTTTCGTCGATGCCACTCTGTCTGAACATCTGCAGGATAAAATCACCCGCGGCCCGCTCAACCAGATTTTCGAATCGCACATCCCGCCACTGGCTCTGCCGACGCTGGATCTCATCGACCATGGCGTCTACGCCCAATAATACCTTTCCTGTACGGCTGATGGGGTCCGGATCGTGATAGTGCATATGCCACTCGAAGTCCTCGGTTACGACGGCAGTCAGCCTTGCCTTGTCTGCGGCACCGAAGGCTTCGCGATACGCCTTCATTAATGCGAGTAGGTCTTCGTCAGTCATAGGCCCTCCTTATCTAAATTGAGGCATCACTTCTTCAGCGAATCGTGTGAGCGATTCCATCACGACCGGCCAGGGCTGGCCTCCGTAGTCGCCTTGATAAATGAATCGGTCACATCCAGACAATTCTATCTGGCGACCAATCCGATCGGCCACTTCGGTTGGGCTGCCGACGGCGATTGCACTGTCGGGTTTCTCCAGCTCAAGAATTCTTGGTGGCAGTTCAACCTCAACCGGTTTGCCCCCAAAGCGTTTGCTGAACACCCAGCGCTGGAAATCGAACTGATACTTCCGCAAATGCTCATAGCCTTCCTGGGATGTCTTTGCACAATGCACATGAGACAGAATTGTCACCATGGGTTCATGGGCATGACCGTGTTCGACCCATAAACGGCGATACTCGTTGCACATCTCCTGTAAGACTGAGTTGTCCACCGCAAGCGTGGTAATAACCACGCCGATGCCCAGTCGAGCGGGTAGTGCAACTGATTCAACACTACCCGCAGCAACGTAAATGGGTGGGTGAGGTGCCTGTATGGGTCTTGGTTCAAGGGTAACGTTTGACAGAGGACTGCGGAATCTGCCGTCCCAGCTCAAGTCGCGTTCTGTCCAGAGTTTGATCAGCAGCTCAAGACCTTCTTCCTGCATATCTGCTGCGTTGGCGACATCCTGGTCGAAGTGACGGTAAACATAAGGTTCCACGCCTTTTCCTACCCATACTTCCGCCCGGCCATCGGACAGTACGTCGAGGGTGGCAAAATCCTCGGCTATGCGTACCGCGTCGTGGTGAGGCAGCAATGTCACGCCGCTGGCCAGGCGCACGTGTTTCGTTTGCGCGGCTACCCAGGCGAGAAACATTTGCGGCACAGCCATGATGAAATCACTGAAGTGGTGCTCGCCGGCTACTACCGCATCAAATCCCAGGGTCTCAGCTGCGCTTAAGTACTCCAAAATGTTAGCGTGTCGCTCTGCCTGAGTGGTGCGCACTGAAGTTTCCGGATCCGCACGATGATCCCCTAATGAACATAATCCGAATTGCACATTCAGCTCCCTGTTTGCGTTTCCAGTCCTTGTAGCAGGACATTAATTGTTGGATCGATGAGGTCTTCCAGGCGTTTGCCCAGATCGAGTTGATGTGCGACTGCCAGTGCAGTAAGACCGTGAGCATTCAGCCAGAACAAATGCGCCAGCTCCGTCGCATCGCCTTCCCGTTCCATCTCACTCAGCAGGTCTTCAGCGATACCGATCGCTTGATTAAAGGCGAGCTTCCTATTGGCATAAACTTTGGGGTCTTTGGCTATCTCGCCTTGATCCAGCTCATACATGAGTTGGTATAAAGCTGAAGAGGTGAGCGCGAAATTCACGTATTCCTTAATCGCGAGCGCTGCCGTGTCTCGAGGACTCTGGGCCCGGTGGCGAACCGAACGCAACATATCGCGCATTTGAATGAACCCGTCGGCCCGAATTGCTGCTAACAGTGCTTCCTTGTTTGCAAAGTAGCGATAAAGAGCCGTGGCACTCCAACCCAGTTCATCTGCTATCGCGCGCATGGACACGGACCGGTAACCCGAGTGTTCAAACAGGTTCAGCGCTTTTGCGCAGATATCTGCTTCTATCGCGGTACGCTTTTCGGGGTTGTATGCAGGGCGTGCCATTTTTCACCTAATCGATACGATTAAGTTAATGACATTAAGTTAATAGTGTCAACCTATCCCGCAAATCTACCCCAGCGTGAAAGTCAGGGTGTAGTAGAACAACACCGATAACGCCGCACCGATCGGTAGCGTGATGATCCAGGACATGAAGATGCTGAGGATCACGCGCAAGTTCAAGGCGCTGATGCCGCGTGCGATGCCCCGGGCAAGCATCCGAGACGATCAGATCAGTGCCAGCCAGGCTGCGCTCCTTCAGGTGCTTGAGAAAGCTGAGCCAGCCGGCCTTGTCTTCCTTCGCGGCTTCGGCAACGCCTAGCACACGACGATAGCCGTCCGCTGAGACGCCAATGGCCACCAGGATCGAGACGTTGCGCACTCACCAGCCCAGTTGCGCTTAAGCACAACACCGTCCAAATAGACGTACGGAAACACTTCTTCGATTGGCTGGTTGCGCCACCGCTCGATATGCTTGTAGATCTTCTGGTTCAGCTTGGAAACTGTGCTGGAGCTGACCCGTGTGCCCCACAGCGCTTCCGTCACATCCTCGACTCGATGCACGGATACGCCAGCCAGGTACATCTCGACCATCGCCTCTTCGACAGACGTCTCTCGTCGCCGGTAGCGCTCTATGATGGCCGTTTCAAAGGTCTGCTGGGAGATATTGTGTATGCGACATACGTCCCGAGCTATCCTGTCGTCTCCGGCTTCTTTCAGAATTCGAACAATCAGTTCTTCGGTGAATCTTTTCTTCAAGGGTTCCTCCTTGGAGAAACCCTAACTGATTTCGTGGCCCAATTCTGATGGGGCGAGCCACTAGTCTGAGCGACTGGCAGCGAAAGAGGTCAGCAGACCAGAGGCTGTCTTTGCTGGCGCTTAGGAAGGTAAGCCAAGATGGACCTGGCCCTGGCTCTGGTCGATAGTGTTTGGCAAGCACCCGGCGCACCACATCAACCTCTACTCAAAAAATCGGCTATTAATTGGGGGGATTACATGGTGAATACTATTTCGACACTTACACGGGTAGACCGTGGCTACCAACTTCGTTAAGGTGTAGTGCTCCGCAAATTTGTGCGGAAAGTCACGAGAATAAGCAACCAAAGAGTTGCGCTTTTGGACCTCTTCTGAACACGGACTATCGAAGACACGACATTTCCAGGGGGAAGTTGTATGTTGGTGTCTGCAAGCAAACGCGGTCTCTGGGCCTTAGCGTTGGTTGTATTGCAGCTCGTGATACCGGAAGCATTCGCCGCCGGCACGCCCAACGCCAAAATCAGTCTCGATAAGCGGGTCACCGCTTTTACGCAACATCCGGATGGCACATGTCGGGTTGATTTCCAACTCAAGGTTAAAAACCGCGACAGCGACAAGTTAGTTGATGTACAAATTTATGACCATGTCGCCAAGCACGTCGCACCCGGTCAAATTATCGACATCGACCATATCACCTCCGACGTATTTGAAGTAAATACTCACTTCGACGGGACCGCACAGAAAAAGCTACTGAGATCAGGACAGTTTCTTAAACCAGGGAAGCTTGGGAAGGTTAATTTCCGCCTTTCGCTGCGGCCGGCTGCCGGCAAAAGTGACTATGTGAATAAGGCGGAGGTCGTGGCGACCCGCGCGCGCACGCACAAGCAGGTTAAGGACTGGGCTAAAAAGAAATTCCACTGCCCTCCCGCGCCAGACCCGAAAGTGCCGCAGATTGGCTCTGCCAAACAACTTCTTGATCTCGCCGTGGTCGGTATCGATACCTACGAGTTAACCGTCCGCTCGGCGGTTGAAAATTTATCCAATGACTTACTTGCAAGTGTTCAGTTGCAAGATGACTTGATGCAGGCGTTCCCAGATGTGTCGAGCATCCAAATAGTCACCCCGCCGCAGGTGATTGCAGGCGCTCAGTTGACGACAAACCACAATTTTGACGGCCAGGGCGACATAAACTTGCTCACTGGCACGGATGAGTTGGCGCCGGGCGCTCGTTCGGTATTGGAATTTCGCCTCGCTGTAACGCTGGCAGACAGCCTAGGCCCTTTTGGCAATCAGATAGTTGCATTAGCCAGTGCGCCCTCCGGTAAAATCGTCTCAGACCCCTCCGACGATGGTGAAGAAACGGATCCCAATGGCAATGGCATCGCGGATGAGGCTGGTGAAAACGACCCTTCGGTGATTCAATTTCCACCCTTTGCCGTCGGCTTAGCCAAAGCTTTGGCTTCGATCCGTGCCCTCGGCAACGACCGCTATGCCGCTGAGTTTTCATTGTTGGTAGAAAACCTCTCGAGCCTACCTGCACCCAATGTTCAGGTGAGCGACGATTTGTTGGCTGGACTGGCTCCAGTGCAAAACTTAAGTGTGACGGACCTTACAATCAGTGGTGGACTAACTGAAGCTGCCCCTGACTTTGACGGCGTTGGTCAGATGGATTTGTTGAGTGGCACCGAAACTTTGGCGCCCGGTGGTCGGGCCGACATCAACCTGAGGGTTGAATTTGCCTCTAACGATCGTTCGGTTAGATTCAATCAAGCCTTTGTGCGCAGCCTGGATGAAACAGGCACCGTGCTGGCCGAGGATGCTTCGGATGATGGTGCCGACCCGGATCCCAACGGTAATGGCGATCCAGGTGATCCTGGTGAGGACGACCCAACGCCCATTGAACTACCTGAACCTGCCCCGC
>CAYMUT010000074.1:0-6642 GCA_964393625.1 uncultured Pseudomonadales bacterium
TTGATACCCACCGACACCAGCGCCGCAAACTCTTTGGGGTTATCCTCCACGCCCCGGATAGCATCAACGCCGAAGGCAATTTTGACACCGCGCTTGTAGGCTTTCATCAACGCCTCATCGCGCTTGGCCAGCGGCAGTGACAAGCTGCCCAGCAGCAGTGTTAACAAGCTTCCTGTAAGTCGCATCAGTTTCTCTCCGATAAACGCGTTGCCTGGTTTACATCGCCAGTGCCAACGCGGTGCGATGGGGGTCGCTACAGGCATAGGCAGTATCGCCCTGAATTATCAAAAGCGCTGCTGTTATTGCGCAGCGACCATTCATCTTCAGAGCCGCCATCAATATAATCAAACATGGGTTTAGGCAGCTTGCTTTTAGCACGTTTACGCAGATCAGAAATATTGTGACACTTATTTATAGCGGGCATTGTTGGCCTCTATTTGAAACGTGATGGCAGCCTCTGGATACGCAGTTTTTTTGCCGCCGGGGATAGGTAGAGTAATCACGGTTGGCGGCATATTGGCTTCCAGTGAAGTCTGCTCGGCTTCACTCTTACTGTTAAACCAATCGCTGACTGCTGTCGCTTTATGCTCCACCACTTGATCACTGTGTTTGGCAAAAGCATCGGCAACCTGATTACCTTCTACACCACGAATATATTTATCGAAAAAGCCAACAATAAAGTCATTGATGATAGTCACCATTTTATGGCCATCCACATCACCAAAGATCACTTTGCGCACAATACCGCGGGTAAATAAGGTGTAATCAGTCACACCAAGGTGCTGAATATCTTTTACCCGCAATCTGTAAAAGTCATCCCGCAAACCCGCTTCCGCATGGCGCTCGTAAGAGAAATCGGCATACCCAAAAGTAGAGTAATCCCAGGCGCCATCGCCACCCAGCAGGCCATACAGGATAGTCCAGTCGTGCATAAACATCATAAAGGGAGCGCGGGCATTGGCGTTAAGCATGCTTCCTGAAAAATTGTCGCCATCCAAATTCACTACCGCGGCACAATCAGGGTCCACCTGACAGGTAATAGCAGCGATTGAACCACCAAAGGACATGCCCGTATGACCAACAGCAAGGTAATTACCCGCAGCTGCAATATCCGCTACGGATGAATCGACCTCACCCTGCTCTATGGCACGTTTCACAAAAAGTCGGTCATCCAGCCAGACAACCGAACTTTCACTATAGGTACGAACGCCAGCTGCGACGGCTTTATTGAAGATATTGACCGCTTTCTCACGCCGTTCATCCATGGTTGGCGCCAGCCACATGCCCCGATAGTCGGGATCACCGGCTAACGCCATCATATCTTCCATCGGATTTGGACGTGCGGAAATCACATCGCCATTGGGGAAGATGGTATCGGCAGAGTCGTAGGTGTGTTGAACCGAGTAAGCCAGGTAACCGCGACTGGCCAGCTCTTCCATCATCACCGTATTTTGGCCGGCACCCGAGGTGTAGCCATGGCTAAAGAACACCACCGGTAATTGCTCAGCGCCAGCCAGTAATGGCGCATTTTCATAAGCGTTGGTCTGCACATGAACGAAGTGGTTATAGATGGGCATACCAAGGCCAAAAGCTGCATTAACTCCAGTCACCTCTTGAGGCTTGATATAAGCCGCGGTTTCAAACCCGACAACCGACTCTGCCGGATACCACACTTTAATCAGCAGGCGGCGAGCCTCGCTTTCTGGCGCTCCCAACACACCGGTACGACTTTCATCTGTCAGCTCAAAGGAACGCACACCCACCTGGTGCTTACCGGTGGGAGCCGGCAGATCCGTAATTGGGAACCAGTAAATTGGCAGGTAGGACACAACCACCAAAAGCAGGAACAGCGCACAGGACACCACCGGAGCTTTAGACAAGGTGCGACTGCCGCGAAGTTTACGCACCAGCAACGCAACCACCATGGCCGCCGCAACCGCTGCACCAACAGCTGCCTGGGGCCTGAAGTCACTGACACTCAGTATGCCAAACAGCAGCCCGGCAATAGCTGCAACCCATAACAGTGAATCACGGGATTTCAGATCTTTTTTAAACCAGATAACGCCAAAACCGACCAGCGCCAATAGCATCAGAAGATCGGTGAAAAGCATGCTTATCCCCTCCCAGGGTTTGTTGGTACAACTTAGTCGCGCGACAGCTTATCGGACCTCTCTGCCGCGGGTCACGTACCGGCCCAGGTCTTCGCGCGCCTCCAGGTGCGGCTCGATCTCCGCTCGCGTACGCCAGACCGGGCGTAGCTCCTTGCGAGAGAACAGCTCCAACTGATCGCCGTTGTGCGGTGATCCGGGCTGGCTCGAGTTGCTCGTGGTCAGTAGCGCGCGGGCGCGTACCGGTTCGGAGAACTCGACCAACGCGATGTACGATTCACCCAACCAGGCGCGAAAGCGCCCGTCGTCGTCTTTCTGGTACTTGACGAGCGGGAAAACCCCGAAGTCACCCGGCCCCCCGTTCGCCGGGAGATCGCGATCTCCCCCGCGCAGCCGGTAGACGTCCCCCCACGGGACGTCGAGCGTGCCGTACTCACCCATCACCGTCGTAGCGGCGGTCTCGAGGGCGCCGGCCGCAGCCGCCGGGTCGGCCAGTCCGTCAGGCGTGGTGAGCGGACGGTCGGCGTTCGGGCCCTCCGCGAACACCCCGGCGGCTCCCTCTTGTGTCAGCTCCTCCACAAAGCGCGCGAACAGCACCGCGCCGCGACTCTCGGCGTCGGTCGCGCGATCCCAGCGCTCGAGCACCGCCAGCGCGCGCTTCGCCAGGTCGCTTCCGTGCGCATCGACAGCGATGACGAGATCGTCCAGGATGCGGTCGGCCAGCTCCATACGCGTCGACTGCTTGTAGTCAACGAGCTCATCGAAGGTGATGCTCTCGTCCTCGGCGAGCAACCGGGCTGAGCGCAGCGCGCGGAATCTCACCTGAGCGGCACGGTCGCCCCCCTGCTCACTCAGGGATCTTGGTGCCATGTAGGGCGGGTAGTCATCGGGATCAAGCGCAGGAGGAAGCGTCGTTGTCCACGGCGGTTCGTTCGCGTTTTGCAGCCAACCGCTCTCGGGATCCACCACCCGCGGTAGATCGTCGTACTCGTGCACCTCGGTCCAGAGTGTCGCGGACGTGTCTCCCGGCACCACGCCGGACCAGTATGGCCAGTCGCCGTTCGACCGGACCGGCGTTTGGCCGCCGAACAGATGCAGGATGTGCCCATCGCGATCGGCGTACATGACCGTCAACATCGGCATTTGCATCTTCCGCTGCGCGGCCTCGAACTCCTGGAAGTTCGTCGCGGTCGACATCTCCCAGTACTGCTCGAAGAGCCCTGGCGAGTCGAGCCCGACGACTCGGAGGGCGACGTCGGCGCCGTCGACCTGCCCTACCACGGGCCCGTGCACGCTGGTGCGGATGAGCAGCTTCTCCTCGCGCAGCGAGCCGTCCGCGCTCTTCACCTTGAGCGTCTTCTCCCGGCGACCGAACGGGAGCACCTCGCCATCGAAGCGATACCCGCCGCCCTCGACGTGGGTTAGGCGGTAGAGGTCAGCGCCGTCGTGGGTATTGACGGTGTGCGTCCAGCCCAGGTGGTCGTTGAACGCGATGACGAGGAAGGGCCAGCCGACCAGAGCGGCCCCGTAGATGTTGACCTCCGGCGACTTCAGCTGGGCCTCATGCCAGATGTACTGATCGGACCAGAGATTGTGCGGGTTGGCAAGCAGCAGCGCCCGACCGCTCGCCGAGCGCTTCGGCCCCACCGCCCAGGCGTTGGAGCCTACCTCCGCCTGCCGCATGGCGCTATTCAGCGCGCCGCGGCGCGCGAGCCACGTGAAGTGAAGCGAGCGCTGCTGGTGAGCAAGAATGTCGGTGCCGCTCACCGGCAGGACCGCGGCGACCTCGCCGGAGATCTCGCCGGGGTGCTCGGCGGCGTAGGTGTTGATACCGCGCGCGAACGCATCCAGCCACGACCGCGTGCGGGGACTCTGATCGCCGTACCACTCTGCGGCGCGCTCGGGTATGCCCATCGTGTGGACCCAGCGATCATCCTCGAGGCGCGCCTCCCCCCAGTACTCCGCCGCGCGTCCGCGAGACTCGCCCAGGAGCCTGAGCAGCAGATCGCCATGACTCTTCGCCTGCGCCCAGCCGTGCGCGAAGAAGAGGCTCTCGGCATCGGGTGCAAAGATATGCGGCACGCCCCAGCTGTCCCAGAGAATCTCGGTCGTGGCAAACGTCTCGGCATCTTTCAGGTCTTTGGCGCCCGCCCGGCTCTCCGCCACGGACCCTCCGGCGGGCTCGGCGCTTCCGGCGCGCGGCTGCGGCACCGGATCCGCCTGCTGGCAGCCGGTTGCGCAGAAGAGCGCGAGGAGAACGAGGGTGATTTGAATAATGCGAAACAGAACGACGGGCCCAGTACTTCCGGTGGCCGGATTCAGCTGCCCGATGGTGACGTTCTCGGAGTACTTGGCGTCGTTCCAGTTCACGTTGCCGCCGAAGGTCAGGCGCTCGGTGGGCGAATACTGAAGTCCCACTTCGACGCCCGGCGACTTGGCCTCACTCGCATTGCGCTTCACGTCATGCCATCAATAGAAATCGTATCGAACCTGGAAGCCATAGTGCGTGGCCGCAAGGAATAATCTACGTTTTGCCCACCAATATCAGTAAATTGACCAACCAACGGCAGCCCAGCAAACGACGGCTGTTCGTTGGTCAGGTTTCGCCATAGCGCGTGAACGATAACATCGATTGCCATATTGGTTTTCCTCAGTAAGTTATTTAATTGACTCGGATAGTGAAAGCGGGTCGATAGAGGTCACCATCTGCCAAATATCCACCGTCTACGGATGCAACAGGTTTCAATTCATACATCCCACCGGTTTTAGGCAGGTGGTCGTTGTAGTAGGCCTGGTCGCCGAAAAAGCGAAACACCATGTTGCGCCTTTCAGGCAACTTGCTGTCAGTACCACCACCGCGATGCAGGCAGTGGGGATGGAAGACCACCACATCGCCCGGGTCCAAATCAAAACTCAAGATTGTCCAACTGTCTGGATCCACCGTCACTTCGGCTGTAATGTCCGGCAAGGGTGGAAATTCTCCTGCCTTGCCCCAGAGCGGTTCAGTCGGGTTTTTGGGATTAAACGTCGTGCCGTCGTATTGGACTCCTCTGTGGGATGCTTTGACTACCTGTACCGATTGATCAGCGCTCATCGAGGTAAGCGGGATCCACAGGTTACACCAGTGTTCACCTGACCAGCGCTGATAGGCAGTGTCTTGATGCCAGAATGTTGGATCGGCCTTTCCCTTTTTCCAAAATATCTCTTCTGCGAAATAGCCGATGTATTGAGAATCCAGCAGTTCGGCAACAACTTTACCAAACCCTGAGCGGGCAACAATTTCGTCATACATAGGCTTAGCTTCAGGGTTCCCGTTGTCGACAAAGGAAAAATCTACACTGTCCGTCCGTCCATGAGCGAAGGGACCTGGATGAGCAACTGACCACTCGAAACACGCATTAAGTTCGGCGAGCAAGTCCAGATCGATAAGTCCTGGCAATTTGACCATGCCGTCTTCAGCAAATGTCTTTTTCAGTTCTTCTGTGATGATGTAATTCATATGCTCGCTCCCCACGCAGGTTAAACTCTTGGATATCCACATCGGATAAAAGTAATTCTCACATTGAGACGGGCAGAAGGCAGTGCACCCTCAATTACTCTACTCCTCTGCTGGCGTTTAAAGCACGCCACCACCTACCTGGACCGCGATCCTTGACTCAACTCACTTAAACAACCTGGCTGGTGCAGATGTGGATGCGTTGCAGGAGCTGCTGGGGCCATTGTCTCTGGACATCACGGCAAGTGCTGCGCCCGCTGACCTCGGTATAGCCTTTATTTTTCCTATCGCTAGCTCCTGATTTATTTACTACGGATATCAATGAAATGATCAATATGAAACTCCAGAACATCCATTGGGATGATGCCGTACTCAAGCATTGCATCATGGAATTCACGAATATCGAATCTATCACCCAATGCCTTTTCTGCCTTTTCCCGCAACTCAAGCAATTTTCGATAAGACAAATGATAGGGCAAGATAAAACCTGGCAAGTCCGTTGCGCTAATAACACTACCGTTAAACGATCTTGACGTTGAGCCAGGCACGCAGTCTGGCCCCCAACAGTGCTTGTCTAGATAGGCTTCTGCCTCTTCATAACTCCAGCCGTAATAATTGTAGCCAATATCAACAACAGCAGCTGTTGCTCCCATAGCCAAGGTTTGCCCCAATATGCCATATCGTTCAAGCGGTGTATCAAATACACCCATCTCAACCCCCAGATTGGCAAGGCGCTTGAGTTGGGCTGAGCGGCTCAGGCGCGCCTTCGAGTTCGATGTGACGATTTGCGCATTGTGCGGCGGATCATTGCGGGTGATCGCGGATATCACAGAACCAAACCTCATCGAAAAAATTCTCAACCACATCAAGCAGACTCGCGCTCCGCCGGTACGTGTGCAACCGCGAACTCATTCAACACCCTCCAATCCACAAACCCGGCGCTCGCGCTAGACAGGTCAGGCACTCACCTGCCTTGGGCATAGGTTATTGCCTATGCAAACCGACCGGACATCGATCAGCCCTAAATCCCCGCGCGGC
>CAYMUT010000075.1:0-5726 GCA_964393625.1 uncultured Pseudomonadales bacterium
GCGCGGCGATACTTTTCGACATCAAACACAATTGCGGTTATTTTTCCTATCCCTAAACTACCGGGATTTGGCAAGCGTAACGCTAACCCGTTCGGCTGAGAGGCAGGCAGGGCGCACGATTAGCGCGCTGCCACTGAGGGATGATCGTGTAAGGACGCGTCCAGACCGGCACCCATCAGGTCAATAAAGTTATCGCGATAAAAACGTTTTTGCTCTGCTTCAGATGTGTTCTGTAATGCATCACCAAAGCGTTTCATGGGATTGCGGCCGCCTTCCACATGGGGGAAGTCTGAAGAGAAAAGACACACCTCGGGGCCGGAATTTTCAATGATCCAGCCTTGCTATCAGCAGCAGATCATCCTGCTGCCTTGTGCTTACTAGACAAGACCGACGTCTTTTCGGGTTGAAAAGCCAAGGGCTCTGTAGGTGGTGTAGCCGATCGCCTTGCGCAGTGCCGGGGAGAGCTCAGCCGCGCGTTCTGGAGGGACATCCAGATAAATGTTCTCTTCTTGTCTGATCCATCCAACCGAATAGCCCAAGGCGATACCGTAGCGCCAGTCATTGGAAACGTTCGCACCTGCGCCGTGCAACGTTCCCCCTAACCAAAACAATACGGATCCCGCAGGCATTTCAGCCGGGTATATCTCGCTCTCTTTTGGCTCCCGCTGTTTCTCCCATCGGTGGCTGCCAGGAACGACCAGAGTGGCTCCGTTAGCGGCGTGAAAGTCGGTAATCGCCCACATCGACGCCAATACGATGTTCGGCTTTGGATCTGGAAAAAAGCTGAAAGATTCGTGGTCACGATGCAGAACCTGGCGGCGTGCGCCAGGTCCGATCTCCAGCGCAGCGGTAATGTGCAGTTGGTGCCCGTACTCACCGTTTGGCAACAGGACTTGGTCACACAAGTCCTGCGTGTGTGGATCCAAGATCAGCTCGCCGACAGCATCAGAATGCGCAACAAGGGCACTTAGTCGCCGAGTTTTCGATGGAAAAAAATCACTGGGGTCATCTTCGTCCAATACCGGGCTCTCAGCCATGAAAGGGGCAAGCTCCGAACGAATCGTATCTCGCTGTGCCTCGTCAAGAAGGCCTGTTACGACCACAGCACCCTCCAGAGTCAACGCACCCGCGATCTCTTGCACGTCTGTGTCTGCGGACATCCTGGGAATCATAGATCTAGCCGATACTGCTGTTAGAACGATTCGAGTTTAGCAAACAACCCGATAACAGATGAAGTCAACAGCGTCGAGCTGATTACTTGCGCCACTATGTTTCCTGGACTTCCCAGCTACTCTCTGTGAGATCGAGACTGGTGTGATTTACCTGATCAGTAAAGCTCATAATCAGTAGCCGCAATTGATGAGAGGTGAGCAAGCCCAATCGACCGGTGCTCAGCACATCGTCTAAAACGGCATGGTTAGGTGCATAGAAGCGCCGTCCCATCAGTAGCTCAAGTGCTTTAGCCTTTTCGGAGAGTGATAAACGATCGGCGCGCTTAATCAATGCATCGTATAATTCAAGCTGCTCCTCACGAATCGCCTGGTCTTCAATGAGTTCCGCAGCGTCATTTTCGAATTCGATCACCAGCGCCCTGAGAATGGCCGTCTCCTCCTCGCGGTCCTGGCGATAATCCCAAGCGGCAAATCACATTCGCCTTATTGTTTTCAGCCTCAACAAATCAGAACCCCTGCACCCAGCCAAAGTTGCACGACGGAGGATAGGCCAGGAATACAGCTTTGCAAAGTCGAGCGTCTATGACGTTTTGTTAGCTATACGAACAGGAAGTATCTACGCCACTTAGGGCTGTGCAGTTAGGTAGTGACAATCATGTGAGATTGCGCCAGGTCGGTCGATGTTGAAATGAAGTCCAATGTCGTGGAGACCGGGTGTGAGGGGGAGAAGAACGGTTGGGAAATTGGCCAACAAACCCCAAAACGTCTAGTCTGTCTGTTTTCCGGCCCCTACTGACTGCGGCAATTTGAGCCTGCAGGATAGAGGTCTTGGCATATATTCTTAGATCGGAGTCTTGAATGAAGCGATTGATAATAGTGACGCTGGCCCTGACGTGCCTGGCTAGCGGTTGCAGCACCACAAAGCAGTTGGATCATTGGCAGTCAGAAGCATTGAGTCGTAAGCAATTGGATAACCTGCTGATCGTTGCAGTAACCAATAACCGCACCCACCGCTTTATATTTGAATCAGAGCTGGATTTGCGAGCTAGAGAATCAGGCCTCACCAGCGTTACCAGCCAGAAAGTCCTCGGGGACTCAATCCCGACAGAAGAAGAAGTGGCGGCTTACGTCAAACAGAACAACATTGACTACGTGATTGCGACGAGACTCGCCAATACAGAGGTCGACAAGGAGTATGTGCCCGAACGTGTACGAAACTATTATGTTGGCCCTTACTATCCTTCATACGGCCACTACTATGACGCAGGCAACGTCATCACAACCGTCCGTGATCCCTATGTTGATTTGAAGACCACCTATATTTTGGTGACGACGATCTTTGATGCCAAAACCGGTGAACCGGTCTGGGTAGGTCGGTCGGCTACCTTTGAACCGGGCTCCATTCAAGCTATAGCAGATGACATTGCACGAACGACTTGGCGCAACATTGCCCGTTGAGCCTCCGGTCCATTCCGGCGCGCGCAGACGAAGTTGACGGCAGGAGGAGATCGAACCGTGCGCCAGGTCGGTCGAATTTGAAGTGAAGTCCAATGTCGTGAAGAAGGGCGGCAATTTTCTCGCGGCGACAGATCTGGTTTCTCCAGGGCAAGCTCAACCACTGCATCCTGTTCGGTTTGTGGCAACTTGTTCCAAACGGAATCTGGCACTGGCGTGCGGTCATCCAGCCCGTCGATGCCGCCTTCCTCGAAGCGCCTCAGCCACGCACAAAACGTGGATCGTCGGATATCCAGCCGTTGTAGTGTCGTCTTCACCGGCAGGTTGGAGCGCTCTACGGTTCGGATAATTTCGTATTTCTCGGAGGCCGGAAACAGGGCCGAGTCAAAGTCGCTTCATGACAAAAGCTACCCCCAAAGCGCCTTCGCTTCTTTGGTTAGCTCCTCACGAAAATCAGGGTGCGCGATGCGAATAAGTTCTGCGGCGCGCTGACGATGATTTTTGTCCATCAAGCGGGCAATACCGAATTCTGTTATCACGGTATCTGCGAGGTAACGGGGAATGGTGATCAGCGTTCCGGCTTCGTGTTTGGGGACGATTTTGGATACGGCGCCGCCCAGGGCAGTGGCTCGAAGCACGATGATAGCCCGCCCCGTGGGACAGAGGGCGGCTCCCATATGATTGTCCGGCTGCCCACCCGTACCGTTGACCATCATGCCTCCATACCGGTCCTCACTGGCCACCTGACCGATCAAGTCAACTGCAATGGCACTATTGATCGACGTCATTTGATGGTTCTGAGCGATGAGCGTCGGGTTGAGCAGGTAGGACGGGTCGTAAAGTTCAAAGGCAGGGTTGTCCCGAATAATCTCTAAATCATCCGCGTCACAGCCAGACCAGGCGACTGCAACTGCTTTGCCGCGATGGATGGTCTTTCGTGAGTTATCGAGAACACCCCGCGCCCACAAACGGGCGAGGCCTGGCGACCCGAGCTCAGTGTGCAGCCCTAGATGCTTCGCATCGTCAAACGCGCCTGCTTCAAACATCAATGAACTGGGCTGTCCAATGCCTACCTGGATCGTATCACCATCCCGAATCAAGGTTCGCAAGTGATCTGCTATTTTTTGCGCGGCAGGATCAACTACAAGATTGAGCGCTTTCTCCAGCACCGCGGGGTCCATCTGCGCAATTGTGTCCTGGATAGGTGCTAATCGTTCACGCACCATGACATCAGTGATCGCCAGGAGCCGGTCTCGGTTCGCTTCGGGGGCCTCTTGCTTAATGCGATCGCGGACTGCGTCGACATCAACCGCGGGCGCGGTCACACCCTCAACAAAGGCAGTGAACTCACTGACGTGCGCCCAGACATCGCCATGAACGGGCATAACACTCGGGTCAACGAAAGCAATGGTTTTCGGGCACCGCTTCAGATAAGCCTTGCGCATCCAGTGAGTTGGACCGAAGTGGACATAGCCAGCATCATTGGGCTTGCTGCATACAACGATATTGACGTCGGGCATGCGCGCTTCTTCACGGCCGCTGTCGAACGCTTTCATGCCAAGCATGAAGGTGTTGGGCAGGTACGTTGCTCGCTGGGTGTCGTGGCTGGATCTTGCCGGCTCGCCAATGAAAATCTCGATTTCCCGCTCGCCTGCATCCCGCTCTGAGATCATCAGCGGCTCCAGCGCAGGCCCGAGCATACGCATGTCGAGAGACCCCAGTGCCTGAGCGCGGGCTTCAAGCAAGGCGGCGATGGCGGCGGGCGTTCCCACATTCACATTCACCCATTCACCGGGCTCGATGAGGTTCATCGCAGCCTCAGGTTCACGGAGCCGTTGCTTATAGTCGGATTTCCAATCGCGGTTATTTGTCATGCTGCGCTTCTCGCCTCAGTTTGCTCGTCAAAGGTGCTGGCAAATACCTCGCCCATGGCGATTGTGACTAGTGGCAGCACCCAGATGAGTCCGATCAATAATGGAATGGCGCCCGCGACGATCAAAAAGAGAAATACCCATATCAAACCAAAGTAACGCCACCAATACTGTGTAATCGCCTTTCTCGAGACCTCCAGCGACTGCCAGGCACCCATATTTTTCTCGACAATCAGGTAGGGCGCAAACAAACAGGCAACCGACAGATAGATACCGGGCAAGATAAACACAATAAAGCCCGCGATGATCAGAATGAGCATCATCACCATCATAAAAATAATCGGCAATGCATGTTGATAGGGCTCGAATATAACCGTGGGCGACACCGGTTTACCCGCAGCGCGGCGAATACCAAGCAAGCCCAGGCCCACACCCAAAGGCGTCATGGCTAAGGTGATGATTAGTTCTGCAAAGTCTGCGGCGCCAAAACTGGTGTAACCGGGCATGCCTGTGTCATTTCCGGCAATGACATAGTCCCAACCAAAGACTATCCGCATGAACACTTCCGCCCCCATGGCGATTGCAGTGTAGATGATCAGAGCGAGCAGGTAGGTTCCCTTAAAGCCGTCTAACTTTCGCCACGACTCGGAAAGCACGTCCCCGATGGACCAGTCTATGTTTGCTTGGTTATCTGCTGTCACGATCTTTCCCCTTTATCACCAGCCCCAAACATAGGGAAGCCGCAAGTAATGCGCAAAGATTTCTGCTTTTATCGAAAAGATACTCAGCCACATCAAAGAAGCTGCCAGCACCGCAGACTCACCTCTTTCAAGGCGCCTGAGTTGGGCTGAGCGGCTCAGGCGCGCCTTCGAGTTCGATGTGACGATTTGCGCATTGTGCGGCGGATCATTGCGGGTGATCGCGGATATCACAGAACCAAACCTCATCGAAAAAATTCTCAACCACATCAAGCAGACTCGCGCTCCGCCGGTACGTGTGCAACCGCGAACTCATTCAACACCCTCCAATCCACAAACCCGGCGCTCGCGCTAGACAGGTCAGGCACTCACCTGCCTGATGACCCCTGCGCTTGAGACAAAACCCTGTCAATCTCTACGATCGCACCTGCCTTGGGCATAAGTTATTGCCTATGCAAACCGACCGGACATCGATCAGCCCTAAATCCCCGCGCGGCGATACTTTTCGACATCAAACATAATTGCGGTTA
>CAYMUT010000076.1:0-5658 GCA_964393625.1 uncultured Pseudomonadales bacterium
GACACCTGATCTCCACCCCAATCGCTCGAGAGCCGAAGCGTGTAGGCTTGTTCGAATCGTCTGGCCATGGCCATCTGCCAAGGAGAATTCATGATCGACGCCCATTACTGGCCAACACCCAACGGCTGGAAACTGTCCATTGCGCTCGAGGAGATGGCGCTCGAATACCGTGTCTGCCCGGTCAACATCGGCCGCGGTGATCAATTCAAGCCTGAGTTCCTGGAGATCAGCCCCAATAACCGCATGCCGGCAATCGTCGATCACGACCCGCCCGGCGGTGGGAAACCCATATCGGTGTTCGAGAGTGGCGCGATCCTCATGTACCTGGGCAACAAGACCGGCAAGTTCTACCCGACGGATCTGCGCCGGCGCACGGAGGTCGACGAGTGGCTGATATGGCAGATGGGCAACCTGGGTCCCATGATCGGGCAGTCGGGGCATTTCAAACTCTACGCACCAGAGCAACTGCCGTACGCAGTGGATCGCTACCACTCCGAGATGCTGCGTCTCTACGGTGTACTCGACAAGCGCCTGGAAGACCGGGAGTACATCTGCGATGACTTCTCCATCGCCGACATGGCGTGCTGGCCCTGGGTCATCACCTACAAGCGCCAGGAGGTGCCGCTGGATGAATACCCGAACGTCAAACGCTGGTACAAGACCTGCCAGGGCCGGCCCGGTCTGCGTCGCGGCTACGAGGTAGGCAAGGAGTTCGGTAAGCCGGGGGGCAAGTGGGACGAAGAAACGCGCCGGAACATGATGCCGCAGAACCAGATCAAGACCTGAACATGGTAGCGCGTGGTGGGCGCTAGCCTCCGCCGGTGTATGGGTGGGTATCACCGCCACCGGGCTGAGCCGGTCGAGATAAGGGGCAAACACCTCGTGGTGATAGTTGTTGATGGCCCGACACAGCGCCAGCCGCGCTTCATCCATGGGCGTGCCAAGCGCATGAGGCCTATGGTGGGATAAACGATGGCAAAGTCCACACCGCACTCGTCCAGGCGCTGGTGCATGAGGCCGGGCAACATGGCTGTGGCGCGGTCGAGTGTGTTTTCAGTCGGTATACCCCACCACGGTGGACGCACCCGCCGACTGGCAAGACGCTGCGCTTCCGACACCCTGTACCAGCCGTCGGGGAACCCGGTGGGGCTGGCAAAGACCTTGTTGACGAGTTCAGCACCCGCCAGTCCCTTGAGATGTTCGCGCACCGCGGGCATGTACTCGATGGTGTGCCCGTCCGCATCGATGACCGGGTGGTCGAGCTGAGCGCGGATTTTTGCTGAAGACGATAGTGCTGGCATGTGGGCCACCTCCTGTCTCAGTCGGGCAATCCCAACACACGCTTGGCAATGATATTGAGCTGAACCTCGGAGCTGCCCCCGGCAATGGTCAGCGCCTTGCCAAACAACCAGGTACGCGTCGCCTGTTGCTCCTGTGCACTGAATTCCCCGCCTTCCCAGCCCGCACCCTGGGTACCCATCAACGCGATGATGGCCTCGTGCCGGCGGCGCAGGATCTCCGTGGATACGTACTTGAAGGTAGAGGTGGCGAACGTGGGCGTACGGGCGCCGCGACTCTCCTGCTGCGCGCGCGTGCGCGTCAGCGCAAACGCGGCGCCATCCATCTGAATCCCCAGCACCTCATTGCGCGGCGCGGGGTCGTCAGGCGCATAGCGCTGCAGCAGCTCCGGGAGAGACTCCGTGCTACCGATGCCCGACCCACCGCCCGAGATGGACGAACGCTCGTGCTGCAGCAGTCGCTTGGCGATGGTCCAGCCCCGGTTCTCCTGACCGACCAGGTCTGCCTTGGCCGCTTTCACGTCGTCGAAGAAACACTCACAGAACGGTGAATGGCCGTTGATCAGCACAATGGGTTTGACGGTCACGCCCGGGTCATCCATCGGAAACAGGACAAAGCTGATGCCATCGTGTTTGGGAGCGTCGAAGTCGGTGCGCACCAGGCAGAAGATCCAGTTGGCGTGGTTGGCGCCTGACGTCCAGATCTTGGAGCCGTTGATCACATAGAAGTCGCCCTGGTCTTCTGCACGCGTCTTGAGTGCGGCCAGGTCCGATCCCGCACCCGGTTCGGAGTAACCCTGACACCAGCGCGTCTCGCCACGGGCAATCTTCGGCAGGTGGCGTTCTTTCTGCTCGTCTGTGCCGTACTCGAGCAGTGTCGGGCCAATCATGCTCAAACCCATGCCCGTCAGGGGCACTGGCGCACCCATCCGGCGGAAGGCCTCGCGAACCGCTCGTGAACCCGCTGCATCCAGGCCTGCACCCCCGTACTCTGTCGGCCAGTCGGGCACGGTGTATCCCCGCTCGCGGCAGGCGTCGAACCACTGCTGAAAATCCGGGTCCGTAATGGGCGCCTTGTCACCACCAGCAAAGTCGAATACCCGCCCGCGAATCGACTGCGGACAATTCTCGTCCACCCAGGTGACCACCTCGTTAAACTCGGGCATCCCACTTCCCCCTTCACTACGTTCAGCCATTCCAGCCAACAATCTAGCATCCTGCCTGGGGTGGATGCACATGTTGATGCAGCCTCAGGCAGCTACATCGTCCTTGAGCATCGTGTCGAGCCAGGTTGCAGCCCCCTTCCTGATGGTAGTGTCTACGTGGTCAGATAACTCCCGGCCGCCCCGAACCTGAAACACCAGGATGAGCAACGCTGCCAGAACAGCGAATGATTGCGATTCCTGCAACCTGACTGCGAATTCCGTGTTCGCGCGCACCTCATGCAGATCTGCGTATTCGCACCATCGCCACCAGCGCGAACGCAACCCCGCTAACGACAAGTGCGATCAGCGTCGGGTTCCAGTTGCCGTAGCCCTGACCACCGGTCAGCGACTGAACGGCCAGTAACGTCGTCACACCACCCGCAATCGCAGCAAGCGCCTCGGGTGTACCAGCGGTACGCGAATGAATCGCCGCTATCACCGGCACGAACAGGCTGACGCTGAGCAGGGAATAGAAGATGGACAGGGCACCGATGATGGTTTCAAACCACACGGCAATACCCACAGCCAGAATCCCGCCCGCGACGGCGGCGAGGCGTGCCACGCGCAGTACCTCGCGGTCGGACGCGTCCGGCCGGATGAAGCGCTGGTACAGGTCCTTCGACAACGAAGTCGCCAGCATGAACAGAATGGCGTCGGCCGAACTGATTTCGGCGGAAAATATGGCCGCCAGCCCCAGGCCGCCGAGCAGCACGGGAATGCGTTCTACCAGCAGCGTGGGTAGCGCGAGCCCCTGGTTTTCCAACTCCGGAAAATGTACCCGCGCGATGGCACCGAGCAACGGCGGCAGCGCGGCGAACAGCAGCAGTACCACCCCCGCGGCTGCAACCCCCACCCGCACCGAGCGCGCATCACGCGCACCATAGATCTTCTGTATGAGGCCGGGTGAGACGATAAACGCAGGGACCAGCAGTGCCATGTAGTAGAGCGCGGGTACACCACCGCGCCAGCCATCCATGAAATCCGGGCTCATTGCGGTGCTTGCCTGCGCAAGCCCGGACAGCCCGCCTACGGTGGAGAGCGCAACAGGAACCACCAGTGCAAAACCAACGATGAGCACAACCAGTTGCACCAGGTTGACCCACGCTGAGGAGAGGAGGCCACCGGCGGCAAAGTAGCTGGTCATAACCGCACCACCTATCAGGCAGCCATACAGCTTGGGAATACCCGCAACCGCCTGCAGCACGAAGGCAACGGCGATCAGTTGGGCAGCCAGTATGAAGAGCGTGCCTACCCACAACAGGGCTGTCACCACACCACGCACCGTACGTCCGTAGCGAAGCTCCAGCAGATCACCAACCGTTTGCAGATCATGCTCTTTGGCGATGTGCCACACCCGCGGCCCCACCCAGAACGCAAGCAACAGTGTGCCGATACCGGCAGAGCCAACCCACCACCAGGCGGCCATCCCCTGGCTGAAGCCGATGCCGGCCGCTCCCATGGTGGAGCCCGCACCGATGTTGGCCGCCAGCACTGTCGCAAACAGCAGCACCGGCCCGAGGCTTCTGCCGGCTACAAAAAACGCCCCCGTGGTATTCACGCGCCGCCCGATATAGAGGCCGAGGGCGATGAGTACCGCCGAGTAACCCAGAATGGCAACCAGGTAGGGGTTCATGGCTCGAGGTCTGCGGCGGCCGGAAAGCCGTCGATGCTCTCAGCGTTTTGCACAGCACTAATGATTGCGTCTGCCACCACTTCTGCGGCCAGCGCGCCCACAGTGGACGGACCTGCATCGCCGCTCCAGCTGCCCAGGGCCAGTGTGAACAAGGTGTCGCCGTCAGATGCCGTGTGCGCCGGCACGACGGCGCGCGCCAGACCATCGTGTGCCATCTGCGCCACTTTTGTGGCAGCCGTCTTGGTGAGCCGGGCGTTGGTCGCCACCAGGCCGATGGTGGTATTGCGTCCCAGTCCGCCTTCGGTCCGCATGCCCGCGCGGATCAGCTTGCGGATGTCTGCCAGGCCTGAACCGTCTTCATTGCGTACACCCGCCACCACCTCACCGGTGGCCGGATTGATCACATCGCCCACCGCGTTGACAGCAATGAGAGCAGCCACCATGAGACCATTGGGTAACTCGATGGCCGCTGTGCCGATGCCACCTTTCATGGCGCGATCAGCGCCACGCATTTTGCCGACCGTGGCACCCGCGCCAGCTCCCACGTTACCTTCGGCGATGGGTCCATCCGTTGCCGCTCGCGCAGCCTGCATCCCGCAGTCTGCTCCCGGCCGGATTTGCGGTTTGCCGCCCACACCCAGATCAAACAGAATGGCAGCAGGCACGATGGGAATCCTCGCAACACCAACATCCAGACCAACGCCACGCTGTTCGAGATACCGCACCACGCCGGTGGCTGCATCGAGGCCAAACGCGCTGCCCCCGGAGAGCACTACCGCGTGAACCCGCTGGATGGAGTTCACAGGATCGAGCAGCGCCAGTTCCCGCGAACCAGGTGCAGAACCACGCACATCCACCCCGGCAACCGCACCCTGCTCCGTGAGGATCACGGTGCACCCGGTCGGTCGCTCTTTCAGGGTGTGGTGGCCGACACGAATGCCATCGATTAGTGTGAGCCCCGCGCCGCCTCCGGTGGCAGGCATGGAAATCAAGCTGAGCAGCACAACTAAGATGATTGTGCCCGGAGTAATCCTTTGGTCCTGCAGCGACGTCTGTCTCACCACGCGGACTCCGGCCTGCGGCGCAGCAGCGCTGCCCGCTTTGCGCTCCCTCGCCAGTTGCTGCCATTTCTGCATCATCACGAACGAATCCCCGTCCTCGAACTCACTGATCAATCCATCCACCATTTCAGCAAACGCTGGGGAAAACAGCAAACATGCCGACTTAAGGCTTGTGGCAAGTAGGTCCCTGTTCTTCTGCTGATGTTCGCATTCAGTGGTGGAAGTTGCGCAGAGGAAGTCGCCTTCAAGGGTCCTTACGAAGACGAGATCGTGCAGCAACGTGATGCGCATGGCCTGGTGGCGTGAAGCCCGGTTCGGCCTGTTTATCCACGGAGCGTATACGCTGAATCTGATTCGCTACCATGGCGTGTTTGCACCAAACAGTAAGCTCAGGCGCGCCTTCGAGAGGGATAGGAAAAATAACCGCAATTATGTTTGATGTCGAAAAGTATCGCCGCGCG
>CAYMUT010000077.1:0-5138 GCA_964393625.1 uncultured Pseudomonadales bacterium
GCTGCGCTGATGGGGTTGAGTAGCGACGGCTGCATTCATTGAGAAGCCGTCACGGCACTGCAGTGCATAACTGTGTCCCGCAAAACTCCCGCATGGGGTTGGCCCGTTTTCGCACGTAGATTCAGAGAAGAGGCTCTCTAACTTATACCGTGAACGCGGATACTGCGGTCGCCGTTGAGGAGTAAGGCTGTCTGTCACGACTCCATTGTGACACTCGATCTTGCTATCCAATGTATTCCAGGACGATTTCTGGCCCGTTGGCCCGTTTCAGTACCAGCGACATCAGCCAGAGAACACGCTGCTTTATCAACTCGTCAAGGAACACTGGCCCCAGTTCCAGAACATGTTGGCAGAACAGGGCAGGGGCCTGCCGGGGTACGTTGTTAGAGAGTTTGAAGACTACCTGAAGTGCGGTCGTCTCGAGCATGGCTTTCTGCGAGTGCGATGTGAAGATCATAGCAAGCATTGAAGACCCAGACGTTATCGACAAGATATTGAAGTATCTGGGTCTGGATGAGGCGTCACAGACGAGGAACCGTTCACCGCCAGAGGGGCTTTTCCTGCATTCGACCCACCTGTTCTGACATCAACACACGTTGATGGGGGCTGGCTCGACCTTATCTCGAGAAATCCGAAAAATTCAGACTTGAGGGCGATGATCAAGTCTTGTTTGAGTCCCATATTTTCCTGAGATTCGCGTTAAAAGGAGTAGCTTGGGGAAAGCGCACCGGGTGACAGACAGGAAAATGTGATTAATTCTTACTATCCCCAAACCGGTTGGACCATCATAGGAGTAGTTGGCGTTTATAAATTCTTGTAGATACGAACCTGACAAGTAATAGACAGCTTACCTGTCAGTACCGAAGTCCCGCATTTTCCTCAACAAGCGATCAGGATCAGCCGACCTAGTGCTCCTCAATGCCGCCTCAGCCTTCTTCTCATACTTCGAATCTAGCTTGGCTGTCCTGGTTGCTTCATCAGCGTGATACACCGCGCCTGAAATGATCCGCTCAGCATCTTCTGCGCCGCAGTGTTTACAGATGAGTATCCTGGGTGCATCCGTTGATGAAAAGTACCGCTCACTAATCTGTTCGCAAGCCTTGCATCGATATTCGTAGATAGGCATCAGGCAGCCTCGACTTTGTCCGGGTTGGCGTAGGCCTCAAAGAAGGCCTGCAGGGAAAGATGGTAACGAGGAATAAGGAGCTGCTTGATGGGTGATGGGGCTTCGATCAGGCCTTCAATACTGTCGAGGTTTATCAGTGTCGGGCCGGTCCCTGCTCGGCAGCCTTCAATGAAACGGGTCCACTGATCTTTAGTGAAGTTCAGCACGCAGTCCACATCCCGCAGCTGACTCACCTTGAGCTTGTTGATCTCCTTGCAGGAGAAGCCTTCTAGCACCACCTGGAAACAGGTGTTCGCAACTCTGATCGCAAGGTTGAGATCAATCGTACCTAACTGCTTGAAAGCGGGGTCGCTGTTGACGGCGGCCTGGGCAAGTTTCAGATTTTTTACAGAGATAGATTCACTCATTGGCTTTTACTTGAATGTCGTTTCCACCCGCGATGAGGCGTTGAAAAAATCCTGGAAATTCTGGTTGAAACGGTAGAAGAGATCCTCACGGTACTGATCGTCCGTCGGGTTATGCGCGATGCCGTCTTCCGCGCTAAGATCGATACTGTTGATTGTGTGCCGGGCACTCGCGTAACCGTGTTCCTGGATGTCCTGCAGCATATCAACCCAGGTTTCCATCGGCATCTCGATAATGAAATCGGTGTCGTTCATTTCATCACCATTGACCAAACGGATTTCCGTGATCAGCAATCCTTCAAAGGTAATGAGATAGTCCGCGTCGCCAATACGGAATCCAGAGATAGTATGGCATTCACCACCACCACCTGAGCGCAAGGATAAATCCGTGTTGTAAACATCCCGCACGGCATTGAACCAGTCCTCGGAAGGAAACATCGGCACGTCAGTACTCCAGGTATCGAGCCATGCGCGGGTTCAACACCTCGGTGCGATCCACGCCCAGCCATTCACAGACCTTGACGTAGTCACGCACAAAGTCGCCAACGAGATGCAGGTAAGTTTCCATGCCGACGGTCTTTGCAGCTTCTATACCTCCGCCCAGAATAATCGCCATGGCAGGTTTCGTGGCACTCTGTTCGACTTCAGCCGCAAAGTGGGCTTCACCAATTGCCAACAGGGTTCTCAGGATAGCGGTCTCACCTTCGTGGTGGTTCGCCGCATACTTCAAGTGATCGTAACCGTAAGTGAGATGCCGGGCATGGTCCTGGATCATACGTGCATAGATGTATGACTCAGCATCGTTATGGGCGTTGGCAAGCAGGCCCCTTAACAGCTGCATCTGGTAGGTGCCGCGAATGAGATACGTGTAACATACCGATTCCGTCCAGCCGCCACTCGACTCCAAGATCATGCGGTTAACGCGACCCCGTGATTCCACACCAAGGCCCCCACCATTCGCAAGGGCGCGCTTCCTTAAGGCTTCTATGTGTCTTGCGCAGTCGAAGGTAACGGTCGCGAGAAATTGTTTAACTTCGTAATAACCATAGGACATCTGATCCTGCCAGTAGGTGACAATCTCGATTTCGGTGTTGGCGTACTGCATGAGTTCCGTTGCAACCTGGCAGACCGCACGTTCGATCACTTCGGGCAGCGCTTCAAGCGAATCCCATGGCACGTCGGTTGCCGGAATCCATCGCCGTTGGATGCCCTCCTCATAAAGATCGGCAGACGAGTCCGCCCACATCTGGTGTTTAGCACGCAGGTTGTAAGGCAACGGTGGTACACCTGGCCGCGGCAGTGCACCCCTCGGGCGTCTCGTCTGGTCATCCCAGAATTCCGGCACCTCTCCATAGATGCCAACGTTGAGGGCACCGAGCCTTAGGCCATACTCATCAGGTTTAACCCTTGTGCCCCATTCATTGGTGAGGCCCATCCAGTCATATGTCGGTTCCGGCACACCGACCGTGGGGTTTTCGACCTGATCAGAATCAGGTATCGGCACGTTCATCGCGTCCGTGTCTTTCTTGGCCATGTAGTTACCTCGGTGACACGATTGCCGTTAACTCATCGCTGCCAGGCGCTCCGGCAGCGGGGAGCGGCCGTTTGTAAAACGCTCACCAAAGCCTGCGGAATTGACACGCTTCATGTATTCCTTCAGCTGCTTGCGACGAATCACGAGTAGCTGCTTGTGACCTTCATCGTAACCTGCCTTGCCACCGCCTAAGAGGATCGCCAGGGCTTCCGATGTTTCCGCCTGGGTGCCTGCGGGATTCTGCACGCCGGTCAGCATCTGCGATTCGGCTTCATCGAGGTAACATTCGATCTCTTCACGGCGTTCGGGCGCAGCTCTACCCAGATAGCGCAGGTGCATCACGCCAAAGGCAACATGTCGGGCCTCATCCTGGGCGCAGAGGCGATACATGTGTTTTTCCGCTTCGTTCTGGGCAAACAGTTCACCCATGCGGAACATAGTGAGCACCGCACCTTCACCTGAGATATGCAGCCGGGTCGACATTTCCGTGAAGTCACGGGCAAGGTCGATCGAGCCCACAAAACCGGAGGTGGCACCCGACATGCGCATGAGGCCACCGCCATTGGCAAGTGCGCGCTTACGGAACACATCCATATGACGTGCCTCGTCCATAATCTGGGCAATCAACACATTGCGCGGTTCGAGATAGTCAGGGGTGGTCCTTGCGACCCAGCGGGCGGGCACATCACCTGCAACAAATTCCACTTCATTAAAGAAAGTACAGAGCAGACACTCCGCTTCCTCGATGTCATCCGGGAGTGGTTCGAGCGTGTCCCAGGGAATGTCGGTCGCAGAGCTCCACTGCCGTTGCAGTGCCTCCTCATAGAGGAACTCGGCATTGTCGAGCCAGATTTCAGAAAGGGAGTGGACGCTGTAGGCGCCGACCCGGTAGGCCTCATCACGACTGCCTGCACCCCGTGGTTTGCCGGTCATATTGTCGGAGTCCTCCGGCAGTTCACCATAACTGCCAACCCGGATATCAGCGAGGGTCATGCCCCGCTTACCCGGTTCGGCATGTGTATCCCATTCACCCATCTGTTCCATCCAGGATAGATCCAGTTCGTGTTCCTCCGATTGCTTAACAGCTTCGCTCATCACGGTCTCCCTAAGAAGTGACTCTCCCATATTAGCGTAGGCAAAAGGCGAGAAACCACTGTTATTTCCATAATGATTGTGAGGGTAAAAGTGCAGTGAAGTTTGGGTTAACGAGTCTTCTGGAGAGCTGCACACCGCTATAGTCCTTGTGCCATCGATTACAGGACAGGACGACAATGCCCGGCGATCGACCCACCTCGCCGACCGTGCTGCCCAGCTAGCGTGGTCTCGGCTGTACATAGCATGTGGATGATCCAGGTACGATTGAATCGTTCTCCAGCCATGATCGAATGCTCCCGCTTGGTGCTGGAAGATTCTCTTACATGCCGAAGTCGACCCAGGGAGTCAGGCCACGCGAGAAATGCGGTGGCAATGTGAAGATCATAGCAAGCATTGAAGACCCAGACGTTATCGACAAGATATTGAAGTATCTGGGTCTGGATGAGGCGTCACAGACGAGGAACCGTTCACCGCCAGAGGGGCTTTTCCTGCATTCGACCCACCTGTTCTGACATCAACACACGTTGATGGGGGCTGGCTCGACCTTATCTCGAGAAATCCGAAAAATTCAGACTTGAGGGCGATGATCAAGTCTTGTTTGAGTCCCATATTTTCCTGAGATTCGCGTTAAAAGGAGTAGCTTGGGGAAAGCGCACCGGGTGACAGAGAGGTGGACCCCAATCTTTGAACAGCTTTCCCTGGTTCTATAAGTGGATTCACGCCCGCTTGGTTATGCCGCCAGGGGTCCTGACAGCGAGTTAAAATATAGGGATAGGAAAAATAACCGCAATTGTGTTTGATGTCGAAAAGTATCGCCGCGCGGGGATTTAGGGCTGATCGATGTCCGGTCGGTTTGCATAGGCAATAACTTATGCCCAAGGCAGGTGCGATCGTAGAGATTGACAGGGTTTTGTCTCAAGCGCGGGGGCCATCAGGCAGGTGAGTGCCTGACCTGTCTAGCGCGAGCGCCGGGTTTGTG
>CAYMUT010000078.1:0-4993 GCA_964393625.1 uncultured Pseudomonadales bacterium
GGTGAAGTTTGTGATGAAGGAAGGATCGGTTTATCGCAACGATTTCGCCGAGTAATCGTTCTTTCGGTAGATCACCAATAGCGCAACAATCGATGTCCTGACATCAAAATAGAACGAGAGTCGCGATGAAGGTAGAGGAATACGTACAGTACGATGCGCTTGGTCTGGCGGAGTTGATCGCCAAAGGTGAAGTGACGAGCGAAGATCTTGCAACGGTTGCTCATGATGCAGCCGAGCAGGTCAACGACAAGCTCAACGCGGTTGTTGGTTTTGTTGATCACAGGTATGAAGGTGAACTAGCGGACGGTGCGCGGTTTGCAGGGGTACCAACGTTTCTGAAGGACCTTGGTGCAGGCATTGCCGGTGTGAACCAGGAGATGGGTTCGCGACTGACAACTGGATTTACATCACCCGTTACTGCTCACTTCGCTGAACAGATGTTAAAGGCAGGATTTAACATCGTAGGCCGGACGACCTGCCCCGAATTCGGTTTAACGCTGACCACAGAATCTGCTGCGACCGGACGAACCTGCAATCCCTGGAACACCGATTACATCACCGGTGGTTCGAGTGGTGGGTCAGCGGCGCTTGTCGCGGCTGGTGTTGTTCCACTTGCGCATACCAACGATGGCGGCGGTTCAACGCGGATACCTGCGAGCATCTGTGGCAACGTGGGTCTGAAAACGTCGCGGGGGATGGTGAGCCTTGCGCCAATGAACAATGACGTTACAGGACCGTTGATCGCCGAGGGCTGTAACACGCGCACAGTTCGCGACTCTGCTGCCTTCCTGGACGCGGTTGTTGGTTTGGCTCCCGGTGAAGGCACCATGCCCTATCAACCTGATTACTCTTACCTTGAAAAGCTGAGTGAAGCGCCTGGTAGATACAGGATTGCAGTGAGCCTTGAAGACTGGGGTGTTGGAGAAATGGACGCCACGATTCGATCCGAGGTTGAGCGAATTGCCGAGGCATTGAGCGGAATGGGGCATACTGTTGGTGAAGCGACGCCGGAGGTTGTTAAGGGTGGTGCAATCGCCAATGCCTTCAGACCGATGTGGATGGTGATCGCGGAATCGGCGGTCAAACAGCTGGCACCACACACCAACAGGACACCTGGGCCAGACACCCTTGAACCCATAACGCTGGAGATGGTGGAGGAAGGATCGAATGTGTCTGCGTTTGAGTTCAACAATTCAATTGCCTTCTCGAACATCGTCAGCCGAAGTCTTGGCATGTTTTTTGGCGAGTGGGATTTGCTGCTTACCCCGGCATTGAACCGGCCAACACCAGAACTCGGCAGTAAGGTTTCCCTGAGCGGTGGCGCGAGTCTCGATGAGTGGTACGAGGAAGCATTGTCGACAGTGCCCCATACGCCACTGGCAAACTTCAGTGGCATACCGGCAATTTCGGTTCCCTGCGGCGTTGGGCCGAACGACCTGCCACTTGGCATGCATTTCTTCGGTCCAATGGGAGGCGAAATGGAGTTACTTGATATCGCGCGGCAGCTTGAAGAGGCTGAACCCTGGATTGATCGACGCCCTGAAGTGTTTGTCAGCTGAGTTTGTCCAGATCTCGTGTGAACCAGCACGCGCAGTGTTATCAGATGGACTAATTGGATGCTTGCTTTTCGCAACGTCTCCTTCAGTTATGCGAGCACGCAAACACTCCTGTTTGAGGCTTTGACGGTTAACTTTCTCTCGCGGATTTACCGGAGTTATCGGGCCGAACGGCGCGGGAAAAACGACGTTGCTGCATCTCGCCACAAATCTGCTGGCTGCTGACGCTGGTTCGATTGAAGGTACGGGACCCCGGCGTGACAGCCGGCAATCGAAGCCCAGTTAATGTGCCTTTCAAAGAACTAGATTGACTCAATTCAGTAAACGTCAGCGCCAACAACTTCGTGCGCTTAGCTCGCTCAGATCGCTAAAATGGAACGCTTACAGGGGAGATATGATGCGATGAGCAAACCCGTCTGTCTGGTAATGGGGGCCGGTGCTGGTATTGGTGGCACGGTAGGCCGGCGCTTCGCCGCCGAGGGATACCATGCAGTGCTGTGCGCCGCAGCAATGAAGCTGGACTACAAACACTCGTGAAATCGATCGAAGAAGATGGCGGCTCCGCCACCGGTACCTCCCCAAAAACGTTGGCGTACCTTGAACGCCTTCGCAGGCGACCCGCGTTTGCCAGCGCCGAAGCCTATGCGCACACATCACCGGGACTTTACCGTCGTGGTTGTCTACCTGTAGGCGAGTAGCCAAGATATTTGCGTACTGGGGTCAGTGCAACCCCTCTTGGTTCAGACAACGGTGTATTCCCCCATGCCCTGAGCGGCCATGAGTTTGTGTACAGGGTGGAAGCGGGTATGCCGGAGATGGAGGCCATACAGGCGGCGACGGTGAACGCTGTCGACCTGCTGCGTATTTCCGATAAACTCGGTTCAGTTGAGGTGGGTAAGCTGGCGGACCTGGTTGCCGTAGAAGCAAATCCTCTTGAAAACATCGAGCTGATAGGGATAGGAAAAATAACCGCCATTATGTTTGATGTCGAAAAGTATCGGTCTGACCTATTGCCTGGGGTTCTAACCAACGCTCACAACAAGCGTGCTCTGGAGTACTAACATGTTATCAGCAACAGAACTTTATCCGCTGACAACCTCGCTAACGATCGTGCTGTGGGTCGAAGTTGTGATATATCTAGGTACTGGCTTGTACGAGCTATTTGACGATTACTATTACAAACCGCCGAGGTGGGTTTACGTTAACGAGCGACTCAATACGTACATCTGGTTTCGTGACAAGAAGAACCACAAGATGCACGCCTCCCTCGCCACGGTGTTGGGCTTGATTGCGCTCAATGGTGTGTTGGAAGACCAGGTCTTTCGTTTCGAGATTGAGCTCATATTTTTGAGCCTTGCGCTGCTCAACATGAGCATATGGTGTATGGCACCGCCGTGCAAAATGGTGGCAATCAGGATGCTACCAGTCGCCCCCGAGTTCCACCTGCAATATGTCTCCTTTATCTTTTTCGCCGACTTAATCAGGCCTGAGGTTATTGCGCTGTGCCTACTGCTGAATGCTTGGGGGGTGTTTGTGTTTTTGCGCAGAACACTCCGGCGGCTTCTGGAAGCGCCGCAAAGCTATGATCAGCTACGAGCGCACATGGTCGAAGCAGGTGCGGGGGCTGATTTGGTCATGTGGGATAAAGTTACCGGTTACGAAGAGAAGCAGAATACGAGAGCGACGTAATAATGGTGGCGGCCTTGGTCTCTGGAGAGTCCTCATGAGTAACTTGGGCTCGATCTACTTTAAACTTTTGCTTGGGAGGGGTTAGGTGTTTCGTAAACTCGCTTTGACAACGGTCTGTATTTTCGTGTCTGGATTAGCAAACGCGGATGAGCGTTTGAGCTGTGACGATATGTACCGACTTTCGGATACGGTTCACCTGGTTGAGCCTGGCCGAGTTGTTCCCGCCATAGACGGAGTGCCAGAGCACTGCCAGGTCAATGGAGTCATCGATGGCACCATTCGGTTTCAAGTCAGCATGCCTATGGCCGACTGGACTGGCCGATTGATGTATCACGCTCCAGGGGGGCTTGCTGGGGTGATCGGTGATACCACCAGTCTGCTGGACGAAGGCTTTTCTATGGCGACTACAGATGCGGCGAATCCTGATCCAAACAATCCAGCGTTCTACCGTGATGACGAGCGCAGAATAAATTTTGCGTTTCGTGCCAATCATCTAACCACAGTCTTAGCCAAGCGGATCATCGGCGCCTTCTACGCGAAAGAAGTGGAATATGCATACCTGTGGGGCTGTTCCAATGGCGGTCGGGCTGCGTTGATGGAAGCGCTACGCTACCCCGACGATTTTGACGGCATCATCGCCGGTGATCCGGCCATTGACTATGGCACGGGCCTCTTGCTGTTTTCGTTGGCGGGGAGCCGAATTCAAAAAGAGCACCCGCTTACCGTGGATTCGGTAGATTTGCTGGACGCGAACACCAAGCAGGCTTGTGACATGTTGGATGGTGTTGCGGATGGTTTGATCGGAGATCCCCGCAAGTGCACCTTGGAGCGACTGAACTTAGGAGGGCTGAAATGTGATGACAGACCGGCCGCAGACTGTTTAACAACAGGGCAAATCGAGACTGCCAAATTTTTCTATACCGGCATTACCGATGATCAAGGCAACGTAGTGGTACCCGGAAACTATCCCGGATCAGAAAATGGTGGGGATTTTGAATTATGGGTAACTGGTAACAAGTCGTTTATGCCGCTTCCAGCCAACGATCTCACGACCTTGGTGATCGAGAATGCCATGCACCGTGAGCCCGGCTTCAACTTGGAGGAGTTTGATCCAGTGGCAGGCTTGCAAAGATTGGGCGAGGTCATGCATGCATTGGACATCCCCCCGCCAGACTTCTCAGCGTTCCATGCCAATGGCGGCAAACTGATTGTCTACAACGGTTGGAATGATCATCCGTGTCGCGCCAAAGTGCTGGAAGAATGGCACTTTGAAACTGAACGAATGAACGGTGTCGAGAAATCGGGTGAGTTTCTGCGCACATTTATGGTACCAGGTATGGTGCATTGCATTGGTGGTCCAGGTGCTTGGGCAGCTGACTACATACAAGCCATCGTGGATTGGGTGGAGAAGGGTCAAGCGCCGGATCGAATAGTTGCTGAGCACCCGGGTGAATTGACATTTCTTGAAGGTCAGACCGTGGTTATGGGTCGCACCGTGAGCTGGGCGGAAGCAGTGATGGATGCTCATGCAGCAAAGCCGGATGCGAAACGCTTTTCACGTCCGTTGTGCCCGTATCCGAAATACGCACAATACAAAGGTTCTGGCTCTATTGATGAGGCCGCCAACTTTGATTGTGTTCAAGATTAGACAGGTTTAACGACGCGCAACGCCCGAGTGTAGACAGCGGCCGCAAGGGATAGGAAAAATAACCGCCATTATGTTTGATGTCGAAAAGTATCGCCGCGCG
>CAYMUT010000079.1:0-4989 GCA_964393625.1 uncultured Pseudomonadales bacterium
AGGCACTCACCTGCCTTGGGCATAAGTTATCGCCTATGCAAACCGACCGGACATCGATCAGCCCTAAATCCCCGCGCGGCGATACTTTTCGACATCAAACACAATGGCAGTTATTTTTCCTATCCCTTCAACATCGATTCTTACACCTGGGACTTTCTCGGCACGCGGCCAATCACGGTATTAGAATTCGTCTATGCTGGATTCCTCCTCCTTCAAGCAAATCTAACAGCGATTTCCTTAAGGTGCTGATATCTTCGCGAAATATTTGTGCAACTGATGAAGCCTCCAACCTTTTTCAATGGAACGGGTATAACTGTAAAGCGCAAATGGCTCGGTTGACACGGCCGAGCGAAGATCCTGACAGCTGGTGGAAGATGAGCCGGCATAAAGAAGCGGCGATCGTTCGACACTGTGGCCCTCTAACCGTACCGACGCTGCCGGAATCCCACGTAGCAGCGGCATCGACATTGAGTGATTGGATTAAAGCGTCCTGGATCGGCTGGTTCATATAAGAAGACCACGGTTGAGATGGTAATCTGGGCACGTGCGATGACAAAGAGCGCTACGCTCAGCCAAGCGGAGTCATCGAATTGTTCGTGTGGTGGATATGCTACGCTGACTAGTGATTGCCGCATGTGCAAAGGTACACTCACTTACGTTGATATCTTGCTCGTCCAGGGAGAGGCCTCGTATGAAAACTAACACTGCGAAGATCTCGTTCTTTTTGACCATTATTTGTATGCCACTGTTGAGCGCTGCCCAAGCGGATTCGGGAAACGTCACAGAGGCTCGGGTGCTTAAGGAAAGCACCACGGGACAAAACTGGTTTCTTAAGGGAGGAGATTTCACCGGGCAACATTACTCGCCGCTCAAACTCATCGATGATGCAAACGTTGACGAGCTTGGCCTGGCTTGGAGCACCGATTTGCCGATACCGGATGGCGTTTCCACGACGCCTATTGTTGTGGATGGCGTCATATACCTTTCAGGTGCGTATTCGATTGTGTTGGCGATCGATGCCGCGAGCGGACGCATTCTTTGGCAGTTCGATCCGGGTGTGCGTGAGGTGTTGGGAAAGAGCCCAATGATGTCGTGGCCCGCACGCGTCAACCGGGGTGTCGCCGTCTGGGCAGGGCGTGTGTATCTCACGACAGCCGATTGCCGGTTGATCGCGTTGCGTGCAGGCACCGGCAAACAGCTCTGGAGCAAGAAGACCTGCGAGACAGCAAAAGGGTTTTTCATTACGGATTCACCCTACGTGGGTGGCGGCAAAGTGTTTCTTGGTAACGCGGGATCCGAATCTGAAAGTAAAGGCCGAGGCTATGTCTCGGCATACGATGCGGCAAGTGGCAATCTGCTATGGCGGTTCTACATCGTTCCGAGCGATGACCCCAAAGAAAACGACACGCCCGCCATGCAGATGGCGGCGAAGACCTGGTCTGGAGAAAACCTTGCCAAACACGGAGGTGGTGGGCACAACTGGAACGAGATGACCTACGACCCGGCTTCAAATCAGCTTTTCTTCGGTACCTCGGGCGCCTATCCCTATTTACATAAGGAACGTGCTCCTGTTGGCGGTGACAACCTGTTCTTGTCTTCTATCGTGGCAGTGGATGCCGATACGGGTGAGTACCGATGGCATTACCAGACCGTCGATAAGGACAGCTGGGATTACAACGCCACGATGAACATCGTTCTGGCTGACATGGAGATCCGCGGCGCACAGCGGGAAACGCTGTTGATCGCGCCGAAGAATGGGTTCCACTACACACTGGATCGGCACAATGGTGAATTGCTGGCAGCGGGTAAGTTCGCGAAGACGAACTGGGCCTCTGACATAGACATTGAGACGGGCAAGCCCGTCTACGATCCCGCCGGTGAATACTGGAACCTGAAGGAAGATGAGAGCAGCTACCTCTGGCCGAATATGTGGGGTGCGCACAACTGGCATCCGATGGCTTATCACCCGACAACGAACCTGTCGTACATCCCGGTAGTTGATGCACCCGCACAGGTGAGTGGCGGGGAAAACACGGAATCAATAGTTATGCTGACCGAAGTAGATGGTCGACCGCACGCGCCTGGCAAGCTCGTGGCCATGGATCCTGTCAACGGCAAGGTGCGCTGGACGGTGGAGCACGAATACCCATTCAACGGAGGTCTGATGACCACTGGAGGAAATTTGTTGTTTCAGGGGCTGGCAACCGGCGAATTTCAAGCCTATGCCGCCGACAGCGGCGAGCGGCTCTGGTCGGTACAGACGGGGTCGGCCATCAACGCCTCGCCCTCAACCTATTCTGTCGATGGTGACCAGTACGTTGTGATTTCCATAGGCGCTGGTGGTGGCTTGCAGTTCCAATACCCGGAAATGCACAACGCGACCGCCACCAAAGGTCCGACGCGCCTGCTCGCTTTCACATTGGAAGGCAAACAGGTGATGCCGGAAGTGGAGATCACTGCCCGTACATTACCCGGGCAGCCAAAATCTGAAGCATCACCCGATATCGTTGCGACAGGAGCTGCGCTGTACTCGGGTTATTGCAAGATCTGTCATGGCAGTAAAGCGGTCGCACGATTCAGCGGCTCTGTACCCGATCTGCGTTATGCGACAACCGCGACGTTCGAAACCTGGGATGCGATCGTGGTGGGTGGCTCAAAGGCTGCTGCTGGGATGCCGGGTATGGAAATTTCGATAGAGCAGTCTCAGGCGATTCGCGCCTATGTGCTTAATCTTGCTGAGGCATTGCGTCGTCAACGCATTGAGTCCTTCTAACCGCATGGCTTGCGACATTTGTGAGCCGATTGGTGTTGCGATCAGAGTGTAAGACTGTGGTCCCGGACAGATCCGGCATGTTCAGCCACTTGCAGATGTTATTCGCGTTATATCCTGATGTGATTATTCAACGCGCTCGAACAACCACGCGCCGGAGACATGAACTTCTGCCTTGGGCATAAGTTATTGCCTATGCAAACCGACCGGACATCGATCAGCCCTAAATCCCCGCGCGGCGATACTTTTCGACATCAAACACAATTGCAGTTATTTTTCCTATCCCTCTCGAAACAGGGTGATCGCTGAAATGCTTTTCAGGCCAGAGGCGGGTTTGTCCTCGATAAGGATAAGCGACCGTCATGGTGGATGCTGTGCTTGATCTGCCCGCGACAGGAGGCTGCCGTTGTGGTGCCTGTCGTTACTCGTTTGATGGTATACCTTTTGTTGCCTACACCTGCCATTGTCAAGAATGTCAGAAATTGACAGGCAGCGCGTTTCTTACCTGTCTGCATATCCCGGTAGAAGCCCTGGTGTTGACAGGGGGTGAGAGTGTCGTCGATGAGCGCCAGGCTGATTCCGGAAACCTTATTCGTACCCATTTCTGTGGGCGTTGCGGTTGCAGCCTGTATGCCAAGAACTCCGCAAGGCCAAGAATGATTACCTTGCATGTCGGGTCGATGGATCATCCTGAACAGATCGACGTCAGCAACCATATCTGGATAAAACAAAAACTACCGTGGATCATCATTCCTGCGGGACACCGTACTTTCCCTGAGGGGGGTGACTGGCGGGAAGAATACGCGAGGGATCCTGAAAGGCATGGTGAGTGATCATTCGATACCTGTGAACCGGCCGATAGGAGTCTGCTGTATCTGATGCATTAATGAACGCTTACGAACTTACCGCCTACTCCCGTGCTACCACTAGTCGGCATCAGCTGCATGAGTTTGACGATTGGTTCGCTCCTGTTTCTTATGCTTCGGGAAAGTCACCTTGATCGACAGAGTTCCTGAATTAGCGATGCCGGCATACCGAGATGTGGAGAGTCCAGACTGTGAAAATTAGTGCAATCAGAATACCTTGCGAAGACCTGGAACAGGCACAGGACTTCTATGCGGATGTCGTGGGGTGGAAGAAGCTCTTTGGATCCAGTCTCGATGGCTACATCGGTTTTGAACTGGGGGAGGCGATTGCCTTGCTGGAACCCGCTGAGCCTGGAGAGTTTGAAACTGGCAGGTACCTTGGTTTTAGTGTTGCCGTGAGCAATATTGCCACTTTCTATGTTGAAGCGCAGGCTCGCGGGCTCGTCTTCACGGGGCCACCCACTGCCCAGACTTGGGGTGGGTTGATGACTCATGCCCAGGACCCCAGTGGCAATACCTTTTCGATCGTCGAAGATACAGGTCGCTGATGTCGTGTCGGTCTGGTGAGACCGGTGATGACTTGTATCACTAAATCGGTAATACAGTGATACATTTAGCATAATTGCTTGGTTACCCGGTCGCAGCAGCGGTGCATGCAGCGCCATAAAATCGTAGCTGGGCAGGAGGGTCTGATGGGGTTCAACGGTGGATGTCTTTGTGAGGCGGTTCGTTACCGAATTGATAGAACTCACCTCAACGCAATGCATTGTTATTGTGGGATGTGTCGTAAAGCGCACGGCTCAGCCTTTTCGACACATGTCGTGGTGCGCCCGGAGCAACTCAGCTGGACTCGCGGAGAGCAGGAATTGGTAGCCTATGAATCGTCCGCCGAAGGCTTTCGAGAATTCTGTTCCTCCTGTGGTACACATGTCCTAGTTCACGGTCAGACAGGTGACAGCAATCTGGCCCTTCCCGCCGGCACATTGGATGGTGATCCACCTTTGCGGATCATGGGCCACATGTACACTGAGGCCATCGTGAATTGGTTTGAGATTAAGGACGCGTTGCCTCAGTATGAGCGGTGGCCTCCGGGATATGGGCCGGCGGTACCGGATTGACGGTTAACTGTCGCCCGGCAGGAAGCCGGCTCAGGGCTCTACTTGTCTCTGCCGGGTGCGCTGAAATGATGGCGACTATCACCGAAGCGAAAATGCAGGGCATTGCGGAACACTAAGAGGAATGGGTCGCCGCGGTGTTGTTTTATCTGCCGGTTCTTGTTCCCGTCGCATTCATTTCGCCGAGTTCGATGTGACCATTTGCGCATTGTGCGGCGGATCATTACGGGTGATCGCA
>CAYMUT010000080.1:0-4317 GCA_964393625.1 uncultured Pseudomonadales bacterium
CCGGACATCCACCAGCCCTAAATCCCCGCGCGGCGATACTTTTCGACATCAAACATAATTGCGGTTATTTTTCCTATCCCTGATCGGGTGTTCCGTATACCTGCCATCCATCTCGCCGAAGCCCTTGCAGAGCGGGGTCAGTCGGCTTATCAGTACCTTTTTACCTGGGAATCACCCTGGGGTGATGGTGAGCTTGGTTCACCACATGCGATCGACATTGGTTTTGTTTTTGGTACACATGACATTACCGAAGGCAGCGCGAGCTTCTTTGGTCAGGGTGAAGCGGCTGATGCGCTGGCAGAGAAAGTACAGGACGCATGGCTTGCGTTCGCGGCTGATGGTGATCCTGGTGGGGCAATGTCTGACTGGGCGCCTTATGACAGTGACTCACGAGCCACGGCCATGTTCGGTGGAGAGGTCGGCGTTGAAAATGATCCGTTTGGCCCGGAGCGGGCGGTTTGGTCAGAAATCAACGTAAACGTGGGTAGCCTCTAGGTCTCCACTTCACCACTGACCAGGGAAACGGCTTCGACAAAACTGAGTCCTGTGCCCCACAGTTCCCGGTAGCCGCTTGAGAAGATGTGCGGGAACACGGAGCCGTGAGTTTCACCGTCAAACCCGCGGACGATGATGGAGAGGTTGTCAGGTCCATTGACCTGCAAGCGATCCATCAGGGCCAGACCACGTTCGATATATTCCTTCAGAAACGGATCGGTATGTTCTGCAACGCCGTAGCCACAGAAAACTTTTAACTCCTGGTCTGATGTTCGATTGGCAAAGGCGACCTCACGTTCTGCCAGAGTTGCATCGAGTACATCAGTGCCATAAGAGCCAACGATAAATTTGCTGATGGGAGAATCTTCTCTCAGCAGCGTATCGACGGCGAAATCGCCACCGGATGAGTGACCCGCAACGCCTATCTGTTTCGCGTCAATTCGGTATTTCTTAGTCAGACTCGTCAACAATTGATCAACGAGAAAGCTATGGAATTGATCAGTGCCACCGAAGAGATCATCAAACTCGATTCCGCCCGCCTCAGCCATCTGTTCGTAGAGCACCCAGAAATTGAAGTCTGCACCTTCGGGCGTAGCCCGAATTTCGGCAGTCGGAGCAACGGCGGAGTAGTCTATAGTCCGCTGAATACCATGATTACCGGGAGGTGCGGTGGTTACGCCGACCAGGATGGCTTCCTGCGCCTCACCAATCGAGGACATCAGGGCAACCGTATCGACGGCAGCGCTCATGAACATGTCGCCGTCCAGGACAAAGAGCAGAGGATAGGGTTGATCACTTTGCTCGTAACCGGGCGGTATCCAGGTCCAGACGTCGTAGTCGATGCCGCTGCTGTCCGCTTTGATGGCCTGGTGAGCCAGCCTCTGTTGATTCTGGGGTAACCTCATTTTTGCTCTTCGTTATCTATTGATTGATGCTGGCCCATCTTGCCAGCAGATCACGAATCGTATTCCTGATGGGCCCGGTTAACAATGCTTCTGCGGAAGCCCTGTCGTTGCTGACCTGCGGCATGGCCTTTGCCTCTTCCGGCAGCCACATGGGCAGATCCAACCGGTGCGATACCCGACCGGGCATGACTGCTTCGGCAAAATCTGCGCGGAGCACCTTCAAGCCACCGTGAGTGGCCTCATCAACTTTGCCTGGGCGGAGGGCGTGGTCGCTGATGCACGCGCAGGATGGCCCGTGGCTGCGCTTGAGCAGGTGGTGCTCGCGTCTGCTTGATGTGGCTGAGAATCTTATCGATGAGCTGCGGTTCAGCGTTGGCTGGCAGGGTTTTGTTCGGTTGCATTTGCAACCTGTATGCACCTAGCATGTTAATCGGTAACCAAGTTGCGTAGTTTCGGATGAAGTTTTCCATGTTGTTAGGCTTAGCGGCCATAGTATTCATGATAGGTTGTTCGGAAAACGACACCAACCGAGATCTGGACAGGGATGGTGTGTTGAACGGAGTAGATGCCTTCCCGACAAACCCCAGTGAATCATCCGATGAGGACTCCGACGGCGTCGGCGACAATTCCGATAACTGTCTCACGACACCCAATAGCGACCAAACAGACAGCGACGGGGATGGCAACGGAGACGCTTGCGACTTTGTGGTGGTTGCGCAGGACTTAATGAGCCCCAGGGGCATTTCATGCACGCTCGATGAAGATGAAGTGCTGCTGGCGCTCGCAGGTGCAGGACCTGGATCTGCAGCCAGCGGGGACGATTTCGATTCCAGCAGCTCCTCGTATGTCGGCGCGGATGGTAGAGCGCTGATCTATGGTAATACCGGTGCTCTGATCAGATTGAATCGCACCACAGGTGCGCAACAGACAATTCTGGATGATCTGCCTTCCGTTGCGGTACAAAGTCCGGCCGACCCAGCCGTCTGGCTTGATGCGACCGGGCCAGCAGAGGCGGTGGAACTGGAGAATGGCGAATTGCGTCTGGCCATCGGACTGGCTGGCGATAGCTGTAGCAGCCGCCAGAGCATTGACGACCCGAGTGCCGGGTTACTGGGTACGATCATCGACGTTGAACAAAACGTCATTGTCGACATCGCCGCCTACGAATGCGCCAACAATACTGATAATCGGCCTGGGCCGGGCGGTATTGGTATCGACCTGACGAGTAATCCCTTCCGTCTGCTTTCGGGCTACCCGCAAACAGATGCGTTAACAGTCCTGGATGCAGGAGCAAATGCTCTGCTCTCTATAGATGGAGCGGGCGACATCAGCGTGATTGCAAACGATTTTCCTGACCAGCTTCAGACCATGCCCGATTTACAATTGGAACTCTCGCCCATTGGCGCACCCCAGACTGCCATCGGGCTTCCTCCTGGCGGCGCGAGCATTCCCTCACAACCTGTGCCCAGCGGACTTGATCTTCGCATCAGCGACGGCGCTCTATTGGTATCCGAGCTCACCGGCTTACCCTTCGTGGTCGGCTCGGCACGGGTCTATGACGTCAGTTCCGGACAAGCGGCGGTCACCCAGGAAGGATTCACCACCGCCGTCGACCTCGCTCATGATGCCGACGACAATCTATTCGTTCTGGAATTCGCGACCAATGGGCTGCCTGGTCTGCTCGGTTTTGAGCCAGGTATAGGTAAGCTGATCAAAATTACCCCCCAGGGCGAGAGAGTCGAGTATGACGAACTCGTGAGCCTGTCTACGCCCACTGACGTTGAAGTTTGTGGTCAGTCCCTGTACATCAGTGATCAAGGTGCCGAGGCTGGCTCAGGTCGTCTCCTCGTTGCGCCCTTGAGTGCACTTTGAGAAGCCCGGACAATCACATCGAGCTTAACAATGCAGTGAGGAAACAGCGGCGCATAAGGTGTTGGAGCGACTCTTGAGGCGGTCCTTCATTCCTCAATCGCGACGCCCGGTGCTGATCAAGTCTGCCTCTAAGGATAAGTAGAATTAAACTGGTCTAGTCGTTGCGCCCAGGTCAGTCGAGGCGAATTGCGCGATATCTCGACAGGTTAACGTCCGTCGAGCGAAGGCCGGCAAAGGTTGGCTTTAGTAATGATGGTCATTAGTTGAACATTCATGTACAAATACGGCAAAACCTGACCGGAGCTGCAGTGCATGGAAGTCATTAATAAAGTTGTACCCAATGAGGAGCAGATCAAGGGGTTCATGGAGCCTGGCCATGATGGCCCGATCTACATGCTGAATCTGCTGAAATTCAAAGAGCATGCCGAGTACCAGGATGGCCGCGACACTGAGCTGTCTGGCGCCGAGGCCTATGGGATCTATGCGACTGAGGTTGCTGAGCATCTGGCGAAAGTGGGTGGTGCGCTCATGTTCTCGGCCAGGGTAGAACGCCTGATGCTGGGAGAAGTGGAAGAACTCTGGGATTCCGTGGGCATTGCCATGTACCCGTCGCGCAAGGCCATGATGCAGATGATGAGCTCGCCGGATTACCAGGCTTCCGCCGTGCACAGGTCTGCGGGACTGGCGGGCCAGCTCAACATTGAACTGGTCGAGGCCATGGGGGCCTGGCTCATGCAGCAGCAGGCCTGAAGTATGAAGTGGGTTGCCAGGGTTGCGTTAACGTTGGCCGTGCTGCTCGGGGCTAGCTGGATTTTCAGGGCGGAAATCGCTCTGTTTGGTATCAACAAATTGGTGGCTGCGCGGGCGGAGATCGGTCCGCCTCGGGAAATAAACTGGTCCACGGGCGTGGATGCACAGGGCCGGGATCCTGCCAATCGTCCGCCCAACATCGTACTGATACTGGCCGATGACCTGGGGTGGAATGATATTTCCATGAATGGGCCGAATCCGACCACCCAAACCCCGAATATCGATGCGCTGGCGG
>CAYMUT010000081.1:0-4275 GCA_964393625.1 uncultured Pseudomonadales bacterium
AGACATCCACCCACTCTACGCACCGAAACACCCCATCCTTCGCGTGCTCCAGCGACCAGCAACTTAGAGTATGCAAATAGGTTCCCGAATAGCATGCCAATCGATACTTCTCGCCCACAGACAACATAGCGGGTATTCTTCTATCCCTACCCGGCTCGTTCGCGCATTCTGGTGGACGTTTAGAATTCGGGCCCGATCACAAACTCTATGCGACGATTGGGGATGGACCAGAGCGGCGCCGATATCAGGACCTTGAATATCTGGGGGCGAAAATTCTCCGGATGAATCGTGATGGTGGTGTGCCCATTGATAATCCAATCCCGGACTCGTTGCTATACACGATAGGGCACCGAAACCCCCAGGGCATTAGCTGGCACCCTTTGACTCACGAAGCCTTTTCAGCCGAGCATGGCCCATCAAGACACGATGAAATATACCGCCTATCTCCAGGTGCTAATTATGGGTGGGATACTTATGCTTGCCACAAACAAAAAGTAACGGGCTGGCGGCGCTTGCTCATTCGTTTTGAAGCTGTTTTGCCAGACAGGATTGTTTCAATGGGTACTCAATTCCCAATGCTGTGCACAGAAGACTATACCCTTGCGCCAAGTGGCATGGCGTTTGTCGATGATGAGCCCCATCCCTGGTTTGGGGATTTGTTTGTGGCTGCATTGCATGGCCAGCACCTGCGGCGGCTTCGGTTTGACAGTTTAGGAAATTATCTGGGTTCTGAGGTGTTTTATCGACGTAGCGAAGGCCGTGATCCTCGACTTCGAGATGTTGAATACCATGATGGCAGTCTGTACGTGATCGGCGATAGTCGAGGGCTAACCAGAATTTCGCCTACGCGATAACCTTGACTGATTGATTTGTCTTCACCTTTGGGGACATCCATGAATTACGTTGGGTCAACGTCTTCTCAAGGCTTTGTTGAAACGTGATTCATGCTAATCCAATCGCTTTTGAAATCTCTTTGTCGCCAGCAATATCACCACGACGAAGAACAGTGCAAGCGGCCACATCTCAGCACTCAGCATAGGCAGTGTGGCATCGCGCAGGATAATACCCCTGACAATGCGTAAGAAATGTGTCAGGGGGAAGACTTCCGCCAGGTACTGTATGACCTTAGGCATGCCCTCAAAGGGGAACATAAAGCCTGACAACAGAAGCTGAGGCAAGAATGTGATGAAGGTGACCTGAAATGCCTGAAACTGAGTCTCAGCGATGGTCGAAATGAGTAGCCCCAGAGAGAGTGTGCTGATCACAAACACCCCGGCGCCGGTATAAAAATCCAGCAACGTGCCGCGTATAGGGACGTCAAAAAGCGATACCCCCAATAGCAGGATGATGGAGATCTGGATAAAGCCGATGAGAATGTAAGGCAGGATCTTGCCAATCATAAGTTCGAGCGAAAGCACCGGTGTGGTGATCAGCAATTCCAGATTACCCCGTTCCCGTTCTCGCACGATGGCGATGGAGGTGAACAGGACCATGGTGAGCGTAAGAATGACTCCGCACAGACCGGGCACGATGAATACCGCCGAGCGCCTTTCGGGATTGAACAGTGGTCGGGCTTCAAATGTGTTGGCAGCGGGGCCGCCGCGCCCAGGGTTGACCGGAACGTTTACCAGCCCGCGCACCGCGCCCAGGATGACCGGGTCACTGTCGTCCACCAGCAATTGTGCATAGGGGGTATTGCGGTGAATGACGCGTTCTTCGAAATCCGGCGGAATGTACACGCCAACGGATACCTTGCCGCTCATGATGAGTTGTTCCAGCTCTTGCACTGAGCTTGCCGGTCTGACGAACGTGATCACCTGGGAGGCTTGTGCGTTTGCCAGCAGTGCCCGTGAGGCGCTGGTATTGGCCTCATCGACAGCCGCGGCCGTGAGATTGCGCACGTCGGAATTGATGGCATAACCGAACAGGATCGACATCATTATCGGGATGCCAGCCACCATACCGCCTGTGAGGTGGTCTCGCCGGAGATGGAAGAACTCCTTTTTTGCTATGGCCCAGATGCGTGCGGGAGATATGACGTTCATGACACCGCGTCGGTGGGCCGTGATGCTTTTTGCGTGGCGAGCACAAATACGTCTTCGAGGTTTGATTTAACCACCTGCATCGTCGCGTTTAAGGCCGGATCAATGTTGGCCTGGAGGTAGTCTGTTGGCGCAGTAATGCCGGGTTGCAGCAAAACGTGCAAGCGAGGCCCGATCTGCGCTGCATCGATCACGCCGTCTAATGTTGTCAGCAGCTTGCGGACATCTCGTGTGCTCGGGCTGTCTACTTCCACCACCGTTGCAGGCAGGTTCGCCAGCAGATCGCTGGGAGCACCATCGGCCACTAACACACCGCGGTCTAAAATGGTCAACGCATGGCAGCGTTCAGCCTCGTCCATGAAATGCGTGGTGACTAAAATGGTGGTGCCGCGATCGCTCATGTCGAACAAAAATTCCCAGAATTCCCGCCGGCTTTCCGGGTCCACGGCGCTCGTAGGTTCGTCAAGGAACAACAATTCAGGTTCATGAAGTGTCACTGCGGCCAGAGCCAGGCGTTGTTTCTGGCCACCACTTAAAGTATCTGCCAATTGTGCTGTGCGATCGGTTAAGCCGAATCGTATTAGTTGTTCGTTAATGCGTGCTTGACGGATGGCTCTGGGGAGATGGTATATCCGTGCGATGAACTCCAGGTTCTCCACGACAGTCAGGTCGGTGTATAAGGAAAATTGTTGGGTCATGTAGCCAATTTTTCTCTTTATGGCTTCCGGGTCATTTTGGGTGTCTAGACCAAGCACCGTTGCACGACCCTGTGTAGGACGCAGTAGGCCACACAGCATACGAATTGCTGTGGATTTGCCGCATCCGTTAGGGCCGAGAAAACCGTAGATGCGCCCCTTCGGTACCCGCATATTGAGTCGATCCACCGCGGTCAAATCGCCGAACTTTCGGGTCAGATCGGATGTTTCGATCGCTATATCCACTAATCGATCCCGGGAAACGTGACTCGCACGGGCACCCCGATTGGCAGGTTCGCGGCTTTCGTATCCTGAAGGTCGATTTCGGCGAGAAAACTCAAACGTGTGCGATCGCGTTCGCTTAAGGCGTAGTAGGGTGTGAACGACGCGTCCGCCGCGACCCATCGAACCGCAGCGTTGAAGGGTTCGCTGAAGCTGTCGATATGGACTTTGGCCGGTGTATCTGGCTTTACTCGGGTGCGCATAGGTTCGGGTATGTGGACGCGGGCATAAATCGGTTTGTTGGCCAGCACGATCGCGACTGTAGTTCCCGGTTGCGGTCGCTCCCCGAGTTCGAATGGCAATACTTCCACACTGCCTTCGACAGGACTGATGACGCTTGCACGTCGCAACGTAATGGTTAGATCGGCAACCGTCGCCGCGGCAGCAGCGTATCGACTACGGGCCTGGTCAATTTTTTCGTTTCGTGTGCCTTCTAACAATTCATCTAAGACTGACTGTGCTTCTTCCACGCGTGCAACACTTTCGTCATGGCGGCCCTGCAAAATATCGACCGTACTTTGTGTCGAAAAATTGCGCTCGACCAGAGACTTCTGCCGTTCCAGTTCGTGCTGGGCGGTTACCTGAGCACTGCGGGCAGCTTGCAGGCGAGCGCGACCCTGATCGATGGCCTGGGCGCGGGGGCCTTGTTCGGCTTCAGCCAGAGCAGCTTTTGCGGTTTGTTCGTCTGCGCGAGCCCTGGCCAGGGCGGCATCGGCCCGCTCGGTGCTCTGCATAATCAACACATCCCCCGGCACGACGCTCTGACCTTCGCGAACGAGGATGGCACGTATTGGCTCACTGCTGTCCGCGGCAAGTTCGATACGGTCTCGCTCCAGGGTGCCTAGGGCAGGAATTTCGGACAACGAATCCTCACAACCAGCGCACATTAGGCTGGTCGCCAAAAGTAGAGATTTAGCTTTCATTGAGTAATCCTGGGCTGGATAGCGTGGATGTGGTGCCCGGGCGGCACGACGCTGCGGGGTGGCCAAAGTGGAGTCTCATGTAGGCATTCGGGCAGGATAATTCTACGGCGATGATTGTTACGTGCTTAAACGAGACTCGCATCGCTGCATTCTGAGCGGGGTACCCATAAAGCTCAAGGCAAAACCGTGCGCTGATGAAAAGGACAGGCTTGAGATAGGTAGCCAGATCACCGTTGAAAAGGGTACGAAATCAATTTTTGTTACACCACTTCGCAGGCCAGGTGGCGCGCTCACCGGCACACCAGCGCCCCCGTTGGCCGACTGGCGCACCGT
>CAYMUT010000082.1:0-3902 GCA_964393625.1 uncultured Pseudomonadales bacterium
TTCACGGGGGCGGAGCGAGGCGCTTGTCCCGCACCGTTGAAATCGAGGTCGAGAAGGCTCGTGCCGCGATGACGCGGGGTGGTTGTTCTGTCGCCTGAAGCCTGTTGAGGTTTTGTGTGATTGCGCGGTTCGAGCTGTGACTTAGGCTGCCTTGAGCTGACGGGCAATTACCCTGTGATAGCGGGTCAGATTGACCCGGGGTCTGGGCACCAGCGCAGCTTTGCCTTCGTCGGTCACCGACAGGCGTTCCGTCGCGAGCGGCTGTGAAGGGCCTGGTACTTGCAGGTGCCCTCGGCACGGGGTTACGCAGGGTGAGTAGCCTGCTGCCGGCATTAGGCCCGAGAATGACTCGATACTGCAGCGACGCAGAGCCGAACTGATCGAGGGCATCGTCGATCTGCAGGTCGAGATAGGGCGGATCGTCTTGTTCGACGAGCAACCCTGCCGGGTCAGCTGTTGTGTGATGCGCCGAATGATGCGATTGAGCGGGTCGGTGAGCTCGCCCAGTGAAGGGGCCGGATATGAAATCAGCGCAATACTGCGGCACCGCGCCACACTAAAGCGTTCAGGTACCACCAGGTGCTCGCAGCTGTCGCCTTTCAGTTGGTTTCTTGACGCTACAAACATACTGAGAAATGTCGCATACCGACCCAAAACGGACACTCGGAGGTCCTTATCGGAAGCAGTGAAAGCTTGTCAGGAGCTGAAGTCATACTGGCCGTGTTCGGTACTAGCGATGGTCATTACTCGTCTCATGGCCTCTTCTTCACTCAACGCAAATCCACCGTGTCTGACGATTCGATCGTGAAGCCTTTCACTGGCCGCTTGTAAAAGGCCGCAAGCAAATTTTGTGTCTGCGAGCAGTTTGCCATCACGTTTGACGATTTTTCCGTTGACCCATACGGTATCGACATCGGCCGATTGAGCATGTAGCACAATGGCTGAAGCAACGTTGGACCGATCCCACCCTGCGAGCGTCAGTGTGTCTGCGCGTAATAAGACGATATCTGCCCGTTTTCCTGGCGAAATGCTCCCGATGACGCTGTCCATCCCTAGAGCGCGAGCGGCATCGATGGTGCCCCACTTAAGGACTTCATTACAGGTAATCGGTACGCCTGAGTGCATTGGGCCATCGGTTTCCAGAACATAAGCACGAACACCTTGGAGGCCCAGTCTTAAGGCAGTGAACATGTCTGCTGAGTTATTTGAAACGATATCTGTACCGTACACCTGATTCACCCCATACCGTCGAGCAATGTGACTGCTGGGGCACGCCATACCCATCTGCAATTCTGTGTCGGGAGTAAATGCCACAGAAGCACCGTGGTCGGCTAACAACTTCCACTCGTCTGGTTCTGTGCCTGCCATATGGACGAAAGTGATGTCGGGACCGAGTAGGCTTGCATTGTGAAGCTTCGCTACTTCTCGCGGAGGTGTTTCTCCTGGCATATTGGCGTGCCAGAAAATGTGTGCATCAACCGCGCGTGCGGCTGTGATTTGTTCATCAAGAATCTCAATACCTCCGGCAAAGAGCAACTCCTCCGGCGCAACGCCTAACGTCACAAGCTGATCTTTCGAGCTGAAATACTGCTTCGCCAGCTCCTTAAGAAAACTCAGCCGTTCCTCGAGTGATTTGAAGTGCGGTGCCTCCTGGGGCGGATAGTTGAACCCGTAGTTCCAGACGGTTCTTAAACCTGATTCGCTTACCCCTCGAATGGCTTCATGAGCATGGTCGGGAGTCAGCAGGTTGTGACAGTAGTCCGTTACAGTGGTGACACCTGCGTTCAGTGCTTCCAATCCCCCTTGGAGCTGCGCGGCATACATGTCTTCCGGTGTGAAGTGCCGAGCAGCGTTCAGTCGAATCCTAGAGGCGTAGTCCATGATCGACCAATCTGCACAAACGCCACGCAGAGGGCCTTGCCAGATGTGACGGTGCCCGTCGATGAACCCGGGAAGAACAATACAGTTGGTCGCATCAGTTATCTCGGCATCGCCGACATCCAGGTTCTGGCCGACGGCAACAATGCCTCCATCCTCAATCAGAACGTCAGTATCCGGCTGATCGCCGAAGTCAGGGTCTTGAGAAGCGACAAAGCCGCCTCGGATCAGTGTTCTCGCCATGTATCTGCTTCAAGAGGTGTTGTACATAAAAACTATAATGAATTATGATTTTCATGGAAAGCATAATTCATTATGTTTTTTTCGAATTGGAGGATGCAATGAAAAAAGTAATCACAGGCCACAATGCGGTTGGCAAAGCGATCTTTGTGAAGCAAGAACCTGAAGAGGTAACGATTGGCTCTCCGATCCTCGATTGGCATGAGATTTGGGCGACCCATGCGGATGACACCATTCCCATTGACGTGTCAGACAAGAAATCACGAGATCGCTATGCGGATATTCACCAGGTCTTCCCGGTAAAAAATCAGTCCATGTTTCGAGTATTGGATTTCAAACCCGGGGACCTGAGCGAAGTACCTGAAGAGATGCGAGCGGATTTCTTTGCGCAGTTGCCTGGGCTGGGCGAGCACATGGAGACTGACGACCCTTCGATGCACACCACTGACAGCATTGACTATGGCGTTGTCATTTCAGGCAGCATCACGCTGGAGCTGGATGATGGAGAGAGCGTATTGCTGAGTGCTGGGGATGTATATGTCCAGAATGGTACGCGACATGCCTGGCGGGTCCATGAACCCTGTCGTATAGCAGTGGTTCTGATTGGAACGGACAGAGCGTCGAGCTAGGCGTGGAAGTCTCAAAACGGGCTAGAAACAAAGCGCGAAAAAAGGCGCAGATAGTCGAGGCCGCAAAGAAGCTGGTTATAAAGAATGGCAATGCGGAATTCACGATGCCCGAACTTGCCGCGGAGGCTAAGGTTGCACTAGTTACCCCGTATACCTACTTCAAGTCTAAGGCAGGGGTGCTTACGGAAGTTCTGGATCCGAATCATGCACTGGAGTCTGCATCAGCCTGGTTAGACTACACCGATCATGACGATGGTCTTGAGCAGGTGATGGCGTTTGCGCGGAGCCGTTGTGATCGCTATGCGCAAGATGAGGCGCTTTATCGCCCGGTGTTGTATGCATTGTTAAAGCTAGATCCAGACGCAACGGCTGAGGCGGAACAGGCTGACGATTGGTTGACCCTGTGGGAAGAAGGACTGACCCTCGCTGCCCGGAAAGGACAGATTGATCGAAGTGCGAATACCATCCTGGCTGCGCATACGGTTAGAAGCGCTTTCGTCGCGGTTTTGGAACGCTGGGCAAGGAAATTAATTACGAACGACCTTTTGATCTTAGAAACGCAAATGTCGGTTTCGCTGCATTTGGCAGGGTTATCTCAGACACGCAAAGACCGGAAAAAATGGTATCAGGTCTTCATTACCAGCCAAGATGAGTTCTTGCGCGAACGAGGTATGGCGGTCGACTTTAGTCAGCCTGACTAGTCTTTGTTAGCACGCATGGCCCCAAGGTGACCGTTCCAAATTAGCGAACGTCTAAGGATAGGAAGAATTAAACCGAGGGATAGGAAAGATTACTGGTATTTTGAGGTAGAGATGAAAGTATCCGTGTGGAGCAGATTTCGTTGGAATTGAGTCCCGTCGGATCGTGGGTGTACGGCGTACTGTGTGGATGGGATTGGCTGGGCCAGGGCAGGGCGTTTGTCCCACATTCATGAAGACGAAGTCATGTGGTTTCCTGCACAGTCTATGCGGTGTGGTTGTTCTGTTGTTTTGAGTTTGTTGAAGAGCTGCGCGTGTGCACCTTGCCGGGCGGTGCTCGGGAACGTCGGATGTGAGAGAGGATCTTGTCGATGATTACCGGCTGGCTTGGAGTCGGCTGATTTGAGGCATCAGGCTTGTGGCCGCGTTTCTTATGGGGCTTGCCGGGCACGAGTCG
>CAYMUT010000083.1:0-3534 GCA_964393625.1 uncultured Pseudomonadales bacterium
CACCTGCCTTGGGCATAAGTTATTGCCTATGCAAACCGACCGGACATCCACCAGCCCTAAATCCCCGCGCGGCGATACTTTTCGACATCAAACACAATTGCGGTTATTTTTCCTATCCCTGGCGCCATCCCAGTCCATGCTATTCCAGGCATCAATAAAGGCCATGACAGTGTCAGTATTACCTTTTTTTCTTCGGTGGAAGAAAGGGGTTGCATTGCAACCCCTTTAATTTAACTGCGGGTGTTCGGCTACATTGAATACTTGATTTCAAAGAATCCAACCCGGGGTGCTCCCCAGCCCTGGAAACCTGTATTGAAACCACCAAGGAAAAGGGCTTGTTCGCGCCACTCCTCATCGGACAGGTTGCGGCCATAGGCGCTCAGGCTAAGCTGAGCGCCGTTCGCAAGTTCCATCTCGTAGGCCAATCGCGCATCCCACTGCCCGTAACCTCCTTCGTAGAGACGCTGGTCAGCGCCACCACCGGTGTTAACCAGCAGAAAATCGCCGACCTTCTTGTAGCCAACATTGGCATAGAAGGTTCCGGGACCAATGTCCCTGAAATAGGCAACGCTGAGAGAGGCGCTCCATTCAGGCTGGCGAGAGTCCGAGTTACCCCCAAGGACTCGCAGCGTTCCAGTTGGGTCGCCACCTGCGCAACCGTCAAGATTTTCGCAGGCGATCGTAAATTGCTTGTTATCAACATCCAGCGTTCCGCCGTTCAATATCAGTGTCCAGTTTTCATCGATCATCCACAAACCTTCAAGCTCCCAGCCATCATAGTCAGACCCTGCGCCATTATTAATGATGGTGGTAGTGCCCGGTATTGAGCCGGGTGGCAGCGTGATGATCGAACTGAACTGACTGCCTTCTCGCTCCAGCTGGTAGTACGCGAGATTGAGCCTAAGGGCGCCGTCAAAAAACTCATTCTTCGAGCCGATTTCAATCTGGTTTGCTTCTTCAGGATCGAAAGAGTAGTCCGATCCACCTCTTGCTCCCCGGATACTAAAACCGCCTGATCTGAACCCTTCTGAATAATTGAGGTAGAGCCGGTTAGTGTCTGTGAGCTGATAGGTTACCGAGGCCGTCCAGATGGTGTCATCCCAGTCGTCATCGCCTGCGACAGCGAGTCCTGGAACTGTTGGATACGGAGCGAAGTTATGCTCCTGATCAGTGCCGGTAGTATCGAATGCACCTGTTCCGTGATTAAAGTAGGAGTTAAACGCTTCTTTGTCTTCCTGAATATTTCGAACACCAACCATCAGTTCAAGACTTTCAGTCGGACGCCAGGTCAGGGATCCGAAGAACGCGCTGGATTCTACATCTTCGCCCGCGATCTGAGTGCTACGCGCATTGGGAAACTGGCAGAGTGCGTTGCCGATTGCCGGGTTTGGGTTATCCCGTAAGGTGGGAATAACTGCAGCGCAGGGCACGCCTGGCGGCAAGCCAAAGGGTATCTGCAGAACATTGTTCGTCAGTTGCTGGAAGTCCAGCTCGGAATCGTAATAGTAATAACCCACCATAAAATCCAGGTCGTCGGTGAGCGAACCTGTCAGGCGTAGTTCCTGGGTAAACATTTCAAAATCTTGGCTCCGCAGCGTGTGCAATTGAGCGAAGGGAGAAGCCCCACCATCTATAGCCGCGCCATCGAAATCCTGGTTCACCTCATCAAAACCATCATGCCAGCCGGTGATGGAGTGCAAGGTCAGATTTTCATTAATGTCCCAATTTGCCCGTATCGAGAACTGATCTACCTCGTAGGTCGTGGGTTCTTCCTTGTCGGCAAGGTTAATGAAGGGGTCATCGCCATCAAACCGCGGATCCTGGGGCGGTATCTGGCTGGAGTCGTCAATATTATCGTAGGTAAACGTGACCTCGAAATTATCGCTCGGCGCCCAGCGCAGTGCAGCCGTATAGGATTTGAAGTCGACGTCACCTGCTGTCTGACCCAAAGTCAGGTTGTCGTAGTACCCATCACGCTCCCTCACAATGGCACCGATCTTCAGCGCCAGCGTGTCATCAGAGATTGGTAGATTAATCCGCGCCTTTAAGTTCCGAGAATCATAATTGCCTAATTCAACACTGGCAGTCATACCAAAATCATTGAATTGTGGTCGAACCCGGTTAACAACGATATTGCCGCCGATGGTGTTCTTACCAAACAACACGCCCTGAGGACCACGGTTAATTTCGATGCTTTCGACGTCGAAGACATCAATCAACTGGCCGGTGGAAGAGCCCATCTGAATGCCATCAACGATGACGCCAACTTGCGGGCTTTGGGTTTTCTCAATATCTGCATAACCGACACCACGGATATAGATTGCAGATGCGCTAGGCCCGGCCGTGTTCATGCCGATGTAGACATTAGGTGCCAGCCCGTCAAAGTCCCGTAAGGTGGTTGGTTTGAGTTGTTCAATACGCTGCTCGTCAAAGGCTGTAACCGACAGCGGTACGTCCTGAACGGATTCATTCCGGCGACGCGATGTCACAACGATTTCCTCGATGATTCTGGTAGATTCCTCTGCCGAAGTGATAGTCGGACTGCTAATCGCCGGCAAGGCAATGGTTGTACAAAGTACCTTGAGTAAAAGTTTCATTTTCCCCTCTGATGTTTTTGCTAAAACAAGCCATGCCGCTTTTACTCTCATTGGCCCATTGAGTCAAACACTCGGCAGCGGAAAATTTCATGATATTCAGAGGGTTAAGGATAGTAAGCATAAACGCGATATTGGTAGATGTTGAAAAGTACCGACTGAGTGAGGGTTGCAGGAATTTTTTGCTTTGGCGGGAGTTTGCGCCGATGACGTATGCGGCAGATGGGAGCAATGGTGCACGGTGTGACCTTTCTGAGCATCACCTGCCGGAGTTCACCGAGCATCTGCGTGAGCGCGGCCATTTCCTGCCGAAGTTCGTGCACCAGGAGTTTTACGATTACCTCAAATGCGGCCGCTTGCAACACGGTTTTGTGCGCGTGAAGTGCAACGACTGCCGCAACGAGTTGCTGGTGGCATTTTCTTGCAAACATCGCGGCTTCTGCCCAAGCTGCGGCGGCCGACGCATGATCGACACGGCCGCGCACCTGGTGGATCGAGTGCTGCCTTCTATTCCCATTCGCCAGTGGGTACTTTCCTTCCCCTATCCCTTGCGCCTGCTCTACAGCACGCACCCTCAAGCCATGACGCGCACCCTGAACATCGTGCTGCGCGCCATCGAAACGCACCTGATCAAGAAAGCCGGATTGACCCGCACTAGTGGCGCCCGCACCTTCACAAAGTGAACTCACCGCCCTGCTCAACCGAATCATTCGGCGTATCACACGACAGCTGACTCGGGACGGACTGCTCGTCGAAGAAGCCGATCAATCCTATCTCGACCTACAGGCCGACGACACCCTCGATCATTTCGGCGCTGCTTCTCTACAGTATCGGGTTGTGCTTGGGCCCAATGCCGGCAGCCGGATACTGTCCCTGCGTAATCCCGTGGGCACTGGAGCGTCTGTCGGTGACTGATGAGGGTAAACTGCGCTATGCACTC
>CAYMUT010000084.1:0-3421 GCA_964393625.1 uncultured Pseudomonadales bacterium
TCTCCTTCGTCGAAAATTCTACTTCTAAACACGCTTACTTTCCGGGGGGATTACAGCGGGCTACATATGCACCGTCTATATAAGTTGCAACAGCATTTTCGAAACCTGGAAACGAAACCCCGGTACCAATGCCGCGGATAAAAAAGTTCTGGGTACCGACGTTATGAGTTACGTCCAGGTTAGGTGTGAGAGGCGCGATATCCTGAATGCTGGATATATTCAGCTTCTCCATATTCTCTCCGGACATTGCGCTAACCGCGATAGGAACCTCCTGTATCGACTCAGCGCGTTTTCTGGCCGTTACAACAATCTCTTCTATCACCGCTGATTCTGTCTGTGCTAGTGCCACGTGTGGAATTCCTGCCAACGCAAGAAACACCCCCAGTGCAATAGCTAAAGAAAAAAAGATATGCATGATCATATGCCCCTCTTGTTTTGCTCTTGTCTCCAGACTTAATATAACACGATTATACTAAATTGAAATAGCATAACGTTGCGCAGGTGTTGACGTGGCATTTACCAGATATATGGCGTAATCTGGCGAATTCGGGAAAGAGAAACGTACAATATAATGAAGGTATACACGGCCTCGAAGGGTGGGGCGCAGTTCTAGTGACTACTGTCCGCTTAGGCTTCTGGTACTACGGTTGGAACGTTCTTGCGCTCGTCGTTGTTCTGCAGGCGTTGACAATTGGTCTGCTGTTTACATCTTTCAGCTTCTGGATAGAACCCTGGGGCGAACAGTTTGGTGTCGGGCGAGGCGAGGTCCTTTTCATTGTGACTGTATTCAATCTTATCGTCGGGTTCCTGGGCCCCGTGGTTGGCACCGCCGTGGATCGATTCTCGAAACGGTGGCTGACGGTAATAGGACTAACGGCGTTGGCGCTGGGTTTATCTTTAATATCTGTTGTTGAGTCGTTCTGGCAGATTTTTGCCATCTATGTTGTTCTTATGCCCGTTGCCATGTCATTCAGCGGTGCGCTGATGGCGCAGGCACTGGCTGTTCGCTGGTTCCCTGACAGGGGCGGCTTCGCCATTGGTATTTCTGCGCTGGGAACATCGCTGGGTGGGATCGTTATGCCTATTGTTGTCGCGATCTTCCTGGAAGCCGGCGGATGGCGTCTTGCTCACCAGTATCTCGCTTTGCTCGTTGTACTTTTTATACCTGTCGCATGGCTGTTGCTGACAGCGCGTATGCCGGATGTACCGGAGAAAGCTGAGCACGACAAGACTCGACAGGCTGTGGTTTCAGCGGCAGAGATCTTCAAGTCCCGTTCGTTCTGGCTGCTGGTGTTGATGTTTGTTCCGCTGTATTTCTCGCTGGCTGGATTTCAATACAACATCGTGCCGTTTCTCAGTGATGAAGGTATTTCCACGTCGATGGCCGCGCTGGTCGTATCTGCCATGTCTCTGAGCGCAATGTTGAGCAAACTTATATTTGGATGGTTGATGGACAGGTTTGACCATCGCCTGGTGTATGGCTTTGCAGTCCTGGGAATGTGTGCCGGTTTTTTCCTCGCGATTACCGTTTCGACTATGTTCATCGTTGTGGCGGTCGCATTCTTTGGTCTCTTCGCGGGCAGCCTCTTACCGATAAGAGGAGCGGTGGTACTTTCGCAGTTTGGCGCTGCATTCTATGGAAGAGCGATAGGTCTGATTACACCTTTCACCATGGGCGCCGCTTCGCTGGGGCCTCTGGTTGTGGGGTTCGCCCGGGATCATGGCGGCAGTTACGACTTTGTCTTTATCACGATGGCGCTGCTGATCCTGCCAGGCATTCTGGTGTCTGCGCTGCTCAGTAGTGACTGACCAGGTTAACGACTAACAGACGGGAGAGAATTATGGGTCGATCACCTTATAAAGACATTCGCGTGGTGGATATCTCGCACGCGATTGCGGGCCCGTATTGTGCAATGACCCTCGCCAGAATGGGGGCACACGTTGTCAAGGTAGAACCTATCGAAGGGGATTTTGCAAGGAATGTCGGTACGCAGTATCCGGGGAAACATACAGATCTGAGCATCGCGGCAAATCTAGGAAAAAGGAGCATCGCAGTTGACCTGAAATCGAAAGACGGCAGCGAGGTACTCAAGAAGTTGTTGAGTACAGCTGATGTGTTCATAGAGAACTTCCGGCCCGGAGTAACGGATAAGTTGGGTTTTTCTTACGATGAAGTAGCCGCACTTAACGCTCGTATCATTTATCTTTCCTCTTCCGGTTGGGGTGCAGTAGGGCCATTCAGAGAAAGGCCTGGGACCGACACGGATCTACAGGCATTCTCCGGGTTCATGTCAAAAAACCTTGGGAGTGACGGGATTCCCATACGAAGCCAACTTCTGTGGGTGGACTTTGCAGCTGCGCTTTTTAACGTCCAAGCAATACAGGCCGCGCTCTGGGAAAGGCACATGGAAGGACACGGGGCCTACATCGATAATAGCCTCCTCGAAACCTCGGCTGCTTTTCAAAGCCACGCCATCTTAAACTCGGTCCTGCGTAAGGCGGCCTCTACATCCGATATTAAGGCCTATCCATTTGGTAACTTTAGGTGTGCTGATGGCTATATTCAGATCACCGTGCTGCGGGACGAAGAATTCAAGCAGTTCATGCAAATTCTGGGTCTCGCCGAATTGGGCGACGATCTCCGTCTTGGTTCGGCTGCGGACAGGTACAAAAACCGAGAGCTGATCGATCAGCCGATTAAAGATGCCATGGCAAGGCTCAATCTCGATGACATTTGTGCCAGCCTCGCGGAGCTGCGAATGCTGCATGCACGCATTAACACGTACCAGGACTTCCTTGAACACGAGCAAACCCAGGAGGTTGGTGCTTTTTTCTGGAGTGATCATCCCGGCGTCGGGCGAATACCGCTGGCTAACATTCCAGCTACACAACGATTGACGGAAAACTCCAAGCACGTGAGGGCGCCGAGGCTTGGTGAGCATACACGCGAAATCTTAAAAGAACTGAATTACACCGACAGTGAGGTTAAAACGCTTGCAGAACAGCAAAGAATCTTCTGCGATAGCGAATAGCTTCGATGTGTTGCAATGAGCCACAAAGACACGGACCGATGATCGTCAGCTATTTCGGCACTGATCTCCCTTAAGTCGTTGAAGCAGCTAGTCGTAAAGTGATACTGGCTGGTGACTGAGGTCCTCGGATTTTTCCTGTCCAAACTGGTCGGATATTGGTAGGTGGAGGATGGCTTCCAACGGAGCAGATTCTGTGGGATTGGAAACCGCCGCAAATTGGAAGTGTTGGAGTCCGCGCTGTAGCCCGCAATTTATGCGTGTTCATAAACCGGGTCTGGACGCTGGGGGTCAAGTGGTCGCAGGTTCAAATCCTGCCGTCCCGACCAAAAATCTCTGGTCTGTACCGGTCACATGGTTTACAGATCGTACCGGAGACATGCTTTACACTT
>CAYMUT010000085.1:0-2768 GCA_964393625.1 uncultured Pseudomonadales bacterium
GTTGATCGACTATGTGTAACAAACTTGCAGTTACACAGAAATACTTACAGTCTCGTGCCTTCATCTTCCGCCTGCTACGGATACGTTCGTTTCACGACCTTCACAGTGTTGACGCCGTCTACCAGCACTCCGAGATGAACATTGAAACTTCCTGCCGCCAGTTCCTGATAGAACTCCCGGACATTTCCCGTGACGTCCGGGTATGCAAATTCGGAAAAAGGAACTTCGTCTGCTGAAAACAGGCGTACTTCAGCTGCTTCTTCGGTGGTGGAGAATACCGGCTCAATCAATGGTGCTCGAAAGACAAGGTAAACCTGATTGAAATCAACCAGGGTACCCACGGTGTGAAGTTCCATCTTATCAATGTCTACCCGCGCGGTGGTCTCCTCGAACACCTCCCTCGCGGCAGCCTGTTGGGGCGTTTCGTTCTCTTCCATGAACCCGGAGGGGACCGCCCAGAGGCCTGCGTAGGGGTCGGTGCCACGTTTGATCCATAGCACCTTGTCTTCCCATATGGCGAAACAGGAAACCAGAATGACGGGATTTGTGTAGTGGGTATGTCCGCATGCATCGCAGTGATGGCGGGGAATCTCGTCGCCCGGGAGCTGTTTTTTTGCAACCGGCCCGCCGCATTGGATGCAGTAGTTGACGTTCATTTTTGAGCGTGGGTTCCAGCGCTGGTGTTTTTGATCGAGTACGTCCGGATAGTGCTACAGGGATGCGGCCAGCTCAGCCGCTGACTCCATCGCACCCTCGATATAGGAAACACCTGTGCAGTCGCCAATAGCGTGTGTTACAAAACCTGCTTCCGCTAAAGTTCCGGCCAATGACCGGTCGCCACTTGCCCCTTTGGCGACGATGACGTGATCGGTGGCAAAGCTCCGCTGCTGGCCGCGACGGTTGGTGTAACGGATGGCTTTGTCTTCGATGGTGATTTCGCTGGCTCTCCTGATCAGCATCACACCCAGGTGATCCAGTTCCTCGAGCAGCCGCATGCGGCGTACCAGGTAAAATCCTTTGCCGGCTTCGCTGGATTCGTCGATGACGGTTACGGCGCGTCCGCGTTCGGCGAGAAATTCGGCGAGTTCCAGGCCGACCAGTTCGCTGCCGATGATGGTGATGTTGTCTCCCAGCGGCAGCCAGTGTTTCGTTGTTCTGCGCACGACCCCAGGAATCGAGCTGAGCCCGGTGAGTGCGCCGGCTCTGACCATCAGGCGCGTGAATTGATCTGTTTTGCGCTGCAGATTCGGGTGACCTTCACTGAGCATGAGTGCGCGCATTTCCTCGCCGGAAAAAACGAAGTCCTGATCGGAGCCGGGAATGCCTTCGGGCATGGACCGTTGGGCACCGCTGGCCACCACGACCTCATCCACATTCAGGCGCTTCAGTAATGCCGGCGTGGCGGAGGTGTTGAGCATGACCCGTATCGGGGACTTTTCCACTTCCCGGCGTAGCCAGTTCAACAGTCTCTCGTTAGGCGCGTAAGCGATGCTGGCCATAGTCAGGGTGCCGCCGAGTCTTTTGCCGGCCTCAATAAGGGTGACCGTGAATCCGCGCAGAGATAGCCGGCGTGCTGCCTCCATGCCTGCGGGCCCGCCGCCGATCACCGCAACATGGCGGGTGTTGTCGGTGGCGATGAGGCGCCGTTCGCGCTCGAAACCGGTTTCCGGATTGACCGCGCACTTGATCTGCTTCAGTACGTAGATCTGGCTGACGCAGCAGTAGCAGTACACGCAGGGACGTACCGCTTCAGGAGTCCCGGCTGCGAGCTTGTTGGGCAGGTCCGGATCGGCCAGTAACTTACGGCCCATACCGAGGAAGTCGTACTGACCTGCCGCCATGTGCTGCTCCGCAGCATCCGGTTCGATGCGTCCCGAAGCGATAACCGGAATCGATACGCTGCCTTTGATGGCGGCGGCATTGGCGACCATGCGGTTGGGTACGTGGGGAATATTCGATTCGGAATGCAGCGCGCCGCGATTGGCGTCGTGGTAGGCCGATACCGTAATGGCGTTGGCGCCGGTCTGTTCCGCCAGGCGGGCGGTGGCGATGGCATCGTTGAGCGTAATGCCATCGGCGCGGCCGTATTCCATGGAGTCGATCTTGCACCAGACGGCGAAGTCATCGCCGACATTGTTACGCACGCTGGCAATGACTTCGGTCAGCAGGCGTGCGCGATTTTCAACGCTGCCGCCGTAGGCATCGTCCCTTTGATTCAGTGCCGGGGAAAGAAATCCGGAGATCATGTAGCCGTGGCCGCCGTGGATCTCGACGCCGTCGAAGCCCGCCGCTCGCGCTCTGGCTGCGGCGGCCCCGAATTGCGCGATCAGCTTTTCAATGTCTTCTGGCGTCATGACTTGCAGCTGGGGCTGCGGCGTATCGGCGCCCATGAATGCAGCGAGTTCGCTCTTCAGCATGCCGTCGGCAATATTGCTGGGGGCAGGCGCCGGATAGGAGGGCACCAGCAGGGGACGCCCGTGTTTCATGTCATTTGCCGCGCTCAGGCCGCCATGATGCAGTTGTGCCGCGATCTTTGCACCATGCTTGTGTGCAGCGGAAGTCATGGCGGTAAGCCCGGGAATGTACTGATCATCGCAAATGGCGACGGATCTGGGGATGCTCGCACCCTCGGGCCAGGCGACGCTGGTCACGCCCATGACAATCAGTCCGGCGCCGCCCTGGGCGTGGCGTTCATGAAATGCCACTATACGCTCGCCGCAGGTGCCGTCTTCTTCTGCCAGATTGATGCCCATAGCGGTAACCACCAT
>CAYMUT010000086.1:0-2571 GCA_964393625.1 uncultured Pseudomonadales bacterium
CGCGGCGATACTTTTCGACATCAAACACAATTGCGGTTATTTTTCCTATCCCTATCCTGCATGAGCTCGGCTGTTGATGGCACGGGGCCGGGATTCCAATCAGGGCCCGGGTCTGGAGGAGGTGCATCCGGCTCGGCATCCGTCAGCGCCACCGACATGGCCACCGCAGTGGCGCCATCAACAAACGCATGGTGCGTCATCTGCGCGAGCACGGTGTGTCCAGGTATGCCTTCGATCACGTAGGTGAGCCATAAAGGTTTGCTGCGATCGAGCAGCGGCTCGCCCAGCTCGAGCGCTACATCCACCACACCCTCCAGCGTCGTGTCTGAAGGTACCTGGTGCAGCTTTACGTGATTGGTGAGATCAAAGTCGGGATCGTCCACCCACACCGGGTGCGCCATGTTGAAGGGCACAAACGCAAGCTTCTGGCGCAGACGTGGCACGAGGTGTATGCGCGCCGCATGATAGTCGACGATTTCCTGTAACGACGCCTCTCCTTCGAGCACCGTAACCGCCGTACCGTGCATTGGCCCACTGGCCGTCTCGGTGTAGAGAAACGACGCATCGTGGTTCGATAGACGCATGTCTCGACCTCCCTTCCCGGAGACACAGTCTATAGCAGTGAGGGGGTTGCGTTAATCGACCAGGGCTTCGTACACCATCTTCTCAAAACGAAAGTGCAGGTCTGCAAGCGGAGAGAACTGGTATCCGAAGACATGCGTGAAAAACATGCCGAACAGGTCTTCCGCCGGATCAACGAAGAACCAGGTTCCGGCAGCGCCTCCCCAACCGAACGAACCCGCAGAGCCGGGCGAGTAAGTACCCTCTACCCCTTTGCGCACCGCGTAGCCGAGGCCAAAGCCGTAGCCAGGGCCGAGGGCGATATCGACGCTGCGATTACCGATATGGTTGGCAGTCATGAGTTCCACGGTTTTTCTGCCGAGAATTCGCACGCCGTCCAGTTCACCTCCGTTCAACAACATCTGCGCAAACCGGGCAAAGTCGTGCGGCGTACTCAGGATGCCACCGAACATTCCATTACCGGACATGAGTTTGCGATTGCCGCGCCCCACTTTCTCTGCAGTCGCGGGTGGATCACGAACGATCAGGCTGCCGTCGAGATCCCAGGCGTGGTCGGTCACCAGGCGATCGGCGTTTGCTTCACCGCAGTAGAAGCACGAGTCCGTCATGCCAAGCGGCTCGAACACCCTTTCCGCAAAGAGTTCATCCAGCGGCTTGCCGGTGGCGCGCGCAAGCAACAGGCTCAGAACATCAAAGTCGGATCCGTAATTCCATACTTCACCCGGCTGGGCATGCAGCGGCATCATGGAGAGCGCCAGCACCATTTCCTCGTAGGTGCCATCCGGGTCGTTGATGCGCATGTCGCCAGGTATGAATCCCGTGCCGCTCATCGACGCATTGATAGCCTCCGCGTAGTTCGCCGGGGTGCGCCCCATGAATGGCATGCCGGAGGTCATGGTCATGAGATCAAATATGGTGACCTCCCGGTTGGCCGCGACAGTACCGCCGAGCTCGATCGCCTGCCCTTTCACCCGGTCGGTCGCTCCCGGGTAGGCAACCACCCGACGATTGGCAAACTCCGGCAGCCACTTGGAGATGGGATCGTCCAGGAACAGCACGCCGTCCTCGAACAGCGACATCGTGACCACCGCGCACACCGGCTTCGACTGCGAGTACATGCGAAACAGGCTGTTCATGCCGAGATTGCCGTCCCGCGCGTCGAGATCAAGACTCCCGACGGCATGCGAGTGCACCACCTGTCCATGACGGGCAACGACCGTTACCGCTCCGGGCACATGCCTCGACTCAACCGCCGCCGCCATCGCCTGACCGATCTTCTCGATCCGACCTTCATCGAAACCCTGATCAGCAGCACTGCTGGCAGCAAGTCCCCCAAAATCACTCATGTTCATCTCCCAGGTTATGAGGAAAGTCTATCAGCGCTGCGTGCACCTCGCCGGAAATGCAATCACTCGCCGGTCTCCGTGGCTTTTACTGGTACGAAAAGTGCGGAATACAGGCCCTGCCCATTCGCTCCACCGCCGAGTTCCGCATACGCCTGCATGAACTCTTCCCGGGTGATGTTCGGGTTGTCATCCACAAACGTACTGACTTCCGCGTGGGTTGATCCGTGAGCGCGCATGTCGCGCGCTCCCTGCACAAACGCTTCGGCGACCCAATCGTCTCTCGTCGCCGGCACGTCCGGATTCACCAGCGCGGATGCCGCCGCTGCTTCGATCTGTTCATCGGATACCGGCGTGGGTATGTCGATGCTGTAGTTGAGCGCTGCGGTGAAGAACGCGCCGCGGACGTAGGACACCTTCCAGCTCCAATCGACACCCGTGCGCCGTTTCCCCACCTCGAACGCTGCGTCGCTCAGGATCCAGTTCTCGATGAAGTTGCGCACGAGTGTCACATCAGGCGTGATCTCCGGCACCGGCCATTGATTGGTGGCGTATACCACCGCGGTCTCAGCACCCGGCCAGGCGATACCCCAGTTGTGCCAGCCGAACATGTGCGCACCGCCATGCTGGAAGTTGAAGCCGGGTT
>CAYMUT010000087.1:0-2425 GCA_964393625.1 uncultured Pseudomonadales bacterium
TGTGGCCGAGAATTTTTTCGATGAGGTTTGGTTCTGTGATATCCGCGATCACCCGCAATGATCCGCCGCACAATGCGCAAATCGTCACATCGAACTCGAAGGCGCGCCTGAGCCGCTCAGCCCAACTCAAGCGCCTTGAAAGAGGTGAGTCTGCGGTGCTGGCAGCTTCTTTGTGGTGCTGATCTTTTTGTCTCGGCCTGGCTGGGGAAAGTGCGTTGTTTGCAGGCACGATACGGCGCCTGAGCTTGCTGTTTGGTGCAAACACGCCATGGTAGACCAGACCTCATCCCAGGCGGCATGTTCTCGTGTTTCAACTGCTTCTGGGATGTAATCCTGCATCGGTATGATCCTTTTGGAATAGGCCTGAACATAATACGGCAACGTGTTAGTTCCATGAACGTGGACGTCGGGTCCAAACCAAAAGTTGTCAGGATGACGAAGCAAAGGCAGCTTCCGGCCCCAGGCGGAGCCACTTGCCCCGCTTGTTCGCAGCAGCAAACACTATCTCGATCAATGGTGTAACCTCTGCTGAAGGGAAACAGAGAAAAACAACGGGGAGAAATTATGGGTGAGGCAAAACACCTGGAGGCGCCGCAATACGACGCCATTGTCATCGGCGCCGGATTCGCAGGGCTGTACCAACTGCACTGCCTGCGTGAAATGGGCCTTGCCGTGACAGTTCTGGAAGCAGGCAGCGACGTGGGCGGCACCTGGTATTGGAATCGCTACCCTGGCGCTCGGACGGACTCACCGTCAAATGTGTATCAGTTTCTATTCTCAGACGAACTGGTGTCGGAGTGGCAATGGTCAGAGCGGTTTCCCTCGCAGCCGGAAACTGAACGTTATCTGCGCTGGGTCGCTGATCGCCTGGATCTCAGACGCGACATTCAGTTCAACCAACGCGTGACCCGCGCTATCTGGTCGGCAGACGACTCCTGTTGGGTAATCGACACCGAAGACGGCGCCCAGCTGTCCGCCCGTTTTGTAGTCAGCTGCATGGGGCCCCTCAGCAAACCCGTCATCCCTGATTTCGAAGGTCAGGACGCGTTCACCGGCACCATTGTGCACACCTCCCAGTGGCCCAAGGAAGACATTGACCTCGCGGGCAAACGGGTTGCCGTCATAGGCACGGGGGCAACGGGCATACAGGTCATTCAGACCATCGCCTCTGAAGTGGCAGAGCTGACCGTATTTCAGCGCACTGCCAACTACACCATCCCCATGAGAAATGACCGCTATTCGGAAGCGGAGCCGCTTACCGTGCACCGCGAAGAATTGCGCAATCGCACCCGTGAAACCTTCGGCGGCTTCGACTTCGATATCGAGCAGCGTCTGTGGGCCGACGTGGACCCCGCAGAACGGCTTGCCAACATGGAGCGGCTTTACGCTGAGGGTAACCTTGCTCTCTGGGTAGGTTCTTTCGCGGAACAGCTCATGGAGCCCGAGGCCAACGAAGAAGTCTCTGAGTTTGTGAAAGAGAAAATTCGCGCGCGTATCGATGACCCCGTGTTGCGCGAAAAGCTGATACCCAACGATCACGGTTTCGGCACCCTTCGCGTACCGCTGGAGAACGGCTACTACGAGGCGTTTGCCCGCGACAACGTGCAGTTGATCGATGCACACGAAGAACCCATCGTCGCATTGACCGCAAACGCGATCAAAACCACACAGCAGGAGATTCCCTTCGATGCGGTGATTTGCGCCACTGGCTTTGACGCGGTCACCGGAGCATTAACGAACATCGATGTGCGAGGGCGTGACAATCGCTCGCTAGCCGAAGTGTGGGGCCGCGACATTCGCTCTGCTATTGGCATGCAGCTGCACGGCTTTCCGAACCTCTTCCTGACCTCGACCCCTCTGTCGCCTGCGGGCGCTTTCTGTAACGCACCCACCTGTGTGCAGCACTCTGTGGAGTGGATCAGCGAGTGCATTGGCTACGTGCTCAATCGCGGCGCAGCCATTGAAGCCACGGCCGAGCTGGAGGAGTCCTGGGTAGCGCACCACGATGAAACGGCGGCGGCAACACTTATCGCCAAAACCGCAAGCTGGTACACGGGCGCCAACATCGAGGGCAAGTCCAATCGGCTGATCGGATACCCCGGAGGCATTCCCGCCTACGTGGAGGCTTGTGACCGGGTGAGAGACAACGGGTATGAGGGCTTCGTGATTTCTTAATCCGTCGACGGTCTGTTGTCGATGCCGCCATCACATCGCTGGTGATTGGTGGTTCTATCGCGTTCTTGAACGAGCGCTGAGCGGCGATCGCAGTCATTCGCCAAGCTCGTTTCAATCCGGGATAGAAATGAGCAATGTGAATATTAGGGATAGGAAAAATAACCGCAATTGTGTTTGATGTCGAAAAGTATCGCTGCGCGGGGATTTAGGGCTGATCGATGTCCGGTCGGTTTGCATAGGCAATAACTTA
>CAYMUT010000088.1:0-2320 GCA_964393625.1 uncultured Pseudomonadales bacterium
GCGTGGAGCGGTTCCCGAGCCACATCCGGCAGCGAGGCCGTATTCAACCTGACCGAGACCCGGGTGTATTCTCTGAGTTGTACTGGTAGCGGCGGTGCGACCATACTCGATGTGCAGATCACTGTGGAACAAAGCGGCGAAGTTGCAGTGTCGTTACAGGTCAGCGCTACGGAAGTTCGCATTGGTGCTCAGATTGATTTGACGTGGTCCAGTGAGAACGCGGACCAATGCAGCGCCAGCGGAGACTGGAGCGGCGACCTGTCACTTCAGGGCACGCATACCACCGCGTCGCTCAGCGGCGACTCCACTTTTCGTCTGACCTGTACGGGTGGCGGCAATAGCGCTGTGGGAATCGTCACCGTGACCGTCGTCGATGAGATGATCCGCTGGGAGGCCCCCGCAGAAAACATGGATGGTACGCCGCTGGTCGATCTCCGTGGTTTCAACGTCTATTGGGGCACCGGGTCCGGCAACTATGGCGACGGCGTGGGAGTCGACGCGAATGTTCGGGAGTGGCGTGCGCAACTGCCCGCTGGTACCTATTACCTTGCCGTAACGGCTCTGAATTCTCTGGGTGAAGAAAGCGATTTTTCCAACGAAATCGTTAAGCGTCTCCCTTAGTCCGATCTTTTCGGGTTCCTCCACCTAGACCATCTGTCAGGAGTCGCATGACTCACGGTCTCTGATTTGTGTGATGTAACGCGCAGATTTGCATTATTCGAACAAATTGTGTTTTTCATCACAGGAATGCTGCATGCGTTACCTAAACTCCTCCCTGCACGAACAAAGGGTGATTTGTCGTGCGGGGAAATATTGATTGCCGGTGGCAGTTTTATCGCGCAATGACTTAGAGAGCGTTATGACAGAATTGAGAAATCTTGCATTACTGATGCTGAGCCTGACAGTGTTTGCCTGTTCAAGTGGTAGTGGCAGCGGGTCATCGGATGATGTGCCGGCCGACCCTGCGCCGACTTCAACCGATGATTTTCAGGTGAGCGGGAGTGTCGGTGATGGGCCCATTGTCAACGGCACCATCACCGCCGTAGATGCTGAAGGCAATACCGTGGCTACCGCGGTCAGCGATGCCGAGGCCAATTACTCCATCGGCATTCCCGTCGATGCCGCGTTGCCAGTAACCCTATCGGTAACCGGTGGCACGGACCTGGTAACCGATCGGCCTGCAGATTTTGAATTACGTAGCCTGATCAATGCTGTGGGCGTGCAGACTGTAAATGTTTCGCCGCTTACTACCCTGGTGGTGCATGCGGCTGAATGCGTTGACGATACCAGCGACAGCCGCATCGCGGATCTGTGGCAGGGCGTGCATGCAGACGTGGGTATGGGCCTCGACGCGAATGTATTTGGTGATCCGATGCGCGACGGGGTCACCGCTAGCAACGTGGAAAGCGCGGTTCTGGCCAACGAAGCCCTGGGCGAATGGGTGCGGCGCATCGGCGCGGCCATGAGCAGCGCGGGCATGTCTACCGGCCTCGATACCATCGTCACTACGCTGGCATGCGACCTTGCCGATGGTGCGATGGATGGTCAGATGGCGGCCCCTGTGGGTGCGAACGATGATCGTGTGCTGGCGGTGGCTAAAGCCGCGGAAGTAGCTGTGCGCATCGAAGTGCTCGCTGGGCAGTTGCATGTAGATCATCAGGACGCAACCGGCGCCATGAACAGCTCCATATCTACCATAATGTCGGGAATGTCTGGCGCTGACGTGAATTCCGTGGCATTGAGTGCTGGCGCGCTTGCCCAGACGACAGATGCGCTTGCGGTGTTGCAGGGCGTGTACGGCGATGCTGCGCTCATGGAACTGATGAGTGTGCTTGACGGTGTGTCTGCCGGTTCAGTGCGTGCGGCGCTGGGTAGTGCTCTGGATGCAGCCAATCACGAGACCGTGAGCGGACTGGCCGAGCGAGTGAGCCTCGCGGATGAGAGTCTCGTTGAAGACTTAAACAGTAGAACCGCTGAGCAGGATACGGCCATGCCACCGGTTATTTCATTGTCGGCGGATGCCGATCAAGTTGACCTGGGTGATGTAACGGTGCTGAGTTGGGCTGCCAGCCGCGCGGATCAGTGTGTTGCGTCCGGCGGGTGGACTGGCGATGTTGAGTTGCAGGGTACTTATCAGAGTGGCGCACTGCAGCAAACCGAACAGTTTACCCTGACCTGCAGCGGTCTAGGTGGTATTACGCAAAGCACGGTGAAAGTACGGGCAAGTGTTGCACCCCAGCCGGAACCTGAGCCCCAGCCGGAACCTGCGCCGGAGCCTGAGCCTGCCCCTGCGGAATCGAGGGAGCCCGGCGCCACCCGG
>CAYMUT010000089.1:0-1871 GCA_964393625.1 uncultured Pseudomonadales bacterium
ACTGAACATTGTGCCACGGTCGTCCACAAACAGCCCATACCCGTAACACGAGGCGGGGTTATCAGGCCGGCACCACATTGGTTCAGTCATCAACTCCAGGTTTGCAGGTGAGACCAGTTGCCCGTCCGCGAGCAGACGGTAGAAAAGTACCAGCCCCGTGGGCGTAAGATTGAGACCACCGCCGGTCCATTCGGTGCGGGGATCAAGCTTGGGCGTGCCGTCTTCGCGGAGCGTGCTGACTCCGCCCTGGTAACCGGGCGTGGCCAGTTTCAGGCTGGTTACCGGTTGCACCATGGTCAGCCCGTGCGGGTCCAGGATGCGTTCGCGCAGCAGGTCATGGTAACTGTGATCTGATGCGGCTTCGATGACGCGACCCAGAATCAGGTACCCGACATCGGAGTAGGCAAACGCCTCGCCTGGTTCAAAGAGTGCCTGCCGGCCGGCAAAGCCGATCAGTTCCTCGGGCTCGAAATAGGCGCTGCCGTTGCGCAGCACCCGCCAGACCATCTTGGCCAGAAACATGGGGCGGCCGGGGTAATCGGCCACGCCCGACGAGTGCGAGAGCAGGTGGCCGATCTCGATGTCATCGCTGTACTCCAGCTTCGTGAACCACTCCCGATCACCCAACCACTGCGACGCCCTGCTCTCCGGCGTCAGTTTGCCTTCCTCCGCCAACAGCATGGCGACGGCTGCCACAAAGGTCTTACCGGTGCTGCCGCCAGGCATGGGTGTCGTGGTGTCCATGGGTATGTTGTTCTCGACATCGGCAAGACCTGCAGCACCCTCGATCAGGGTACGGTCGGGGCACATGACGGTAGCGCGAACGCCTGGCATTTCGTTCTGCGTGCGAATGGTTTCCAGCAGCGCCTGCAAAGCGGCTTGATCGAGTGGTAAGGCGGGTGATGCGTACGCAAGCAGTGTGAGCAGAACCAGGGCCTGTGCAGTTCTGGATATCAGCTTGTCCATGCGGCCCCCGTGGTGATCGCGGTCGGCAAACCCCGGCGCGACGTGCGAGCCGGTGTTCCAAGATATCAAGTCCGGCAGCAAAATGCCTGGCTCTTTCACGCTTGTGCCTGCCCCGAAAGCGCCTGTCGAGGGAGGACACTCTGGTCGGCCGGTTGATTCCGCGCAGGCTTTATTGCTTACTCGGTAGATGAACTGTCTGATCTGGGGTGAACATGAAGGTTCTGGTTATTGGCGCGAATGGGAACACGGCCACGCGTGTCGTCAGGCGGTTGGTGGAAAGTGAGCATGATCCTGTTGCCATGATCCGCGACCCTTCGCAGCGCGCCCGATTTGACGATCTGGGTGTGTCCACGGTGCTGGCCGATCTCGAGTACCCCATCGATCACGCGGTGAAGAACTGCGATGCAATCATCTTTGCGGCCGGGTCCGGTGGTCACACCGGAAAGGACAAAACTGTCCTGGTGGATCACATCGGAGCCATTCGTTCCATGGTAGCGGCGCAGGTGCAAGGTGCGCGCCGCTATATCATGCTCAGCTCCATCAACAACGACGTAAACAGCCAGTCACCCATTGCGCATTACCACCGCGCAAAAGCGCATGCGGACAACCACCTGGTTGAAACCGACCTGGACTTTACGATCGTCTGCCCGGGTGGATTGACCGACGAACCTGCCACTGAAAGGGTGCAGGTAAGTCCGGAACTTCACGGACGTGGGATGACGTCCAGAGAAAACCTGGCAGCAGCGCTTGTGGCGTGTCTCGATTCGGACAACACAATCGGCAAGACCTTCAGCCTGCTCGATGGTGACGTACCATTGGCCCAGGCCATCTCGGCGGTGTAGACCTCAGCCTCAACCACATCAAGCAGACTCGCGCTCCGCCGGTACGTGTGCAACCGCGAACTC
>CAYMUT010000090.1:0-1789 GCA_964393625.1 uncultured Pseudomonadales bacterium
GTGGTGCTGATCTTTTTGTCTCGGCCTGGCTGAGGGAAAAGCGTTGTTTGCAGGCGCGATACGGCGCCTGAGCTTACTATTTGGTGCAAGCTCAATATGGTGTTAGGCGGCGGGAGACACTACTTCAAACCTCAGTCTTTACATACCATATATGGTATGTATTATGTCTGAATGTGGGATATCCTTGAACACAGGCGGGTAGATCGCCAGGTTAAACGACTCCCACAGGAGATACTGCAAAGATACGAGATCTGGAAAGAGATTGTTCGAGCATCTGGGCCCCAAGGGTTACGCCAAATTAGAGGGTTCAACGACGAAGCTCTTCGCGGCGATTGGAAAGGTCACCGCTCTTCCCGACTCAATCAGCAATATCGTGTTATCTACAGAGTCGAGCGAGACATCATCACAGTCGAAGTAGTCTCCGTTACGGCACATGACTATCGAAGAAAGTAGCTATGTCTGAATACCGTAAAGCAAAAAAAAGAATTCAAGTCAGCGTTGGCGAATCAGTTCGAATCGTCAGAGAGTTGCAGGAGTTGTCTCAGAATCAACTAGCTGAGCTAACCGGCATTCCTCAATCCACGATTTCAGCAATAGAAACGGACCGCACAAAGCTCGGCGTTGAGCGTGCTAAGAAACTCGCTCGAGCACTTCGCGTTCATCCATCGGTGTTAGTGTTCCCTGGATGGGACCTAGAAGATGATGCCGCCGCCTAACGATGAGTTGAAGCCGACAATGGAACTTGTCACTCCGCTTGCATCCGCAACGCTCGTGCCAAAACCGCCTTGCGGCTTAACTCGGTGTTAGGCGGCTAAGGGGATGTTTCGCAATCCTGAAGAGAAATACCTAAAGGGCTACGTTATTTGTATTATCTGGAGTAGTTCAGACCTGATCTGACACATTGATTGAAAAATTGAGGGTTACCGGTTTTGATGAAGGTGCCAACCAAATCATCGAAACCATACAAGAGGTAACCCTCATGCTTGATACTAACGATCGCATCATTAAACACAAAGTCGGATTGTTGAATCTGGCCGAAGAACTCGGCAACGTTTCGAAGGCCTGCCAGATGATGGGCCTGTCTCGAGACACGTTCTATCGCTACAAAAATGCCGTGGAAGAAGGCGGTGTAGAAGCGCTACTCGAAGCAGATCGCCGCAAACCGAATCTCAAAAACCGAACGGACCCCGCGGTGGAAGAAGCCGTGCTGAAGTACGCGATTGATGAGCCTGCCCATGGCCAAGCTCGAACCTCCAATGAACTGCGTAAGCTGGGCGTCTTTATTTCGCCCAGCGGGGTTCGGAGCATATGGCTGCGTCATGGAGTGGCCAATTTCAAAAATCGGCTTAAAGCGCTTGAAGAAAAAGTCGCGCAGGAAGGCATCGTTCTGACCGAATCTCAAGTCCAGGCGCTGGAACGTAAAAAGCTGGATGATGAGGTTTCCGGTGAGATCGAAACCGCCCATCCTGGCTACCTGGGCTCCCAGGACACCTTCTACGTGGGCACTTTGAAAGGTGTTGGCAGAATTTACCAGCAGACCTTTGTCGACACCGAAAGCAAAATCGCTCACTGCAAGCTGTATACGACGAAGACGCCGATCACGGCTGCCGACCTTCTCAATGATCGGGTGCTGCCGTTCCTCGAGTCTCACGGATTGCCACTACTGCGTATCCTGACTGACCGCGGAACTGAATATTGTGGCCGTGCTGAAACGCATGACTACCAGCTGTTCCTGGCAATCAACGACATTGATCATACGAAGACCAAGGTGAAATCGCCGCAGACCAAT
>CAYMUT010000091.1:0-1547 GCA_964393625.1 uncultured Pseudomonadales bacterium
CGCACAATGCGCAAATCGTCACATCGAACTCGAAGGCGCGCCTGAGCCGCTCAGCAAGAAGCTGTGCTAGCATGAGGACCGCCATCTGCATAGGAGAGAAGCGCGTTGTCTCAAAACGTATTATTTGTTGCGGTCGTGCTGCTGGCGGCCTGCTCCAGCAAATCCGCCGTCGTCACCTACGATTTTTCCAGCAAAGTCGGCCTTTATGTGCTGGGCTACGCTAGCGATGAGAACCTCAGACGCGCCATTGAAGATCAGCTGGTGGCAGACATTGGCGCCCGCGACATGGTCGCGTTTGCTAGCCATGCTGACCTGCCGGCGCTCGCAGAAACGAACCGTACTGAGCTTGTCAAAGCGGCCAATGCCAAGCAGGCGCTGGCCGTGCTCGTGGTCAACCAGGTGATACCGGGCGAAGACGGGCTGATAAAGAGTCCTGCCCGCGTCTCTCTGGACAATCCGGATCTGGCCGAGTTCTATGAATATACCAAGTCGGTCGAACAGAACTACACACAGGGCACAGAAGTGTTCGCCGAGGTCAATGCTTTTTTGCTGCAGGGACAGGGCTTGCGTCTGGTATGGTCAGGCACCACTTGGTCGTTCGACGCCGACGGCAAAGGCGGCGCCATCAGCGGTATGAGCGACAATATCGCTGCGGAGCTGGAGCAGATCAGGAACGCGCTCCGCCCCCAGTGACAATCGTAGGCCTGAAATGTCAGACAGGATACGATCGTAGCAATCCAAACGCCGGGACATGCAACGCGACTAATGACGTCTCATCTACTTGCCAGCACAGGCTTTTCAAGCGGCGCTAATTAGCCGGTTCCCGCAGCCTCCAGCAACGTCAGAAACCCACGCGCCGAAGCTTTCAATATCTTATCTTTATCAGCTGCGAGAGCCTGTTTGTAGAGCTCTGTTACGGAAACAGCGAAATCGAGAGTCTCAAGATTCCTGACTGCAATGATCTATTCGCGTCATGGCCGATCTTTATAGCGAATCGGGTGTATCCATGTTGGATCCCAGTATAGTGATCGGCATCAATTGATAGCAGCCGGGCGCTTGGCGAGGCACCAGGGCTTGCCGGCTCTGCGCGCTCGATCCAGGTAAGCGACCTCAGGACCGCCTCCGTGGCGTGAGTTCCGTGTGTTGTCGTTTAAGGGCGAACGACGGGTGAAAAGTTGACCATCAGGGATAAGAAGAATAACCGCTATGTTGTCTGTGGCCGAGAAGTATCGATTGGCATGCTGTTCGGGAACCTATTTGCATACTCTAAGTTGCTGATCGCTGGAACTCCGGGATGCCGGCATGATACATGGGGTTGGTGTCCCGCTGGACTGTCTGGATTCGGGCACTGCAATCGACATGTGTGACAGGGGGTACCGTTGATCTGCTCGAAGAAAGCACCCAGCGAATCGAGTTGGGTTTCCACCTCCGGCTTCGAAAAAGCCGGGCCCAGATAGGAGCCACGCATTGCATCTGTCAGCGCTGTCAGATCTGAGACTGTACTGAATTCTGTGTAACTGCCTAAACTATGCCCTTTAGGGGCGAGG